>CAVRWV010000024.1:0-44650 GCA_963724985.1 Terriglobia bacterium | reverse complement strand
CGCGCAAATCAAGGGCCAGCACAGGTCTTTTCGGAACTCAAACCTTCGATTTTTCGCGCTGAAATGTGTTCGGATGGTTAAAGCGGACGAGCTACCACAGTCTCGCATCGTGGGACCACTATTCTTCTTTCATTCCGAAATTCTCGGTTCCAAATCGGAACATCGCGCTAAGACGTAAATAATCCGATTGCGAAGGGGTTCGCAAACGGCGCCGGCTTTCGCGCACAAATGAAAACGGAGGCCCGCAGGCCTCCGTTTCAGTTCAGTCGTAAAGCTGACTAGTTAACTCCACCGCCGGCGTTCATTGTTTTTGCGCCGCCGTCGAAAGCCGACTCAGCAATCACGCCGTCGAAGTCGGTCAATCCCACCAGGCGGCCATGAATCATAGCCACGTGGCGAACCGGCCACATCGATTGCGGCGCCTGCTTCCAGTTGTCTCCGCCATCGGTGCTGGTATAGACCAGCGTACGCGGATTTCCCACTGCCAGCAGTTGCTTGCTGTCGCGATCGTAACTGATGTACGTGACATTCGCCGCGGGTGTGCCAACCATCACGTGCTCCCACGAATTGCCGCT
The DNA here is from genome assembly GCA_963724985.1 of Terriglobia bacterium. Classification (GTDB taxonomy): domain Bacteria; phylum Acidobacteriota; class Terriglobia; order Terriglobales; family Acidobacteriaceae; genus JAJPJE01. Next base: position 44,075 of record CAVRWV010000024.1, on the reverse strand, counting down.
GTCCTTGCTGCGGAATGCGCCAATTCGAGTGAGTATCCAGTACGTGTGGTTCGGCTCGATAGCAACTCGTGTGATGGCTCCGCTGAATTGCGGTACCTTCGCCGAGTTCCATGTATTGCCCGCGTCACTGGAAATTACGACGTGATCCAGATCAGCTGCGATTACGTTGTTATCGATTCCATCTACCGCAAGGAAGTCTTTGAACCCGAGCACCGGACCACCCGTCCAGCTGTGGCCTTTGTCGATGCTCCGATACAGACCGCTTGCGGTTGCTGCATACCAGTGCTTGCCTTCGAGTTTCAACTGCGAAACACGTCCGCCGATTTCTGACCGTACCCACTCTTGCTTATTCACGTAGGTACCGGCAGTCGACGTGCGTTTCAATTTCGCGCCAGGCGTCGGTACCACCTTCACGCGCACAGTCTTTTCTTCGAGAGCCACGTTGATCGGCTCCCACTCGTGCTCGCCCTTGGCCATGCGGAAGATTCCGCGATTCGTTCCGGCAACCAGCGCGCCCGTCTCCGGCTGTTCGAGCCAGAACACGTCGCGTCCCTGCAGACCTTTGCTCATCGACTCCCAGTTACGTCCGCTGTCGTGCGAAACAAACACGCCACCGAACTCCTGGTTGTTGATCAGGCCGACATACAGCGTGGAAGGATCGAAGCGATCTGCTACTACCGAGCTTACCTTGCGATGTGAGAATCCACGATTCGTCGCTTCGAAGCTGCTGCCATTGTTGCTGCTCACCAGAACGCCCATGCGATCGGTAGCAACCATGATTTTCGCATCGTTGCGCGGATCGATCAGAACGTCGTTCACAACTACTTCCGGTCCCGTGATCTGCTTCCAGCTCTTGCCGGAATCAGTCGTACGCCACAAGCCTTCGGTCGTTCCTGCGTACACGATGTTGCTGTTCACAGGATCCTGATGCAATACGCGAGTGCGGCGCGCTGAGAACGGAATTCCCTGCGCCTTCTTGAACAGATCGCCACCGTTCTCGCTCTTGTAGATACCCGAGCAAGCGCTGGCATAAACAACGGACGGAGCTTTCGGATCGACAATGATCGAGAACACATCGGAATCATCGATCACGCCATTCTTAATGTGCTCCCAGTTCTTGCCGCCATCCGGAGTCTTCCAGGGCAAATGCCACGTGCCCGCGTAGACCACATCCGGGTTCTGCGGATCGACAGCGATGGACTCGATGTTCTTGATTTCTGCGTGATTCGGAGGAGAAATCTGCTGCCACGAATTACCGCCATCGTTGCTGCGGAAAACACCATCCAGGGCGCCGGCTACGATCACTTTCGGATCGGAAGGCGCCAGTGCCATCGCGCGAATCGACTTGCCATGCATTCCCTGGAGTGCGTTCCAGGTCTTGCCGCCATCAGTCGTCTTGAAAAGATCACCGCCTACTTTTTCAGCGCTCCAGGCAGCTGCATACATCGTCTGTGAATTGCTTGGATCGATCGCAACGTGATCGAGAACGTATTCTCCGGTTCCCAGGTGCGCGAACCGCGACCACGAAGCGCCGCTATTGGTCGAAAGATACAACCATCCAGAACTGGTTCCGAGAAAAATGCGATCCGGATTCGCAGGATCATGCGTAAGGCTGCGGGCATCACCACCATCGGGCCCGAGCGGTATCCATTGTTGCTGAGCCATAGCCGCCTGCGTCAGCGCGACTACCCCAAGAATCACTACGAAGATCCGTAGCCAGCGTTCCAGTTTGCCCCTTAACACGGTAGATCTTTCCTCCCAGGGACCCCTCGATGGTTGCCGGGGAAAGCAACAATCCGGGTGTATCCCTTCAGATGCACTTTAAACCGTCGCGCAGAGATTCTGATCGTCCCGAACCAAAAAAACAAAGGCCGATCGGTCATGACCGATCGGCCAAAGGTTAACTACTTGAAAACGTTACTGTGGAGGAGCAGCTGCTGCCGGCTTCTTGTGCTTCTTCGGAGCCGGTGCTGGTGCCCGTCCCTGGGCCTTGACCTGCGACTCATCCACAGGCTGCGTTCCCTCGCCCGCGAATGTGGCGCCCTGAGGCACGATGTAGAAATCAACCTTTGTCGTGCCTTCGTTCCCGGTACGCGTTTGCATACGGGGAGCGTCGATCGCTTGCTTGGCTTCGCCGCTCGACAGGTAAGCCTTCGAGTTCACCGCGCGCTCGGCTGAGAGCGTGGGCTTCTTCTCTTCGGGTGCCTGTTGACCAACGATTACCAGGGTCGCGTTCGGATCGCGCTGCAGTTGCAGAGCTACGTCATCCAGAACTGCCTTGCAGGTGTTGTCGACGCGCCACGGCTTCTTGGTGTTCGGGAAGTCGCATTCGCCGATCTTGCTGGCCTGCGGTGGTGGCGGCGGAACTTCCACGTTCACCGACGCATTGCAAGTCGCCGACAAGCCACGATCGTCGGTTACAGTTCCTGTAACCGTGATCGGTCCAGCCGGTGCACCTGCGGTGTCCAGCGTGGCCGTCGTTCCTGTACCGGAGACACGCCCTGCCGTCGCGGTGTAGCTGTACGTCAGAGGACGATTGTCCGGATTTTCGCCCGTCGCCGTAATCGTCGCCGGTTCACCCGACTTCACTGTCGCCGGATTTGCCGAGCAGCTCAGTGTCGGTGGGTGCTTCGGAGGCTCGTTGATGGTGAACTGCGCATTGCACGTTGCCGGTACCGAATTCTTCTTCGCCTTCGGATCGGTCGCGGTCGAGGTCACCGTGTACTGCCCCGGAGCCAGACCGGTCGTATCGATGGTTGCTGCGGCATCTTTCGGCGCAAGCTTTCCACCAGTCGTCTTCCAGTCATACGTCACGCTGTGCTTCGGAGGAATGTTCGTGACATTGGCATTCGCGGTAACGGGCTCGCCGGCCAGCACTGCCGTCGGCTGCACCGAGCATGAGGCTGCCATTGGCGGTAGCGGCGGCGCGCCGCCGAAATACCACATCAAGCCGCCCGAGATTTCCGCGCCGCTCGGGTTCACGGTTCCATTCGGAAAGAAATTCTGATGCGAGTAGACGTAGTCCGCTTCGATCAGGCGAATGCCCACGTGTTTCCATAGGGGCATGTCGAAGCCGCCGCCGACCTTGATCGCGACGCCATTATTGCTTTCGCCCAGCGGATCGAAATTCAAATGCTGCATCCCTACAAGGCCGTGCAGAAATGGCTGAAACTGGGGATTCCGCAGGGTCAAACGCGGTCCAGCGCCAATGAAGTATGAATTGTTGTTGTTGTCCGTATGCGCTCCGCCAGACACTTCGGCGGCTACGTACTTAGAGAAGTTGTAAGCGAAACTACCAACTCCACCTTTATCGTTGGAGTTGAGATTGATTCCAGTAATCGTCGCGCCGGGCGAGTACCACGAATACCCGGTGAAAATATCCACCTTGGGCGTGTTTTCTTGCGCCAGCGCAGCGGAGGACATTAAAAGTCCAATGGCCAGCACTGACAAAAACAGGCCGAAAGTTTTCTTGCGTAGTGACATGTAAATCCTCCGGAATTCAAAGACCAACAGGACTGACTGCAACTACTAATTTGAAATGCGCGAGAGATTGGGAGTCCACTCTCGCAGATCATCGCGATTGTAGCGCAAACATGCTCCCAAATGAATGATTTTTAAGCCGTTTAACTGTTCCGAATTGGACAGCCAGCTATTCTCGCGCAGTCTACTCACCAATTTCAGCGCTTTAACCTAGAAAAATCCCGTTTCGGCACCTAGCAAAATCTAGCCTTAGGTTGCCCGCAAATCACAAAGAACAAACAATTCGATGCGCAAGATGCTGGCGGGTTGGGATCAAACGAACAATCTTTCGCAAACTTCCGCAACATTACGCACTTTCAGCTATTCCCCCGGTTGCGGTACACCGTGAGAACCACGACAATGGGATGAACGCACATGGCGCAAGAGAAAATCCTCATCGTCGAAGACGAAGAAAACGAACGCTCCGGCATGGCAGAGCTGGTTTCTGCCTGGGGGTACCGAACTGAAACCGCATGCGATGGCATGGAAGCCCTGGAGAAGATCGTCGCCTTCTCCCCTTTGGTTGTGGTCACCGACCTCAAGATGCCCCGCATGGATGGCATGGAGTTGCTGCAGCACATTGCCGAGCAGCCCCAAGCCATCGCTGTCGTCGTGATGACCGCTCAGGGCAGCGTTGATTCCGCCGTGCAGGCTATGAAAATCGGCGCCTACGATTTCGTCGAGAAGCCCGTCAATACCACTCGTCTTCGCACCATCTTGCAGAACGCTACTCGCCAGCGTGGAACCGAAGTCGAGCTCGAAGCCACTCGCCGCAAATTGCGCGACACCGGCTATCTGGGACCCATGGTTGGCGCCTCCAGAAAAATGCAGGAGATCTTTCATCTCATCGAAATGGTCGCGCCCAGCACCGCCTCCGTCCTAATCACCGGAGAGAGCGGTACCGGCAAGGAGTTAGTCGCGCGCACCATTCACGAATACAGCCCGCGCAAGCTGCGTCCCTTCGTCGCGATCAACTGCGCCGCCATCCCCGAAACACTGATCGAGAGTGAAATCTTCGGCCACGAAAAAGGCGCTTTCACCGGCGCGCTCGAGCGCCGCGTCGGCTGCTTCGAACTCGCCGAGGGAGGCACTCTCCTTCTCGATGAAATCGGCGAAATGCCTGTCGGCACACAGGCCAAACTGCTGCGCGTACTGGAAGATCGCAAGCTGCGGCGTCTGGGCAGCAAAGTGGAAACTTCGGTAGACGTACGCGTCGTCGCCGCCACCAACAAAATTCCCGAAGAAGCGGTTGCCAAGGGCGAACTGCGTGGCGATCTCTATTACCGGCTCAATGTCTTCAACATTCTGATCCCACCTCTTCGCGATCACAAGGAAGACCTCGGCGATCTCGTGAAATCCCTGATGTCGGATATCAACGAGAAGCACAGCCGAAACGTCTCCATGATCAGCGAAGCGGTGATGAACGTTTTCAGCAACTACTCGTGGCCGGGCAATGTGCGCGAACTCCGCAACGTGCTGGAGCGCGCAATTATCGTCTGCGAAGGCTCGATGATCGAAACCAAACATCTTCCCCCGGGATTCGGACAGGTGATAACGCGTCCGCCGGTGCTTGAGGCCAATGCGGTCAGGCTGGGCGTGGGTACCACCGTAGGCGAAGCCGAAAAGCTTCTGATCCTGAAAACGCTGGAATCTACGAATAACAACAAGACGCGAGCCGCGGAGATCCTCGGAATCAGCCTGAAGACGCTTCACAACAAGCTCAAGGAATATGGAACACAAGTGGGCGTCGCCGGAGAATAAGCATCTGGCCCTGAAACCGGCTCTCGCCGGACGTGGTCCGCGCAACTGTGGGACAAAAACATAAGGGTGCTTTCGGCTACGAGCGCGAATTTCCAGTTCTGATTCGCGTATCATGGTACGGAGCCCTTCCGAATCAACTCATGCAACCAAGGTTTCAGCTAAAGACCAAGCTCGTGCTCGCCATCAGTGCTTTGGTGCTGGCCCTGGTTACCTTTCTTTCTTATGTCTACGTTGCTCAGGTGCTCAAGCAGGGGATGACCGAGGCTTATCAGGACGGCGACTTCATCGCTCACCAGGTCTACCTCTTCGCGAGCAACGCACTGCGTGACCCCAGCAACCCCGCCAACCAGCTGCTTCCACCAGTCGCTGATGACCCGCAGAAGCTCATCTCCAATAGCCTGCAATCGGATCCCGGATTGAAGTCGCTGCTGCAATCCGTCGTCGGCTATTCGCCCACCATCTACGACGTCTCCATCGTCGATCTTCACGGCGTCGCCGTAGCTCACTCCGATCCTGATTTCCAGGGCAAGCCGCTGAAGGGACGTGTCGACTTCCTCACCGTCCGCTACGGTGGCTTCTGGCGCCAGCTTGGCGTCGTTTATGGACGCCCGCGCGTTTACGACGTGCATCTCCCGCTTGAACGCGGCGGCCAGCCTTTTGGTCAGATTCGCGTCGGCGTTTCCACTGTCTTTCTGAAGAGTGAGCTCCAGACGCTGCTCAATCGCTCGTTCACCCTTGCCGCCATAGCGATTCCTATCTCGTTCTTACTCGCGGCTTCGCTCTCGAATCTCGCTCTACGCCCGTTGCAAGCCATCGGAGCTCGTCTTGACCGAATGACTGCCGGCGAAATCGAGGTCCCTGCCGAAAGTGCGCCCGAGCAGCAACGTACCGACGAATACGGTGTCGTTACCAACAAGATCGATCGACTCGGGCGCCAGATGCGCGACGTGAAGGAAGTCTTCTCGGCCCTGAAAGAGAACCTCGATCAGATCATGGCCAACCTCGAAGATGGCCTGATGCTCTTCACTCGCGATTGGCGCGTCGTGCTCGTCAGCGCCAGCGCTGAGCGCTTCGTCGGACAGGCGCGCGCCGACATACTCGGACACCAGGTCAACGAGATCTTCAACCGCTCCTCGCGTCTCGGCCAGCTCGTACTCCACTGCTTCCAGTATCACGAGCCCATGGATCAGCTCGAAGTGGAAACCGATACCGGCCGCCGCATACAGGTTTCACTCGATTTCATCGAGGAGCGCGGCGAGCGCATCGGTGCGCTGCTCACCATGCGCGACACCGAATCCGTTCGCAAGATCGAAGACGAGATCGAGCTCTCGCGCCGCCTCGCCGCCATCGGACGACTCACCTCAGGCGTCGCCCACGAGGTGAAGAATCCGATCAACGCTATCGTGCTTCACCTCGAAGTGCTGCGCGAAAAGCTGCCCATGCTCGAGCCCGACTCGCTCCGCCACCTCGACGTCATCGCCAGCGAGATCAAGCGTCTCGACCGTGTCGTGCAGACGCTCGTCGACTTCACTCGTCCCGTCGAGCTCCGTCTCGCCGAAACCGACCTGCGCCGCACGCTCGAAGATGTTGTCTTGCTCGCCATCCCCGACGCGTCGCAGCACGGCGTGCAAATCGTTCGGCAGATCGCGCCCGAGCAGCTTACCGTTCGCATCGACTCCGATCTCATCAAGCAGGCCTTGCTCAACGTCGTCATCAATGGCGTGCAATCCATGCCTAACGGCGGCCAGCTCAAGGTAGTTGCCGGACGCGACGGCGATGCCATCGAAGTAAGCGTCCAGGATCAGGGACAAGGCGTTCCCCCTGATATTCGCGATAAAATCTTTAATCTCTACTTCACCACGAAAAAGGGTGGCAGCGGCATCGGCCTCGCCATGACCTACCGGGTGATGCAGTTACACAACGGATCCATCGATTTCGAATCCCGCAACGGGAGCGGCACAACTTTTCATCTTCGCCTGCCTATAGCGGGAAGTACTGAGATCCCCCAGGTTAATCTGGCCGCCAATGCCCAAGCGGCAGAAGGTCAAAGTTAGGTTAGGAAGTTGAACTTAATTCTGCAATGAACTACAAATTGAGCGTGCGAATTCGGCCCTTTATCTCGTTTCTCCTCCTTCTGGTCACGCTAGGCGGACTTTCCGCCTGCAAGAAGAAGAAACCCGTGCTGCCGCCGCCGCAGGCTCAGGTCCCCAGCATTATTCTCCCGCTTCCGGAACCCCTCCCGCCGCCAACCGCAACACCCGAACCGAATCGCCCGCAACCTGCGAACCTTCCCACCACCGAAGAAAAGCCTCCGGTGAAAAAACATACGCATGTTGCCAAGAAGCCGCAGCAGCCCCCCACCACGGCTCAGAGTACGCCAGCACCCCAGGCGCAACGTCCCGCCGAGGACACGCAGCTAACGGCAACCAATAATCCCCAGGAAGCTCTCCACCAGCAGCTCAATACCACTCAGTTGCTCGATACAACGGAGAACAACCTGAAGACTCTGAACCGTTCGCTCAACACCGACGAACAGGCCATGATCCAGCATATCCGCAGCTACATGCAGCAGTCGCGCACTGCACTCGATGAAAAAGATTTCGAGCGTGCTTACAATCTCGCCTACAAAGCTCGCCTGCTCTCCGACGAATTGATCAAGCACTAATCATCTTCAGTCTTTCAGTCTTTCAGTCTTTCAGTTCTTAGTCTTTCGAATCTTCAGTCAGTTCAGCTTTTCAACTTTCGGTTCTTCTGTTCTTCAATTTCCAATTACCTAATTACCTATCCGGACTGAAATTACACAGCTATTACAAAAGCCAGCGACGGCCTGTGTTCGAATGTTGTCTGTTGTTTTAGAAAGCCTCTGGTGAACTTTTTTCGACGCGACCGCACTTTTACCCAGCCCGTTAATCCAGTCATCTTTTTCTTTCTGGCAATCCTCCACATCGGCGCCATCGTCGCGCTCTTCTTTTTCAGCTGGAAGGCGCTTGCGTTAAGCATTCTGCTTTGGTGGATCGTGAATTCCCTTGGCATCGGCATGGGCTATCATCGCCTGCTTACGCATCGCGGATACAAGACGCCCAAATGGATCGAATATTTCCTGACCATCTGCGCCAGTCTCGCCTTGCAGGGTGGGCCGATCGGCTGGGTCGCTACCCATCGCATCCATCATCAGCGGTCGGATAAGGAAGGCGATCCGCATTCACCGCACGATGGCGGCTTCTGGGCGCACGTTGGCTGGATCATCACCGGCGACGCCAATCACAATCGCTCCGTCGAACTACTGCCCTATGTGCCCGAGCTCCGCAAAGATCGCTTTCACAAATGGATCAGCGAATGGCACTGGGTTCCGCTGGCGACGCTCGCGGTCGTGCTGCTGGTTCTCGGCGGATGGCCCTACGTGCTCTGGTGCATCTGCTTCCGCATCGTTTTCGGACTGCACGCCACTTACCTGGTGAACTCCGGCACGCACATGTGGGGATCGCGGCGATTCGTCACCAGCGACAACTCCACCAACAATTTCTGGATCGCGATGCTCACCTTCGGCGAAGGCTGGCATAACAATCATCATGCGCATCCGGTGTCGGCTCGTCATGGACTCGCCTGGTACGAGATCGATATGAACTGGTACGGCATCCGCGTTCTGCAGGCACTTGGCCTCGCGTGGGACGTAAAGCTACCACGCCTTACTCCCGAGCCAGTTGCCACTCCCGCCGCTGTGCTTGCGCCGGTTGCGACAGAACAAGACTTGTTGGAACTCGCAGCGCCCGTTTCGCATTGATCAATGCGAACTCTCTGCGTCCTGTCATCCTCGAGCGAGCGGCTTTACTGCGAGCGAAGGATCTGGGTGAGCGACCGGCGCGCGTGCAAAGCACGCCCAAAGCGCCGACGCGAACATCCTTATTTTCACTTGTCATGTTGAGCGAGGCCGAACGGCCGAGTCGAAACACCCCGCAATCGCTGCGTCTACGGCGCAGGCTTCAGCCTCTCAGGCCTGTGGTCTGCGTATTTGAATTTAGCGGAGCGGGGAAAATTGCTTACCAATTACAAATCACCTATTACCAATTACCTATTTCTTCCTCGTTCCCGTCCTCAGATTCTCCATCATCTGTGCGATGCGCTTCTCGCGCGTCTCCGGACGCTTCGCCTCTTCGATCTCGCGGACATATTCCTTCTGATGAGTGAAGCTCAGCTTCGCCCACGCCGCTTTTGTCTTCTCATCCGCGTGGATGATCTTCTTCAGATAGGGTGGCACCGTCACCGTGCGTGGCTCCTCATCCAGTTCGAGAACGACCTCGACCATGTCACCGGCTTTGCACTGCGCGCCGGCGCGGAGCTGCGCATTCACTACCATCATGTGGCCGTCGCCCATATTCATCAGCGACGATCGGAATGGAAATCCGTTGATCGTGCCTTTCACCGGTATTCGTCCTTTACGACCGAGTGTCGCCGGAACATAGAACGGCGGTTTGAATGCGGCGACTTCGGAACCGGCCTCGCCAAACAACTTGGTTTTGAATTTATGAGCCATCGAATGGATCTGCGCTCCCAGGATCGAGGTTTGGTGATCGAGAACTCTGGAATTGTATCCGAATGCTCTTTCTGGATAACTTCCCACCGCCATAACCGCGTCACCCGTCCACGAGGTCATGGTGACGCTGAGCTTCGCGAAGCGGAATCCATCTCTGTATTTGATTTCGCGGAAGTGAGAAAGATTGGGTGCCCCACCCTACGCCTCTTTTGCGTTGGGTGGGATCAAGGCAACACCCTTCACGCTGTCATGTTGAGCGAGGTTGAGGCGCTTAGAGGGCGTGTGCCCTATGCCGAAATCCTGAGCGAAGTCGAAGGACCGAACGGCCGAGTCGAATAGCCCGCGGCCGCCACTCGCACGGCCAGCGCTTCTCATTCTCACGCCTGGCCGCACAAGCACCGCACCGTTGCAAATACGCCCATCATCCACGAGTTATGGTGACGCTTCGCTTCGAGAAGCGGAATCCATCTTCCTACGTGAGTTTTGGGTAGTCAGAAGAACGGTGGGTGCCCCACCCTACGCTTCTTTTGCGTTGGGTGGGAAGGCGATGATGTTGACCTACTATGAAATGAAACGAGGGTTGGATGCGCGGGTGCCCTCGCCCGCGCTCATCCAAGAACAACTACTCTTTCTTCGCAGCGTCTCCATTCACCGGTTCCGGTTTCACCGCTTCTGCCTTTGTCTCCTGCTCCAGATCCGCAACCACTTTCACGTTTCCGCTGCTCGTCTTCATCTTGCGTTCCCAGGTTTTGTAACCACTTTTTCGGATCGTAATGGCATGATCCCCCGGGGCTATGGCGATCGAAGACGGCGTAGTTCCCACAAAGCTGCCATCCACCTCGATGTCAGCCCCCGCGGGATTCGAGCTGAACTCCAACGTCTCCTGTGCTGCTGCCGCTTCGGCAATCGAACCGGCTGAATCAGTTGGCCGAAACTTCGCCAGATCGAGTGGCACGTCTCCATTCACGAATGCCGTGATCTCAGTTCCTTTGGGGATCGTGATGTCTTTTCCATGCATGAACAGGAACAGCGGAGCCGCCGGGAAGAACACGATTCCAGTCGCGACCATCGCGCCTGTCATCGCGCCTACATGACCACCACCCTTACCTCCTTTGACCGCCCGCAACGCAACTTTCTCTCCGTCAACTAACCGGACCGAATCGATATTCATATCGAGTTTGCCGCCACGTCCCATTCGCTTCTTCGACTCGGCCACGGTCACAGTCGCCCAGGCTACGCCGCCCTTCGGAACCACCACCACGTCGTTGACTTTCACTTCTTCCAGCACTTCAAAATCTACGGTTTGTCCCACGTGTGCATCCGCGGATGAAACTGTTTGCGAAATTCGGAGCTTCACCGGAGTGCCGTCCTCGAGCGTCGGTCCCGTTGGCGCAGGTTTGGGCGTCTGCACCGTCGCAGCATCTTTCGGCGCTCCTGACGCCGGTGAAGCCGGTTGTTGGGCCAGAACTGAGAGGCAAAGCAGTAGAAAGATACAGAACACACTCGTGGCGCGTTTCATAATCCCCTCCGATCTTGGGCTGCAAATAAACCTTAAGTTGTTAGAAATGCGGCGCGAGTGTATCAGATAAATCCAACTGCGACAGTGCGCCCACGCATTGAATCCGCAGCGCCTCCCATCCCCTTCCCGTTCCTGCACTCACCTTTCCTTCCTTCGCCGTTTTTAATATTATCTACTTGCAATATATCTCTATAATACCAATATCAATCAGCTAAGACAGATATTCAAAACAACAGGAGCGAGTCTCTAACAACTGACAACTACCGACTGAAAACTGAGCTAAGTCCTTTGTTTTCCCGGAGAGATGCCTTAAGTCCTTTGTTATGCCGGATGTACAGACGCACTACCTCGTAAGTGGCTTTGTTTGCCGCACGCAGGGGGAGGGGGAGGGGTTATCGATCAGTAAACTTTGGCGCCCGTCAGGAGCCTTCCAGAAAACGCACGTCGCGCTCCACGGCGCCCTCCAGCAGTTTCTTTATGGCCTGGTATTCCGGACTCTCGTACGCGGCGATCGCCTTCTCGACCGAGTCGAACTCGATTACCACCGAGCGCTCTTTGATTCCCGCTTCGTGAGCCTTCACCGCCACCCCGCGGCACAGAATACGGCCTCCCCTGGCTTCAATCGCCGGCCCGGCCAGCTTTGCATATTCGCCGAGAGCAGTTGCATTGGAAACTGAGCGGTAAAAAGCAATCCAGTACCCTTTAGCCATGTAGGCGCCTCGCAAGTTGAGATTACAAGATGTTACCCGAACTTCGGAGGCAGAGCCCACATGAGGACAGAAATTCCTGTCAGGCGCTTTGCGGAAGTTCGAAGATTTCGTACTTCGACATCAACTCCGCATGCGCTTCCATCAGCAGCGGACGCAGTCGTCAGCCTCTGTTCATCGGAGACTCCCTGCATCATGAGTAGATACTCGATGTTCGTGATGAGAGTCTCCAGTTGAAGAATCTCTTGAGCCACGCTTCGGTATTCATGGTTCATCGTCAGTATCTTTGCGGGCATAAGTAAATCAGCTTGAATGAAGTATAGGGCCGTTATGCTCAACGTACAGGCCCGGACGGAACAATTATGTGACGCGGCTCACGAAATCTCCCCAAGAATCGCGAGCTGGAGAATGTATCGGATTCCTCTCCTAGGGCAAACGTATCGTGTTCCACCAGAGCAGAGAAGCTCAACACGAATGATCTGTTCGACAGCTGAGTTGCGGCGACGATCATCGCAGAAATGCAGGATTCGCCATCTGGAATTAAAAAGCCTGGGCTTTTAGCCCAGGCTTATAGACCCGATAATAACTGAGTGGACTGATGAGCGATGAACTGTCAGACTGACTGACGAGCTACTTCGCTGCTCGTGGCTTGCCTACCTTGAGCAGCAAGTCTTTCGACGATTGCTGGAACGGCCCTTCTACGCTCGCCGCTTCCGTGAGGATCTCTTTCGCCTGCGCCATCTGGTTGGACTTGGCATACGCATAGCCCAGTCGGTAGAGCGTGATCGACGACTTCACCGGATCGCTCTTTACCATTGAGGCCGCGACCTTCAATTCAGCGATCGCCGGCGCCGTCTTGTCTTCGCGGAGCAGCGAGTAGCCGAGGATCTCGTGCCCAAATCCTTCAGTGACTCTCGCATTCGGACTCGAATCCGCCTTCGCCAGTTCGATCAGTTTGCGTGCATAGGCGGCGCCCTTGGCGACGTAGGTGGGCTTGGGATCTTCCACGTAGGCGTTCGCCAGCAGCGTGAGCAGTCCCATGTTATTCGGATCGGCGGCCAGCGCCTTTTCGCCGAATTCCGAGAGCTTGGCCGTATCATTCATTTCGGCCAGGGACTCGACGGCCACGAGGTTTGCATTCTTGGCGTTGGGACTGCCGGCAAAAGCCTTCGAATAGATTGCGATCTGGGCCATCCGGTGCTTGGGATCCGGATCGCCTACGACGGCGTTATAAGCGGAGGCGTCGAGAAACCCGTAGGTCGTCTGGGCGGCATCTTTTTCTGCGCCTTGCAGGCCATTGATGATTTTGGCGCCGCGCACAGCGTAGTCCACGACTTTGGTTGTGTCCTTCAACTGCTGCGACAGTTCGACCTGCGACTGGATGATGTCGAGCACATCGGGCATCGCAGCCAGCGCTTTGTCGTTATACGACATAGCTTTTGCGGGATCGCTAGCCGCGTATTGCTGCGCCAGCTGCCAGTTGCCGTACGCAACCGCCGCGGGATTGCTGCTGTAGGTCTGGACAAATTCTTCCAGCATGGAAATCTTCTTTTGCGCGTCAGTCTCGCCGGAGACCGCGTTCAGCGCCTTGTCTTCCGGCGTTCCCGCCGGAATCGAGATCTTGGTCTGCGCGAGCAATGCCACGCTCGCGAGCACTATCAACGTCAACAGAACCAGGCTTCGCCAGGATTTCATGGCAAATTCCTCCGTTGTATTCACGCGGGCATGTTACGGCGAGCAGGCATCCTTCGCAAGGATCAGAATCACAATTTGTGGTTGGATTTCCGCGCCGGACTAGGGATTCCCAGCAGGATTCGGATCGACAGCGGTGGCACGCACCACGAATCCCGATGGCACGATAATCAGCCGCGGCAGCTGTCCGTTCTTGTGGCGGAAGCGATCGAGTCCATGCACCGAGTCGATCTTAAGGAAGGTGCGCAGGAAGCCCTCGCCCGGAATGTCCTCAAACTCGAACAGATCGTTCGGACGGAACGACTGCTGCGCTTCCGTCAACAGTTCGCTCTCGTTCTGGAAATCCTTCTGCAGTGCGGGATCGAGCACGATGGCCAGGTAAACGTCCCAATTCGTCGGCTGATCTTTCGGAATGCCGCTGATGATCTCGTTGTGATCGTAATCGCTCCAGCCTTCAACGTGATCCTGCTTGCCGGGCGAAACGAAGTACAGGTTCGGGCGATGGTCGGACGGCTTTCCAGACGAGATCTTCGGCCCCATCTGCCAAGGTCCAACAACCAGCTTGCGCTCACCAACGCCAGGCGTCTGGATCTCGAAGCGCACCAGCTTGCCGTTGTAGAACACCTGTCCCGCGGGCTTCTGCGTCGGATGCCCGACCGCAGGCTGAACGATCGCTCGTTCCGCGGCGAGCGCGGCTCCGGCGAGCAACAGCGCGCAGGCAATCTTCCCCGAGTTGTGCCGCAATGTCGGCAAACCTCTCCCCTGACTCAAGATCGGCAGATTATACGCGTGCTACCATCAGCGGTCCCCATGACCGAAGTACCTGTCCCTGTGTAGCTTAGACAGCAACCGGCATGCCATTGGAAAACCGCACCGGCAGCCGTTAGTCTGGAATCTAAGCCATATGCGGGACATTCTTCGCCATCGCGGACTGCGCTTCGTCTTCGCCGCCAACGTCATCTCCATGCTCGGCAGCGGAATGAACAGTGCCGCAGTCACCTGGTACATATTGCAGGCAACGCACAGCGAAGTCTCGCTCGGCTGGCTGATGGTCCTGCAGACCCTGCCTGCGATGCTGCTGTTGCCGTTCACCGGCGTGCTCATCGACCGCGGTGATCGGCGCCGCCTGGTGATGGTGCTCGATGCCTTGCGTGGCATCATCATTCTGACCGTCGCGATCCTGGCATTCCTGCACCGCGTCCATATATGGCAGCTCTACCTGATGAACATCCTGGTAGCGCTCGGCTTCTGGATCTTCTGGCCCACGATTACCGCGCTCATACAGGAGTTGACACCGGAGTCGGAGTTCGTCCACTCCAATAGCTTTCTGATGGCAGGAATTCAGGGTGGGTGGCTCATGGCCGGTGCACTCGTCGGCTTCGTCTACAACCACATTGGACTGGGCGGCGTCCTGCTCATCGACTTCAGCACCTACCTGGTGTCGTTCAGTTGCTACCTCTTCGTACGAAAGGGACGGCACGTAGTGATGCCGGTGGTGGACAAGGCAGCTGAGGCGGTGGAGAACGCTGCCACTGGGTTTAGCCGTTACGTGCACGAGATGCGCGAAGGCTTTGCGTTTCTGCGCGGTGATCGGTCGCTCTTATTGCTGGGAGTGGCGTGGGCCTTCTTCGTCGGCGCCATGCTGACCGGAGGCATCGTCAGCGCGCCGCTGAGCGAACGCATCCTGCACGCGGGCGCAGTTGGCTACGGATGGCTGAACGCTGGCTGGGCCGTGGGCGCCTCGCTGAGCGCGTTCTATGCGCCTCGTCTGATTGGCCGTCTAACAGCGCGTCGGGCAGTCGTGATCTCCTTTGCGGTACTGACGGCGGCATTCTTCTTGTGTCCGTTCTCGCCGCTGCTGGTGCTGGCGGTTTCACTCTATGCGGCGGGCGGATCGGCACGTGGAGTCAGCGGCATTGCGCTGTCGACGAATCTGATGGAATCGGTTCCCAAGCACTTCATGGGGCGGGTGCAGAACTGTATCTACTTCGCGGGCACTGGACTGCAACTGGCGTTCGGACTGCTGGTTGGCGTCGTCGCGCACCGCGTTGGTCTGAGCTATGCGTTCGCGATCATCGCCGGCATGTATCTGCTGGCCTGCCTGAGTTCGTTCGCCTCTGGCGAGACGAGGAAGATCGAGGTGGACGACCTCGCGCTCAACGAGGCGGCAGGAGACTAGATTGGGTAGCTAGCAGCTAGTCGCTCGTTCGAACTACCTGTTTCAGATAGCTACCAGGTACCCGAGCTGCCCCATTCAACTACCGCTGGTCACTCCACTCATACGACTGTTATTCTCTTTGTTTCCCTTGTGAGGAGGCGAAGCACTCAGATGTCATTAGGTCTCGACGGAAAAGCCGCGGTCGTTTTCGGTGTTGCCAACAAGCGCAGTATTGCCTGGGCCATTGCCAAACAACTGCATGGCGCGGGTATGCGCTTGGCTATCACCTACCAGAACGAGCGGCTGGCGCAGGAAGCCGCGGACCTGATTGCCGATTTGCCGGGGGCCGAGAGCTTCCAGTGCGACGTCTCGCGCGACGAAGAGATCGATCATCTATTTGCTCAGCTGAAGGAAAAGTACGGCACCCTGCACACGGTGGTGCATAGCGTGGCATTTGCCCCGGCGAACGAGTTGCGCGGCGAATTTCTTCAGACCTCGCGTGAAGGATTTCGCATTGCTCTCGATGTGAGCTGCTATTCACTCGTCGCGGTTGCGCGCGCCGCGGCTCCGCTGATGACCGAAGGCGGCAGCGTCATGACCATGACGTACTACGGCGCAGAAAAGGTAGTTCCCAATTACAACGTGATGGGAGTCGCCAAAGCTGCGCTTGAAGCGGCAGTGCGCTATCTTGCAGGTGACCTCGGTAAGCAAGGCGTCCGCGTGAATGCCATCTCCGCAGGACCGATCAAGACGCTGGCGGCACGCGGCATTGGAGGCTTAAGCGATATGCTCAAGGCTCATGCTGAACGCGCTCCCCTGAAGCGCAACGTGGAACAGGATGAAGTCGGATCGACCGGATTGTTTTTGGCGTCGGATATGAGCCGCGCAATCACAGGCGACACGATTTATGTGGATTGCGGCTATAACGTGATGGGTTTCTAAGTTCAGCCACGGATTTCACGGATTCTCACGGATAATTCGAGAGAAGGTTTTTAGCGAGTTTTGACTTATCCGTGGTGATTGGTTTTATCCGTGGCGCTGTTGAACTTGATCTTTCTTTCCTCCGGACCAATTCTCTCGATCGCAATCTCCGCCTGAAACTGCTGCATCAGGCTCGGGAACTTTTCTCCCCACTCGATCAGAACCAGATTGCGTTCATCGGCGATGATCTCGTCCAGCCCAAGCGTCTCTAGCTCGCGTTGTGTGTCGAGGCGGTATAGATCGATGTGATACACCGAAAACTCCGGTCCGCGATATTCGTGAATCAGGGTGAAAGTCGGGCTGGTGACGTCGTCCTGTTCGGCAGCGTCGAACGCTTCGGCAATTCCCTTCGTGATCGTGGTTTTGCCTGCGCCGAGATCGCCGCGCAAAAGCACCAGTCGCGGCGGACGCAATTCGCTGGCGAGTTTGCGCCCGAGTTCGATCGTCTCTTCGGGGGAACGGGTGATGAAGTCTGTTGTGCACCATCCACAGACATGATAAACGCCGGCGAGGACCGTTTGAGCGTCGGTGGAACCTCAGCGTAAATGCATCGCTCTGCAGTTGCTGCTGTGCGCGCCGGAACGCTTCTGGCAGTCCTGCAATAATGTCGGTGGCGATCAGCGAGGCTTCACCCATTCGCTCCCGCGCCACGTCTCCGGCCAATCCGTGCAGGTAGACTGCGGCGATCACAGCTTTCACCTGCGCATCGGGTGATTTCATCGCATGCGCCTGCGCGAGAAGTCCGGCAGTCATGCCGGTGAGCACGTCACCCGCGCCGCCAGTGGCCATGCCCGGATTTCCGGTGACATTCACCCAGACGCTTCCATCCGGGATTGCGACCAGCGTGCGATGCCCTTTCAGCACCAGCACACATTGGTGCTCTTTCGCGAACGTTCGCGCGATTCCGATTCGATCGGCTTGCACCTCTTTGACGGTTCTCCCGGTCAGTCGCGCCATCTCACCCGGATGCGGCGTTAACACCAGGAAGCTCTTGCTGCCGTTCAGCGGCGACGTGTTGCCGGCAAACGCATTGAGTCCATCGGCGTCAATGACGAGCGGCTTCGGGCATTGCGGCACGAACTGCTGAACAAAAGATACTGTCTCCGGATTGCGCGAGATGCCCGGTCCGACGGCCACCACGTTCATCGCTTTCAGAAGCGGATCAAGCTGCGCAACGGCTTCAGCTGTGATCGTTCCGGAGTCCGATTCGGCGACAGGTTCGGTCATCAACTCCGGCGCATAGCCCGCAACGGTCGACAGCACGGATCGCGGCGTCGCTACTGTTGCCAGCCCGACGCCTGAGCGCAAACAGGCGACACCGGCCATCGCCGCAGCTCCCGATTTACCGAACGATCCGCCCACGATAAGAGCATGGCCGTAAATGCCCTTCTGACCTTCGGGTTCCCGCGGCGCAAGAAATTCGGCGAAGTCGCGTGGCGTGATCACGTTCAGTCCAAGGCTGGAGACGATCGCCTCATCCGGCGATCCGATTGGCGCAACGACTGTTTCGGCCAAATGCAGATCCCTCGCTTGCTGACGCTCGCTCGTGATGACAAGAGACTTCGGTGGAGAAGTTGGCCTCCGAAGCGTGGTCAATTGAGCGAAGACATGCGCAGGCCGCGGGGCAGTAAATGTAACAAGCGCATCGGCTCGCGCGCGAAGCGTGGCAGCGTCGGACGCCATCGCGTCGGCATCCGCGCCGGACGGTATATCCACCGCGATGATCGGAGCACCACTAGAATTCATTGCCGCAATCGCGTCGGCATACAAACCTCTCACCGGCGGACTTGAAACCGGTGCCGAGAATTGCGTCGAGCAACAAGTCGCTGCTCGAATACCTCTTGTCCGCGCTCGAACCAGTTCCTCTGTCGTCTTCACCGACGATCGGTTCGAATCTGCATGCGCCGAAACATCTCCGCGGCATCGCCCCGCAACTCCGCAGGATCGGCCAGCAACAGCACGCGAACCTCCCTGCCTGCCTCGCGCAGCTTGCGCGCGGCGACGAATCCATCACCGCCGTTGTTTCCTTTGCCACATACCACGCCAATCTTCTTGCGCGTTCGGATAATGCTGCAGCGCGAACTCAGCTACCGCTGTTCCCGCATGCTCCATCAGATCGAGCGACGGCACTCCGAACTTCTCGGTGGTGATGCGGTCAATCTCGCGCATCTCGGCTGCGGAAGTAATTTTCATAAAACCATTTCACCACCGAGACACAGAGGCACGGAGAAAAGCAAAATCAAATTCGAATAAAACACCTGACCTGAAAACCCATGGCGCAATGACCCGAGGGGCAGGGGCCAACGAACCAACGACGAACGACCATCGACTAACGACCGCTTCACCTCTTCGCTGCCGCGCTGTTTTCCAACACGCGCAAACGTGAAGGTTCGCCCATGGCGATCAGATGATCTCCCGCCTCGATGCGATCTTCGGGCGACGGATTGAACATCGTCCGCCCCGGCCCCTTGATCGCGAGCACGATCACGCCCAGTTCCTGCCGGATGCGTGAGGTCTCAATCGTCTTCCCCGCGAACGGAGAGTCTTCGCCGATCAGCACTTCTTCGATCTCCAGCCCCAGCCGGCTCTCGCGCGCAGTGGCGATATCCAGGAAATCCAGAACATGCGGCCGCAGAAACGACTGCGCGATGCGACGCCCAGCGAAGTTGTACGGGGAGATGACGCTATCGGCGCCCGCCGTGAGCAGATGCTTTTCCGCATCTTCTTCGCTGGCGCGGGCAATGATCTTGAGCTTGGGATTCAAGCTGCGTGCCGTCAGAATAATGTAGACGTTAATCGCGTCGGTGCTCGCGGCAGCAATCAATCCCTTGGCATGATCGATCTGAGCCTCATGCAGAGTTGATTCCTTGCTCGCATCGCCGATCATCATCAGCCACGCTTCGTGGAAGCGAGCGCGCCTTTTCCGCGCTGCTTTCGATGATGACGAATGGCGCCGGCTCGAGCATGAGCTCGCGCGCGACGCTGCGGCCCACGCGGCCCGCGCCGCAGATAATGTAGTGATCCTTGAGACGGCTGATTTCGCGCTCCATGCGCCGCCTTCCGAAGAACTTTCGAAGTTCGAATTCTAGCAAAGCCGAGGCGAGGGCTCCGATCGCCAGAAATACCAGGCCGACGCCCGTGATGATCACGAAAACGTTGAAGAGCCTGCCGGACTGATCGAGCGGATGGACCTCCGTATAACCAATGGTGGTGATCGTGGTCAGCACCATGTAGAACGAGTCGAACCACGACCAGTGCTCAAGGAAGTGGAAGCCGCCGGTCGCAACGATGACCTGCAGCACGATCAGCAGCAGAATGACCCGGAGATTGCGGAGACCTCGCATCGTCTGGCGGATTGTAATTCAGAAGAGGGTTACGGTTCAGTGCGGAATCGGCAGCCGAGATCGGCTGCCCCACGCGTGCAGTCGCGACAGGCGAGACCGCCCGTCCTGGACAGGCTATCGCCGGGCCGCGATCGCCTTCAACTCGGTAATGAGTTCTTCGCGCTTCAAGAGCGATTTGCGCTCCAACAGCGCGAGCAGCGCTTCAAACTCGGGAGCAAAGGAGTGTTGCGGGTCAGGCAATTGCGCCGCACTCGCGTTGGTGATTCCGTCGATGACAGACTGCAGCGCTTTCTCGTTCTGCGGCGTCATCTTGGTGAAGGCAATCGCCATTACCTATTGCCTGATGGCAAGTTTCCACCACTCCGTTGCCGTACAGCTCGACTCTGCCAATCTCAAGAGAGACCTGCACCTCGGTGCCCACCGGCAAAGGCGTCATCGTCTCCACATAGAAGCCGCCGGCGCTCACGTCAGTAAGCGGCGCGCGCATCGCAAACTTGTCCCCAGGCTTGGTCATCTGCGCGATGCCTTCACAGCGAAAACGGGGATTACGGCGCTGATCTTTCTGCGTCAAGTTTTCTTCCTCGTTGAATGAACTAATCGGCCATCACCGGACCGGACTTTGGAGAATTCTCACTTTCGAGCGCATTCTGCACGCGACTGTGATGGCGGCTATAGGTGAAATAAATCACCAGCCCAATGACAAGCCAAACGATCAACCGTGCCCAGTTGACCCAGCCCAACTTGTACATCATGTAGCCGTTGAAGCCTATTCCCAGGATTGGTACCACCGGCACCCAGGGGGTACGGAATGGGCGGGGCTGCGCTGGATTGGTGTGGCGCAGCACCATGATGGCGATGCACACGATGACGAATGCCAGCAGCGTGCCGATGTTCACCATCTTGCCGATATCGTCGATGGGAGTCACGCTGCCCACAATGGCGGCAATCAGGCCCACCAGCATCGTGTTCTTCCAGGGCGTGCGGAATTTCGGGTGGATATCTGCGAAAAATTTCTTCGGAAGCAGGCCGTCGTTCGCCATGGAGTAGAGAACGCGCGTCTGGCCCAGCAACATCACCAGCATCACGCTGGTGAGTCCGGCGAGCGCCCCTAGAGTAATGATGTGCGAGGCTCCGGTAAGTCCTCGATCGAGGAAGGCACGTGCAATGGGAGCTTCGATATTCACGTCGCCCCAGGGCACCATGCCGGTCAGAACGCCGGCCACTAAGATATAAAGAACGGTACAGACCAGCAGCGAGGCGATGATGCCGATCGGCAAGTCTCGTTGCGGATTCTTAGCTTCTTGCGCAGTCGTCGAAACCGCGTCGAATCCGATGTAGGCGAAAAAGATGTAAGCTGCGCCGGCGCCAATTCCCGAGAAACCAAACGGCGCGAAGCTCGACCAGCTCGTTCCCCAATTGGCGGTGTTCACATAGTGAAGACCAAGGCCGATCACGAACAGCACCACCGAGACTTTAATCACCACGATGGTGGAGTTGAAACGTGCGCTCTCTCTGATTCCGATCGTCAGGATGGCAGTGATGACGAGAGCGATCAGGAACGCGGGAAGATTAAAGCCAATCTCAACTCCGAAAATGTGCGGCGCATTTACCAGATCGTGTGCGCGCTGCACCAGTTCCGGAGAGTGTGCCGAAAGTATCTGCATGGCCTTATCCAGAAAAGGCTGCGTTCCCGGAACCAGTGACGGATCGGCGGCCTGCGCCATCTGGCGAGCAATGATTTTCTGCGCCTGGGCAATAGCCGTCCAATGATCATAGGCCAGCCACAGCGGCATCTTGATGTGGAAGATATCGAGCAATTCAATGAAGTGATTCGACCAGCCAGACGAAACCGTGCTGGCGCCCATGGCGTACTCGAGGGTCAGATCCCAGCCGATGATCCACGCAAAAATTTCGCCCAGTGTCGCATACGCATACGTATAGGCGCTGCCCGCGAGAGGAATCATCGCGGCAAACTCCGCATAGCAGAGCGCGGCAAATGCGCAGCCTAGGCCCGAAAGCACGAAGGAGAGCATCAGTCCGGGGCCGGCGTAGTGTGCGCCCAATCCGGAAAGAACGAAGATACCGGCGCCGATCACGGCTCCTACGCCGAGTGCGGTGAGTTGGAATACACCGAGCGTACGTTTCAGACTATGCGATCCGTGCTCTTCTGCTTCCGAAAGAAGCACGCTCATTGGTTTGGTAGCTAATAGTTTGGACATAAGGGCTTTAAAGTAAAACTCCTGCAGCTCGGCTTCTGCCTGCGATCACGTCTAGGCAGTACGCGCACTCTCATTTCGGCGAGACCACAAAAAATACACTGGAATGCCGCACAGCACAATGATCAGTCCCGGCCACGTGTATTGAGGTTTGTACCTCAATAGCACCAAATCGATGCCAACGGCCATGGCGATATAAATCGCGGGAAGTACAGGATAACCGAAAGCGCGATAGGGGCGCGGCGTATCTGGCTGGGTCCGGCGCAAAACGAACAATCCCACAATCGTCAGGATGTAAAACACCAGCACAGCAAAAATGATGTAGTCGAGAAGCTGGCCATAGCTGCCCGACAAACAAAGGATGGAAGTCCAGACCGCTTGCACGATGAGCGACGCAACCGGCGTCCGATATTTGGGATGCAGGTGTCCCGCCTTGCGAAAAAACAGGCCATCAAGAGCCATGGCGTAGTAAACGCGCGCTCCCGCCAGGATCAAACCATTGTTGCAACCGAAGGTGGATACCAGGATCGCCAACGCCATCACGTATGCGCCCGTTGGCCCAAGCATCACCTGCATGACGGCGGTTGCTACACGATCTTCGGATGCGTACTGGATACCGCGAGCCAGCACCGTCGTTCCGTGAGGATCGCCTGCCAACGGCAGCGCGCTCAGGTAAACGAAGTTCGCGGCTATATAAATAAGGATTACGGTGCCGGTCCCGATCGCCAGCGAGAGCGGCAGGTTGCGGCTGGGATTCTTCACTTCCCCGGCAGTGAAGGTCACGTTGTTCCAGGCGTCGGCGGAGAAGAGCGATCCTACCTGGGCGACGCCGATAATCATGATGGTGCCGAGCAGGCCGCCAATGCCGATCTGCGAGAAGACCGGCGCGCTCGATCCCGCGTTCCGCCAGAAGTCATGGAAATTCGCGGCGACTGCGGCGGCGTTGCGTGCCAGCAGCAGGCCGAAAATCACCAGTCCCAGCAGGGCCGCAACCTTGCTGATCGTGAAAATGTTCTGGATGATCGCGCCGGTCTTCACGCCGAACACATTCACGACAGTCAGGAACAAGATCATCAGCACGCCGACCAGGTTCTGCGTGTTCAGCCCGACGTCCATGTTGCCGAGCGTCATGGGGCCGATGTGGATCGGCGGCACCTTCCATAGGTGAATCAGCCAATGACTCGACGAGATCGACGGAAAGAAGACTCCCAGGAACTTGCCGAAGCCCACACCGACCGCAGCGATGGTTCCCGTCTGGATGACTAAGAATAAGGTCCAGCCGTAGAGGAATCCCCAAAGCGGTCCGAGCGATTCGCGCAGGTACACATACTGTCCGCCGGCGTGCGGCATCATCGCGGCCAGCTCGCCGTAGGAAAGCGCCGCTGTGATGGTCATGAAACCGGTTACGGCCCAGGCTGCGATCAGCAGCGCCGGGGAATTCGTCATCCGGGCAATATCGGCCGACACAATGAAGATGCCGGAGCCGATCATCGACCCGATCACCAGCGCCGTGGAGCTGGTAAGCCCGAGGCCTTTTACGAACTGCTGGTCATCCGGCAGAGTCTGGCGCCCGGCAGGGGCGGCTGTAGTCGTTTGACTTGGATTCACCTATTCACCAGTGTAGGACAGGAACTCCCCTTCGTGTTGGAATGAGTACGCCAGGAGCGTGTCGTTGATCTACATGCCCTAGGGTCATAGCCTTACCCGCACTTTTGCAGGTATCGAAGGGAACTGTTGCGGGAACTTTACAACAATATGCGAAGAAATTCCTCTGCCGAGGCGCGGGGATTGTTTACTAAGTCGGAGATGACTGCCACCGAATCGGCGCCGGCATCGAGGACCGAGCGGCAGTTCGCCCGTGTGATTCCCCCGATCGCGACCAGCGGCTTGGTCGTGAGCGATCGAGCGAGGCGAACGCCCTCGAGTCCGACGACTGGGTCGGGATTCTCCTTGCTGGCGGTGGCGAAGACCGGGCCTATCGCCAGATAATCTGCGTCGGTCTGATCGGCCAAGCGAAGCTGCTCGGGATTATGCGTCGATGTGCCGATGATCCCGCCTGGTCCCACAATCCTGCGAACAGCGTCTACGGGCAGATCATCCTGCCCGACGTGGACTCCATCAAAACCGGCTGCCAGAGCCAGATCTGCGCGATCGTTCATGATCAGCGTGACTTCTTCTCCAAGCGCGCGCCGGAGTTCGCGGGCATGCGCGAGCATCTCCCGGGACTTCCCGGACTTGTTGCGATACTGGAGCCAGTTCACCCCCGCGGCTCGTATTGCTTTCGCAAACTCAACGATGGCTTTTGTAGGATCGGCAGCGCCCGCGAAACAGGAAAGATCGAGAATGGGATAGAGCCGAGGCAGCCGAAATGTCTTTCGCAACGGTATGGCGTCGGCAGTACTCACGCTTTCGTGGTGGACTTGTCGCGCGTTGCCGAGCAGCCGCTCCATGAATTTCGTGTCCAGGTTCCCAGCGCGAAATTCGGGATCGGCAAGAATGCGGCGATGCAACGGAATCGACGTATGGATCCCTTCGATGATGAACATTTCCAGCGCACGCGACATACGCGAGATCGCTTCCGACCGGTCCTTGCCGCGTACGATCAGCTTGGCAACCAGTGAATCGTAATAAGGCGGAATCACCGCTTCCGAATAAACGGCCGTATCGACCCGGACGCCGGTTCCTCCCGGCGGATTGAAAGTCGTGATCTTTCCCGCTGACGGCGTGAATTTCTCCGGATGTTCCGCATTGATGCGGCATTCGATCGCATGCCCGCGATGAACGATGGGACCATGCAGAACGGTTTCCATTTTCTCGCCGAGCGCGATCATGATCTGACTCTTCACCAGGTCGACGTCGGTCACCATCTCCGTAACCGGATGCTCCACCTGTATACGCGTGTTCATCTCGATGAAGAAGAGGTTGCCGGTTTCATCCATCAGGAACTCGATGGTGCCGGCATTCACGTATCCGATCTTGCTGAGAGTGGTGGAGAGCAGATCGCCAATGCGCTTACGCATCTCCGCAGTAACCACGACCGAAGGCGATTCTTCCAGCAGCTTTTGGTGCCGCCGCTGAATGCTGCACTCACGTTCGCCCAGGCTGACCACATTCCCGTGAGCGTCAGCCAGCACCTGGAACTCGATGTGGCGCGGACGCTCCACGAACTTCTCCATGTAGAGATCGCCGTTCCCGAACGCTGCCGAAGCCTCGCTCTGCGCCGCGTTAAATAAGTTTGGGAGTTCTTCCGCGTTGCGAATGATGCGCATGCCGCGCCCGCCACCACCGGCTGCGGCTTTCACAATCACCGGAAAACCGATCTGGTTCGCCCATTCCATCGCCTCGCCTTCGCTTCCGAGCAGTCCGTCGGAACCGGGCAGAATGGGAACTCCAGCAGCCTTCATGGCCGCGCGCGCCTTCTCTTTTTCGCCCATGAGGCGGATGATTTCGGGAGGGGGGCCTATAAACTTCAGACCGCACGTTTCCACTACTTCCGCGAAGTTCGCGTTCTCGCTCAGCAGGCCATAGCCAGGATGAACGGCATCGACATTCGCAATTTCGGCGGCGCTGATAACTGCAGGAATGTTGAGATAACTCTCGCTGACGCGTGGTGGACCAATGCAGATGGCTTCGTCGGCGAAACGCACGTGCAGCGAATTCCGGTCGGCTTCGCTGTAGATGGCGACCGTCTTTATACCTAGCTCTTTGCAGGCGCAAATCACGCGCAGGGCGATCTCGCCCCGGTTCGCAATCAAAATCTTCCGAAACATTCTTTATAGGGCACGCACGCCGCTGTGATTCCGCGACATAAGCGGCCTGGATCCTTTACGAGATTAGTGAATTCCGATGCTTCCTCGTTCGGCCGTGCGTGTTAGCTGGGGCGAATAGCAAACAGGGACTGCCCATACTCTACCGGCTGTCCATTAGAAAGATAGCTCTTAACGATGACGCCGGCGTAGTCCGATTCGATTTCGTTCATCAATTTCATCGCTTCTACAATGCAGATCACCTGGCCAACGGCGATGGAATCACCGGGCTTAACGAAGGCAGGAGCTCCCGGGGAAGGCGATTCATAAAAGGTACCGACGATGGGGGAACGCACAATCTGCCAAGAGGACTCATCCTCAGCAGGAGCCACTGAAGCAGTTGTTGCCGCAGCAGCTGCTGCTGGGGGTGTTCCCGCGTGGGAAGCCGCTGCCGGAACAACCGCCGGAGCCGGGGAGGGTGCGGCAACAAGGATAGGAGCCGCAATGCTCGACGGAACGGCAGTTGCGCCGCCCCGCTTTACCCGCAGTTTGACATCGCCGCGTTCCAACTCAAATTCGGCAATGTCCTTCTCGATCAGAAAATCTATGAGCTCTTTGATTTCTTTCTGGTTCATGAGTCGGCTATGACTTCAGATACTCTTTCCGCGGAATCTCAAAGCGTTATCAAGTCCTTTGTAGCTGGCCAGAGTACTTCGCAACCTTGCTCGGTGACAATCACCATGTCTTCGATTCGCACGCCACCTTCGCCGGCTACATAGACGCCCGGCTCGATGGTAATCACCATTCCCGCACGCAGAGCTTCCGTCTGATTGCTTCCGATGCGTGGCGGTTCATGGATCTCCAGCCCGACACCGTGACCGGTAGAATGAGTGAAGTGCTTATCCAATTTGGCGCGTCTTAAAACGGAACGCGCCGCACTATCTACCTCTCCGGCGGTAATGCCGGCCCTCACGGTATCGATTGCTGCCAGTTGTGCTTCCCGCACCGCTTCATACATCCGGCGATCCCGCGCAGTTGGCTTGCCTACATATACAGTGCGGGTTTTGTCAGAACAATAACCAGCGAGTATAACACCGAAGTCGAGGACGACGAACCCACGACCGATGTGCGCGGAACTGGCGCGCCCGTGCGGCAACGCCGAGCGCACACCCGACGCAACGATGGTGTCGAACGACATCGCCTCTGCGCCCTTCTGCCGCGCGTCATATTCCATCTCGGCTGCAACCTCGATTTCAGTCACTCCCGGGCGGATCGCCTGGAGAGCAGTATCGACGAGACTCGATCCCAATCGCGCCGCTTCGCGAATGCGCTGAAGCTCTTCCTCGTCCTTCACCATGCGGATAGACTCGACTTCGCTTCGCGTCTCTCGCAACCGTGTGCCAGCAGGAAGCATACGCCGCAAGGCAGAACGTAGGCCCACAGTCATGTGATCAGCTTCAATGCCGATCACGCGCACTTTGCGATCTGTGATCCATTTCGCTGCAGCCGTGAGGGCTGAGCTATTGGCGATTACCACCTTGCTAGTGCTTGCTTCATCCTTGGCCTGCTGACGATAGCGGCCGTCTGTAAAGAGGATGGAGTTTCCCCCAGCTACTACCAGCACCCCTGCACTGCCCGTAAATCCGCTCAGGTAGCGAATATTCGGGAGGTGCGTGACGAGCAGCGCATCCATATTCGCTGGAAGCTGATCAAGCAGTTTTTTCCGGCGGAAACGATAGTCCATGCAAGGAGATTGTAACTGGTGCTGTAGCGCACGCGACTTAGCGAAACTGTGTTGGTTAATAAAAAAGGCTCCCGTTGCCGGGAGCCTTTTGAATCGAACAGCAGACTATGTCTGAATGATCTTCGGCGTCACGAAGAAGAGCAGTTCTTGCGTCGACGTCGAAACTGTACGGTGCTTGAACAGGTTGCCCAGCACCGGTAGATCTCCGAGCAACGGGACCTGCGCCACGTTGATCGAGTTCTGCGTCTGAATCACACCACCGATCACTACCGTTCCTCCATCGTTCACCAGAACGGAAGTTGTCGCCTGTTGCGTGATTAAGGTCGGGTTGCCCTGTACTTCGCGGCTGAAGTCAGGCGTCGTGTTTTCGACGTCGATGTTCATGAAGATCGTATGCTCGATCGTGATCTGCGGTGTCACCGTCAAGCGGAGGAACGCTTCCACGTACGTCGTCGTCGGCGGTCCACCCAACTGAGCCTGCGTAACAACTGGTACGCGCAAACCTTGTCGAACGACTGCCTGAACGTTGTTCTGAGTCACTACACGCGGACGCGACAGGATCTTGAGCAGGCCGCGCGACTCCGCCATTGTCAGAACTGCGTCCAAACGGTAGCTGCCGACCGCATTCAGCAGCGATATGCCGCTTGTTGGATTAACTACTCCCAGGTTCGAAAAGAGCGGAATAGCAGCCGCTGTCGCGGTAGGTGTCGTGCCAGTTGAAAGCGGAACTGATGGAGTAGTGAAATATGGCGGGGGAGCAGTATATCCGAGGGTTAACGGACTCGTTCCGGCTGCACCAGCGCCACCTACAGCCGTGACACTGTTGCCATAACCGAAACCAAGCTGCACGCCGATGTCACGCGCGAAGTTGCGGGTAGCTGCGATGACTCGCGCTTCGATCTCAACTTCTTCTGTCTTGCGATCGAGTTGCGTCATGAGGCGTTGGATTTCAGGAATGACTGCCGGAATATCCGACACGATCACCGAATTCGTACGCGTGTCAGCGATTACGTCTCCACGCTGTGAGAGGAACTTCTTTACTACTGGAACTACGTCAGCTGCACGTGCATAGCTCAGGAAGTGCGTAACCGAAACCTTTGGTACTGATAGCGCTTCTGCCTCGTTCTTCTGCCGAGTAGCGTCGGCTTCCTTGCGGAGAGTGTCGATCGTGGCGATCCGAAGTACATTTCCCTCAAGGACGCGATCAAGCCCATTGTTCTCGAGCACTATGTCGAGTGCCTGATCCCACGGCACGTCATCGAGAACCAAGGTCAGTGTGCCATGCACGTTGGGGTCAAGAACGATGTTCAATCCGCTGATCTCGTGAATCAGGCGGAAGAAATCTTTCAGATCCACATCTTTCAGGTTCACCGAAATCGGCTCACCGGTATAGCGCTTCGGCCCTTGGCCGTTCTGCTGTCCGCCAGGTGCTGGCGCCGGCATTGCGGCCGTAACCGGAGAAGCCAAATTTGAAACTGGTTGTCCAGGAAAGGCTTTTGCAGCTGTGGCAATCACACGTGCGGCAGCGTCTGCGTCTTCTCTTGGATTCCTGGCAGTTGGCTGAACCGCTTCTTCCGTCTTTGGTGCGTATGTTGGAGATACGACCAGAAAATCAGTCGGCTTGTTGTCTGGAGTAGCCGCTGACGTGGCAGCCGCAGCCAGCGTTTGTTCCTGCTTCGGAGCCTGCGCTTTGGCAACGACATCTTGTGCGTCCACCGGTTGCGCTGGAGCGCTATGCTTCGGAGCTGGCGTCTTCACGGGAGCAGCCGCGGGCTGGATCGCCGGGACAACCGTCGCAGGTGCGCTCTCTGTCTTCGGCTCGGACTTCGCTTCCGCTTTCGGAGCTTCGGTCTTCAGGGCAGCCGGTACGGCTGCTTTTACAACCGACGAAGCATGCGCCTCGGAGCTTCGAAGTTTCAACGTGATCTTGTTACCCGACGAACTCAAGTCGTAAGGACGAGCAGAGGCCATGTCGATCACGACGCGAACGACCGGCGGGTCAGCCTGGAACTGCGCCAGACGAACTTCTTTCACGTCCCCGGACTCGACCGGGACTACCTGGTTGCGGCCGGCAGGAATCGAGTTCGGAAAATCGAGAACGATTCGCGCAGGTGCAGACAGACGAGTCGCCTTCGGAGTGATTGGACCATTCGTGGCGATTTCCACGCTGACGGTGCCCTCACCCTGAACGACGGATACGTTTCTGACCACGACCGGCGCAGGAGTCGCAACCGAAGAGCTGGTCGGTGTAGCTGCCGGCTTCGCGCTTGTGAGCGCCGTAGCCGCTGATTTATTCGCAGCCGCGGACTGGGAAGCGGCAATCGCCGGAGCAGCAGCGCTCTGTGTATTCGCAGCAAAAGCCACTGTGCTCAGGATGAGCAACATACCTACAGAGCTCAACAGTTGTTTCAGCCTCATCACGTTTCTCCCCACGCGTACCTCTTTACTTTCGCGTGTCGGCGGTTTTCGCCGATTGAATAAGTGCTACCGACATTAATACTTCGAAATTCAATTTACTTCAGCGTTACTGCCGTCGCTGAACTACTGTGGCGACGCTAAACAACCGGCGCGTTCACGCGTTTCACAACTTCATGCGTGGACGATTTTCCGGTCTTTGTATCCACCGATTCTTCACGGAAAACCACCGAATCACCATTGATCTTTTCTACCATTCCGTGCCATACCGGATCATTTTCCCTCAGGAAATACGCGCGCTTCGCGCCGTTCTCGACGACCGCGATCATTCCATTCGGAGATCGCACGATGCCACGCAAAATCATCTGGTCAACTGCCAGGCATCGCTTGCCAGTGCTGCAGCCCGGGCCTTGATTAACGGCTAACGCTCGGGTAACCGGACTAGTAAATGGATCGCGACGGCTCGCCAAGTTGATAACCGGCTTCGGCTCAGGAGCAGGCGATTCTGTCTTCACCATCGCTTCCTTTACCTTCGGTTGCTCTACCTTCACAGTTTTCTGCACCGCTGGCTTCGCAGCCGCTACATGAGTGGCACCCTTGGGAGCTGCTGTCTTAACAGTCGCGACCGCGGACGTCACCTTGGTGGGCGAAGCAGGCACCGGAGCTTTTTTGCTCTGGACAGCAGTCGTAACCGGCTTGCCAGCGGACGTAGCGATCGCGCTCGGCTTCGCCGGGGTAGCGCTTTGCGCCGTCGGCTTATTCGCCACCGTGGCCGAAGTCTTGGTGGAAGGGACAGGCTTCACAGGAGCCGGCGTCGAACTCTTGGCCGGACTCGGTGAAGCAGGAGACGACACGGCAGATTTAGCGGACGTCCGGGCTTGCGACTGGATATTCTGCGCAGCCTGCGGCGTGATCTGTGCTGCCAGAATGCCGCCCGCCATCAATGTAATCATCGGAATCGCAATTCTTTTCATAGTCTCTTCCCTGTTACTTTGCTGGCGCAGATACTGGCTTGACCGTTGCTTTCCCAGCTACCGGTGCAACCGGTGGCGCATCCTGCGTGTAATAGCTTGTAGCAACACAGGTGGCTACCACTGTTTCTGTCGGCGCGTATTTGTACTTCTTCTTGGTCTTCGCCGCGTTGGGTTCGAGCACCGAAGCCATCTGCAGTCCGCTGATATTGATAATCCGCTCGAGCTTTGACACTTTGTCGAAGAAATTCAGCACCGAGTAATAAGGCCCGTCGATATCAAGCTCGTACGGCGCTTCGGTGTAAAACTCGTGGCTACTCGTTGTCTTGCTCGTGAAACGACGTACTTCGATTCCAGCCGCGCTCGCCGACGCCTCGACCATATGAATGAACTCGTCGGTCTGCTTCTCGTCAGGAACGATCCTCTTCTGAATCTCGAGCTGCTGCTTCAGGTTCTCGATCTGATGATCAAGATCCGCCAGCTTTCCCTGGAACGGACGCAGACTATCGTTGTCCGCCTGAACCGCCTTCAGTTTGTCCTCATTCTGCTTGTTGGTTGTGATGAGGTCACTGAATACCAGGAAGTAGCAGGCAGCCGTCGCAACAATAGCCGCGCCCAGTACGATCCCGAGCTTGCTTAGTACCGGCATTTCACTCCATTTGGCCATGATTCCTCGCCCCCTAGGATTTCGGCTTTTCGCAAATTAGTGTGAATTGGAAGGCCTGCATATCCTGGGCTCTATCGTCCTGGATCGACTCTTTCATTTCCACCGATTTGAAGTAGTTCGATTTCTTGAGTGCCGTGATCAGATTCGCCACGGAATTCGCACTCAATGCCGTGCCTTCCAAATTGATGTTGTTGGCGTCCTCCGTCATTGAAGTAAGCCAAACTGCATCAGTGGAATTGACGGTGCTGCTGATCGTGTCAAGCAACGTCAACGGTCCCTGTTGATTCGCTTGCAACTGGTGAATCACTTTTACGCGGTGGTCGTAGGCATCAAACTGCTTTTGGCGCTCCAGGTAACGCGCCTTGACGGCAGCCAGTTTCTTGTTTTCTGCGTTGGCTGCGTCCAGGTTGTGTTGCAGCGTAACTGCCTTGTTGTTCAGCGACCAGTAATAAAAGTAATTTCCGCCAATTGCGAGCGCGGCCACGGCAGCGATGATGACGCCCATGTTCGGGGCGCCGCCGAGCGTAATCGTCGGCCGCTTCATCTTCTTAGTTTTCGGTAAACCGAGCAGGTTGATCCGGATCATAGGTCTTCGAAGCTCCTTAACGCCAAACCAACTGCAACCGCGAGCTGACCGGCATTGTTCTGTACGATCTCCGAGCCACCGGTGTAGTCAATGCGCGCAAAAGGATTCAGTATCTCCACCGGTAACGAAAATTCCTGGCGAAGCGCTTCCATCAATCCGGGGACTCTGGCAGATCCTCCTGCCAGGTAGATCCGCTCGATGTGTTCGCCCGCTGCAGTCGCACGGAAAAAGTCGAACGTCTTTTGAATTTCCAGGACGATGATTTCCGTCACCTGCTGCAGGATGGGCAGCTTCGCATCTTCACTGACTGTGCCAACCTTCTCTCCCAGTTTGAGCGACTCCGCGTCGTCGAAGCTCAGATCGAGCTCTTTCTGCAGAGCGTCCGTGTACTGGTGTCCGCCCACGCTGACGTCGCGTGAGAACAGCCAGGTATTGCCCTTCACGATGTTGATGTTCATCACGCTGGCGCCCAGGTTGAGCAGCGCTACCGTCGAACCCGGAGCCGGGTCGTAGTTGAACTCGTAGCAGTTCTGCAGCGCGAACACGTCGACGTCCACCACTGCCGGCGCCTTGCCCGACATGGAAAGCACGTTCGTGTAATTGAGAATCTTGTCTTTCTTTACGGCCACCAGCAGAACGTCCATCTGCGGACCGCTCAGATCCTCTGAAAGAATCTGGTAGTCGAGATTCACGTCCGCGATATCGAACGGGATATGCTGCGCCGCTTCATTGTTGATGGTCTGCGCCAGCTCATCTTCCGTCATCGTCGGCACGCTGATGCGCTTCACGATCACAGAGTGTCCGCTCACCGACGTAGCCACTGCCTTCGACTTGATCGCCGAATCCGCGAACAGCTTGCTGATCGCAGTTGCCACGCTCGGACTGTCCATAATCATGGAGTCCACTACTACATCGTTCGCCAGCGGCTCAATCCCGACATGGGAAAGCTCCAGGCCGGCACGCGTGCGTTTCAGTTCCACGGCTTTGATACTGCTGGAACCGATATCGAGCCCGACAATCGCTTTGGAACCACCGAATCCGAACATAGACGCCGTCCGCCTTTTCTATCGACCCGCTACAGCCCTTGCCGCGCGTGGCCGTTTCTTGATCTTGCCTTCGCCTACGGTGCTCTTTCTCTCCATCCATGAATCCAGGATGGTCTTCTTGAACTTCCAACGGTTACCCAACTTGAACGCCGGGATCTTTTCCTCGTACACGTACTTGTAGAGCGTGTCAGGGCTTACGCCCAGGTACTCAGACGCCTGGCGAATATTCATTACTTCAGGTGCTTCGGCCATTGCTAAAGCCCTTTCCACAGAATTACTGCCCGTAGGGGCGGGGAGAGTCGTTGCTCCCTTTTAGGAGCTTCGAGGAATTCGTCCTCGGTCGATGTCTCAGGGGGGAGAAATTCGAGATGGTTATATCAGGGTTAACGTATGTAGCGTCAAGGAGAACTTCGGGTTTTGCCCGTGATTCTCCGGTTTCTCTAGTGCTTGTACTTTAGTTTTTTTGGTCTCTCTCATACCAGTCTCGGGGCTTCCTTCGAGAGCGGCCTACTATAGCTTGTGGTGTTGTTGTTGATACCGTGAATTCGCCCTGCTCTTCACACGAAGGTGCGTGTACTGGACTGGTTCGGTTGTGGATTTACCTTGGCCTACCAGCCTTGACCGCTCGCTTTACATGCCTGTTTTCAAGTGGATAACGCATCCCTTCGGCTTGTGTGGTGTTCTCATAGGAAGAAAGAGTAAACTCCCCTGCCACGATGGATGACCGCCTCAAAACCTTCCGTCTTCACCTGCGGAGAGCCCTCTACGTACCTCTCCTGATGGCGGCAGTTTTGGCGGCAACTTTCCTGCTGGAAATGTACTTTTTGTGGTCCACAAATCGATCCGTCCAGGATAGTTACCAGTCGATCAACCATACGAGATCAGTTCTCAAGCGCGTGCTCGATATGGAGACCGGCCTTCGTGGCTATCTGCTCACCGGCGATTACCGCTTTATGGGTCCGTACTACGCCGCTGAGGATTATGTGTCGGGCACATTTGTACAAATGCGGCGCTCCGCCGCCGGCAATCTGCCACAGGAGAGCCGGATACTTCGTCTCGAGCAGCAATATGACGATCTGCACGCCTACATGCGCCAGATGATCAATCTGCGCCAGAATCACGGCGACTATCAATCGGTAGCGTTAAACGCCGAAGGCAGATCGTTGATGGAATTGTTCCGCTCAACCTGGGACCAGGTCCTGGGAGATGAGGAAGCCCGCCTTGCGGGACGAGTCGGCGCCGTGCATCGCGCCATGTGGATGGTTGGCGCCAGCGCGGGCCTCCTCTCCCTGGTTCTCGGATTTCTTTTTTCTACTTTCACCCGGCGCGAACTGCATGCAGTGGCCGACAGCTACGCCGCGTCACTGACCATCGCCGAGAACCGTGCTGAGGAAACTGAAAGCAGCCGGCGCAGGCTGGAAACAATTCTCGGCAGCATCACCGACGGCGTCATCGCGACTGAAGCAGACGGCGCAGTTTCCTTCATGAACGGCGTCGCGCAAAAGCTCGCCGGCTGGAACATCGAGGAAGCCAGGGGAGCTCAGTTGGTTGAAGTCGTTCAGGTCATGAACGAGGTCACGCGCGAACCCATACGCGAATTCTTCCCCGGTATCGACCAGGGCGGCACAAATTCCGACCGCCTGTTGCTGCGCCGCCGTGACGGCCTCGAATTGCCTGTCACCCAAACCAGTTCACCGCTTCTCAATGATGCTGGGCGAACCATCGGCATGGTGCTCGTTCTTCGCGACCTTACGGACCAACGCAGATCGGAAGCAGTCCTGCGCTCAACCGACAAGCTCGCAAGCATGGGACGCCTCGCCGCCAGCGTCGCCCACGAAATCCACAATCCGCTGGATGCAATCGCGAATCTGCTCTACCTGCTCGATCACAGCAAGCAACTGGATGAAGCCTCTCGCGAACATGTGCGGCTGGCCAGCGAAGAACTGAATCGCGTCACCAATATCTCCGAGCAGATGCTCACTTTCAGCCGCGAATCGCGAGTCCCGGTTCCGGTCAAGCTGTGCGACCTGCTCGATAACGTTCTCGTGCTCTATCAGGCGCGCCTGACCGCATCGCAGATCCAGGTGAGTAAGCGATACGAAGATGTTATGGAGGTGCGCGCCTTCCCCGGCGAACTCCGACAGGTTTTTTCGAACTTGATTGGCAACGCACTGGACGCCATGGGACCAAGTGGCTGCCTCACTCTTCATGTGCGCCCTTCGCGTGACTGGACAAACATCGATCGTCAGGGCGTGCGAGTCACTGTCTCCGACACCGGTGCGGGAATCTCGCAAGCAGACCGGCAACGTATCAGCGAAGCTTTCTACACAACGAAGGGCGAAAAAGGTACGGGACTGGGCCTGTGGGTCTCGGGTGGGATTGTTCGCAAGTACGGTGGGGTGTTGCGCTTCCGCAGTCGCACCGGCGATGGCCATGGAAGCCTTTTCCAGGTCTTCCTGCCAGTAGGTTCAGCCGCGGCCACAGCCGAGGACAACTCTTCCTTGCAGCCAGAGACCAAAGCCCGAACGCAGCAACAGGCAAGTTAAGATTGCTATAATCGTGTTAGCAAGCGTTCGTCAGCGCACCCGTGGCTCAATGGATAGAGCATCAGCCTCCGGAGCTGAGGGTTACAGGTTCGAGTCCTGTCGGGTGCGCCATATTGACTGCTTGAAGATTCGGATCAGCATCCAATCACCTCGCGCCCCCGCTCCCGTCGAAATTTTGCATGCAAACAGAGCGCAACCTAAATTCTAAGGATCCCCGGTTCAAACGAGTGAACATTTTCCGAAAAGGCGTACTTGCTTCCTTATTGCTGATCCTGCTGCTGCAGCCGCTATTCTGCTTTCCCGCGCAGGAAACATCGAATCAGCAGCCGAACTTTCCCAGCCCGCAGGATGTTCTATCGTTCGTCAATCAGACCATCGCCTGGTATCGGCAGCTGTCGGCTGAACAGCAGATCGCTAACGAACCGGAAGACATTATCTTTGTCAGTGATGACAGGCAGCTCGCGACGCAGATCCTTCGCTTGTCATTTGACTTCGGGCTCGCTTACGGCAGTAGCTCAAACCTGGCGCCCGCTCCACCATCGTCGGATTCTCCGACGCAGGACAGATATCAGCAGCTTCTGCAATTGGCGAATACCGCCGACCAGCAGGCGAAACAGACACAGGTCGAGGTTGAAGACGCGCGCCGCAAATTGGAGACGGCGCCGCTGCGGAACCGTAAAGAGATCGAATCGCAAATCGCGGAACTGCAGGCCGAACTGGACCTCGCGCAGACGCGGCGCGACACCCTTCGCAACATGCTGCAGTTCGTGAGCAGCGCCAATGGAAATGGCGGCAGCCTGCGCGCTCAACTGGAAGAACTACAGCGGGTCATCCCGCCTGCCAACGAGAAGAACGGGACACAACCTGAAAACTCGAGCGCGTCCAATGTGCCGGCGCGCAAATCGGAATCCACGGGAATTCTGGGGCTCATAACCGACCTTATTTCGCTTTCCAAAAAGGTCCATACGATCGACGATCGTATTCAGCAAACCAACAATCTGCAGCAAGCGGCGAAACAGATCCGCACACCGTTCTCGAGCAAGTTAAAGGAGCTGGTAAAGGGCGGGAACGACATTGTCCAGCAGCCCGATGCGACCGAACCCGCAGTCCTGGCGCAACAGAAACAACAGCTCGACACGATGACGGCGCAGTTCAAGCAGACAGCTGCCCTCGTAATGCCGCTGAGCAAGCAGTCTATTCTGTTCGACCTGCATAAGCGAAGCCTCAGCAACTGGCACGATGCTGTCAAGTCCGAATACAGCACGGTGTTGCGGAATTTGCTGATCCACCTTGGTGTGCTGGCGTTCATGCTGGCCTTGATTGTTGGCATGGCGGAAGTCTGGCGTAGAGCTATTTTTCGCTACGTGCATGACTTCCGCAGGCGTTATCAGTTCATGCTGCTGCGACGGCTGGTGATGTGGTTCATGATCGCGATCGTCGTCGCGTTCGCCTTTGCCAGTGAGCTTGGTTCGCTGGCGACCTTTGCTGGTTTGCTCACTGCTGGCATAGCGGTGGCATTGCAAAACGTCATCCTGTCAGTGGCCGGCTACTTCTACCTGATTGGTAAGTACGGCGTTCGCGTCGGAGACCGGGTACAGATTTCCGGAGTTACCGGTGAGGTCGTCGATATTGGCCTCGTC
This sequence comes from Terriglobia bacterium, assembly GCA_963724985.1. Classification (GTDB taxonomy): domain Bacteria; phylum Acidobacteriota; class Terriglobia; order Terriglobales; family Acidobacteriaceae; genus JAJPJE01. The sequence continues at coordinate 6,286 of CAVRWV010000024.1, read as the reverse complement.
CGTCTGCACCTCATGGAACTGGCAACCACAGGAACCGATGCTCAACCCACCGGACGCGTCGTCGTCTTCTCCAATTCCGTCGTCTTCCAGCCAACCAGTGGCCTCTACAAGCAGATTCCAGGCACCAACTTTGCCTGGCACCAGATCACGCTGACGCTCGCGCCAGAAGGCAATTACCGCGAAGTCGAAACTCGCCTGCTGAATGCGGTTGAGTCCGTATTTAAGGACTATAAGGATGCATTGGAGCAGCAGCGCCTTCGCATGCAACAGTCTCTCAGTGTTGTTAGCGAGATCTCGTTGCATCCCCAAAGCCACTTCCATCTGACTCAGGCTGGACTGGAAGTGGTGATTCGCTATCCTCTTGTTTTGGATAAGGTCGCCGAAATTGACGACAAGATCACGCGTGCCTTGCTGGAAGCGATCGAGCGTTCACCCAAGCTGCGCCTGGTAGGGACAGGTACTCCCAATATCCAGGCCGTCCCGGAACCGGCTGAAGCTGTCGCAAAACAGTAGTCGGTCAACCAATCTAAAGCCGATGTCATCCTTGAGCGAGCCGGCTTTATGGCGAGCGAAGGATCTGCGCGAGTACCGCGCGGTCGGCCTCTTTTGCCGGCCCGAAGCGCGACGCGAGCATCATTTACCAAACCACATTTGCTATTGTTGTTGAACCTCGCTAACGAGAACGCCCATGCATGCTGGCGCAAATCTCTATCACGATCTTGCCTACGTCTTCGTCGCTGCGGTCCTCGGCGGCCTGGCGGCGCGTGCTCTTCGCCAGCCCCTGATTCTCGGGTACGTCGTCGCCGGAATCCTCATCGGCCCATTCACGCCTGGCCCGACGCTGGCCGATACGCATGCGCTCGAAGTGCTCGCCGAGATCGGCGTCATCCTGCTGATGTACTCCATCGGAATCGAGTTCCATCCGCGCGATCTTCTCGAAGTGAAATGGGTAGCGGTCGGCGGAGGCGCGCTCGGCATTCTCTTCTCCATCGGTCTCGGTCTCGCGCTGGCATACGGACTCCGCTGGCCGCTGCCTCAAGGCTTTGCCATCGGGGCAATCGTCAGCGTCGCCAGCACCATGGTCTTATCGCGCTTGCTGATCGATCGCGGCGAGTTGCTCTCTGCGCATGGCAAAGTCATGATCGGCATCACTCTCTTCGAGGACGTCGCCGTCGTCATCCTCACCGTGTTGATGCCCAGCCTGAGTTCTCCTTCAGGCGACCGCTTTCTCGATCTTGGTAAATCGCTTGGCAAGGCTCTGCTCTTACTGATTCCCATCGGATTCCTTGCCGTGCGTTTCGTTCCTCGCTTCCTCGCGAAAGTAGCGGGCATGAAGAGCAAGGAACTATTCGTTCTGGTCAGCGTCGCTCTCGGCTTTGCGACTGCCTATCTCACCGAAGCGCTCGGGCTCTCGCTGGCTCTCGGCGCATTTCTCGCCGGCATGCTGATCAGCGGCTCCGACTACACGCACGAAATCCTCTCCCAGCTACTTCCCCTGCGCGATATCTTCGTCGCGTTGTTCTTCGTGACCGTGGGCGCACTGGTGAATCCACGCGTGCTGTTGTCACATCCCGGCCTGTTGCTCATCCTCATCGCGCTCATCGTCGTCGGCAAATTCTTGATTTGGACGGGTATTGTGCGGCTCTTCCGCTTCGACTGGAAAACGGCCGTGCTCGTCGGTGTCGGACTCACACAGATCGGCGAGTTCTCCTACGTTCTCGTCCAGGAAGCCAAGAGTGCACAATTAGTGCCGGACACGATCTACAATGCCACCCTCATGGCCTCACTCATTTCCATCCTGATCAATTCAGTGCTGGTTCGCGTTGTGGGCAATCGGCTATCCATTTCGTCACAAAAAGTGACCTAGGCCGCTTTTCCAGTCCTCCCGGCCAGAACCCATGCACGCGTCTGCATCCATTCCTATGCAACAGGATTTTTGTTCGAACCGTAGGTTTTGAGGGAGAACCAATGAAAAAACTAATGTTGTGGATGTTCGCGTTCATTCTGACGTGTTCGCTTGGAGTGTTTGCCCAGGACCCCGCCAACAGCCCCAATGGCAAAGCTGAGAAGCAGGAAGCCGATGCATCCGCCCAGGGCAAAGCAACGACCGTGACCGGTTGGGTGAAGACGAAAGCCGGCAAAACCGTCTTCGTGAATGACAAGGACAAGCAGACCTGGAATGTGTCGAATCCTGATGTGCTGAAGGAGCACAACGGACATCACGTCGAACTGAAGGCCACCTTTGACATGGCGAACAAGACCATCAGCGTCGATGACGTGAAGATGCTGCGCAAGGGTAAGCAGTCGGCGGAAGTGCAGAAGTCCGGGACATAGACTGAAATTCGGTTGAGGGATGGGGCGGGGTATCCTCCCGCCCCTTTTCTTGTGCGCCTGCGGCAACTACGCTGCTGATTCCTTGACCTGCTCTCCCGTTGAAGGCTCGAGCATTTTGTCTGCGGTTGCGCTGTCTGAAATCACGCCGAGTTGGATGAGCATGCCAAGCTGATCCCAGCTATTCCACGCTCTCTTCACCTTGCCATCTTCGACTTGAAGCATCGATATGCCTATAAATTTCACCGGACGCCCCGTCGGCTCATACGGCAATCCGACCCCGGTGTGCGTTGCCTGCACCTCGAATCGGACAGCGACCATATCGCCTTCCGCGATTGTGTCGATCACGGTGACGTGCGTGTCGGGAAGAGCGCTGCGCAGATTGCGGAAGAACACTTTGAATTGTTCCGGACCGCGAACTTCGGTATTCGCGCCTCCGAGGCCGAAACTCACTCCATCGGCCGCATGCAGTTCGTCAATCGTCGATTCACGGCCTTCATTCCACACTTCCTGGAACCAGCGGTGTATCAGAGTTTTGTTCGCATCGTTTGTCATGGGCGAACACTCTACCACCGCCAAAAGCGACGTCAAGCCTTTTGCTCAACGACTCTCAAATCGTCTGTTCGTGCTTCAGAGGTTCTGAAATTGTATCCGTCGGTTGGAACGCGCATAGGGTCTACTGGGACGAAACTGTTCGAACGCGATTCTCCAATAACTCTTACGCGCCGGATGCGAATTGAAATATCCTGTCGATGAGGTTAGCTGATCGATGGCTCTGGTCTGGCTCGTAGAATGCAAAACCTGTTGGCAACGCTTTCCCGTGCTGCGGCGTGAAAGTGTATCCGGCAAGAGCACGGATGCGCTCGCTTCCAACCCCGACGTCGGCTCCTTTGAATGCCCGCACTGCCACGAATATCACCACTACGGCACCGAGGACTTCATTCCTGGCGAGGGCCGCATCAGCTAGGTTCCGCGCGCGGCTAACTTCAGCCGAGTAATGAATATCGCTCACCGGCGATCTGCCCCTTTCCGACCCTTTGCTCCCCACATCTGAAATGGCACGCCCATTGCTCTATATGAAAGCGCGTTCGCCGTTCTCCCCACTCATTGGAGTTCGCGGACAGGAGGCGCTCCATGGCTCAGACACTCGACACGGACAGACGCCAGCACCTTCGGGATGGAATTTTGGAATTCCTGGGAGACATCACCTACGACATTCTCCGCAAGCATGGAGTGGATGGTTCCGCTCAGACTATCGCGGCGGAAGTTGTAGCCACAGCAACCGCAACAACTTAGCAGGATAAGGAAATATCCTATGTCGCAGAATCTCACCGTCGTTGCGCGCAATCCTCACCCGAAACGCGAGCTATACCACCCCGACCTGTGGCTGATTCACACTCCTGGCGAGCGCCCGGTTGAAGTGCATCTATCCCAACCCCAGAGCGGCGCGAATGATTGGATCCCCCTCAACACAAGGAAGCACTCCCTGACCTAAGTTGTCGCTGCGCAATAACGCGCTCTGGACTGAGTTTTTCAACGCCGCTCACCTGCTTCCTCACCAAATTACAAAGCCTGCAGCCGAAGCCGCAGGCTTTTCACTTCCAGCAGGTCCCTGCTTAATTCGTGTAAATCCTCACGTAATCCACCTGCATGTCGCCGGGAAATACCGTCGTCGAATTCGGACTCCCGGGCCAGTCGCCGCCGATCGCCAGGTTCAGGATGACGAATTGCGGTCCCTGATCGAAGGGCCAAGTCCCGGGAAAGTTCGCAGGCGTGAAGGTCGCATAGATATTGGTAGGACTATCCACGTAGAACTGGACTTGTTGCTTGCTCCAGATCATCCCATAGGTGTGCCACGCTGCCGCAGAGAAACCCGTAGCCTGATATTGCTGGGTCCCGTTTGCCTCATTGCTAGCGGTGCCACCATGCACGGAGCCGGCAATCCAATCTCCCGCTAGCGTGCCACCGGGAGGATTGCTGCCGTCGATATGTTCCATCACATCGAGTTCGCCACAGGCGGGCCAATTCAACGTCTTGATGTTATTGCCCAACAACCAGAAAGCGGGCCACATGCCCTGGCTCTCCGGCAACATCATGCGCGCTTCGATGCGCCCGTACATGAAGCTGAACAGGCCCTGGGTCTTCATGCGCCCGGAAGTATAAGTAGTGCCGGAGGTGTTCCGTCCCACGATATGCAGAATGCCGCTGGTGTCGATGTAAGTGTTCGAATTATTCGGGTCGCACGGTGATGTGGACGAGCCGGCCGCGCAGTAAGTCTCTAGTTCGTTGTTGCCGCAACATTGATATCCGGTGTCGTACGTCCATGTGCTGTTGCTAGGCGATACAGGCGAAGTCCCGGAGTTCGCAAACTCGTCGCTCCACACCAGCGTCCCCGAGGGAATACTCGGCGCAAAATCCTGCGAAGTCACCGGACTGTTGTTGAATCCGGAGGCTGCTGCCAGGGCTTTGACCGTCAGGTTCGAGGCTACCAAAAAGGCGCCCTGATACTGTTGCGAAGAAGTGCTCGGGGCTGTGCCGTCGAGCGTGTAGTAAATTTTTGCGCCGCTCGTCGAATCCGCCAGGGATACGATTACGGCTCCATTCTGTGCCTGCGTGGTTGTGACTGTCGGCGCCGACGCCGTAGAAGTTGTAGTGGATCCACCCGTCCCGCCGCCGCTATTGCTACTACTGCTGCCGCCACCATCGCCGCAGCCAGTCGCCAAGCTACAGAGTGATAGCAATGCAACCGATACGCCGAGCCTCATTCGCATCTGGAATCTCCGTTTGTCCCAATTCACCGTTGTGCCGCCTCACAGCCTATTTACGAAATATGTCTGTTGAGCGGTCGGATTCTAGCACGCGCTACACTGCTGGCACAGTGAGACAAGATGCGCTTCGGGTCGGCGCGAATGCAAGCGATCGGTTGGCTTTTGTCCTTCGGGCCCGGCATCGGCCCGGGAAAGTTCCTGCTCGATTCTTCGACCTCCAATGGAGGTAGCGGACACAGCCGCTTTGGAACTCGCGGACGCGAGTAAAAAGGCAGGGCTATCAACGGGCACATGCGAATGTGCCCGCGGCACTACTTCTGTGGGGCCTCGACCACCGGCTCGGCCGACTTCTTTTCGTCCTCGCCCTTCATGGCGCTGCGGAAACCACGTATTCCGTCGCCCAATCCTTTACCGAGTTCCCCAATCTTTTTTGGCCCGAAAATCAGCAGCGCGATTCCCAGAATCACCAGCAGCTCGGGCAAACCTAGCTCACCAAACACAATTCCTCCTAGCGGACTTTCGCCTACGCTTACAAACCTATTTTACACACAGAAGTTGCGGTGAGCTGGGTGATGCACAACCTTGACTTCGACGATAATTCCCGTACGCCCGAGCGAAAGAACTTCAATCCCGCTTGATCAGCGTATCGGCCTGCGCGATGCTTCCCCGCGCCAGGTCCGTCTTTACCGTGTACTTCTGGTTCGGCAGCAGGTTGATCTCGGTCTCGAACGCCTGGTATCCGGGCAATTCGATCTTGATCCGATGAGTGCCCGGGTTCAGCAGCATCGCCCTGCCCAGCCCGGAGAACTCGCTCACATGGCCGACAAAGGCGTTGTCGAGGAACACCGCGGCCCGCTCCGGATTTACCTCAAGCTTCACCTGCGAGGTGATCTGCGGCGCATGCGTCCGCGGATCCTTCTCCATCTTCACCGCCAGGACCTTCTTCGTCCCCGGCTCGACCACCACCGGCTGTTTGAAGTCCTCATATCCGGACTGCCGCACCACGATGTAATGCTCCCCCGGCAGCAGCAGCAGTTTCCGATCGCCCTTCAGTTCTTTTACGTAGCCGACGTATTGCCCATCGACCCACACTCCTGAAGTCTTCTCCACCTTGCTGGCGCCGTTGATTTCAACCTCGCCCAGCACCTGGTTCTCAGCGTAAGCAGCACCCGCCAACAGCACCATGC
>CAVRWV010000023.1:0-121855 GCA_963724985.1 Terriglobia bacterium | reverse complement strand
TTTTCTACGACGACGTAATGGTTGGGTACGACAAGCTGATGGGGGTAGGAGCAATCCTATCTTCGCCGGTGGTGGCGGATGGAGTGCTGTACGTGGGAAGCACGGATGGGAATCTGTACGCGCTGCAGTAGGGTCGGTGGGTAGTTGGTAGCTTGTGGCTGAAGAGTTTTGCGGCAGGGGCGGAATCACGCGGGCGAGGGCGCCCGCGCCACTCCCCACGTTATTCGAGATCAGTCGGCAGCGGTTGAAGTCACGGCTGCATCCGTTACTATCGGGAACAAGACCGTAAACACCGTCCCACTATTTTTCGGATCGGTTGAGCTGCGCACGCGGATCACGCCATTATGTTTGCGCGCGATCTCCAAGGAAACCCAGAGGCCCAGCCCGGTTCCAGTCGATTCTTTCGTCGTAAAGAAAGGTTCGTAGATCAGCTTCTGCGTGGCTGAGTTCATGCCGCGTCCAGTGTCTGCAACCGTTACCTGAATAGAGCGGCCGAGGTTGGGCGAGGTAATCACCTTCGTGCGGATGCGAACCTTGCCCCCGGTGAGGCTAGCGTCCAGCGCGTTGCTGACGAGATTTGCAATCACCTGCCGCACTTCGCTGGCATAGCACAGAAACGTATCGTCGGGCGCGTACTCGGTGGTTACGTTCACTCCAGCTTGCGCGATACGCCCACGGAACAACATGAGGACTGAGTCGGTAAGTTCTCCAGCGCTGGCTGTGGACCGTTGCGAAGGCTGGCGGTGGAAGCGGAGCGTCTGCTTGGCGATTTCGGTGACGCGCGCGAGCTCCTGTTGGGCGATCACGATGTACTCGTGCCGCCGCGCGTCATCCTTTTCGCGCTCGATCAGGAAGAGGAGGTTCGTAACGGATTCCAGTGGATTGTTGATTTCGTGCGAGACGGAAGCAGCGAGGCGGCCCACGGCAGCGAGTTTCTCGGACTTGAGCAACGCCTGTTCGATGCGCTTCTTCTCCGTGATGTCGAAATTCACGCCAGCCATCTGTACCGGGTCACCCGCTTCGTCGCTCAAAACTGACCCGATGGCACGGAACCAGCGAATCTCTCCGCCACTTCGAACTGTGCGAAATTCGCTGTCGTAGCGGCCGGTCTGGATTGCGGACGCAATGTTCTCTCTGACCTTCTCGCGGTCGTCAGGATGCAATGCGCTTTCAAACATGTGGTACGAATCCAGCCTCGGGAAACCCAGGATCTCGCTACTGTTTCCGAGATCAATCACCTCATCGGTTTTCAAGTACCAGACCCAGGCTCCCATCTGCGCTGCATCGAGGACCATGCGCATCTGTTGCCGATTCTCATTGATGATGTCGCCAGCTTTCTTGCGCTCGGTGATGTCGATCGCAGTACCCAGCCACTTTACTTTTCCTTCCGTGTCGGTAAAGCGCTCGCAACGAGTGAGAAACCAGCGATAGGCGCCGTCGGAGTTGCGGCGAGCCCGATACTCAAGCTCGTAGGGCTTTCCTGACGCAAGGCTCTCTCCGACGACTGCCAGGACGCGGGCGCGATCTTCAGGATGGATCAGTTCCGCGGTTTTGCCAGCCTGTATTTCCGCAAACGTCTGACCGGTGAAGTTCAAGAAGTGCTGGTTCGCGTAGTCGACCTGACCCTTTTCATCGGTGGTCCAGACGTATTGCGACATCGACTCGGCGAGAAAGCGATAGCGGCTTTCGCTCGATTTCAGCGACCCTTCTGATTCCTTGCGGCTGGTGATATCGCGTAAGAAGACGGAAATGCCTTCTTCGGTCGGGAAGCAATCAGCCTGGAGCCATGCTTTCAGCGGAGGGTAATAGTGTTCGTAACTGAGCGGGAGCCGTTCCTGCATCACTCGATGCAGGCTATCCCAAACGACGGAGTCTCTGGTTTCGGGCGCTGCATTCCAGAGGATGCTCCCCACGGGATCGCGCCCGAGGAGTTCGCCCGCGCGACGGTTCGCGCGGGTACAACGCCAGTCGCGGTCATAGATCAGGAACGCGTCGGACATGCCATCGAGGATGGACCGGAGCTTTCGTGACTGGCGTCGTTCGCGGCTGGCGAGCAGAGTGATGATGGAAGAGGTTGCCAGGAACAGCGCCATGCGCAAGAGGTCGGAGGGCGCGACCGCAAGCTGATGGAGGGGAGGAAAAAGGTAATAGTCGACAAGAACTGTCGAAGCAAGCATCGAGAAGATCGCTGGACCTGTGCCGGCGAACCAGGCTGAGAGGATTACGGCCCACAGGAAAGTCGCAAAGGGCGGCGCCACGGTAAGCGAGTGCAGCGTACGGTTAAGGAAGAACGCGATCGCGACGAACAGGATCGATAACGAATACGCTTTGACGGAACGGGGCATATCAGGGAACAGCGGCGGCGCCTGTACCATTCTGTCCGTATTTGCAGATAGATGCAAACGCGTTCCCGTCGCAGAAAAACGAAGAACATAGAAGTCAATGCTTAGATTGGCTGACTAGAGCTGGATTTCGAGGCCTTCGTAGGCGGCGCGCACGCTGGGGAAGTACTCCGCTGCGTGCTTCACGATCGAATCGATGCAGGCGTCGGTGTGGTCGGGATCGTGATGGAAGAGGACGAGCTGCTTGGCGCCGCTTTCCATGGCGACGCTGACGGCTTCGCGCCAGTGGCTGTGTCCCCAGCCGCGGCGAGTTGCTTCGTATTCTTCGGGAAGATACTGCGCGTCGTAGATCAGTACGTCGGCGCCTTCAGCGAGTTTGCGCACGTTCTTGTCAAACAGATCGTGACCCGGCTCGTTGTCGGTAGCGTAGACGAGCACGCCTTCCGGGGTCTCGATGCGAAATCCGAGACAGCCCTGCGGATGATGGAGCCACTTCGTTTGCAGAGTGCAGTGATCAAACTCCATCTGGCCTTCTTCGATGCCGAAGAACTGGCGCTTTGCCGCCATCTCACTCATGTCCACAGGGAAATAGGGATCGGCCATCTGGCCTTCAATTGCATTTTGCAGGCTGCGATTGCGGCTCGAGGAATGGAAGTAAAAAGTATTGCCGTGATTCTCGTAAAGCGGGCGGAAGAAAGGAATGCCCTGGATATGGTCCCAATGGAAATGCGAGATGAAAACATGCGCCTGGATAGGTGTTTGGGTCGCGTGCGAGAGTTGGGAGAGATGCTTGCCGAGAATGCGAAATCCGGTACCGCAGTCGAAAACGAACAGACTGCCGGCAATGCGCACCTCAACGCAGGAGGTGTTGCCGCCATACCGAAGATTCTCTTTTTGAGGAGTCGGCGTAGAACCGCGAACTCCCCAGAATTTCACATGCATCGATTTTGCTGGTTTGGGGACCGGCCAATGCGGCTAGCCGGAGCCTCCACCCAGACTCCTTATCTGCACAAATACCGGTGAATTGCGGAAGTATATGACAGATAGGGGGGTAATTCGTCCCCCGAGAGTGCTAGGACCTGGGTACTAAAGTTTGGGGGGTGGCTCTTGCCCGAATGCGGAACCCGCTTGGCAATGGGGTAGCTGGTAGCTCGTGGCTGCCGCGACGCCTGGTTTCAATATTGCGGAGGGCGTAACTTTCAGGCGTTTCGGCGGAATGGTCATGCTGCAACACGCTAGAGAGATGAGCCGCAGCCGCCGCGCGCCACTGTTGTCACCAATCCGCCAGCTATAATCAACGTTTTCGTGGAACCCTGAATGCTACGTCCTGATTTCAAAGAATTTGAGCGCCTGGCGCGCAATGCGACCTTGGTGCCGGTCGCCAAATCGATCAGCGCCGATCTACTGACTCCCGTCTCCGCCTTCCTGATGTTTGCCGCCGGTGAACCTTATTCTTTCCTGCTCGAATCGGTCGAAGGCGGGGAGAAGGTCGGGCGCTACACCTTCCTGGGGGCGCGTCCTTATATGCGCGTGATCGCGCGGGGCGGCAGCGTCGAGGTGATACGCGGCAAGAAGACGGAGCGGCGGAAGTCGGAGCCGATCGCCGTGATCCGCGAATTGTTGCATGCGCATACGCCGGCTAAAGTCCCGGGACTGCCTCCTTTCACGGGGGGCGCCGTGGGCTTCTTTGCCTACGACATGGTGCGGCAATTCGAGCGGCTGCCCAAGATCGCTAAAAAATGATATCGACGTTCCCGATTGTGCGTTGATGTTTTTCGATCGCCTGCTGGCGTTCGATCACGTGCGCCACCAGATTCATATCATTGCCTCGGCTGACGTCTCGCGTGAGAAGCCGAAGCAGGCGTATGCGCGCGCGTTGCGGGATATCGAAGCAATCGAAAAACGGCTGAAGGCGGGACTTAAGCCCGCGCAGATGAAGGCGAAGCGCCATGCGGGCAAACTGAAGATCAAGACACATACCAGCCCGAAGCAGTACATGAAAGCGGTAAAGGATGGGAAGGAATACATCGCAGCGGGAGATATTTTCCAGGTAGTGCTCTCGCAGCGCATGGACTTCGAGCCGAAGGCCGATCCATTCACCATTTATCGCGCGCTGCGCACGGTGAATCCTTCGCCGTATATGTACTTCCTGAGCTTCGGGAAGAACCAGGTATTAGGCTCGTCGCCGGAGATGCTGGTGCGCGTAACCGGACGCAAACTGGAATACAGGCCGATTGCCGGGACGCGCCCCCGCGGACGCGATGAGGCCGAAGATCGCCAGCGTGAGCAGGAATTGCGCGCGGACGAAAAAGAACTTGCCGAGCACGTGATGCTCGTCGATTTGGGCCGTAACGACATAGGTCGCGTGAGTGAATACGGCACGGTGAAGGTGCGCGAGCTGATGTTTGTCGAGCGCTACTCACACGTGATGCACATTGTGTCGGCGATCGAAGGCGAGTTGAGGAAGGATCTGGATGCACTGGATGCGTTCGCCGCCTGCTTCCCGGCGGGAACGCTGACGGGCGCCCCAAAGGTGCGTGCGATGGAGATCATCGAAGAGCTTGAACCGCTGCGCCGCGGCACGTATGGCGGCTCCGTTCTCTATGCGGACTTTGCGGGCAACCTGGACTCCTGTATCGCAATACGAACTTTGTTGATGGATGGCAAGAAGGCATATTTGCAGGCGGGAGCGGGAATCGTCGCGGACTCGGATCCGGCGACGGAACATGAGGAGTGCCAGAATAAGGCGGGAGCGGTGCTTCGTGCCGTTGAAGCGGCGCGCAGTGGTTTGTGATGCTGGGGTAGCGAGTAGCTGGTCGCTAGTGGCTCATGCAGCAATGGTGAACTTGGGGCTTTGCGGAAGGGCGGCACTAGCGAAGCGGGCGTGGTGCTGGCGTAGCTACGCTACTAGCTACGCCCGAAAGGCAAATTCGTAGGCTGAACGCACTGAGAAGTCGAGAGTGGAAAAGAAACGCCGAGTGGGGTCGGCTGGAGATTGGAATGGGCGGTTATCGGGACCTCACTGCTTGGCAGAAATCGATGGACCCAGCTAAGGCCATCTACCGCGGCACACACGGTTTTCCGCGGGAAGAAACGTATGGATTGACAAGCCAGATGCGACGATGTGCTGTGTCTGTGCCCAGTAATATCGCAGAAGGCTACGGTCGTCTTTCGCGCGGGGAGCTTGTGCAGTTTCTCGGACAAGCACGAGGTTCGCTTTTCGAATTGGAGACGCAGATACTGCTGTGTCGGGACTTTACTTATTTGAGCGAGATTGAAGCGGAACGTTTGCTGAAGGATGTTGGACAGGTTGCGCGGATGTTGAGTGGGCTCTTGAAGTCAACTCGCCTTTCCAGCGGAAGTCCTCTGGGAAACTGAGGCAAACACATGCGCCAGCTACTAAGGGACCAGCTACTAGCTACCCAATTATGATTTTTGTCTTAGACAACTACGATTCGTTTACTTACAACCTGGTCCAATATCTGGGCGAGATGGGGCAGGAAGTGGTGGTGCGCCGCAACGATCAGATTACGGTCGATGAGCTGGACGCCATGCGTCCCGAACGCATCCTGGTTTCTCCCGGACCGTGCACCCCGCAGGAAGCTGGGATCAGCATCGATCTGATCAAGCACTTCACCGGAAAAGTACCTGTGCTGGGGGTTTGCCTGGGACATCAGGCGCTGGGCGCGGCTTTTGGCGGGGACGTGGTGCGGGCGAAGACGCTCATGCATGGCAAGGTCAGCAAGGTCGAACATGACGGCCGGACGCTGTTCAAGAACGTGGCTTCGCCGATGCAGGCGACGCGATATCACTCACTGATCGTGGCGGAAAAGACGCTTCCTAAAGAGCTGGAAGTGAGCGCGTGGACCAACGAGGCCGACGGCACGCGGGTGATCATGGGCCTGCGGCATCGGACGGAGCCAGTCGAGGGAGTGCAGTTCCATCCGGAAAGCGTGCTGACCACGGAAGGCCGCAAGATGCTGAAGAATTTCCTGTCGCTCTGATCGGCCAATCCCGGAGTAAACACGCCGGCAATTGTCTATTTACCAAAAAGTAACGGTAAAAGAATGTTCGAAAGTTGTGCAGTTAATCTGTTGACAGCTCTCGTACCTTCGCGCAATCCTAAGTGGCTCTTCCACGGAGAAATCAGATGGGTATCGAGCCTCAGCAGGAGCAGCGGGCGACGCGGCGGTTTGCCTTGCGGCTCCCCCTCACTGTGAAATTTCCTGATGGTGGTGAGAAAGAAGCACAGACACGCGATGTAAGCGCGCGAGGAATATCGTTCTACGTAGATAGTCCGCTGGCGGAAGGAACGCCGATCGAGTTCACGCTTACTTTGCCTCCGGAGATCACTTTGACGGAGAGCATCAAAGTGCATTGCCGCGGCCGCGTAGTACGCGTGGAGCCGCAAACTCCAGGACGCATCGGGATCGCCGCGGTGATCGAGCGCTACGAATTTCTAGCGGAATCCTAGGGCCATTCTTGAGCTGATACCGATAATCGGGCCACAAAATCGTTCGGCCCGTTCTCCCGGCCAAGATCCTCGCAGACAGCATGAATAGCTGGTGAAAAGACTGCTGCACGAAACAGAACTGCTGCGGACGGGTTATCCTGTAACAACATGAAGGTTTGCTCATGGATCGTGGCCGCCGGAATTCTCGGCGCCAGCGTGATGGTGTGCGCGCAGAACAACAATGTGGTCGGAGAGCTCTTCGCTTCTGACGCCAGCGTGCGCGGCTCGGTCCTGCTCGCGGGAACAGGAACAAAGGTTGTAAGTGGTTCGTCGGTAACCGCGGGCGATGCGCCTGCCGTATTTCGATTGGCGCGCGGTGGGGACCTGCGCATCTGCCCATCTACGTCGGTGACGCTCACATCTTCGAGCAGCGGACGCGAAGTGATGATCGGCATGAGCACCGGATCGATCGAAGCTCATTACACGCTGGCCCAGTCAGCCGATACGATCATGACACCAGACTTTCGAATTCTGCTGGCGGGCCCGGGCACGTTCAATTTTGCAATCAAGGCTGACGATCGTGGGAATGTGGCCGTGCGCGCTCTCACGGGGAATACCGCTTCGCTGATCGTTTCTGAGCTGAATGGCGATGGGACGTACCAGGTGAAGCCCAGCGAAGAGGTTCTTTTTCACAACGGAAAATTGGCCGATCCCGATCACACCGCGCTGCCCGAGTCCGGCTGTCCGGTACCGCCGCCAGTGCAACGTGCGGCGATAGAAGTTCCGAAGGATGCACCGAAACCGGCCGAAGACAAGAAAGCAGACCCTGCCCCGGTTCCGGTGAAACCAGTGGTCGAGCAGCACGTGGAAGCTGCGGTGCCTTTCATATATCAGGCAGGCGATCCGGCCCAGGAGGTCGTAGTTGGCGTAGCGCGCCTGCGCCTGACACATGGACCTGTGCTGCCGGGCAGAGTGGTGCTGCCGCCTCCCCCGCCACCCAAGGAGACTGCCACTGCGGCCCCTGCCCCCAGTCCCAAAAAGGAGGCTGCCCCAAAGAGGGGATTTTTCGGCAAAGTGGGAGCATTCTTCGCGGCAATCTTTCACTAAGAGGCGACACTTCTGGCCACCCAAAATGCGGACGGGCATCCTAAGGGGCGAGTGTGATGGATATGTCACCCTCGTAACCGGAATGCAAGTAGCTGAGGTTTGTTGCTTTTGCGGTGGTTAGGGCTGTAACTTAGCTCGTAACGGGTAGGTAACCGGTCTTAACCGAGAGGTACTAACTTTTTCGGAACCTTTCATTTAAATTACCGTCTATACTCACAGCAAGAACCATGTCCACCCCTGTAGTAACACCTCCACCAGCCCGGAAGCCAACACGGAAGAAAGAGACGGGAGAGCCTGACGTTCAGACTCTGTTTGGCAATGGAGACGGGTCTTATAGCGTCCAGTCAAAAAGTTTCGCAGCGTCATTTGCGCTGCAGTCGGTCTTGCTTGCGTTCCTGATTTGGGCCAGCACGTGGGTCTGGTCGCATAAAGACGAAATCAAGGTACAGATACAGGGGACCGTTACCGACATCAGCCCCTACGTTCTCCCTCCCTCAAAAACTCAAGCCGGTGGCGGTGGTGGTGGTGGCGATCGCGACAAGCTGGCGGCTACTAAGGGCGCGCTTCCCAAGAGATCCCTGGAGCAAATCACTCCTCCGGCAGTGGTCTTGCGCAACGATCATCCCAAGCTTGCGGTAGAACCTACCGTCGTAGTTCCACCAGAGATTAAGTTACCGTCGTTGGGGACGATGGGCGATCCCATGTCAAAGGTGCTGGGTCCGCCCTCGAATGGAACCGGAGCGGGTGGTGGCATCGGCAGCGGTGAAGGCGGCGGCGTGGGTTCGGGATCAGGACCGGGCGTAGGTCCGGGATATGGTGGCGGCATCGGTGGTGGGGCATACCGGGTTGGTGGCGGCGTAAGCGCTCCGCGTGTTCTGTTCTCGCCGGATCCGGAATATTCGGAAGAGGCACGCAAAGCCAAGTATCAGGGAACGGTAGTTCTGTGGGTGGTGGTTGGTCCCGATGGGCGTCCGCGCGATATTCGCGTGCAACGCACGCTAGGGCTGGGATTAGACGAGAAGGCGATCGAAGCCGTGCGCCAGTGGAAGTTCGATCCTGCGCGCAAGAACGGTCAGCCGGTGGCAGTGCAGATCAACGTGGAAGTGAACTTCCGACTGTACTGACGTTTCGCGTTTCAAGTTTCACGAAAGGCCGGATGAAGAATTCGGCCTTTTGCTTTTGGTCCTCTATCTTCCGACTCAACTGACGTGATAAACGGCACCGACAGTTCGTGGGCGTCGCGGTAGCTTGGCTGCCCATGAAAGCAGCCAAGAAGAAATCGTCATCTCCCGCCCTGGCCCCGAATGCATTTATTGGAAAGACGCGGCCTCCAACGGAACAGGAGGTTGTAACCGTGCTTGAAGAAACGAAGCCGCTGTGGGATCAGATAATCGCAGCGCTGAATGACAAAGAATTCGGAGTCCACGATATGGAGTGGAACTCATATTCGGCAAAGGCAGGCTGGTCGCTCAAGTTGAAGCAGAGGAAGAGGACCGTCCTATATCTCGGCCCTTTGAATAAGTCTTTTCGTGTTGCCTACATTCTTGGGAAGAAGGCAGTGGCCGCTGCGCTGGCGAGCGATCTACCGGATGCGACCAAGCAGATGATCAAACATGCTCCTGTTTATCCGGAAGGAACAGGAGTGCGGTTCGAAGTGCGCTCGCAAGAAGATATTGCGATCGTCCTGAAGCTGGCGAGATTCAAGCTGGAAAACTGAATCCCGCCAGTGAAGGTATGGGTTTTTCACGCCAAACGTTCTTAATCGCGGCTGAATACGCGAGTGACTGGCGAGACCGTATCTTTAGCTTTCCCCCAGCCACGCTTTCCCTTGTGCACATAATGCTCTGCCTGATCGCTGATATCGTCGATAGCGTCGCGAGCATCTTCGTAGTGGCGGCGGATCCTGCGGCGTATGTGCTTTCCGGACTTCGGCGAGAACATCAGCGCAGTAATCGCGCCAATTCCAAGTCCGATGAAGAGAAACATGAGGCCGAAGCCAAAATGGTTTTCGTGTTCCGATTGCGGGGAGTAGTCGCCAAAGCGTTCGTAGTCGGTCATTGATCCTCCTGCGCAGTACCGTTCTAAGACAGTGTATTTGGATGCGCCGAGCCTAACAGTTAGATTTCGAGGTTCGGCGGTATTTCCGAGTATTCCTGCATGTGGCGACCGGAATATCGCCAGGCAGCTGCAACTCAGGCAGCTTTCGCGTGGACCGCTCCGTGATCCTGACAGCTGCCGCCATCGGCGTGATGCAAGTGCCCGTTGACCAGGTAATCGACGTGATCGCCGTGCGGCACAGCCTCGTGGCCGCAACCGGTTCCGTGTTTGTGGCCTTGTTCATGGCCGCCGCAATTGTGGTTCGGAGCTGCGGATGCTGGATTCCCCGAGTTGATGGGAATCACGTGCTCGTCCACATGCCCCTCGTGCAGATGGTGCAAGTGCCCGTCGTGGAGATAGTCCGTGTGTCCCTCGTGCTGAATCGCGGTATGTCCGCAGCCGGGGCCATGCTGATGTGAATGCGCGTTGTGAGTCTGACACTTGTCTGCCATGAGATCTCCTGATGACGTTCTCGTCTGAGTTCGATTCTGGTGGCTTCCCGATCATTAGGGATGGCGAGGCGCAGGAGAATGATGTCCCCTGGAAGCTTCGAAACAGGGCTGCTGTTCAATTTTCGGGAGCTATTGCTGCAGAATTACCAGAACGCCGCGGTTACGACGCGAGGTGGACCGGCGTGACCGTTGATCACCTGCGCGGTGATCACGACCTGAACATTCTTGTGCTCCCAGTCGCGCGGAGCTTGTCGCGCCAGCTGCTCAAAATACTGTGGATCAGTCAGGAACTCGCCGGCTGCCATTGTTCCAATCGCTCCGATGCCCGCGGCCACGACCACGCTGCGCCCGGTCGTTGTGTCGTACACGCGTGAGATCAGCGCATAGTCCGCCGTTTGACCATTCACCGGCATGGACATATCCAGCGCCCAGTTCGCGGACGCATCTTGCTTATCGCGTATACGAAAAACGAGGGTGTTCGGATCGCGATCGAAACCGAATCGCAAGTCGCGGGTGAGACGCATGGTCCAATCATTGTTGAAGCCGCCGATCAGGATCGCGGGACCCGTACGCAGGTCGTCGAGCGTGCTGTTGAGTTCGCTGCGAACAGTGAAAGCTTTCCCTCGTGAACCCAGAAGGGAAGTCACACGCGCGAGAGTGATGGCATCTCCGAGTCCGATCGTTCCGGCCATATTCTGGTGCGCTGCACCTAGAGTGACATTTCCAGGATCGAGCGAGGAGCCCTGTTGCACTCCCGGCGGAATGCCAAGACAAAAGAGCACCGCGTTGGATGACCCGAGAACGGGATTCCAAAACTGGTCGAGAGCAGTTTCCCTGGCGTGGTGCCGGGTCCAGAAAATACCTGCTATCACCAGGGCGAAGGAGATCACGGCAACGATTATGGAAACGCGGCGTAGCGGTTCGATTTGCTCGAACGTCGCCATTTGGGGCTGCGATCGGTGGGGAAGGCCATTGGAACTCCGGCACGTACGAACCCGAGGGCAAGGAGATGCGTAGCTCGGATTCGTGCCCAGGCTCATGGTAATACTGCGCGATCCGCTTGCGAATCTCGCCGGCGGTAGTGCGGACAACGTGATCGATGTTGGTGTCGTAATCGGGATTGCGCTCAAAGACGTCAATGCCGATGGTGCGTTCCTTGAGATTTTCGGTCTGACCTTTCAGTGCGAGTTCGACCACATAACGCAAGAAATTGGGATAACGCTTGCTGTTGCGAAATGCCGGGTGCGCGAGGATACGTACCAGCTGCTCTTGGATGGCTTGCGAGTATGCCGGGTTGAAGGGGATGCTCTTTGCTTCCGTTTCCGGAGGGCTCAGTGTCTTTGTGTGCGCCATCTTGTCTCTCGCGGTTGGCCTTCCCGTCGAATCCCGCGCTCCTCGCAACGTACAGGACGTAGTTCGGCGAACGCAGAGCTAATTAAACATCCCGTTCAGTTTAAAGGAGATTTGCTGACTTGGTCGCCTCTTGACGGTACGGGACTTGAGATTTTGTCTGCGCTAGTGGATTCTTGCAAGGACTTCTAAGCAGGCCAGACGTTTCTGACCAGATCCAACGCCTGGTCTTCCCGTGTCCAAGGAGAACAAATGCAATCCTTTGTACGCGCTGCCCAGTTGGCAGCGGCGATCATGCTCATCTGTGCTGTGTCGACTTTGTCTAACGCCGCGACGGACCAAGTCACGGTTTCCACTGGAAAGCTACAGGGAACTGCCAACGCGGACGGCACCGTTCGCATGTTCAAGGGAGTGCCCTTTGCCGCGCCCCCGGTCGGTGATCTGCGCTGGAAAGCGCCGCAGCCGGCGATCAAGTGGGAGGGCGTGCGAGCCGCCGACAAGTTCGGATCCGCTTGTATGCAGACCGACGTTTTCGGCGACATTTATTTCCGGGATGCGCAGCCGAGCGAAGACTGCCTGAACCTGGACATATGGATTCCGGCAAAGGCCGCGAGTTCGAAGCTGCCGGTGCTGGTTTGGTTCTACGGCGGAGGATTCGTTGCAGGCGGCAATTCCGAGCCGCGCTATGACGGCGAGACGCTGGCGAAGAAGGGCATCATTGTCGTGAATCCCAATTATCGACTCGGGTCGTTTGGATTTTTTGCGCATCCGGAGTTGACCAAGGAATCGCCGAATCACGCATCAGGCAACTATGGCCTGCTGGACCAGGTGGCTGCACTCGAGTGGGTGGTGAAGAACATTGCTGCGTTTGGTGGCGATCCGAAAAACATCACCATTGCAGGAGAGTCGGCGGGATCGTTTTCGGTGAGCGCGCTCATGGCATCACCGTTGTCGAAGAACTTGTTCCAGAAAGCGATGGGAGAGAGCGGCGCATTTTTTCCCAACACCACGACAGGCGGACTTCAGTTGAAATCCCTCGCGGAGGCCGAGAAGTCTGGTCTGAGTTTCGCTGATTCCATGGGAGCGAAAACACTCGCGGAGATGCGCGCCAAGCCAGCCAACGATGTCTTACAGGCAGCAGCCAAGCAGAATCGCGGCTTCGGATTCGGGCCAATCATTGACGGGCACTACTTCCCCGAAGACCCGCGAGCGATCTACGCAAAAGGCGCGCAGGCGCATGTTCCACTCCTTGCAGGGTGGAATGCTGACGAAGGCAAGATGATGGTTTTGTTTTCGCCGCAGAAGCCGACGGCCAAGAGCTTCGCGGAGCAGGCGCAGACGCGGTTTGGCGATCAGTCGACCCAGTTTCTGAAGCTCTATCCAGCCGAGACAGATGCAGAGGCACTCCAGTCAGCGATGGCCCTGGCGACCGACGACTTTATCGCCTTCTCGACCTGGAAGTGGATCGACACACAAGGCAAAACTGGCGTGCCGGTTTACGAATATCACTTCGAGCAGGTGCCGAAGACAAAGCCGGGGGCCATGATGGGGCCGATTCCGGCGAGCGAAATGGGATCGAAGCATGCCGGCGAAATCGAATACGTTTTCGGAACCCTGAAGTCACAAGAAGGAGTGCCCTGGACCGAGGACGACTTCAAAGTGTCTGACGCGATGTCGTCGTACTGGGCGAACTTTGT
Organism: Terriglobia bacterium; assembly: GCA_963724985.1. Taxonomy (GTDB): domain Bacteria; phylum Acidobacteriota; class Terriglobia; order Terriglobales; family Acidobacteriaceae; genus JAJPJE01. Next base: position 108,357 of record CAVRWV010000023.1, on the reverse strand, counting down.
GAAGTCAGGCAATCCGAACGGCGCAGGACTGCCGGAGTGGCCGAAGTACGACAAGCCGGATCACTACCAGGTGATGCACTTGGTTGGCACAGGCAGCCACGCGGCTCCCGATACGCTGCGCCCGCGTTATGAGTTTCTCGACGCGCATGCGCCCCAGCCGGCGAAGTAAGCTTGGGTCATCGTTCATGGGAGAGAGTTCCGGTGTCAGGTGGCGCCGGGACTTCTCTTCCGTTTCATATAGGCTCTTCCGTCCCCTGAATCAGACTGCGTGTCGACGCTCCACATTCCCAAGCCTTCCATGTCCGTGTAAAATCGAGTGTTTGCAGCGTAAGCCGTGGGTCTGCCGGGGCATGTCCGGCGAGATCACCGAGAATCAATCGTTTGCGCCTGCCGAACAGGTCAGCGCCTCGCTCGCGCATTGCGGGTAAGAGAGCCCGCACCACACAAGCGGTCCGAGATTCCGTAGTCGATAGCTCAGAAGGAGAACTCAGTATGGCAATTCCAGCCACCCAGCTGCGTCCGGGGATGGTGATCAAGCACAACAACGATCTGCATTCGGTGTTCAGCGTGGAACACCGCACCCCCGGGAACCTGCGCGCCTTTATCCAGGCCAAGCTGCGCAACCTGCGCACGGGTGCAATGTTCGAACACCGGTTCCGCTCGGCGGACGCGATCGAAAAGATCACGGTGGACGAAGAGAAGATGGAGTATCTCTACAACGACGGCGACAGCTACTACTTCATGAACACCGAGAACTACGAGCAGATGCATCTCGGCCGAGACATCCTCGGCGATGCGGTCGATTACCTGATCCCGAACCTGAACATCAAGGTCGAGTTTTTCGATGGCAAGCCAGTAGGCGTGGAACTGCCACAGACCGTCGAACTCACGGTAGTTGAGACCGAGCCCGGACTAAAGAGCGCAACCGCCAGCAGCGTGACCAAGCCCGCCAAGACGGAAACTGGACTCGTGGTGCAGGTGCCACCGTTCATCAATGAAGGCGAGAAGATCAAGGTGGATACGTCGGAGGGGGCGTATCTCTCAAGAGCATAGTGGTCAGTGGCTAGTGATTAGTGTTAGATGGCGTAGCTAGTAGCTGACCAGTTTTACCTGTGAGATTACACCTGGCTACTCGGTGAGACTGGCTACAAGCTACCAGCGACCCAACGAGCACAAATGCAAGAACATCCGGCCAAGCTATGACGGAGAAAGCAAAGTCCGAGTCTAGACAATTTCTGGTGCGCGGACGCGTGCAAGGCGTCGGCTTTCGCTGGTTCGTGGAGCGCGAGGCGCAGATGCTCGGCATACGCGGTTGGGTGCGCAACAATCTGGATGGCGCGGTTGAGGTGCTTGCCATCGGCACGCGCGAGCAGTTGCTGACGCTTCGAGGGAAATTGAGAGAAGGCCCGCGCGCGGCACGCGTGGACGATGTAGAGGAGTTCGAGGCAACGGCAGCAACGGATCTGAAGACATTTCGAATCGAAGGAGCATGGTAGCCCAATGGCCGGAGCTGGAAAGGCGCAAGTGAGAGAAGAATTCGATGGGGACGCCCTCAAAAAACTGATTCGAGGCGTACCGGATTTCCCGAAGAAGGGAATCCTGTTTTATGACATCACCACGCTGCTGAAAGACAAAGTCGGCTTCGCCAAGCTCATCGACGCGCTCTCAGAGCGCTTCATCGGGCGTCAGGTGGACCTGGTGCTGGGCATCGAAGCGCGCGGTTTTATTTTCGGTCCCGCGCTCGCGTACCGCCTGAATGCTGGATTCGTACCGGTGCGTAAGCCCGGCAAGCTTCCTGCCGAGACAGCGCGCATCACATACGCGCTTGAATATGGTCAGGACACGCTGGAGATGCATAAGGACGCCATCAAGCCCGGACAGAATGTGATCATCGTCGACGACCTGCTGGCGACCGGCGGCACGGCCGTTGCAACCGTGAACCTGGTGGAGAACATGGGCGGAAAAGTGGCGAGCCTCGCGTTCATCGTCGAACTCGACTTCCTTAAGGGCCGCGACCGGCTAAAGAATTACGACATCGTGAGCTTGCTGCACTACAGCGAGTAGAAACGTTTCGCGTTTCAGGTTTCACGTTTCACGAAATGCTCAAATCTGCGATAGAGTTTGGCCTTGGGCGATATTGGCTCAAGGCTATTTTCTTGGTCTGGACACGTAAGAATCGAGTGACGGCAATCGCTTCGCTGGTGAGAAAGTCGCTGGCATGCACCGCTTTGCTCGCGACGTCGTTGTTGGCACAAAACCCTCTCTCTACTGAAATCGAGCCGAAGCCGTCCGTCGAAATCGACTTGCGCCAGTTTGGTTATTTGCATCCAGTGGCGGAGCGCGACGAATGGAGTTACCAGTTGCTGTCGGATCCGCTGCTGTTTCTGGATTCCGATCATCTGGCAGCGTCGTTCCTGGTTGCGAACCCGCAGCCGGGACTCTCGAGCCGTGCAAATCCATTCGGCAGTCCGGTGCTGTTTCACACCGCCGCAATCAATTTAGATACAGGCAAGGCCGTTTGGGCGCGCTCGTGGGGGAACGACAGTACTTCGGAGGCCCTGCTACAACTCGATGGCGGAAAACTGTTGGTACAGTCGGGCTACTTGCTGTCCCTGCTGGGGAGCGATCTCAATCCGCTCGTAACACGACAACTGGAGTATTCCGGCGACACTCTGGCGCAGCCATTTGTTTCCACCACGGGCCGCACCCTATACCTGGTACAGCCGACGAACCCGGAGAGCACCATTGCGATTCTGGATGCGGATCAGTTGCGGATCGTGAAGGAATACGCTGTACCGAGGGTTGTGACCTTCAGCGCATCGGACCATTACATCGCCTATTCGATTGAAGAAGGATACTTCGGCAATATGAGCATGCGTATACAAGCGCTTGACGGCGAAGGACCGCACCTTTCGTTTGCGCATGGCAACTGCTACGGCTACAGCCCAACTTTTCTCTCTTCGAGCACGCTGGTCGTGACCGGCGGGTGTCCGAACTTTACGTTCATCGACCTTTCGACGAAGGAAATGTGGCAGCAGAAGCTGCCGAAGGCCTCAGGGACAGAACTGCGAGCCGCTCGTAACGCAAATCGTTTTGCATTCGAACTGGTGGAGCATCACATGGACCAGCCTGCAACTCCCTTAGAGGTCGACGTCTTCGATCTGGACAAGCGCAAGACGATCTTCACGCTGAAGGTGAGTAAGGCCGGGCAACGGTTCTCGTTTGCGCTCTCGCCGGACGGGAAAAAGTTGGCGGTGCTGCAAAGCCCGATGGTGAGTGTGTATACGCTGCCGGAGTAGAACGCCATCCAAACTGCCAATTAGCACTTCGTCACATTGCTGTCGCCTCAGCGCGTATCCATCAGTCTGTCTTCAACAGACGACGCCGAAGAGCAATGTAGCAGTCGCGGGCGAATAGCCCTACCGTGAGAAAGCACATCAGGAGTAACAGAATTCCTAGACTTTCTAAGAACCAATTCGGAGCATGTGACTTTGAGGCAGACCCTTCTGCGAAGCAGAGGATCAAGGCGATGATACCGCATTCGATGACTCTATTCCCGCGATTCGTCTGTACAACTCTCCACAGCGCGATGCCATAGAAAGCTGTAACGATCAGTGCGCCTAGGATAGTTTGCCAAGACATGTATTTGACTAAAACCGCAGTCTCGGGCGTGATTATATTGGACAGCTGCCGTGAACGGAGATTATCACTCACAATCCCGAGTAGTGGGTCCGTGCTATTCGGTGATCACCAGCTGAGAATTTTTCGGCAGGTAACTCTTGCGCCGGAACCAATCTTCCATTGACGACTGCAGACGATCGAGCGGGACGTTGCGGCCAATCTCAATTTGCCCGTCGGCGACGGGGAGCGTGTCGTCGAAGATGGGATCGTTGGTGAAGTTGCGCATGGAGAAACTATCGAGCCACTTCAGCGGGCAGGGATGCCGCTGGGAGCCTTCGACGAACTCGACGCGAACTTTGCGGGAGAACATAGAACCATTTCACCACAGAGGGCGCGGAGGCCGCAGAGGATCAAAGGGCCTCTCTGGGAAAGTCAAACCTTATCGTGCGGCGGCTAGCACCTGCTGGTGTTCTTTCTGCACTGCGTCGAGATGCTCGAGCGTTTCGGTGACGCTGAGCGCATACATCTCGCGGCCGCCGTCTTCGCCGGATTCAATCGCCCATTTCAGGTAGTGACCGGCGATCTCGACAGCGAGTGGATCCGTGATGACCTTGCCTGTGCGCTTGTTGTACTCGACCCACGCGGGATGCGGCATCGCGATCCACACCGGACGGCCGTTCGCCAGGAACTTGACGTCAATGGCGTCGGCGTGACGCGTGGCAATGGCAACGATGAGTGCCTGATAAATGCAGTGGACCTCTTCACCGGTCCAACGGTCGTGAACGCGAAAGTCTCCGTACATAGGGAACTATGAATATAACGAACCGTAGCGAGTGAGGCAAACTGGGCGAAATAGGTAATCGGGAAATAGGTAATAGGTAATTGAAAACCGAAGAACCGAAAAACCGAAAAACTGAAACTGCAAGGCTGAGAACCCGATTCCTCTTATGTCTTTCAATTACCTATTACCTACCTATTACAACTTACCAATCAGAATCTGTCGCTCATGGCTGCTAAAATTATGCCGTGGGTCAAGCCGCCGTCAAAACCAGTTCAAGCCGCAAGAAAACTGCTGCCAGCAAACCTGAGATTCTGAAAGCCGAGAGCTTCGCGCGCATTCCCTGGATGCTGCACGGCTTCAGCACACGCAAGGGCGGCGTGTCGAAGGTGTATGGCGGGAAGAGCCTGAATCTGGGGATCACCGAGCAGGACACGCACGAAGCGGTGGAGCGCAACCGCGAAATTTTCCTAAAGGCACTCGGCGCCAACAAGGCATCGAAAACCTGGCCCATGGTGCCCATGCACCAGATTCACTCTGCCATCATTCATCGCGTTGATCGTATGCCCGAGAAGATGTTGCAGGGAGACGGGCTGATCACCAACGTTCCGGGCATGCTGCTCACCGTTCGCACCGCCGATTGTGTTCCCGTTCTTATCGCGGATCGGAAGAAACGCGCCGTCGGTGCATTTCACGCGGGCTGGCGAGGGACGCTGGAGCGCATTGTGGAGAAGGGTGTCGGCGAGATGCGGCGTCAGTTTGGAAGCGATCCCGCGGATCTGGCTGCTGCAATTGGTCCTTGCATTCATGCCTGCTGCTACGAGGTCAGCGACGATTTTCCCGACAAGTTTCGCGCGCAATTCGAATATGCGGATGCGCTGTTTGAGGAAGTGTTCGACTCCAACTCGCTGCACCTGAAGTATCCGCTGCTATTTCTGAATCAGCGCGCGCCCGGCCACGGCGATGCCGCCAGCACGCTGCACCTGAACTTGGTAGAAGCCAATCGCAGACAGTTGCTCGACGCCGGCCTGGCAGAGAAGAACATTTGGGCTTCCGATCTGTGTACATCGTGCCGGACGGATCTGCTGTTCTCTCATCGGGCAGAATTCGGGCAGACCGGGCGAATGATGGCGGCGATCGGAATCAGGCCTTAGATCGGCGATCCGCGAATAAAAAAGGCGCGGACCTTAGTCCACGCCTTCACACTTTTTGTGTTCGAAGATTACGCGGGCGAGCCGCCGCTCGGCGGAGGCACGGAAGCTTCAGAAGCCACGGAGTTTACGACGTCCTTCAACTCCTTGCTGGGCTTGAAAAACGGAATTTTCTTTGCAGGGACGTCAACGCGATCACCAGTTTTTGGATTGCGTCCGACGCGCGGCTTACGCTGACGAGTGCGGAAGCTGCCGAAGCCGCGGATTTCAATCTTGTCGCCCGTCCGTAGAGATTTCACGATGCTGTCGAAGATAGTTTCGACAATGATCTCACTGTCTTTGCGAGTCAACTCTGCGAGCCGGGAAACTTCTTCGATCAGATCCGCCTTGGTCATAAAGCCTCGCTTCCGTGCTTGGTCGTTCCCACGTACGAACGCCCTAAGTCTCAGGTTTACAAGTATTTATACCGTAATTGTGGGTTGCTGGACAAATTATTGTTGGCGATGGCTTCGATTGTTATCCAGCCAGGCAACCGGGCGGCGCGGGCGTATCCAACTCCTAGACTTTGGACGGCTTTTCGCACTGCGTCCAAATGCTGTGAAATCAATAAGATGGCGAGAGCTTCCGGGCGACGGGATTCAGCGCCTGGGGTTTCCTGCTTTCTCGTGCCGCCCGTGAGCCGATCCCGAGTTGAGGCTGGTCCGCGAAGCGCCTCACTTCCACAGATAGTAGAAACCCATGTTGTTCTGCATCAGGCGCGCGGTGTCGGGCAGGAACTCCGAGACATCGCCGAAGAGCAGATCCAGAACAGATTTCTTTTCCTTCTCGTAGCGAACCAGAGTGGGTTCGCCCTTGATGCCGACCGACGTCGCCGTTTCTTTCACCGCGGTTTCGAAGTCGCCGATCGAGTCCACCAGGTTCATGGACTTTGCTACCTCGCCCGTCCATACGCGGCCGTCGGCAATGGACTTGATCTGATCGTCCTTCACGCCGCGGCCATCGGCGACGCTGTGCACGAACTGGCCAAGCATATTGTCAGCCATGCCTTGCAGGTACTGCTGCTCGGCCGGAGTGATGTCGCGTGCAGGATTGCCAGTGTCCTTGAATTCGCCGGTCTTGATGACGATGTTCTTCAGCTTCGCCCACTTGATTAGATCGGCGTAGTTGTACCACTCCATGATCACGCCGATGCTACCGACGATGCTCGCGTTATTCGCGTAGATCTTGTTGGTGCCGGAAGCGACGTAATACGCACCGCTGGCGCCTACGGTTTCAATGTCGGCGACGATGCGCTTTTTCTTCTGATCGCGTATGCGCCGAACTTCCCGGTAGATTTCTTCCGAGGCGGCAGCGCCTCCGCCGGGCGAATCGATGTGAAGGATGATTGCCTTGACGCTGCTGTCGTCAGAGAACTGCTTGAGGGCCTTGACCGTGTCTTTCGGCGTCAGAATCACGCCGTCGAGATCGACAACCGCGATCTTGCCGAATCCACCGGCGCGCATGACTTCAGTTGAATCCTGATTACTGCGAACGGAATAGTAGACCAGGGTGAAGACGGCGAGCAGGAAGAGGAAGAACACGCCTCCGCCGACCACGACCCAGAGCCACACGCGCGAACGACCATCATTTGCCATAGGAAAAACACAGTGTAGCACCGCACGGTAGACGTCTACAGGGCCGTTCCACTGGGGACGATGACGCGGAGCGCGCGGGGACGAATAGCAATTTCCGCTGGAGTTTCGCAGACGTATTCGCCGTCGGCGCAGAGGGGTGCGGGACGTTCGGTTTCAAGGATGAAGCGTTCTTGGCGATCCATTGAGACGTAAGGGAGTTTTGTGTGCTTGCCCCAGTAGACGACGGAGAACAGTCCCAGCAATTTGATCTTACCGAGGCGGCGAACGAAACAGAGATCGAGAAGACCGTCGGTCATGCTCGCGTCGGGAGCGATGCGCAGCCCGTGTCCGTAACGGGGAGTGTTGGCGAAGCAGGTGAGCATGGCAGGCTCGGAATGCAATGTGTTTCCCGCGGCGTCGCGAACGGTAGTGCGTTGTGCGCGGAACCTGAGCAACGTAGGAAGGAGTGACAGAATATAGCCGCCGTGCGCGCGCAGGAATCGAGGCAGGCGGTTGGCGAGTTCGTTGGTCGCCGAATCGAGTCCGAGATAGGCGGAGCAGCAGAAGAAGTGCTGGCGGCCAGAAGAATGTTCCTTGATTGTCCCCACGTCGATGGTGGCAACGTTCTCAGCTCCGGCGCAGAAAGCCTGCCACGCTCGCAAAGCAGCACGGCGCGAGTGAATACCGATAGAGGACGCGAAGTCATTGGCACTGCCTGTAGGAACTACAAGCAGAGGAAGGTTGCGTTCGACGATCGCGGCGAGATGGCGATGAACGGTACCGTCTCCGCCAAAGAGGACGGCTACATCGGCGCTGGAAAAGTCGTCGGTCCACGTGAGGGACTCGTCTGCCTGAAAGGGACGCAGATAAGACTGAGTTCCATGCGGAGCGAGGATGGCAATGGAGCGCAAGCGGGAGCAGGTTACTGCAAGAGAGTAGGTTTTGGCGAGATCACAGACGAAGGGGGCGGCTAGGAGATCGAGACCTTCTTGATTTGCCGCCCAACTCGCACCGTCAACTCAGCCGGAGGCTTCAGGGCGAGGAACAAATCCGAGTTCACTTCTCCGTCGATGCGCACTGAGTTGGCTTTGATCTTGCGAACCGCGTCACTCACAGAACTTGCCAGACCAGACTTCGCCAGCAGTTTGTCGAGTTTCACGCGCGAGCCGTCATTGGCTGCCACTATTTCGGAGTAGGGCACAGACACGTGCTCCACGTCTTCCGGCACTTCGTCCCGCTGGAACTGTTTTGCCCAGTCCACTTCGGCGCGAGCTGCGGCCTCCGCGGAATGGAAGTCCTCGATGATGCGCACCGCAAGCTGCTTTTTGTACTGCATCGGATTCACTGCGCCGCTCGCGGCTTTGTCTTTCATCTCCTGAATGCCGGTGCTGGTCACGTCCGTCAGCAACTCGTAGTAGCGCCACATCAGCTCGTCGGAGATCGACATGACTTTGCCGTACATCTCCAGCGGCGATTCGGTGATGCCGATGTAGTTGCCGTACGACTTCGACATCTTCTGCACGCCGTCGGTGCCTTCCAGCAGCGGCATCGTGAGCACGACTTGCGATGGCTGGCTGTAGTCGCGCTGCAGTTCGCGTCCGACGAGCAGATTGAATCTCTGATCGGTGCCGCCGAGTTCGACGTCGGCTTCGAGAGCGACCGAATCGTAGCCCTGCGCCATCGGGTAGAGCAGTTCGTGCACGGAGATGGGCTTTTCTTCCTGGAAGCGCTTGTGAAAGTCCTCGCGCTCGAGCATCTGCGAGACGGTGAACTTTGCCGCCAGGCGAATCAGGCCTTCAAATCCGAGCGGGAACAGCCAGTCACTGTTGAACCGGACTTCGGTCTTATCACGATCCAGTATTTTGAAGACTTGTTCTTTGTAGGTCTCGGCGTTGGCATTCAATTCTTCGAGCGAAAGCGGCGGGCGCGTGGCGTTGCGGCCCGTGGGATCGCCGATGAGACCCGTGGCCGATCCGATCAGAAAGATGACCTGATGTCCCATGTCCTGAAAGTGTTTGAGTTTGCGGATCAGGACGGTGTGGCCGAGGTGCAAGTCAGGGGCGGTCGGGTCGAAGCCGGCTTTCACGCGCAAAGGCTTGCCGGTGGCGCGCGATTTCTCCAGCTTCTCGCGCAGTTCGGATTCGCGAATGATTTCGGAAGAGCCTTTGCGAATGTAGGCGAGTTGCTCGTCAACTGGTGCGAATGAGGACATTACTTTGATTATAGCGAGAGGCCCAACGCGCGCGGAGCGAATCAGCGCCGACCTGACGATCCGAATCCGCCAGCATTGCGATTCGATCCGCCAGTTCTTCCACAACCTGCACCGGGCTCGTCAGCACCGGATAGGGGATCAGATTGGCGATCTTATCCCCGGCGTGAATCTCGGCCGGTTGATCTCCCAGATTTTCCATGACGATGCGAATTTCGCCGCGATAGCCGGAGTCGATCACGCCTGCGGTGCAGATCACGCGTCGTGCTGCCATCGAGGATTTATCGCGGACGAGCGCGCCCACAGGGCGGCCGTCGATCGGGTCAAATTCGATCGAGATCTGGGTCGAAACAATGTGTGAGCCGCGAGGCGCAATCGTTAGCTGTCTCCGCGGAATAGACGTCGTAGCCGAGATCTTCACCGGGATGCGCGATGGTCGGAGCTTTGGCCGCAGGGGAGAGCAGTTTCACTTTGAGCATTGAAAGCTATTCAACCACAGAGGACGCTGAGGACGCAGAGGAAATCGCGCAGACGAGCCTGTCCTGAGCGAAGTCGAAGGAAATGTCCGCGCCACACAAGCTCAGCGGGCGTGCTCGCCGATCAATGAACTCTTGCGGATCACGCGCCGATCTGCGATTTCGAAATCCCCCGAGAGCACGAGATTGATGGCTTCGGTGTAAGCGAGATGTTCGTGCTCGAGGATGCGCGCCGCGAGAGTGTGGTCGTCGTCGGTATCGAGCACCGGCACGGCGTGCTGCACGATGATGGCGCCGTGATCGAGGAATTCGTCGACGAAGTGCACGGTGCATCCCGAAATTTTTGCGCCATGTTCGAAAGCCTGTTTCTGCGCGTCGAGCCCGGGGAACGCCGGCAGAAGCGAAGGATGAATGTTGAGGATGCGATGCGGAAAGGCACGAACGAACGCCGGCGACAGCAGGCGCATGTATCCAGCGAGGCAGATGAGATCGACGTTTGCCTGTTGCAATGCGGCGATCACCTCCGCGTCGTGCTGCTCGCGAACTTTACCTTTGAGGGGATCACCAGGGCATTCAGTCCGAGCTTGCGCGCGTGTTCGATGCCCGGCGCTTCGGCGCGATTGGAGATGACGATCGCAATGCGCGCAGGGATCAGTCCTTTATTGATGTTTTCGGCGATTGCGGCGAAGTTCGAGCCACGTCCGGAAAGAAGAATGCCTAGCTGCTTCATAAGAAGGAATATTGTTCCACTGAGTCAACGCGGAGTCACGGGGAAATGCGCGGGCGAGAGCCTGCCCTGAGCGAAAGCCGAAGGGGCGCCCGCGCCACCAATTTAGCTGTAGAGAACCTTGCGCTCGCCCTTAACGATCCGGCCGATGGTATAGCCCTTTTCGCCGGTGCGCTCGAGCACCGATTGCACGCGCTTGAACTTCTTCGTCGGCACGACCAGGATCATGCCGATACCCATGTTGAAGGTGCGCAACATCTCTGGCTCGGAAAGGTTCCCAAGCTTCTGCAGATGGCTGAAGATGGGAAGCACCGGCCAGCTACCAAGCTGAACTTGCGCGGACATTGTCTTCGGCAACACGCGCGGAAGGTTCTCGGTGATGCCACCGCCCGTGATGTGAGCCATGGCCGTCACGGCTTCGGCTTCAAGCAGTCGCTTGATCACCGGCCAATAGCTCTTGTGCGTGCGCATCAACTCGTTTCCAACTTTGTTCTTCAATTCGTTGACATACGTTTCCGGCGAGTAGTGCGACACTTCGAACAGGAGCTTGCGGGCGAGTGAGTATCCGTTGGTGTGCAGGCCGTTTGAGGGCAGGCCAACCAGAATGTCGCCGGGCACAACGTCTTTGCCAGTGATGATCTTGTCGCGATCGACAGCGCCCACGATGAATCCCGCGAGATCATATTCGCCTCCGGGATAGAAGCCAGGCATCTCGGCGGTCTCGCCGCCAATCAGCGCGCAACCATTATGTTTGCAGGCATCGGCGATTCCGCTGATCACCTTCTCGGCGATTTCGGGCTGCAGCTTGCCAGTCGCGAAATAATCCATGAAGAACAAGGGAGCCGCGCCCTGCACCGCGATGTCGTTTACGCAGTGGTTGACGAGATCGGCGCCTACGGTTTGATGAAGGTCCATCTCGAAGGCGATTTTCAGCTTGGTGCCGACACCATCGACGCTGGAGACCAGGACGGGGTCCTTAAACTTCTTCTTGTCGACCGAAAAAAGCCCGCCGAATCCGCCGATATCACTGAGGACGCTCTTGTTGAAAGTTCTATGCGCGAGATACTTAATGCGCTGTTTTGCCCGATTTGAGCGTTCAATGTCGACGCCAGCTTCGGCGTAAGTGATCTCGCGATTGGAAGAAGTTGTGGAGTCCAAGCGTGCGTCCGTCGTTCAAGTAGTGGCGCGAAGGGCCTATTTTAGCATTTCGGATGATCGGTTCCCGTGATAGCCGGAGAAACTTAATTTTTCCGGAACAGAATGTGTCGTTTGGAGCAGGCATTGGTCAAAATCTTGCCATCCGACGAACCGCAGTGACGGAGGGCACAGCCAGGCGGCCCGAGGAATGAAATAAGCTCCAAAGCACGGTGACTGCGCACTCGGCGAGCTACTAGACTTAGCGCAGCCGGCAGCCGTCGCCACCGACTACGAGGTCCGAATGAAGCCCGGAGCCAAGCTCGTTTCGAAACAACCTCCAGCTGATCCCGCGCACGATGTGCTGCGGCAGGAGCGCCAACCGCTGGATGTGGTCTTCGCGCCCAAATGTGTCGCGGTCATCGGGGCCAGCGAGCGTCAGGGGAGCGTTGGACGCCGCGTGCTCTGGGCATTGCTGAGCAGTCCATTTGGCGGCACGGTTTTTCCGGTGAGCAAGGATCGCCAGAGCGTGCTCGGCATCAAGGCTTACCCGAATGTTGCTGAGGTCCCGGAGAAAGTCGATCTCGCCGTGATCGTTACCCCGGCCTCGACCGTGCCGGGCATTATCAGCGAATGTGTACAAGCCGGAGTCCGCGCCGCCATCGTGATCTCCGCCGGCTTCCGTGAATACGGACCTGAGGGTGCCGCGCTCGAGCAGGAAATTGTGGCTCGCTTGAAGGGAAGCCAACTGCGCGTCATCGGCCCGAACTGCCTGGGCGTGATGAACCCCGTCACCGGCCTGAACTGCACGTTTTCGCAACAGATCGCGCGCCCGGGTAATGTGGCCTTCATCAGCCAGAGTGGCGCGCTCTGTACGGCCATTCTCGACTGGAGCCTGCATGAGATGGTGGGCTTCAGCGCGTTCGTTTCCGTAGGCTCGATGCTCGATGTCGGTTGGGGCGACCTGATCGACTATCTCGGCAATGATCCACGGACGCAAAGCATCGTGATCTACATGGAAACGATTGGCAATGCGCGATCGTTCTTGTCCGCGGCAAGAGAAGTCTCGCTAACCAAGCCGATCATCGTGATCAAGGCTGGCCGATCTGAGGAAGCGGCCAAGGCCGCCGCGTCCCATACCGGCGCTCTCAGCGGCAGTGACGAAGTTCTGGAGGCGGCGTTCCGGCGCTCAGGCGTGCTGCGCGTGAACAATATTGCCGACATCTTCTACATGGCGGAGGTGCTGTCGAAGCAGCCGCGTCCGCGTGGCCCGCGACTGGCAATCGTAACCAACGCCGGCGGTCCGGGTGTGCTGGCCACCGATGGCCTGGTGAGCAATGGTGGAAAGCTTGCGAATTCGCCCCCGAGAGCCTCGACGCGCTGAATACATTTCTTCCACCACATTGGAGCCACGGCAATCCGATTGACATTCTGGGGGACGCCACGCCCGACCGCTATGCCAAGGCGCTGGAGGTCGCAGCGAAAGATCCGAACTGCGATGGCGTGCTGGTGCTGACGGCTCCGCAGGGAATCACCCAGCCATCGCACACGGCGGAGTTGCTGAAGCCCTATGCGCACTCGACGGGCAAGCCGGTGCTCTCCTGCTTTATGGGCGGAGCCGAAGTCGCCGCGGCCAATGAGATTCTGAACCGCGCCGGCATTCCAACCTTTCAATTTCCGGATACCGCCGCGCGCGCCTTCACCTATATGTGGAGGTACAGCTACAACCTGAAGGGGCTGTACGAGACTCCGCTGCTGCGCCCCGATGCGGAGACGCGTCCAAACCGGCTGGAGGCTGAACGGCTGCTGAAGTCGATCCGTGAGGCGGGCCGGACCTTGCTGACGGAGACCGAATCGAAGCAGGTGCTCGCGGCGTATGGGATTCCAGTCGTCGAAACGCGTACCGCGAAAACTGCGGAAGAAGCGGCGAAATGCGCGCACGAACTCGGATATCCGGTGGTGCTCAAGCTGCATTCGTCGACGATCACGCACAAGTCGAAAGTTGGCGGCGTGCGGTTGAACCTGTCCGACGCAAAAGCAGTGAAGAAAGCGTTCCAGGCGATTGAAGCGTCGGTGCGGAATCGGGCCGGTGAAGGCCACTTTGAAGGCGTCTCGGTGCAGCCGATGATCGCGCTGGATGGGATTGAACTGATCCTCGGCAGCAGCATCGATCCGCAGTTTGGTCCGGTGTTGCTGTTTGGGGCAGGCGGGCGCATGGTCGAGGTCTTCAAGGATCGCGCCCTGGCGCTACCGCCGCTGAACACCACGCTGGCCCGCCGCATGATGGAACAGACACGCGTGTTCAGTGCGCTGGAAGAAGCTGCGGAAATTTCCGGACTCAATCTTGGCCACATCGACGACCTGCTGGTGCGCTTCAGCAATCTTGTCGTCGAGCAGCCATGGATCAAGGAAGTGGATATCAATCCACTGCTGGCCTCACCGGAGGCGATGATGGCGCTCGACGCACGCATCGTACTCCACAACCGCGAAATGGATGAGGAACAGTTGCCGCGTCCCGCGATACGGCCGTATCCGGCCCAGCACGTCGAAAAGTGGACGATGAAGAATGGCGCGGAAATTACCATCCGCCCCATACGTCCCGAAGACGAGCCGTTGATGATCGAGTTTCATTCCCGGCTTTCCGAACGCACCGTTTACTTGCGTTATTTCCAACCGCTGAAATTCACGCAACGCATTTCACACGAGCGTCTCACGCGAATTTGCTTTATCGATTACGACCGCGAGATGGCGCTGGTGGCCGAGTACAACGATCCGGAGCGAGGCGTATCGGTGATTGGCGTGGGGCGTCTCAGCAAACTGCACGGCCGCGAAGATGCCGAAGTGGCCGTACTCGTACGCGACGACTTCCAGCATCAGGGTCTGGGAACGGAACTTGTCCGGCGGCTGATGCTGATCGCGAAGGAAGAGAAGTTGAAGTACGTGCATTCGACCATGCTGGGAATTAATCGCGAGATGCGAGCGATCTGCACTCGCCTGGGATTTGGGATCAAGGTCGATCTGGAAGACGACCTGGTGAATGCGCGAGTGGCGCTGAAATAAAAGGCAGCCACGGATTTGGACGGATGTTCACGGATTTCAGGTTTTAAGATTGGCTTTATCCGGGAAATCCGAGGTCAGGTTTTCTCATGTCAACTCTCTCACGTTATCCTCTGATGCTCCCTTGATGATGTCCCTCGCGCTTGGCTCGGGCCTTTCTGTCATTTGAGATGCTCGCGTCTCGAAAACCGAGTTCTCCACAAAGTCAAATTAGTCGCTGCAGGGAGTCGCGCGGAGAAAATCGCGGACTGCGGCGTGTGAGAGTAAAAAAATCTGCGCGCTGAAAAGCTGCGCAGAGTGCGTGAATTCGCGGCTCGTTCCAACTCGGGACAGCATGTAACGTTTTTCCAAAAATCATGCGCGCAAATTGAGCGGTGGACCTGTTACAATCACCCGTTTCCGTGACGATGATCACACGCGGCTGTGATTTTGAACGTAGCTGAACGATACAGGAGGGTGGAGCCGGTCGAATTCTCTTCCGGCTCCCGACAGGATTGGCTTAGGAAATGCCCCAGATCTTCCATCGCAGCACAAATTCAATTTCTCGTATCACGATTATTTTGTCGGTAGTGCTGGTATCGGGACTGTTGTTCGCCGCGGCGGAGCTGCAGCGGTCGCCGTATTACAGCTGGCGCGGCGTGAGCCGAGTGCAGCCGGTCCCTTTCAGCCACCAACATCACGTCGGGGGCCTGGGACTCGACTGCCGGTACTGCCATACCTCGGTGGAAACGTCGAATTTCGCCGGCATCCCCCCCACCAAGACTTGCATGAACTGCCATGCGCAGATCTGGACGAACGCGCCCATGCTGGAGCCGGTGCGCGAGAGTTACCGTTCAGGACGGTCACTGGTGTGGACCCGCGTAAATGCGGTGCCAGATTACGTATATTTCGATCACAGCATACATATCAACAAGGGCGTGGGTTGCAACGACTGCCATGGTCCGGTAGATCGTATGCCCCTGATGTACGCCGCCAACACGTTGCAGATGGAGTTCTGTCTGAACTGCCATCGCGCACCGGAGAAGTACCTGCGCCCGCGGTCTGAGGTCTTCAATATGCGCTACGAGCAGCCGACCTCAGAAAAGCCGGTGGCCTTGGACGGGAAAACGTTCACCGATCAGGCTGTGCTAGGCGACTACCTGAAGGATAAGTATCACCTGCGTACACCGTACGACATCATGAGTTGCAGCACTTGCCACCGGTAATCCGGCGGTTCGATAAGACGGAGACGATGGAACTCATACAGATCAACACGGACGATCCGAACTCCAACGGTAAGCGGTTGGAGTTGAAGGATGTCCAGGAAAAATTGAGTGCGGCGCGAGGGCCGCAGTACTGGCGCAGCCTGGAAGAGCTGGCAAACACTCCGGAGTTCGAGGATATGCTTCACCGGGAGTTTCCGCGCCAGGCGAGCGAATGGATCGGTGACGACGTTTCTCGCCGAGGATTCCTGCAACTGATGAGCGCTTCGCTGGCGCTGGCCGGTTTGAGCGGCTGTACGAAGATGCCTACCCAGGCCATCGTCCCGTACGTTCACCAGCCGGAAGAGCTGGTTCCGGGCAGGCCGATGTTCTACGCGACCGCCGCGACGCTCGGCGCCTACGGATTGCCGCTGCTGGTGCGCAGCTACGAAGGGCGTCCGACGAAGATCGAGGGCAATCCGGAGCATCCGGTGAGTCGTGGCGCGAGCGACATCTACTCGCAGGGCTTGCTGTTGCAGCTCTACGATCCTGATCGCTTGCAGACCAACGAATACCTGGGACAAATCCGCTCGTGGCCATCCTTTATTGGCGCGATGCAGGGTCCGATGGCGACGCAGAAAGCCAGCGGCGGCGCGGGATTGCGAATCCTCACGCCAACCGTTTCTTCGCCCACCATGGCGGCGCAGTTGCGAACCCTGCAGCAAAAGTTTCCCAAGATGAAGTGGCATCAGTGGGAGCCCGTCAATCGCGACGGCGCCTTCCAGGGTGCGCAGATGGCGTTCGGGCAGCCGGTTGAAGCGCGGTATCAGTTGCGGAACGCCGATGTCATCGTGACGCTCGACGCCGATTTCCTGTTCAACGGCTATCCGGGATTCACGATGTATGCGTCCGATTGGGCTTCGCGCCGCGAGCCAACGGCGAGCAAGCCGATGAGCCGCACGTACGCCATCGAGAGCGTGCCCACGTCTACCGGCTTCAAGGCGGATCACCGTCTTGGAGTTAGGCCATCGGAAGTTGAACAGTATGCGCGCGCGTTGGCGACGCAGCTAGGTGTGAGCGCCGGCGGGAATGTTCGCAGCGAGCACCAGCAAATGCTTACCGCTATTGCTAAGGAGCTTCAAGCGCATCGCGGAACGGCCGTCGTGATCCCGGGTGAAGATCAGCCTGGAGTGGTACACGCCCTCGCGCACGCGATCAACGAAGCGATCGGCGCGGTAGGCAACACAGTCGTTTATACGGATCCCATCGCCGGCAGCTGGGTGAACGAGAATGCGTCGTTGAAGGAGTTGGTCAGCGACATTAACGCTGGGACGGTTGAGTTCCTGCTGATCCTGGGTGGCAATCCGGTTTACACGACTCCGGTCGACTCGGATTTCGCTTCGATTCTTTCGCGCGTGCCTTTGAAGGTCTACCAGGGGATGTACGCCAACGAGACTGCCGCCGCTTGCGATTGGGTGGTTGCCGGAACGCACTTCCTGGAAGAGTGGAGCGATGCTCGCGCAGCGAATGGCGCAGTCAGCATCGTTCAGCCGCTGATCTCGCCGCTCTACGGCGGACACAGCGCCCACGAAATCCTCACGGTGCTGAATGGTCAGCCGGACGTTTCCAGCTACGACCTGGTGCGCGCCTTCTGGCAGACGCAGTTCCACGGCGTTGATTTCGAGGCATTCTGGCGGCGCGCAGTGCACGACGGATTTATCGCCGGAACGGAGTTCACTCCGAAGACGGTGCAGGCGCGGCGCGATTTCGGAACGCCGACTCCGGTTGTGCAAGGGTACGAGCTCACCATCCGTCGCGATCCGCACATTTACGACGGTCGATTCGCGAACAATGGCTGGCTGCAGGAATTGCCGAAGCCGCTGACGAAGCTCACCTGGGACGCTCCGGCGTGGGTGAGTCCGAATACAGCGAAGAAGCTCGGCATCAAAGCCGGTCAGGATGCCGACGTCATTCAGTTGGAGCATCGCGGTCGCAAGATCGACGTTGCTGTATGGGTTCAGGCAGGGCAGCCCGACGACGTGGTCACAATGTTCTTGGGCTACGGTCGCTTGCGCGCAGGTCAGACTGGGACGGGACGTGGTTCCAACGCGTACTCCATATGGTTCAGCGATGAGCCGTATTATGCAGGCGATCTGAAGCCGACCAAGACCGGCGAAACGTATCTGCTGGCGTCGACGCAGGGATATCAGAACATCGAAGGCCGTAACCAGGTACGCGCCGCAACTCTGGCGACGTACAAAGAGGAGCCTAATTTCGCGCATCGTGAGACTGAGGCTCCCACCAAAGAAGAGACGCTGGTTCCGCCGTTCGAATATCCGACATACTCATGGGGCATGTCGATCGACCTGAACAGCTGCGTCGGTTGCAATGCCTGCATGATCGCGTGCCAGGCCGAGAACAACATCCCGGTGGTCGGCAAAGAGCAGACGCTGCGTGGCCGGCACATGCACTGGATTCGTATCGATGGCTACTATCAGGGCGATCCGTCGAATCCCCGCATGTACTTCCAGCCGCTGCCTTGCATGCAATGTGAGAACGCACCGTGTGAGCTCGTATGCCCGGTGGGCGCTACGGTGCACAGCAGCGAGGGCCTGAACGACATGGTCTACAACCGCTGCGTGGGCACTCGCTATTGCTCGAACAACTGTCCCTACAAGGTGCGTCGCTTCAACTTCCTGTTGTTCCAGGATTGGGACACTCCGCAGTACAAGATGATGCGCAACCCTGATGTGAGTGTTCGCAGTCGCGGTGTGATGGAAAAGTGCACCTATTGCGTTCAGCGCATTACTCAGGGACGTATCCGGGCAGAGGAGCAGGATCGCAAAGTTGCGGATGGCGAGATCCTGACGGCTTGCCAGCAGGCATGCCCGACCAGCGCAATCGTGTTTGGCGACATCAATGATCCCAAGAGCCGTGTGGCGCAGCTGAAGAAAAATCAGCGCGATTACGGAGTTCTGGAAGAGATCAATACGCGGCCGCGGACTACATATCTTGCGGCAGTCCTGAATCCGAATCCGGAATTACCTGAAACCCAGCCGGAGCAGAATCTGTAATGGACGAGAAACACTCAGCAGCAGTCGATTCACAGCACGTTGATCCGCGCCTGATCGGACCCGGGCACACGTTCGGCACGATCACCGACAAGATCAGCTCCATCGTGCTGACGACACAGACGCCGCTCCTTTGGTTTGCAGTAGTCGGCATCGGGTTTGCACTTGTCGGCGCCCTGGGGATGGCTGTGACCTACCTCTTCTACAAGGGCGTTGGCATTTGGGGCGTCAATATTCCCATTGGTTGGGGATTCGCCATCGTCAACTTCGTCTGGTGGGTCGGTATCGGTCACGCGGGAACCCTGATTTCAGCGATTCTGTTGCTGCTGCGGCAGGCTTGGCGAAACTCGATTAACCGTTTCGCGGAAGCAATGACGCTGTTCGCCGTCATGTGCGCCGGCATGTTCCCGGTATTGCACATGGGCCGTCCATGGCTCGCGTACTGGTTGTTCCCCTACCCGAACACGATGAACTACTGGCCGCAGTTCCGCAGCCCGCTGGTGTGGGACGTGTTCGCAGTCTCGACGTACTTCACGATTTCGCTGGTCTATTGGTACATCGGCCTGGTGCCTGACCTGGCAACGATGCGCGACAAAGCGCACAACGTTTTCGCCAAGATGATTTACGGCATGCTGGCGCTCGGTTGGCGTGGTTCGGCCCGCCACTGGCACCGGTATGAGAAGGCGTACCTGTTGTTAGGCGGCCTGGCAACGCCGCTGGTCCTCTCTGTGCACACCGTAGTGAGCTTCGACTTTACTGTGGGCATCGTTCCGGGATGGCATAGCACGTTCTTCCCGCCCTACTTCGTTGCCGGAGCCATCTACTCGGGATTTGCGATGGTTCTCGTGCTCGCGATTCCGATCCGCTCCATCTACAACCTGAAAGACATGATCACCGACTGGCATCTGGAAAATTGCGCGAAGCTGATGCTCGGCACCGGGTTGATCGTGGCATACGGCTACGTGATGGAAGCGTTCTTCGCCTGGTACGGAACCAATACCTACGAGAAGGCACAATTCTTCTGGCGTCAGCACGGGTATTACGCAGCCGCATATTGGACCCTGATTGCGATCAACGTAGGGTTCGTCAATGTTCTCTGGATCAAGAAGGTGAGAACGAAGCCCGTCCTTCTTTTCCTGGTGTCCGTGATTGTCCTGATCGCGATGTGGCTGGAGCGATTCGTGATCGTCGTCATCAGTCTCACCCACGACTTCCTGGTTTCGAGTTGGGGCATTTACGTGCCGACCCGTTGGGACTACATGACATTCCTCGGAACCCTGGGCTTCTTCTTTCTGGCGTTTGCATTGTTTATCCGTGTGCTGCCCATGATCTCAATTTTTGAAATGCGCGATTTGCTGCCGTCTGCGCACGTTAAGGCGGATGCGTTAAAGGAGGCGGAGTCGCAATGAGCGAGCCTCGGGTCTATGGATTAATGGCGGAGTTCGAGACTCCCACCGATATTGTCGTCGCCGCGACCCGCGCGCATGAGGCTGGGTATCGCAAGATGGACGCGTACAGTCCATTTCCAGTGAAGGGGTTGAGCGAGGCAATCGGATTCCACAAAGATGCAGTCGCCCTGGTTTGCCTGGTTGGCGGGTTACTGGGGTTGCTGACTGCGTACGTGCTGCAGTACTGGATCAACGTGATTGCGTATCCATTGAATGTGGCCGGCAAGCCGTTCCACTCGTGGCCATCGTTCATCATCGTGACTTTCGAGCTGACGATCCTTTTTGGCGGGCTATCAGCCGCTCTCGGCATGCTGGCGCTGAATGGCTTACCGATGCCGTATCACCCGGTGTTCAATGTGCCTGAGTTTACGGCGGCGTCGCGCGATCGCTTCTTTCTTTGTATTGAGTCAGCCGATCCTAATTTCGACATGAACGGCACCAAAACTTTCCTTGCACAACTCGGACCCCGCACGGTGACGGAGGTGCCCTATTAGCGCGCATCTCCCTAAGCGAGTGTTGAGCGGTTGCCTATTGCTGGGCGGCACAATGGTGCTCTTCGGCTGCGGCTTCCGCCTTGATATGCAGGTGCAGCCTAAGGTGAAACCTCTGCGCCAGAGCGACTTCTTCGAAGACGGACGAGCGTCGCGTCCGTTGATTCCGGGCACGGTGGCACGCGGCGAAGCGCGCGAAGATTCGTACTACTACACCGGAATGGTCGCACCGGGGAAGCCTGGTGATGAATTGCCATTTCCCGCTACCAAGGCAGCACTGGAGCGCGGCGAGCAACGCTTCAACATCTATTGCAGTCCGTGCCATTCGCGTGTTGGCGATGGCAATGGAATGATCGTGCAGCGCGGATATCGCCGGCCTCCATCGTTCCACGATCCAAAGCTGCTGAATGCTCCCCTGGGGCACTTCTATGACGTCATGACTAACGGCTTCGGAGCCATGCCGGACTACGCCGCGCAAGTGACGCCGACCGATCGCTGGAATATCGCAGCGTATATCCGCGCATTGCAATTGAGCCAGCGCTCGACGCGGGCCAGTGTCCCTGCGGGACAGCAAATTCCGGCGGTGACCAATCCGGTTTCCGGTAGTCCGGGAAGTGGCGCAACGCCGCCGGCGGGTGAAGAAGGAATAGAGAGGAAACAGCCGTGAGCACCAACGTTGCGGTGGAAACCCTGGAGACAAAGGCCCCTGCGTTCATCCGCACGGTGCAGAGCAGAG
This sequence comes from Terriglobia bacterium, assembly GCA_963724985.1. GTDB lineage: Bacteria > Acidobacteriota > Terriglobia > Terriglobales > Acidobacteriaceae > JAJPJE01. The sequence continues at coordinate 86,664 of CAVRWV010000023.1, read as the reverse complement.
CTCTGGTTGTGGCGGTACTGGCTGGCATTGGCGCCATCATCGGATTCGTCGTCGAGCCGAACCAGGCTTTTCATTCCTGGCTGGTGGGCTTTGCCTACACCTGGGGTCTGACAACCGGGTCAATGGCTGTGCTGATGCTCTGGTACCTCAGCGGCGGCCAGTGGGGCATGCCGATCCGGCGCATGCTGGAAGCAGCCATGAAGAATCTCTGGCTGGTAGCGTTGTACTTCATCCCGATTGCCATTGGGGCGAAGGAGATCTACGCGTGGATGCACCCCGAGAACATGCACGAGGAGGCACTCCACAAGCTGGGTGAGAACTACCTGAATTTCCAGTTCTTTGTTTTTCGTGCGGTTCTGTATTTCATTATTTGGGGAGCCATCGTATTCCTCCTCAGTCGTTTGTCGACCCGGCTCGATAATCCGCCTTCGAAATTTATGGGGCGCGTGTTCGCTGGGATAAGCGGTGCCGGCATGGTGGTCTACTTCTACACGGCGACGTTTGCCACCGTCGACTGGTTCATGTCGATGATCCCCGGTTGGCCATCCACCGTGTATTCGCTGATCCAGGTTGTAGGACAAGGTTTGCTGGCATTCTGCCTTTGTATCGTGCTGAGCCGGTTCCTGGTGGAGTATCAGCCGATGGCGACGCTGATGAATCGCAAGTTCTTCCACGACATCGGCAAGCTGACTTTCGCATTTGTGATGCTGTGGGCCTACCTGAGCTTCTCCCAGTGGCTGATTATCTGGGCCGGCAACATGCCGGAAGAAATCCGCTGGTATCTGCCGCGGCTCCACGGCGGCTGGCAATACGGATTCGCGTTCTTGTGGCTATTCCACTTCGCGGTTCCGTTCTCGATTCTGCTTTCACAGAGTCTGAAGAAAAACGTTCGCAAGCTCGTTTGGGTCGCTGCCCTGCTGTTGTTCATGCGTTACTTTGAGTTGTTCTGGCAGATTGAGCCGCAATTCCATGCGAACTTCCACTACAGCTGGCTCGACGCGGTGATTCCGATCTTCATGGTCTCTCTGTGGCTGGTATTCGCGTGCCGCACTTACATGCGCCATCCGATCCTGACTCTGTACGATTCGCGTCTGCCGGTCACGTTAGGCGAGCTACAGGAGCAACAATATGAGTAATCACGGTAGCGGCCAACCGATGAATCCGGGAATCAACTACGAATCGCGTGATCTTGGCGCCAAGTCAATCGTGGTGTTCCTGATCGTGCTGGCGATTTCCGGCATATTGATCGAGTTGCTCGTATGGGGCATGCTGCGCTTCTACAACAAAATGACGGTTGAGAATAACGTCCCAACCGCGGGTACGGCGCAGCTCTACACGCCTCCGGCGGAGTTGCCGGGTGGCGATCCGGCGCTGCGTTTTCCTAAGCCCGCACTGCAGGTGGATGACGTCGCCGACATGAACAAGCTGAGGGCGGAAAACGAAGAAATCCTGAACAGCTACGGCTGGGTTGATCAAAACAACGGCGTGGTTCGAGTTCCGATTCAGACGGCAATCGACCAGGTTGCGCAAAAAGGTTTGCCCGTGCGGCAGCAGAGTGCGCAGGCTACAGCAGCTTTCGGCGATGGCAATGGAACGATTCCGGGTGAAGGCGGCGGCGCTGGATCGCTGGTGAATCACTAAGCACAAGGGCAAGCAGTAGAAAGGAACAAGAAGTGAAATCGAGTAGTTTCAAGCCGCGTAGTCTAGCGATCGCAATCGCGTTCGCATTGGCGGCTACATTCGCGTATGGACAGGGAATGACGGGCGCGGCGACGAGCGGTACGACACAGCCCCCGCCAAGCATCCTGAAGCGCGTTGGGATTGAACAGAAGTTGAATCATCAGCTCCCGCTCGACCTGGTTTTCCGTGATGACACCGGCAAGCTGGTGAAGTTGGGCGACTACTTCGGCAAGCGGCCAGTGGTGCTCAGCATGGTCTATTACGAGTGCCCCATGCTCTGCGGCGAAGTGATGAACGGCATGTCGAGCGTCTTCTCGACTTTGAAGTTCGACATTGGCAAGGACTACGAAGTGGTCACCGTGAGCTTCGATCCGCGAGAAGCGCCGCCGCTTGCGGCCGCAAAGAAGAAGACGATGATCACCCGTTACGGGCGTCCGGGCGCTGATCAAGGCTGGCATTTTCTGACAGGAGAGCAGTCCTCCATCCAGGCGCTGACGGAAGCAGTTGGTTTCAACTACGCGTGGGATGAAGATTCCAAGCAGTTCGCGCACGCGGCGGCGATCATGGTGATCACGCCGGAAGGGAAGATCGCGCAGTATCTCTATGGCGTGGAATATGCGCCCAAGGATCTTCGCCTCGCGCTGGTGCAATCGTCCCAGAACAAGATTGGAAATGTAGTCGACCAGGTACTGCTCTATTGCTACCACTATGACCCGCGCACCGGGAAATACGGTGCGGTTGTTTCGCGAGTGCTGCAGGTGGCAGGTGCAATCACCATTGTTGTGTTGGGAGGTTTCTTGATCGTCATGTTCCGCTTGGAGCCGCAGAGCCAGAAGAGCGGATCGGACCGGGGAGGAAAGGCTTAGCATGTTTTCCCACGATCTGCCGCTATGGCCGGTGCAGGCGTCGTCGGGCGCCGCCAACGTGGACTGGCTGTTCATCTTTCTGCTGGCGACTACAGGGTTCTTCACGCTCCTGGTGTTCGCGTTGCTCGCCTGGTTTGCTATTCGTTATCGCGCTAAGCCTGGCGATAATCGGCCGGCCACGCAGATTGAAGGTTCCTACGTTCTCGAAGCCACCTGGTCGCTGGTTCCGTTTGGCATCTTCATGGTGATGTTTGTGTGGGGCGCTCTCATTTATGTGAATGAGTCGAGGCCGCCAGCGAACTCCATGGAGATCTACGCCGTCGGCAAGCAATGGATGTGGAAGTTCCAGCATCCCGAAGGTGTTCGCGAAATCAATACCCTGCATGTCCCTGTGGGCCGCGACGTGCGCATGACCATGATTTCGCAGGACGTGATCCACAGCTTCTTCGTTCCTGCATTCCGCATCAAGCAGGACGTGCTGCCGGGACGTTACACGAGCACATGGTTCCATGCGATTCGTCCGGGAACGTATCACCTGTTCTGCGCTGAGTATTGCGGCACCCAGCACTCCGGCATGATCGGAGAAGTGGTAGTGATGGAGCCCGCTGCATATGAAACGTGGCTGATGGGCGGCACCGGCGAAGGCACCATGGCTTCGACCGGCCAGAAGCTCTTCCAGGAACTTGGTTGCTCGAGTTGCCATCGTTCGGACACGCAGGGCCGCGGACCGAACCTTGTCGGTGTTTTCGGCAAACCGGTGCTGCTCGATGACGGTCGCACTGTGGCTGCCGACGACAACTACGTGCGCGAATCAATTTTGAGTCCGGGATCGAAGGTGGTGGCTGGATTCCAGCCAATTATGCCGACGTTCCAGGGCATCGTCAGCGAAGAACAATTGCTCTCATTAATCGCCTACGTCAAATCATTGTCACAACCCGAACAACGCGAACCGGTGAGCAACCGGCCGGCCGTACCGGGCCGTGCTGCCACGTCGGGAACAAAATAGGTGCAGTAATTATGGCTACAGCGGCAACAACGACCGAGCGCGAGAATTATCTGAATGCAGGCTATGGGCTGAAGTCCTGGCTGTTGACCACGGACCACAAGCGCATCGCGCTCCTGTATCTGATCTCGATCACGTTCATGTTCTTCATTGGCGGCTTCTTCGCCACCATGATCCGCCTGGAACTGCTTACGCCGGCCGGCGATCTGATGACATCGGACACCTACAACAAGATGTTCAGCATGCACGGAATCGTGATGGTCTTCTTCTTCCTGATTCCATCGATTCCTGCCGTGCTCGGGAACTTCCTGATCCCGATGATGATCGGAGCGAAGGACCTCGCGTTCCCGCGCATCAACCTGCTGAGCTGGTACATCTACACCATCTCTGCGGGGATGATGTTGTACGTGATCCTGAATGGCGGCGTGGATACTGGCTGGACCTTCTATCCGCCGTTCAGCACCACTTACTCGAACACGAACGTTGTAGTCGCGGGCCTCGCCGTCTTCGTCAACGGATTCTCCTCAATTCTCACCGGCCTGAATTTCATTGTGACCTTGCACCGCATGCGTGCTCCCGGAATGACCTGGACTCGCCTGCCACTGTTCTGCTGGAGTCACTACGCAACCTCAGTCATTCAGGTCCTGGGAACGCCGGTGTTGGCGATCACGCTCGCGCTGGTCGCGCTCGAGCGCCTCTTCCACATTGGAATTTTTGATCCCAAGGTCGGCGGCGATCCCGTCCTCTTCCAGCACCTGTTCTGGTTCTACTCACATCCTGCTGTCTACATTATGATTTTGCCGAGCATGGCAGTGATGTCGGAAGTGATCACCTGCTTCTCGCGCAAGCGCATCTTCGGTTACAACTTCGTGGCGCTCGCGTCCATCGGCATTGCTGTGCTGGGATTCCTGGTCTGGGCGCACCACATGTTCGTTGCCGGAATCTCAGTGTACGCCGCGCTCATCTTTTCCATCCTGAGCTATTTCGTGGCCGTCCCTTCAGCGATCAAGGTCTTTAACTGGACGGCGACCATGTTCAAGGGCCGCATCTATATGCACACGCCGATGCTATACGCTTTCGGATTTATCGGCCTGTTCACGATGGGCGGAATGACTGGGTTGTTCCTGTCGAGCCTTGGATTCGATGTCCACGTAACCGACACGTACTTTGTGGTCGCACACTTCCACTTCATCATGGTGGGTGGCGCGGTGATGGCGTACCTTGCCGGAATTCACTTCTGGTGGCCGAAGATCACCGGGCGTATGTATCCCGAAGCCTGGGGCAAACTCGCAGCCGGACTGGTGTTCGCGGGATTCAATCTGACGTTCCTGCCGCAATTCGTTCTCGGCTATCTCGGAATGCCTCGCCGCTATCACGCATACGCTCCCGAGTTTCAAGTGTTGAACGTGCTATCGACGGCCGGAGCTTCCATTCTCGCGCTCGGCTATCTGTTGCCGCTGATTTATCTCCTATGGTCGTTGCGTTACGGCGCGATTGCCGGACCGAATCCCTGGGAAGCCGCTGGACTGGAGTGGATGACTGCTTCTCCGCCACCCACTTACAACTTTGAGGAAACTCCCGTCGTGACTTGGGAAGCCTACAACTACGACGAGTTGCCGCAGGAGGTCCCCGTTGTCAAGTAGCACTGAAGTCGTCGCCCAACACTCGCTGCAACACCATTTCAAGGACATGGAGCAGCAGCGTGAGTCCTCCAACCTGGGAATGTGGCTATTTCTGGTGACGGAAATCATGTTCTTCGGGGGACTGTTCACGGCGTACCTGATTTACCGGCTTCTCCATCCAGGTGCATTCGAGTTTGGCAGCGAGCACATGGAGTTCTGGCTGGGCACCATCAACACCGTCATCCTGCTCTGCAGCAGTTTGACCGTGGCGCTTTCGGTTCACGCGGCGCAATTGGGACACACCAAGGTCACTGCCATCCTGCTGATCATCACTGTCCTGATGGGATTCGGCTTCCTTGGGATCAAAGCCGTCGAGTACCACAATCACTGGGTGGAAGGATCTTTCCCCGGGCCTTTTTGGCATATGGACACGAGCGGGCTGCATGGAGATGACGTCAACGCCGCCCAACTCTTCTTCTTCATCTATTTCGTGATGACCGGCTTGCACGCGCTCCACGTGATCATCGGCATGGTGCTGCTGTCGTTCATTGCATTCTTTGCCTGGAGAGGACGCTATACGAGGGAGTATCACAATCCGGTACACGTCTCCGGTTTGTACTGGCACTTTGTCGATTTAGTGTGGATCTTCCTTTACCCATTGCTATACCTGATTGCACATACACACGCATAATTTATGAAAGAACACATCATCCCTCGCAAAACGTACTTCGTCGTCTGGGCCATCCTGATGTCGCTGATGGTGCTCACCGCCGTGCTGTCGCGCGTGAACCTGGGCGACTGGAGTACCGTGATCGCTCTGGGCATTGCCGCCATTAAAGCTTTGCTGGTGCTGTTGTTCTTCATGCACCTGCGCTACGAGGACTACAAAATCACCGCCGTGGTTTTGTTTGCCGGCTTCTTCTGGATGAGCATCTTATTTGTGCTCAGCCTTACCGATTATCTGACCCGCGGAGTCACGGGAACGCCGGGACATTAAACGGCATTCCGTTTGAGAGAACAGGCCGCCGGGTAGAAACCGGCGGCTTTTTACTTTAGTGAGCACAGTTGCAGAAGGCTTCTTACATGCTCGATCGCGATCAATTCCGGCAAGCAGGTCGAGAACGCATCGAGCGCAATCGAGCCGCCCTCACGCAGAACCAGCTTGCAGGCGTGGTGTGCACGCTTCCCAGCAATGTCCTGATGCTGAGCGGATATCGGCCGGTTGTGGGCATGAGCGCGGCGGTCGTCCATCGCGACGGCGGATTGTTGCTCATCGTTCCTGAAGACGAATCCGAACTTGCGGCGAAGAGCTGGGCGGATGAGATCAGAACGTATCAGCCCGAATCGCTCGACCGGTTATCGGATCCTGCAGATGCCATTCGTGAGCCGCTGCGCAAAGCGCTCCACGATCTGAAACTGCAATGCGCTGACTTGGGATACGAATTGGAAGCAGCTGCCGAACCTGCTTACTACTCCGGCATGTATCTCTTTCAGGGAAGCATGGTCGGCATTTTGCACGACGTGGTGCCTTCGGCGCCGCTGCGTCCCGCGGATCGTATGCTGAGCGGCCTACGCGCGGTGAAGACCGAGTATGAAGTGGAGTGCATTCGGCTTGCGTGTACCGTTGCAGGCGAGGCATTCGCTCGCGGACGCGAACAATTGTGGGAGATGCAGACCGAAGCGGAGATCGCGTTGCATTTTCACTCAGGCTTCAGTGAGCTTGGACTGAAACACGAAGGTGTCGAGCGCGCCGACGGATTTGCCTGGTGCATGTCTGGTCCGAATGCCGCCAAAGCCGCAGGCGCATTCGCAAGCACTGGGTTGCGAAGAGTGCGTACGCGAGAATCCGTGTTGGTCCATGCGAACTCTTACGTCGGTGGCTACTTTACCGACATCACTCGCACTTACGTTCTCGGCGAGATCGATGGTTCCTTGCGCAGTGTCTACGAAGCGGTTTTCGCGGCGCGCGCCGCAGCGCTGGCCGAGATCAGGCCAGGCGCGAAGACTGCAGATGTCGATCGCGCAGCCCGCGATGTATTGAAATCGCGTGGCTTCGGTGACCAGCCTCCGCATTCCATCGGTCATGGCGTTGGTTTCAACGCGATGTCGGCGAATGCGCGCCCAAGACTACATCCGAAATCGGAGGAAACGCTCGAGGTCGGGATGACTTTCAATGTCGAGCCCGCGATTTACATCAATGGTGAACTCGGCGTGCGTCATTGCGATATGGTCGCCGTCACCGAAAGCGGCATGAAACTGCTGACACCGTTTCATGCCACGCTGAACGAGTTGCTGGTGAATCCAGTGGCAACGTCTGAAAGCGGGATAAGCTTCATTGCGGCACATCGGAGCGGACTCTGTCCGCGTGCCTGGTTAGTCGTTCCAATCTAGTCTTGGATAGCTAGTAGCTGGTTCATCTTGCCGAGCTACTAGCTACCAGCTACCCAACTCAAAACCACAGGATTTCCAATTACATCCCTGTCTGAACTTGCGCCACCGTCTTCAGCATCTGACGCTCGCTCGGCGAAAAGCTGCTGTAGACCCCGGAATTGATCTGACGCTCGCGTGCCGCAGGTGGCATCGCTTGCAGCGTGCGGATCGCGTTCTGCACTTCACGGCGATGTTGCGCAGGCGCTCGCACAGCGGCCCGCTCAATCGTCCGAGCATTAGTATTGATCGCAGGCGTGAAGACTGCCGCTCGTACCACCTGGCGTTCTTCTGGCGAGAAACTCGCGTACAGGCCGGTCGCAAGCTCTCGCTCACGAGCCGCCGGTGGCATCCCGCTCAGCGCACGAATTGCATTCCGCACTTCGGGGCGAGCGTTCGGAATTTGCCGGACAGCCGACTCGGCGAGCTGCTGACTGGTCGGGCCAACGTAGTGCGTCGACTCGGGATTCGAGTAATCGGTGTTCGAGTACCCAGTCGGGTAGTTGTTCTGATTTTCCTGATAATCCTGGCTGTCTATGTTGTACGAACCTGGGTTGTACGAACCCGGATCGTACGAGTTTGGGTCGGCCTGCGAATAGCCCGAGGGGGCATAGCAAGGCGCAGCATAGTAGCAAGGCGGAGCCGCCGGAGGCGCCCACCACCACGGGTTATATGCGTAGGAGGGATACCACGGTCCCCACCCGCCGAAGCCAAAGTTGAAGCTGAGTCCGATGCCCCAGCCTCCCCATCCGAAGCCGGGGTAGCCCCATCCTCCCCAGCCACCACGCCATCCGGGTAGCCCCAACCGCGTCCACCGCCATAAGCCCCAGCCGTAGCCGCGTCCGCCGTAAAATCCGGCTCCACGATAGCCGCCGTAAACCGGGCCGTGACTCACACTGTGGAATCCAGTTGACACCGCGATAACCACCGCCGTACGCTGCGCCACCGTGAAACCCGCTGTAGCCTCCACCGCCGTGGAATCCACCACCGCCGCCGTGGAAACCGCCGCCACCGCCATGGAAGCCACCGCCGCCACCATGACCACCGCGTTGTGCAAGAAGAGGTTCTGTGGTCAAGCCGAGCGCGACGGACACAACGATCGCGCAGAGAACTTTCAGGAAGGAACTTTTACCCATGGCAGTAACTCCGGCAGAGCGCCCCGCTGCCTAACAACTTCATTTTATACCTGTTTGATGACAAGGGATGGTGTGGCGGGTTGTGTGGCGCGGACATTCCTGTCCGCGCATGTCTGCACTGGAAGATTGCGAGCTGGGCTCGGTGTTGTTTACGCGTGCCGCTGCTCGTACGCCGTGATCTGCGCTTCGTGGCGTAGCGTCAGTCCGATGTCGTCCAGCCCGTCGAGCAAACAACGCCGCCGGAACTCGTCGAGCTCAAAAGCAGCTGAGAAGCCCTTGTCGTCATAGACCTGCTTGAGTTCCAGATCGATGGTGAGTTGGTAGCCCTCGGTCTCTTTCGCGCGCTTCATCAGCTTGTTCACTTCGGATTCGGTGAGCACGACCGTGAGCAAACCATTCTTCGCGCAGTTGTTGGCAAATATGTCGGCGAACGAGGGAGCGATGACGGCGCGGAATCCGTAGTCGCCCAGCGCCCATGGAGCGTGTTCGCGCGAGGAACCACATCCGAAATTTTTCGCCGCCAGAAGAATGCTCGCGCCCTTGTAGCGCGGCGCATTCAGAATGAATTCCGGATTCGGTTTGCCGTCCGTAGTAAAGCGCCAGTCGTTGAAGAGGAACTGGCCGAAGCCGGTGCGCTCGATGCGCTTCAGGAATTGCTTGGGAATGATCTGGTCGGTGTCGACGTTGACGCGATCGAGCGGAACGACGACTCCAGTGTGCTGGCGAAACGGTTCCATTAGCGGTACTCCCAGTGGCGCACGTCGGTGAAGTGGCCGGTCACGGCGGCAGCAGCGGCCATCGCGGGACTGACGAGATGCGTGCGCCCGTCGCGGCCCTGGCGGCCTTCAAAATTGCGGTTGCTGGTGGAGGCGCAACGCTCACCCGGTTGCAGAACGTCGGGATTCATCGCCAGGCACATCGAGCAGCCTGACTCGCGCCACTCGAAACCGGCCGTCGGTGAAGATCTCGTGCAGTCCTTCTTTTTCAGCCTGTACTTTGATCTTCTGCGAACCCGGAACCACCATGGCTTGTACGCGCGAGTCCACGTGGTAGCCCTTGATCACTTTGGCGGCGGCGCGCAGATCTTCGATGCGCGAGTTGGTGCACGAACCGATGAAAACGCGATCGACCCTGATGGTCTGGATCGGCGTGCGCGGCGAGAGCGCCATGTATTCGAGTGCGCGCTCGGCGGCGCGGCGATCGGCATCGGTCGAGGCGAATGTCGGATCGGGCACTTCGCCGGTGATCGGAACCACCATGCCGGGATTCGTTCCCCAGGTGACGTAAGGCGCGAAACTGCTGGCGTCGATTTCGACGATGCGATCGTAGTGCGCGCCCGGATCGGTGTGCAACGTCTTCCAGTGCGCCAGCGCCTTATCCCAGGCTGCGCCCTGCGGCGCATGATGCCGGCCTTTCAAGTACGCGAATGTAGTTTCGTCGGGCGCGACCATGCCCGCACGCGCTCCCGCTTCGATGCTCATATTGCAGAGCGTCATGCGGCCTTCCATCGACAGCGCGCGGATGGCTTCGCCAGTGAATTCAAGTACGTGTCCGGTGCCGCCGTCAGTGCCGATCTTGCCGATGATGCCGAGTGCGAGATCTTTCGCGCTCACACCCGCAGGCAAATTGCCCTTTACATCGATCTGCATGGTGCGCGGTTTCTGCTGAGGCAGGCACTGTGTGGCGAGAACATGCTCGACTTCCGATGTGCCGATGCCGAAGGCCAACGCGCCGAATGCACCGTGCGTGCTGGTGTGGCTGTCGCCGCAAACGATGGTCAGGCCGGGCTGCGTGAATCCAAGCTCGGGGCCGATGACGTGCACGATCCCGCGATCTTCCGATCCCATGTCGAAGAGCTGAATGCCGAACTCGCGGCAGTTCTTGCGCAACGTCTCCATCTGCTTTTCGGAGATAGGCTCGAGGATGGTGAGCGCGAGCGGTGTCGTCGGATTGTTGTGATCGACCGTTGCGATGGTGCGCTCCGGGCGCCGAACCTTTCGGCCTGCGGCGCGCAGACCATCGAAGGCCTGCGGCGAAGTGACCTCGTGAACCAGGTGCAGGTCAATGTAAATCAGAGGCGGCTGATCGCTGGGCTCGCAAATTACGTGCTCGTCCCAGACTTTCTCAAACAATGTGCGTGGCTTTGACATCGGGTATGAAGGCACTCCTAATGCTTGCAGTTCTTATGAATCGTAGGTTACGCAGAGTGTTCTTGGCTGTCATGTCGAGCGAAGCGAGACAGCCCTATAGCTGGTAAGATCTTCCTGTTATAGGGTCTCCTCGCCTGGGCTGCCCCACCCTCGTAGCATCCTTTGGCGTAAGGGTGGGAGCTGAAAAACTACACCGCGTGGTATGCACGCCGGTTGTCCACGACTTCGGCCAGTGCCTGTTCGACAAGCTTGCCCATTTCCGTAGTGCTGACTTCGAACTTGCCCTCGCGCGCCAGGTCCTTCGTCCGGTATCCGGAATCGATGACCTTCACGATCGCCTGTTCGATGTCGCGCGCGTCCTGCTCGAGCTTAGCGGTGTGGCGCAGCAGCATCGCGGCCGAGGCAATCGCGCCGATCGGATTGGCAATGCTTTTGCCGGCGATATCTGGCGCTGAACCGTGTACCGGCTCGTAGAGATCGACGTCACCACCGATGGTGGCAGACGCCAGCACGCCGAGCGAGCCGCTGAGAACTCCGGCTTCGTCGGAGAGAATGTCGCCGAACAAATTCTCGGTGAGCACCACATCGAAACTGGTGGGCGCCGTAACCAGGCGCATCGCGCAGGCGTCGACGTAAGTGTGTTCGAGCTTCACGTCGGGATACTCTTTACCAAGCAGCGTGACGACCTGGCGCCAGAGCTGCGAGGTTTCGAGAACGTTGGCTTTGTCGACAGATGTCACTTTCTTGCGGCGTTTGCGTGCCAGTTCAAAAGCGACGCGTCCGACGCGTTCGATCTCCTCTACCGAATAACGCATGGTGTTGAAGGCTGCTTCGTGATTCGCGCCAACGAATCCGCGTGGCTCGCCGAAGTACAAACCGCCGAGCAACTCGCGCACGAACATGATGTCCGCTCCGCGAACGATCTCTTCTTTCAGCGGAGAACAATCTGCGATGCCCGGATAAACGATTGCAGGCCGAAGGTTGGCGAATCCCTTGAGCGCCTTGCGCAGGCCGAGCAGGCCGGCTTCGACGCGCTTTTCGGGCGGAAGGTGATCGTATTTTGGCGATCCCACCGCGCCCAGCAGAACAGCGTTGCTGTTCAGGCAGCTCTCGATGGTCTCTGCCGGCAGCGGTGTTCCAAACTGATCAATGGCTACGCCGCCGATCGCGCGCTCGGTAAATTCGAACTCGTAGTTGTTCAGGTCCGCCACGCAGCGCAGAATGCGCACCGCTTCCCGAGTGACTTCGGGACCGATGCCGTCGCCGGGCAGGACCGTGATCTTGAGCTTCATGCTTGGAGACAACTTCTAAACCTCCAGTGCCATGCGGAGTGAGACGAAAAATGCCCACCGTAGCCAAGAGAACTAAGGTGGGCCACTCAAAGCGAACCTATGCCATGCCGGCGGAGCGGGCAACTGCGTCTGCGGTGCCGATTGCTGCACCCATCGGCATGCCGGGGAACTCTTCGTGGATGATCGCGAGCAGATGCCGGTCTTCCACAACCTTGATCTGATCCGCCAGCGCAACGAACCGTTTGTAGATGAGGTCGAGATCGCGGCGCTCGAATTTGTAACCCAACTCGGCGCAGCGCAGGCCGAGCGCGTGGCGTCCGGAGTGTTTGCCGAGAACCAGCTTGTTTTCCGGGACACCGACGGATTTCGGCGTCATGATCTCGTAGGTCAGCGGATTCTTGATTACGCCGTCCTGATGAATGCCGGCCTCATGCGCAAATGCATTGCGTCCGACGATGGCCTTATTCGGCTGCACCGGAACGTGCGTGATCTCGGTGAGCAGGCGGCTGGATGGATACAGCTCTTCGCTGTTGATGCCTACGTCGTAGGGCATCACGTCCGGACGTACGCGCAGTGCCATCACGAATTCTTCGAGTGACGCATTGCCGGCACGCTCGCCGATGCCGTTGATGGTGCATTCGATCTGGCGCGCACCACCCTCGAGAGCTGCGATGGAGTTAGCCACGGCCAACCCGAGGTCGTTGTGGCAGTGCACGGAGACGACCGCTTTGCGGCTGCAAGTGTCGATACGCGACGTGACAGCCTGGATGATGCTGCGCATCTCGTTGGGAACGGTGTAGCCGACGGTATCGGGAATGTTGACGGTGGTTGCGCCGGCTTCGACGACTGCCTCGACCACCGAGCACAGGAACTCTAGCTCGGTGCGAGTGGCGTCTTCGGGCGAGAACTCGACGTCGGCGCAAAGCGAATGCGCGAACTGGATCTGCTCCACGGCCTGGCGGATGCACTGGTCGCGATTCATCTTCAACTTGTAGTGAAGGTGGATATCCGATGTGGCCAGAAAGACGTGTATGCGCGGCCTCGCGGCATGGCGAACCGCTCCCCAGGCGCGCTCGATATCGTGATGCGTGGCGCGAGCCAGTCCGGCGATGATGGGCCGGCGGATCTCCTGCGCGATCACTTCCACCGCCTCGAAGTCACCCTGCGAGGCGATCGGGAAGCCAGCTTCGATTACGTCCACACCGAGTCGGTCGAGCTGCCTCGCCATACGTAGCTTTTCGTCAAGATTCATACTGCAACCTGGTGACTGTTCGCCATCGCGTAGCGTGGTGTCGAAGACCGTAATGCGGGAACGTTCCATCGAGCGGCTCCTTTCCCAAGTCTGTGGGCCAGACCGGTACAGTACAGGGTCGGCGAGGCGGATCGATAAAGCAAGTTTATAGTTATTACTAGAGCATAACTACAAATTATGCTATAAGTACATCTTTGAGAGAAGCTGTAGTCCATAAGGAGGCGGCGTGGACCTTTTTCAGATGGAGACCTTTCTGACCGTAGCGCGGGAAGGCAGCTTTTCGCGGGCGGCCAAGAAGCTCTACCGGACTCAGCCGGCGATCAGCCAGACCATACGCAAGCTGGAAGATGAACTGGGCGAGGCGCTGTTCGATCGATCGTCGCGCGAGGGCATCCTTACCGACGCCGGACGCGTGCTGCACGATTACGCCGAGAAGCTGCTGAACATGCGCGGCGAGGCGCTGACCGCAATGGAAGAGCTGCGGCAGATGAACAAAGGCAAGCTCAGCGTGGCGGCCAATGAATATACCTGCCTGTACCTGCTGCCGGTGCTCAATGAATATCGGCGGCACGCGCCGATGATCAAGGTGAGCATCTTGCGCTCGCTGGCGAGCCGCATTCCGGACGAACTGCTCAATCACAGCGTGGAGTTTGGATTGGTCAGCTTCCGGCCCGAAGATCCGCTGCTGAAGTCGATTGTGGTCTATCGCGACGAGCTCGCGTTCGTGGTGCCGCCGACGCACCCGCTGGCAGGATCGGCGGAGGTGAGCATCAAGCAGCTGGGGGCGGAGTATTTTGTCGCACACCATGTCCCTTCTCCCCTGCGCGCCAAGGTGCTGGAGACGTTTCAGAAGCGCAAAGTGCCGCTCCACATGGATGTGGAGATGCCGACAATTGAGGCGATCAAGAAATTTGTAGCGATGGGAAATGGCGTGGCGCTGATTCCGGCAATTTGCGTAGAAGGCGAAATCGCCCGTGGAGAGCTGGTGCACATCCCTGTGCCGGAAGTTGCGGCAGACCGCAAGCTGCGGCTTGTCTATCGGAAGAATGCGAGCCTCTCGCATGCGGCACGTGCGTTCCTGAAAGAAGTGGAAGCGTACGCCGAGCGTGAGGGCGGACGGTATATGTTCGTGCCGGACAAATAACGCGTCTTTCGGTCTTTCAGCTAAATGCGGGTTGTTGGTTTTGTCATCACGAGTGGACGTTAGTCCGCGAGGGATCTGCATTTGATCTTGCTGTCGTTCACGTCCACTCTGCGACCTCCGTGACTCCGTGGTGAAATCGATTTCCGGCCCTTTACAAAGCACGAAAGGACCGGGCACCCGATTCGTCTTTTCCGGATCCCTCCGTGACTCCGTGGTGAGAAAACCTACTGCGCCGCTCCTGCCACGGGCTTCGTCTCCGGTTCCTTTCCGAGATCGCCAAACGTCCACAGGCCGAATGCTTTCAGCTCTTCGTCGGCATGCTTCTTCACCAGCATGCGCGCGGTCTGGACGTCGGGCCATGGAGACGCGAGCCGCTCCGGTCGATCGGCGATCCAGAAGCTGGTCAGCGCCATCACAGCCGTGTCTCGTAGCAACAGATCCGGATCGACCTTGTCGAAAGTATCGACTTGCGAGTGGTGCGTGTATTTGTAGTCGGGGGAATCCTGGTCGAGATTGATGCCCGGCAGCCCGGCGAGGATAAACGATCCCGCATCGGTGCCGAACTCGACGTCGTCGTTGGTCTTGATTTTGCCGAAAGCCTGAACGGTCTCGGCGAACGGCTTCACCGCCGGCCACAACATCATCACGCCCGCCGAGTTGCAGGCTGATCACCGGTCCCTGGCCGTTATCGAGAATGACGGCCGCGACATGGTTCGCCATCTCTGCTTTGTGGGTTTTCACATACGCCAGCGATCCGAGCAGTCCCTGCTCTTCGCCTGTGAACAGAACAAAGCGCATGGTGCGCTTCGGCTTGAAACCGGATTTCATGATCGCTTCCGCGGCGCCCAGCGTGGTGGCAACGCCCACGCCGTCGTCGGTCGCGCCTTCCGCCAGATCCCATGAATCGAGGTGCCCGCCAATCACAATGACCTGCTCGGGATGTTCCGTGCCCGGGATATCGCCGACCACGTTGGCGGAATCGACTGGACCGCTGGTGAGGATGTTCTGGACATCCATTTTCAGACGTACGGGCTTGCCCTGATCGACGAATCGCCCCAGCTGCTCGGAATCTTCGACCACCATGCTGACTACCGGAATGTCATACACGGTGTCGAAGCCAAGTGCGCCGGTGTGCGTCAAATTCATGCCGCGCGCTTTCGTACCGCCTTGTCCGCCAATCACGGCAGCGGCATGAGCAGCGTACGCTGCCTTAAGAAAAGGCCCAAACTTCAAGAACATCTTCGTGCGCTCTTCGCGCGACATGTCTGTCTTCGAGCGCATCAGCAGGATCTTGCCGGCCCATTTGCCGGAGTTCTCCTTCATCTCGCGATCGAGTTGGCTGTTATCCACGACAACGACCTCGCCCTCGACGCCGCCCTTGGGAGTCGACCCGACCCAACCGAGGGAAGAGACGGTCAGCGGCCGCTGAATCGGCGTGAGCAGGTTGGCGCTGGCGGAGACGCGCGTCCAGCCGCGGAAGATCTGCCAATTTTCTGCACGGACATTGCTGAGCCCGATCGCCTTCATCTTCGCCATGCCCCACTGGACCGCCTGGTTCGCTTGCGGCGATCCGGTTACGCGACCGCCAATCGTGTCGCTGAGTTCTTCCAGGTAAACGAGCGCGTGATTGTTCAGCGTGGCCTGACCGGCAATCGAAGTCAGCGCCGGCAGTGTGCCGTCCTGCGCAGGCGAAGGCGCAGCGGTTGGTGCGGCGTCCGCGGCAAAGGTCATGGATGAAGCGAGCAGGCAAAGAACGGCAAGGAAGGTAAGTTTAGCTTTCACAAATTCTCCGAAAAGTGACGGACGCGATTGGTCCGCTCGCGCGAGGAGCGCGGTCTCCCACAAGGTGCCTGGATATCGTAATGCATTCGGGTTCGGTTGCGGTAATTGGAGGATTGATCGTGTACAGGCGCATTGGTACTGTATCCGATGCCGCAGCGAGGAGTTTGCTTGGCATCACGAGTTCGCGATAGCAGAGAGCGAGGGCTCTGCTTAGGTGCTCGCGTTCGGCTGCCGGAGCAAGACACTGGCGCGCAGTTGCGCCGTTCGACACTGCGCGACACTCTTGTCAAGCCCCTAAAATCGCAAAATTCCCCGCAAGTCTCTCATTCGCGACGAGAAATAAACTTCGGGAAAGTGTCTAGTTAGCTCCCCTCGAATTTGTCACAATAGAATCAGGAGCAGGGAACAAGCAAAGGTCGTGAAGCGATCCGACGGATCATCCGACGGACGATCCGATCTCCATCCGACGGATCAATTTGTTGTCCGACGGATACTTCCTTTGTTTTCAACGACGACGTCCCACACCCCTCCCCCTCGGAATCCGAGTCGGGTCGGGTGCCCGGTCCTTTCCCGCCGTTGGAAAGGGCCGGAATTAGCATGGATAGGGGAACCATAGTGATAGTCTTTCTGACATGCTGACCAGACCCGAACGCAACGAATACGGTGATTGGTACGTCGACTACGTGGCGCGCGTGCCCGAAGGCAACGTCCTCGACGTGCTCGAGAAGCAATCGAAAGAGATGCTGGCGTTCCTGAAGACTCTCTCGGAAGAGCAGGCGGAGCAACCGCCCGCGCCCGGCAAGTGGAGTGTGAAGCAGGTGATCGGACATCTTTGCGATGGTGAGCGCGTGTTCACCTATCGTGCGCTGCGCTTCTCGCGCGGCGACCAGACGCCGCTTCCCGGATTCGAGCAGGACGACTACGTCCGCGAGAGCCACGCCAATGAGCGCAAACTGGCCGATCTGGCCGCCGAATACGAAGCGCTGCGACGCGCGACGATTGTGTTTTTCAGGAGCCTGACTCCGGAAGCGGCGCTACGTGTGGGGACAGCCAGCGGTGCGACAACAAGCGTGCGCGCGCTGGCCTACATCACCGCCGGCCACGAGCAGAGACATTTGGAGTTGATGAAGAAGCAGTTGGCAGTTGCTAGTTGATAGTTGTCAGATTGGGTAAATCAATCTGCCGCTGATGATCGGAATCAAGACTGGTTTACGGGTGCCCCATCCTAGCCTTCTGTTGGCTAGGGTGGGAGAGTAATGGTTTGCTGTCATGTCGAGCGAAGCGAGAGATCGCTATCGCTAGGCAGATTTCTCAGGAATAGGGCTAGCGTGATGACGAAACGAAGAGCAATAGCGATCCTGATTGCAGTATTGATCGTAATGCTTGTCCTGTGGCCGGTATCCGCTTCACTGCGCGGCCACATCGCTGCACGCATCGACGTCGCCAGAGGGCATTACGTTTTGCTCACATATGGTCTGCCAGTAGAGTGGCACCAAAAATACACTCATCTGCTGCGTGAGAGATATGGTGTCGAGTCACGCGCAGTCGCTGGATGCACTGTTTCTCCATGGCTAAGATCTTACGTTGATGCTTACGACAATGTGGTGACAGCTACTGCGAAACGAAAGTTCGGGCGCGATATATTCAAAGAGAGTATGGATCAAGTTAGCGGAGTGACCGTAAATCATTCCTGATCTCTCGTAATGACACCCCAGGGGCTTTCTCCGTGACTCTGTGCCTCTGTGGTGAAATCTGGTTTTGCGTGACTCCGTGGTGAAAAAGAAAACCCCACTCACGTGGGGCTTTCTAACAACTAGCAACTAGCAACTGACAACTATTTCGAAGCCACAGCCGCCTGATCCGATTCCGGCGTGACTTTCACTGCTTTGAGGAACGGCATCATCTCGCGCAGCGAGGCGCCGACTTTCTCCAGAAGCGACGTCTGCTCGTCGTGGCGTGTCTTGGTGAACCATGGACGCCCGTTCTTGTTCTCGGAGATCCACTTCTTCGCGAAGGTGCCATCTTGAATCTCGGTCAGCATCTTTTTCATTTCTTTGCGGACGTTGTCGTTGATCACGCGCGGCCCGCCGGTGTAGTCGCCATATTCAGCGGTGTCGCTGACCGAGTAGCGCATGTAGTTCAGTCCGCCCTGGTACATAAGGTCGACGATGAGCTTGAGTTCGTGCAGGCACTCGAAGTAGGCGATCTCCGGCTGATAACCGGCGTCGACGAGCGTCTGGAATCCGGCTTTCACCAGCGCGCTGGCGCCGCCGCACAGAACGGCCTGCTCGCCGAACAGATCGGTCTCAGTTTCCTCGGCGAACGTGGTCTGCAGTGTGCCCGCGCGAGTGCAGCCAATGCCCTTCGCGTAAGAGAGCGCGAGAGGAAGCGCCTTGCCGGTTGCGTCCTGTTCGATGGCGACGAGTCCGGGAGTGCCTCCGCCTTCGCGGAAGACTTCGCGCACGCGATGGCCTGGCGCTTTCGGCGCGACCATGGTGACGTCGACATCTTTCGGCGGCGTGATGGTGCCGAAGCGAATGTTGAAGCCGTGCGCAAACATCAGCATCTTGCCGGGCTTGAGGTTGGGCGCGATGTCGTTCTTGTAGACGTCGGGCTGGGTAGTGTCGGGGACGAGGATCATGATCACATCGGCCCACGCGGCGGCTTCGGCGGGCGAGGTCACGGTGAGCCCCGCGCCCTGCGCCTTTGCGCGCGATTTGCTGGACATGGTGAGTCCGATTTGCACGTTGACGCCGCTGTCTTTCAGGTTGAGCGCGTGCGCGTGTCCTTGCGATCCGTATCCGATGATGGCGACCTTCTTGGCCTGAATGAGGGCGAGGTCCGCATCGTTGTCGCGGAAAATCTTGGCCATGGTAAGTGTGTTCTCCTTAATGAATGCGAAATATTTCTGGGATGCGGGTGCCCCACCCTCTAGCCTTCTTTTGGCGTAAGGGTGGGAACGAAACAACTGCAGATCCCTCGCGAGCTGCGCTCGCTCGTGATGACAACAGAAAATCGGTCGTAGCGCCAGCTACACCGAGTACGAAACGCCCTGCTCTTCTTCGTACACGGCCGCGACTTTGCTGCCGTTGGCGGTCACGATTGCCGGTGTATTGGCCTTGATGCCGCGGGCCATGGCTACGCGTCCGGTGCGAACCATCTCGAGGATGCCGTAAGGCGCGAGCACTTCGAGCAGGCCGTCGATCTTGTCTTCGGTGCCGGTGATTTCGAGAATGATCGACTCGATGGCTACGTCGACCACGCGCGCGCGAAATACCTGAGCGAGTTGCAGCACCTGCGAACGCTGGTCGGCTTTCGCGCCAACTTTGATCAGCGCGAGATCGCGTGCGACGGAGGCGCTCTCGGTGATGCTCTCGACCAGCAGCACGTTCACGAGCTTGTAGAGATGAGCCTCGAGACGGCGCGCGCCAGACTCGTCGGTATCGACGACGATGGTCATGCGCGAGACGCCCGGCTTCTCGGTGTGGCCCACGGTGAGCGACTCGATGTTGTAGGCGCGACGGCGGAACAGCGACGCAACGCGCGTCAAAACGCCAGGCTTGTTCTCAACGTAAACGGCAAAAGTATTCAGCATTCTGACCCCTATTCGTCCTCTCCGGTTTCGTAGATCGGCGATGGACGGCGAATCATGGCATGCAAATCGGCTCCCGCAGGAACCATGGGATAAACCGAATCTTCCTGCTCGACGCGGAAATCAATCAGCACCGGCCCGGGATGTTTGCGCGCCGATTCGACGCTGGAAATAACGTCGTGCCGCTGGTCCACGCGCATGGCGCGAATTCCAAACGCTTCGGCGAGTTTCACGAAATCCGGATTAACGAGTGGCGTGGCGGCGTAGCGCTTCTCGTAGAAGAACTCCTGCCACTGGCGCACCATGCCCAGGAATCCGTTGTTGATGATCGCGATTTTCACGTCGATCTTTTCCTGCGCGATGGTGGCGAGCTCGCACATGGTCATCTGGAAGCCGCCGTCGCCGACTACAACCCAGACTTCCGCATCGGGGCGCGCGAATTTGGCGCCGATTGCAGCGGGAAGAGCGAAGCCCATGGTGCCGAGACCGCCTGAGGTGATGAGCGAGCGCGGTTCGTCGTGGTGGTAGTACTGCGCTTCCCACATCTGGTGCTGGCCCACGTCGGTGACGACGAGCGCGCGACCTTTCGTCTCGCGCCACAAATCGTTGATGACATGCGCGGCGTAGAGATGACCGCTGTCGGGCAGGTTCTGGATGTCGCGCACGGCAGAGTCGCCCTTGAGCTCGCGAATGTAGCTGTTCCACTCGGAGCGATCATTCGCTTCGACACGCGGCAGCAGATCTTCGAGAACTTCTTTCAGATCGCCAACCAGAGCGACGTCGACCTTCACGTTTTTGTTGATCTCGGAAGGGTCGATGTCGATGTGAATCTTCTTGGCGTTCGGCGCGTACGTCTTGAGGTTGCCGGTGACGCGATCGTCGAAGCGCATGCCGAAGGCGAGCAGCAGATCGGCTTCCTGGATCGCTTTGTTCACCCAGGCTTCACCGTGCATGCCCATCATGCCGAGATTCAGCGGATGCGATGCCGGAATGCCGCCGAGGCCAAGCAGCGTGATGGCCATCGGGATGTGCGTCTTCTCGGCGAACTGGCGGACGAGATCGGTAGCTCCGGAGAGAATGATGCCGTGTCCGGCGAGAATCACCGGACGCTTCGCATTCTTGATCAGCGAGATCGCATGCAGGCATTCCTTTTCGGCGGGCGAGAGATCCGGACGATAGCCGGGCAACTGGATCGGCGTCTCGTCGTATTCGAAGCGCGTCGAGCCTTGCTGCGCGTCTTTGGTGATGTCGATGAGCACCGGGCCGGGCCGTCCGGACTTCGCAATGTAGAACGCTTCGCGAATGGTGCGCGCAACGTCGTTGGCGCTGGTGACGAGATAGTTGTGCTTGGTCACGGGCATGGTGACGCCGGTGATGTCGCACTCCTGGAAGGCATCGGTGCCGATGAGCTTGCTACCCACCTGGCCAGTGATGCAGACGATGGGCGATGAATCCATCATCGCGGTGGCGAGTCCGGTCACCATGTTGGTGGCGCCTGGGCCGGAGGTGGCGATGGCAACACCGACGCCGCCGCTCGCGCGCGCATAGCCATCGGCCATGTGCGTGGCGCCCTGTTCGTGACGAACAAGGACGTGGTGGATGTCGTATTTCGTGAGAGCGTCGTAGGTGGGCAGGATCGCGCCACCCGGATAACCGAATACGGTCTTGACGCCTTCACGCTTCAGGCATTCCCAGACGATTTCCGCGCCGGTTTTCATCATTACTTTACGCACCTTCCTACTTCTTCGGTTTCGGCTGAAGCAATACTGTCGAGCGCATCCTGCTGTTCGTTGCGCATGAATTCTGCTGTGCCCCAGTCGCTGGTGACGGCGCCACGCGAGGCCGACGACACCATGCGCGCATATTTCCCGAACACTCCAGTGGGATACTTCAACGCCGGTGGGCGCCACGTCTTCATGCGAGCGCGAATCTCTTCCGTTGTGAGTTCGACGGAGAGGCGGCGCGAGGGCACGTCGATCTCGATGATGTCGCCTTCGCGAATGGCTGCGATCGGTCCACCGCGGGCAGCTTCAGGAGCGACGTGGCCGGTGGTGAATCCGTGAGTCGCGCCGGAGAAGCGGCCGTCGGTGATGAGCGCGACGGAGTCGCCGAGTCCAGCGCCGTTGATGGCGGCAGTGACGGCGAGCATCTCGCGCATGCCGGGTCCACCGCGCGGGCCTTCGTAGCGGATCACGACAACGTCGTTGGGTTTGATCTTGTTGCTCTGCACGGCGGCGAAGGCATCTTCTTCGCAATCGAAGACGCGAGCCGGACCACGATGATGCGTGGTGTCGTGGCCTACGAGTTTGATCACGCAGCCTTCAGGCGCGAGATTGCCCTTCAGAATGACGAGGCCGCCGCTCTTCTTAATAGGGTTGCTGAGCGGGCGGATGACTTCCTGGTTGGGAGTTTCTTTCGCCCTGTCAGCTTCTTCGCCGATGGTTTTCAGCGAAACCGTGAGCGCGTCGCTGTGCAGGTAATTGCCCTGCTTCAGACGCTGCGCGAGTAGCGGAATTCCGCCCGCGTTGTGCATGTCGGTGGCCATAAAACGGCCGCCCGGCTTCAATTCGCAAAGTAGTGGCGTACGCGCGCAAATCTTGTCGAAGTCATCGATGTCGAGATCGACGCCGACTTCATGCGCAATCGCGAGCAGGTGAAGTACGGCGTTAGTGGATCCCCCGCTGGCAGCCACGCTGGCGATGGCGTTTTCGATCGCATCGCGAGTGATGATCTGTTTGGGCTGCGTATTGCGGCGGACGAGCTCCATCACCATGCGTCCGGCATGGCGAGCGACGTCGAGCTTTTTGGCATCGACAGCAGGAACACCGTTGAAGCCCATCGGCGAGATGCCGAGGAATTCACCCACGGTCGACATGGTGTTGGCGGTGAACTGGCCACCGCAGGCGCCGGCGCCGGGGCAGGCATGATCTTCAATGTCGCAGAGTTCGGCGTCGGTCATCTTGCCGCGGCCGTGCGCGCCGACCGCTTCGAACACATCCTGAATGGAAACGTCGTGGCCCTGAAATTTACCGGGGGCAATGGAGCCGCCGTAAAGCATGAGTCCAGGAATATTCAAGCGGCAGAGCGCCATGATGGTTCCGGGGATGGTCTTGTCACATCCGGAGAGGGCGATGACACCGTCGAAGAGATTGCCGCGCGCGACGAGTTCGATCGAGTCGGCGATGACTTCGCGGCTGACCAGCGAGGCTTTCATGCCTTCACTGCCCATGGTGATGCCGTCGGAGATGGAGACGGTATTGAACTCCATCGGCGTGCCGCCGGCTTCACGAATACCTTCTTTTACTGCTGCGGCGAGTTCACGCAGGTGATAGTTGCAGGGTCCGATTTCGATCCAGGTGTTGGCAACTCCGACGATGGGCTTGCGCAGATCTTCGTCGGTAAATCCGATCGACTTCAACATGGCACGGGCGGGAGCGCGGTTGGGTCCATCGGTGATTCCGCCACTGTGCCGCTTGCCTTCAGTGCTCATTGCTGCTCCCTGAGAGTTTTCTTCCGATGTGAAAAAGCCATCATCGCCGGTAGCGGATGATGGCCTGTGAATCTGGTTGTTACGTCCTGGTCATCCGCAGTCAGTTCGAACGCGCCTCGCGAAGGCGCACGAGTACGGCGACTAGCGGCCCTAGAGGGTTGCGGCGCCGAAAATCTGACTGAAAATTGGAGAAAGGACGCATAAAAGCTTGAAAGGAGAGTAGTCGAGGCCTTCGGTTATCGTCAATCAAATTATTTGTTTTGCTTATATAAGAGAAACTAATTAGTAAGGATTGCTTATGGGCTGTGTTCGAAACCTGCACCAGGTGCGAGCGAGAAGAATGAGGCCCGTCTCCGGGAAAGACGGGCCCTTGTCGCGCGATTCTCTACGGCCGGCTGGTATTGCTGGCGGTAGTGCTGGCTCTGGCGGCGGCAGCATTCTCCTTCGGCGCGATGCTCTCTGCCTGTTGCAAATGGCTTTGCAAGGTGGGCAGGGTAGTCTGCGCGAAGTTCTTCACGTCAGGGTCATTGGCGTGGGAAGCTTCTTTCTGGAAATCGGCGACGTCCTTCTTGTGGTCAGCGACCATGTAATTCATGTAAGCCTTGTCGAACTGCGCTCCTGACATCTTCGCGAGACGTGCTTTCTCCGCAGCATCTTTAGCGTCGGGCTGTGAAGGCAGTGTCACACCTTTCTCGCTGGCGACCTGCTTTAACTGATCGTTTGCCTTGGTGTGGTCATCGACCATGCGCTGGCCGAAGGCCTTAACGTCGGGACTTTCAGCTTTCTGCTGCGCGAGTTGGCCAAGTTCGACTTCGGCCGCACCGCCCTGGGCCGCCTCTTTCATGAATTTCTGGTCTGACGCGCTGAGGGTGCTGTGGGTTGAACTGGAGGCACTCTGACTGCTGCTCGCCGTTTGTGCACTGCTGGTCATCGGGAGCACACATCCGAAAATCAGGAACGAAGCCAGGGTAGCCATAGAATTTTTGAGACTCAACATCGGTTCTCCTTTGGGGTCTATCGCGCTGCGATGGTAAGTAGGCCAATCGTCCGCGCGATCGCCGATCGCACACAGTTTGTGTATGGCGAAAACGGTTTTGTTAACTTCGATGAGGGCCAAAGGGGAAGAGATCGCTACTCTGAAGTGGCACGAATTGTGGCATGGAAGATGCCCCCAAGGCCTATGCGACAGCAGGCAAACCTATCGCCATGGAAACAGCCGGGCAACCTTTGAAATAGACCATGCTGAGTGCTTCCAGGCCAGCGACGCGGACAGGATAGGGTTCGAACAGTGTCGTCTGGAAGGCTGATCGGAAAAGCAATTCCCATTGGGCCAGAGGACGGGCGTACTTTCCTCGATCCCATTGCGCCATCTTGCGCGCAAGAAAAGGCTGCTCCGGCAATACCAGTTCGAGAATGTGAATGCGGCCGTCGGTGGTGAGCAACGTAGAGAGATGTTGCAGCAGATCGTGAACGGCGTCGTCGGGAAGATGATGAAGAAGGCTGTTCACGAAAATGAAGTCATAACGCTCGGCAGAGCTGACGCGGTACCTGGTTACATCGGCTACCACAAAGTTTCTTCGAAAGCGGCGTTGCGCCTGACGAATGTACGCGGGATTGATATCCATGCCGGTGTAGTCAACGTTGGCGAAGAGAGCCGTGTTGGTGCCGGGCCCGCAGCCCACGTCGAGCACACGGCGAACGGTACGCAAATCATTATGGTCGAGCACGGGAGCAAATTTCTTGCGCGTGAAAGGCGCCTGGACGAGACGGAATATAAGCGGGTTTTCGAGGACGCGCTCTTTCAGACTCACTGACGCCACCTTACCTGGAATTCGCCGACTGTTTGGACGTTTGGGAATTGCACAGCGAGAGCCTGGATGAGTTGCGGGCTTAAGGGCCGAGAGAAATACGGCTGCTCACGAACTGCGATGACGTTGACTTGATTGCGAGCGATCGCATCGAGGATGTTCTGGTTGCGATGGACTGTGTCCTGATCGAGGAAGTCGAACAGCGTTCGCGTCGGATTTTGTTTTCCCGCCAGGAAATACACTTCCGGCGCGTCCGGGCCTGCGTAGATGTAGTCGCCAGTCGCATGTTGTTGGATGACGCGGGATCAGGCGGGCGTACTCGTCGGCAAGTTGAGGATCGACGCGTAAAGCGCCGCCACGCGCCAGGGTGAGCGTCGCAGTCTGCTGATTGGGCGCATAACGCAGTCCGAGGTTATAGATGAAGCCCGGCGTGGCGCGAAAAATCCAGAACGCAAGATAGAAGATCAGAACGGAGGCGAAGACAAAGCCATTCCGCGAAGGGCGCAGCGTGCTAAGTGCGACGACTGCGAGGAGGATCAGCGGCGTGACATAGCAGAAGTACACGGGTGCGGCGAAAGGGAACTGGATCAGGGAGGTAACCGCGAGGACGGAGATCAGCAAGAACAGCCGTTGTCGCTTCTCGACATCCAAGTCCGTGGCATACGCCAGTACGATTACTACGATGGTGGCGGTGACGGGAACCAGCAGCACCATGGACGACCAGATAAAGCTGTAGATTGGCCGCACTGGACCAGAGGCGACCAACAGTCCGAACAGAACGCAAACGAGAACCAATTGTTGCCGTCGCGAGAAGGTCCGGCCCTTGCTCGCAAGATAAAGGAGCGCACCCAAGGCTGCGGTTGCGATCAGATTCATAGCCCGCAGATGCGTAGGATGAAGCGCGGCGAAGCTGAAACGTTTGGTGGGCGAAACAAAGACTCCGACGAGAAAGCTTCGGAGTGCGCCGGCGCGTGCGTACGGAATCAGAAAAGCGATGACGGGAACCAGGAATGCCGCCAGCACGGGCGAGAGGAGACCAATCAGTCGTCGAAATCGGCTGGCACTCGGCACATGCGAATCGTTGAACTCGCTCCACAGCAGGTACAGAGCCACCGAAACGCCTGGAAGAATGAAGTGGGCGACATAGGCGGGATTAGCGCTGGCGACCGTCTTGAAGAGCGTGAGCACAAACGCCAACAGGCCAGCGGCGATGAAGATGGAATAAGCTGCAATGCCGCGGCGAGAAGATGAGGACTGTGACTGCGATTCCGTCTGCTCCCAGAAGATGACGAAGAGAAAGATGGCCGCGAGAAAGTACAGTCCTGAAATCTTGGCGAGGAACGAAAGTCCTGCACAAAGTCCGGCAATAGCGAGCCACCAGCGATTGCGATTCTCCAGGAAGCGAAGCGCGGCGGCGGTGCCGAAGGTCGCGAAGAACAGGTTGTACCACGAGGGCACCGGCGCCGAATAAACAGGCACGCTGGCGGCGACCGCCAAACATGTGATCAGGCCAGCTGCGAGTGGGGGAACCAACCGAGAGGCTATATAGAAGAGGGCTGGTACCCAGGCGAGGAAGAACAGGAACAGCATCCAGCGCAGAGTGGCAAAGTTCGCACCCGACACGCGGAAGGCAGCGGCATTCAGGTAGGTTAGGCCACCGGTATAGAGTTCGTCGAAATCACGGTGCGGCATTTCGCCCTGTGCTACGCGTTGCGCGCTGGAGGCGAATGTACCGTCGTCATGCGGCACCCAACCACGTTTCAGCAGCGCGCCTTCGTAAGCGGCACAAGCCAGCCAGACCAGCAGCAAGATGAGCGCGGGCCGCAGGCCGCGAGTACGGCGGACGTGAACCTGCCCGGTTGTGAGAACGCGATCTTCGATTAAGGACAAGCAGCTTGCCAGTTGGACGACGCGAACGCCGCAACTCTCCACAGTTGGAGTTAGTGTACGAGTTTTCGCACTGAACTTCATCTGGCATAGACGTGGGGTTTGCGCCCGAGATTAGACTTAAACGATGCGACTCCCGGAAGAGCTTAGGGCAGCGATCGAGATCGAAACGGAAGCAATTCCGCATCGCGATCTGACGCTTGCGGTAGCTGAGCTAACAGAGTCTTACAAACAGGGAAGCGCCGGTGGTCCGGCAATCAATTCGGCGGCGAAGCTGGCAGCGTACCTGCAAGTACGGTTGCCGGCGACGTTTGCGGCGAATTGGCGAGTGTTCCAGGAAATCGCGGGGCTTGCATCCGAGTGGCAACCACGTTCGGTGCTGGATCTGGGTGCGGGTCCGGGAACAACGATGTGGGCGGTAGCGGAGGTCTTCCCGTCGATCGAAACCTTCGGGTTGGTAGAACGGGATCGAAAGATGCTGGAGGCGGGACGCCGTTTAGCCCAGAGCAGTTCGATGCGAGCTGTGCGCGAAGCTGTGTGGCTGCCGTCCGATCTTGGCGAGAATGCGGCCGCCGCTGCAGACCTGGTCGTGATCTCGTATGCATTGGGAGAACTGGCGCTGCCACAGCGTCGATCCGCGATTGAGTTTGCATGGTCACGTACGAAGCAGATGCTCGTTGTAATTGGTCCGGGTACACCGGTCGATTTCCGAACGATTCTGGATGCACGAACACAACTGCTCGGATTGGGCGCGCACCTACTCGCGCCGTGCCCGCATGAGTCCGCATGCCCAATGGAAGATGGAAGCGACTGGTGCCACTTTTCGCAGCGACTGGAGAGAACGTCGGATCACCGGCGTTTGAAAGCGGGCGCATTGGGATACGAAGACGAAAAGTTCTCGTATGTGGTCGCCAGTCGCAGCGCATCGGAGCGAGTAACGGCGCGAATCCTGCGGCATCCGCAGAAGCACAGCGGGCATGTGCAGCTCAGACTGTGTACTGGTTCAGGGCTTGTGCAGATGACGGTGACGAAATCGCAGAAGGAAAATTATCGTCGAGCGCGGAAATCCGAATGGGGCGATTCGTGGGATGCGGTTGCAGACTGAAAGAGCGCGGACGCCGCAAGTTCTACCTTTAATATGCAAAGCTTACTATGCAGACCATGATTCCGAGTGACAAGCCTTCATACACGCTATGGCAGGCATTGCGAGATTGGTGGGCCGAGCGACATCCGAAGTTTGGGACGATGGGGAGCCTGCGTCAATTCGGAAAAGAGATGTTCGAGTTTCTGCGTGAGTCTACTCCCGAGCGCGAGCGCCTTCGTTACGGAGATCTCGATTATGACTGGGAGCATCGGGTGAATACCACGGAAGCGGCGGTATCGACGCGAGCCAGGCTGATCGGGACGCTGGCAGGGTCGCTTTATCAGCCGACGGAACCAGTCGTGTTTCGCGAGATGCTATCGTCGTTGCCGATTAACTATCGCGACTTTACGTTTATCGACATCGGATCGGGGAAGGGCAGAACCTTGCTGATGGCGTCCGATTATCCCTTCCGGCGGATCATTGGGGTCGAACTGCTGCCGGAACTGCACAGGATCGCGCAGGAAAATATCCGCCAATACAAGAACGAGAATCAGAAGTCGTTTGCGATTGAGTCACAGTGCGTGAATGCACGCGAGTTCGTGTTGCCGGCCGACCCGCTGGTGCTTTACCTGTTCAATCCGCTACCGGAGCTGGGGATGCGGTCGCTGCTGGCGAACCTGGAAAAATCGTTGAAGGCGCGCCCGCGAGATGTGTACTTCGTCTACCACAACCCCGAGCACCGGGCGTGGCTGGAAAATTCATCGTTACGGGAATTCACGGGCACCCACCAATTTGTGATTTA
This sequence comes from Terriglobia bacterium, assembly GCA_963724985.1. GTDB lineage: Bacteria > Acidobacteriota > Terriglobia > Terriglobales > Acidobacteriaceae > JAJPJE01. The sequence continues at coordinate 57,647 of CAVRWV010000023.1, read as the reverse complement.
CCGCAGCGTTGAGAAGGGCGACTGAGAGAGATTCGCGACGCCAAGCGAGATGCGGGCGTCGGCGAGATGAGGCGCTGGCGAGATGCAGGTCCGGGATGGACTCGCCAAAGGTCTCCGAGACTTTAGTTACGTTGGTTACGTGTTAGGTGTCCGATAGCCTTGCTTGTGAAGTTAGCCGACTTCATGATTGAACATTCATTCATCGAACGATCATTCGGTACGAAGATACATTTGGCGGTAATCCTTTCGAATAGCAATTGCCCTTCCCCACGGATGTGACGCAAGTACCGTTACCAGCAGGTGTACCGGAGTAATTTGAAGGCGTGCCCCTCCCCCAGTAGTCTCAGCAACGCTAATGAACCGTTCAGCGGAATTAGCCGCATCCGGCTATTTCCGGATGGCTTGTTATGAGTCGGGGACAGATGGGAAGTATGAAGAAAAGAAATACAGAACGCGGATTCAGTCTGATTGAATTGCTGGTGACTGTCGTGATCATAGTGGTTGTCTTCGCGATGGCTGTCTTCCAGCTCATGCCAGCCCTGCGGTCTGCACATATGGACACTGCCAGCGCAGTGGTTCAAACCCAGCTCAGAGCTGCACGAGCAAGAGCGATTGGTGATCGCGGAGAAGTTATCGTGACTTTCGATCCCACAGGGACGATCGCAACCAGTGCACCAAACATCGCTGGATTTACTCCCGTCACAGTACCCCTGCCGAGCGATGTCAAGTTCTTCCTCTTTGGCGGGTTGCCGAATACCCCCGACAACTTTAAGCCTGCAGCCAATGCCATCGATTTCGATCAGAGTGGAGCAGCAGGCAATTCTTTAAAGATACGTTTTGAGCCCAATGGGTCGGCGATTGACGATTCAGGGAGTCTGAATAACGGTGCAGTTTATATCGCACAGACCAATAACCTGAATTCACAGAGAGCAATCACGTTACTTGGAGCCACAGCGCGCGTACGGACCTGGAAGCTTGCGGTCCAGAATGGAGTCGCGACAGGATGGAATTAAAGTCACGGAAAGCGCAGAAGGGCTTCACGCTTCTGGAGGCGGTCTTTGCGTCCCTCATTGTGACGGTCGCATTGGTGTCTTTGTTGGCGCTCTTTGGGTTGGCGATGCAGGTTTCAACGGCCTCGCGGCTAGACACACAAGCGCGTGATCAGGCGCAGCAAATCGTTGAATCAGTTTTCGCTGCCCGCAATGCTGGATCATTGAGCTTTAACACGATCCAAAACGTGGGTCAGAGTCCGACCGGGGTCTTCGTCAATGGCTACACCCCGATGTATAAACCCGGTCTTGACGGAATTCCCGGAACAACGGACGACGACGCCTCTGGTCTGCAGACTGACGCCGCGGGGAATCCTCTGTCCAGCCTAAAACGGCAAATTTCGATTACGCCTGTTCTCCAGGCCGACGGCGTTACGCCGTATACCAACGTTCGCAGTGTTCAGGTGAGTATTCAATACACCGTTTTCAATGTCACGAAAACTTATTCCCAACAGACATACATCTCCGCTTATCGGTGAGGCGACGTCATGAATGTTCGATCAGAAAATCGACTAAGGCATAGTAGCCAACGTGGCTTCTCACTGATGGAGGTGCTCGTCGCGATGGTTGTGGGTTTGATTGTGGTTGGCGCTGGCTTCATGCTCTTCCAGTCAGCATCGAGTACCAGTCGATCGACGATGTCGAAGACGGAGATGCAGCAGAATGGCCGTGCTGCGTTGAATTTCATGATGCAGGACATCTCCATGGCGAACAACGACTATCAGCAACTTGGTGTCGGGGTTCCGCAGACGGGCTCTGTACTGGCAGTCTTTGGTTGTGCGGGTTGCAATACGTCCGCATTTTTTAACAATGTGGCAACACCGATTGTCCCGTATGACAAAAATTCGCTCAATGGCACCAGTGACACCATCACCGTCATCTACGAGGACACTACCTGGCCGCCAACGCCGCAGGCCAATCCCGCGGTCAACAATGGCAACTTCGTGACCAACATCGTGACCAATAACACGACTGTTCCTGCGAGCGCGACAATCAGCAATATTGGGGACAACGTGACGATCACGACAGCGTCTTTCCCTGACGCTAATGGGGTACAACGCGATTATAAGGACGTATTGTATGGGTCCAAAGTCGGAGATGTGATGATGCTCTCCAACTCAATCGGAAACGCCTTAGCGACGGTCACGGCGGTCGGGAACGGTGGTGTTTTAAGTCTATCCAGCGGAGATGCCCTGAGCCTTAACCAGACCGCAGCAACATCGGCAAACGTTGCTGCTTTGAAGGGGTCGGGAAATCCGACGTACCCAGCCTCTACGGCAATCTTTCGCGTGAAGATTATTACCTATTTTGTCCAGAACACACCAGGCCCGGACGGAGTCGTGGGAACAGCCGATGACATACCGGTTCTGATGAGGCAGGTGAACGCCGATCCTGCCGGGCCGCAAATGGTCACTGACTATGTACAGAATCTACAGCTGACTTATGACCTTTATGACCAAGGCACCGGAACGTGGACGTTCGGGGCCACAGGAATCGGCGGGACAATCGCAACTGCGACGCAAGTGACCGAGATTCGCAAGGTGAATATAGCTTTACAAATCCGGTCGCAAAACAAGAATTCTTCCGGAAACTACGATACCGCCTGGGTTTCGAGTTCCGTGAGCCCAAGAGATTTGAGCTTTACCGATCGATACAGTAGTAACTGAGGGACGTATGTCGAAAAAAGCACGTTCATCGAGTCGTGGGTTTTCGTTGGTGGCGGCTCTGCTGCTGATGTTACTCATTTCGGCGCTTTCCGTGGCACTCATGTATTCGGTGAATACTGAGCGCCAGATCAGCAGCGCCGACCAGGAGCAGAATATCGCCCGCTATGCCGCCGAAGGTGCGATGGAGAAGATGGTCGCGGACGTGGCCTCCATGTATTCCCAAGTAGGCGCGCCCAGCATGGCTAATATCTCTAACCTCAGCGGTGGAGCAAACGTTCCCGCATTTCCTGGGATTACTTTTTCGAGCTACACGGTATCCGCCTATCCGGATCCGAAGAACAATGCATTGCCCGCCACGGTGATCAAGACCCAGAAGTCGGGCACATACGCTTATACGATACCGATTCATATGGACGTGGTTGCGACCCGTACCTCGACCGGTGCGCAGGTGCACATCCAGCGGGACGCCGAAATCGCGCTGTTACCAGTGTTTCAATTCGGCATCTTTTCCGACTCCGATCTCAGCTTTTTCCCGGGCCCGCAATTCGATTTCAACGGTCGCGTTTTTACGAACGGCAATCTGTATCTGGCGTCATCGGCGAATGCCTTATCGTTTCACACTAAACTTTCCACGGCAGGTGACGTGGTCCGCACTGTCCTCGTAAACAATGCGAATGTTAATGTGGGCAGCGCATTTGGCGCGCGAACCTCTAACGTTCTGGTACCAGCAGTCTCCGGCGGTTGCGATACTACGCCACCTCCTACCACGCCGATCACAGGCAAATGCTTGTCTCTGGACATGACTATGAGCAGTCTCGCCTCCGGCGATCCGTACAGCGGAACTGGGGCAGAGAATACAAGTCCGAGTTGGAGCAGCACGTCTACCAAGTTCGGGGGAAATATCCAGACGCGCTGGGACGGAGTAACGGCACTGACGCTTCCGTTTGTGGGTGGCGCGTTGAATAATCCCGCAGCTCCTCCTCCGGCACCATGGGAAATCATCAAGCGTCCGCCAAACAATGGTGCCGCGGACCCGGTAGGAACTTCGCGCGAATACAACCTGGCGCAGATCCGAATTCTTTTGGACGATCAGCAGGCGGATCTACCAGGATTGGCGCAAGCGGGGGATGTGAATCTCGGACTTACCACACAATCCTTCACAGTAGACGGCGTGGCTACGCCTCAATATTTCGCTCAAGCCAATAAACCTGCTTACAGTGGTACTTGCGCATATACCACTGACACGTGCCTTGGACCGAACGATCCAGACCCAGGATGGTACCAACAGGCTGGAGATCCGAATCCGTGGCCATTAGTCAGAGGTTGGTTGCGAGTTGAATATCGCGACGGCAATGGGAACTATCACAATGTCACGCAAGAATGGCTCAAGGAAGGCTTCGCTCGGGGTCTTCAAAGCCCGAATCAGGACTTGACATACTCTGGACGTGCCGGCGCGAATGCCGTGAACCCGAACGCAATTTTGATATTTCAAAAGCGGCCGAGTCCGACCCCGCCGGATGTTACTGGTTACACCTGGGCTGGTGGCTACAGTGCTACCGCTACCTACGGCACAAAGAATCTTTTGGTTTACTACAGCGGTGCATACTACAGCTATTTGAAGACCACGAATTCGACGGGCAAGACGCCGAGTGGCGCCAATATCGGGACTTACTGGCAAGCTGTAACTTTTCCAGTTCCCTGGGCGTTTACCAAATTTGCAGATGATGCAACTCTTGCAAACAAGTTCAAGTATGGATGGTTTCCTATCAACATGTACGATCAGCGCGAGGGCGAATTCGCGCACAAGACAACTCCGCAGGCCAACAGTTGCGCAGTCGGCGGCTTAATGAACGTGGTCGAGTTGGACATCGCCAATCTGACGCGATGGTTGCAAGGGGCTATCCCAGCCGCGGGTTCCAGCGGGCCCAGTGTTGAGACCGCCTCACAAGACGGCTACATCGTGTATTTCTCCGACCGCCGAGGGATGCAGACCAGAAGGGCGTTCCCTGGCGGAGATCTGGATGGCGAATACGGTTATGAACCGGTCGTAGATGCCACTGACGCAATCTGGAGCATGCGTGGTATGGAGACCCAGACAGGAACAGAGTTCGCGCCTTCGGCGGCGAACCTGACCATGGGTGGACAAGAAGCTGGAGAAGACATCAATGGCACGGTTGTGACAATAAACTCAGGCGGCGATCAGTTAATCGCGACGCATGGCCGATTCAGTCTCGGTGCAGGTTTCGGAAATAAGGCGGATGGGAAGGGCCTAAGCAATTCTGGCGTGGCCACCACCAATCTATTATGGCCAACTAACCTTGTCGCCGGAGCCAACACGCAAACGGGTTCAACCACCGATTACGTAGATAGTCCGGCAGCTCGAATTCAGAACTGCGCTCAAGTCGGCCAGTCCAACATTGTGATGGGCGCTCGTCACGCTTTAAAGCTGGTAAATGGCAGCCAGGGAAACTTCCGATACACGGACGCGAACGGTAACCCTATTGGATTGACGATTGCGAGCGAACAGCCAGTATACGTGCAGGGCAACTACAACGCAGACAATAACGATGCAACCAACTGGGGAGGGTACACGCACCTGTCTTCGGCAGTTGTTGCGGATGCTGTGACTCTTCTTTCTAACGCTTTTGATGACCGCTATTCGTACGAATATCCGGTAAGCGGCCCTGGTGGAACGCCGCGGACGGCTGCTGAGACTTATTTCCGGGTTGCGATTGCCGCCGGAAAGAACAAGCCATTCTTCGTGCCGGGAAATTGGGGCTCAAGCAACGGTGATACCGGCACTGACGGCGGCGTTCACAACTTTATTCGTTATCTCGAAGACTGGGGAGCGACGAAGTCACATTATCGTGGATCACTGGTGAGTATGTACTACGCGAGATACGGGAATGGAATTTACGGAAACTCGTGGGTGTATGCGCCACCCACACGCGACTACTCATTCGATACGGACTTCCTGAATCCAAACCTGCTGCCGCCAGGAACACCGAAACTGATCGATATGGACAACCTGTCGGCTCATCAGGACCTTACGCCTCGTACCTACTGATTACTCAAAGACGCAAAGCCCGCGGTCTCCCGCGGGCTTTTCTTTTCATCAGCTCTGTTTTGCCTATCGAATTGCGACGTCCTGCGCAACTTGGCATGCGGTCCCTGAAAGTGGTACCTGTAGTCGGACCATACGCAAACAGAACATGGCATCCGATACTTCATCTCCACGAACAAGGCTCGCTTCTGAGTCACCGGCTTCTGCAAGTGTTTCGACGGCGCACGAGGCGACTGCATGGCCTCTGTCTCGCCCTCTTCTGCCTTCGGGATTTCCCGATGCGCACGATTGGGACACGGCGTCTTCTATCTCCTTCTGTGCCGACTGGCAAGCGAAGCACGCTGATCCCGAGCGCACGACAGAAGTGCGCATTCTGTGGTCGCTCGACACTTTATTCCTGCGTTTCCATTGCCTCTATCGCGAGGTATGGGTTTTTGACGACTCCGATCCGAATGGGCGCCGCGATGGTTTATGGGATCGCGATGTAGCCGAGGCCTTCCTGCAGCCAGACGATTTCGGCTCGCGCAATTACAAGGAATTTGAAGTCAGCCCAAACGGACTATGGGTCGATCTGCAGATATCGGAACAACCGCGCCGCGATCTAAAGAGCGGCCTGCGATGCACGGCCAGTCTCGATGCGAGCGCCAAACTGTGGAGCGCTGAAATGGCGATCCCCATGCGCTCGCTCACGCTGAACTTCGATCCCGCGAAATCGTGGCGCGCGAATTTCTTTCGGGCGGAAGGAAAAGATCCGAACCGCGCCTATCTCGCCTGGCAGGCCACGCATACTCCGCAGCCGCAATTCCACGTTCCTGCGGCATTCGGCAAACTGAAATTTCAGAGGTAGATTTCGCCGTCCTACAAGCTCAGGGCTGGGGATTATCCGGGGGAGGTGGCGTCCCCTCGGGCGCGGGTGGAGCTTCGGTAGGGGGTGCCTCGGCAGTAGGAGGCTGATCTCCCCCTTGCTGTGCAGCCTGATCTGCTCCCTGCCCAGCCGGCCAATCGGTTTTCGGAGTCAGGATGAGCTGCTGTAATCCCTGCGGCGATTCGACGATCACATAGTTGAACGAAGATCCGTGCAAGAGAGCCGCGATAACGTCACGCGGATTTCCAGGGCCGAGTTTGGCCACGACGTGTTCGCGACCTGCGTCACTCCACGGCGGCATCTGAATTTCAGCGCCGGTCTTCGCGCCAACTTCGAACAGGATGTCGGTCAATATCGAATTGTTCGCTTCGATGGAAAGTAATCCATTGGCGAAACGAATGTTCGGCGGGTGTGGTCCGTACATGTTGTTAGCGGCTGCCTGTGGCGCAGCTACCTTAGCCGACGAAATGGGGGGGGTGCGTTGTATCGCGGAGGCCCGTGCTACTACGGGTGGATGTGATGCTGCTTGGACGTCAGCTCGATGAATCGCCTGCGGAAGGTTTGGCTGGCAGCGATTGTCGGGGAGGTTGACTCTACCCTAGGAGCCAAATTCGGTGCCGACGCAGTTTGCGATGCAGGTGCCGAAGATCCAGTCGTCTGGAACTTGACCGTCAACTCGTTTCCGTTCGGCTCCAATTGCGGCTTTCGAGTCCCGCTGGCGACATCGAAAACGATTCGCGTGACAGGCGGGTTTTCCTGGAAGAGCGACAGGCGAACAGTTTGTACGGATCCATCGCCAACCGAAATTCGTCTCGACGTGTTGCCCGGAAGAGTGCCGGGAAAGTCCATCACAATGCGGTCCGGCTCACGCTCGCTCCATAACTTCGGCGTGACAGCCTGGCTCAGCTTTACGGAAAAACTCAACTCACCTTTGCCCGGGTGAACGGAGAGTCCCTCGACGACCGCATTCTGCTCCGAGGTTGGGGCTGAGGCCGCTATGGGCGCCTTCGCAACCGTAGGTTTCGCGGCCGAAGGTTTCTCTGCTACCGGGGCTAGTGCTGGGGGCAACGCAACCGGACGTTTCGAAATGGCCGCCGCACTCGAACTCGTCCCCCCAACGTGCAACACCAGGACGTCGCCGGCTGTCTCAAGCCGGGAAGGTAAAGGCTTGCTGAGATCGATCACTACGCGCGCCACGGGGGGATCGGTTTGGAACTGTGAGATGCGAACCTGCAGAACCCCAGCTTGGTTGACTGCGACCCGCTGGCTGCCGCTGCCAAACTCTGCTCCGCGGAAATCAAGCACAATGCGATCGGGATCTTTCATCAGCATCTTGTGCGGGGTTACGCCGTGCGAGGGAATTCGAATCTCAACGCCATTTCCCGCAGCGCTGGCTTGGACGTCTCCGAGAACCACCGGCGAGTTGACGGACGGGGTCGTCGTTGCGGGCATCTGTTGGGCTGTCGCGGAGCAGATGAGCAAGATTGCTGAGCACACCACCGGAATAGCACGTACGAACGGCATCGGAAACGATGAGGGCCTTGCGAGACTTGAACTAGTTTCAATCAATGTGGCTGAATTTTCAATCGTGCAAACACCCGTCGCATAACTAAGGTCCCAGCACGTCGTTCAGGGCTGTCCCAAAATCTAACGCAGCAGCGACTATGTTTTGACATCTCAAAGCTATTTCGCAGTTAAAACAAATATCAGAACGGGACAGAGAGATGAGACATGAATGCTTTGTCATTGTGAGGAAAGACAGTTGTTACGCGGGTCCCGTAGGGTACAGGAACGGAAAGCAATTCAGGGTTAGAAGAAACGCTTTAGCTCGCGCTTGCATTTCCCATGCAACTAAGCGCGAACTGGCGAATCTGTATGTAGCCTGAGTCGTCACCGCAGGGAATTGACCCAGGCAAAGGAGCAGGGCATTCGTCACACGGAAATACTGATCGCAGGTGGCGGACCATCCGGGCTGGCGACGGCAATCGCCGCGGCGCGCGAAGGGTTCGGCGTCACCGTTGTAGATCGCGCAATTCCTCCCATCGACAAGCCCTGTGGCGAGGGCATTATGCCGGATGGCCTGGCAGCTCTGCACGAGATAGGAATTCGTCTCGAGTCGACCTCGGCCGTCCCGTTTGAGGGCATTCGCTTTGTAGGAGACGGCCTCGATGTAATCGCCCATTTCGGAGGTGGAAACGGCCTCGGTATCCGTCGCACCGTCTTGCATCGAGCGCTGCTGGAGCGTGCCGCTGAGGAGGGCGTTTCCATGGAATGGGGCGTCTCCGTTGATCATGTAACGCGATACTGTGCACAGCTCGGATCGCAACGGATTCGCTATCACTGGCTGGTATGCGCTGACGGCCAGAACTCGCGCTTACGCAAAGCCATTGGGCTCGATTCCGTTGATTTGCTCCGACGCCGGTACGGATTCCGTCAGCACTTTCGTGTCGCGCCATGGTCAAAGTTCGTTGAAGTGCATTGGGCGAATTGCGGCCAACTCTACATCACGCCGACTGCGGACGATGAAATCTGTGTGGCGCTGATTACATCGAATCCGACTATGCGGCTTCGCCAGGCTTTGCGCGAGTTTCCACAAATTGAAGAGCGTCTCCGCGGATGCGCTCCGGTAACGCGAGAGCAGGGAGCGATTACGTCGACGGCGAGTGTCGAATCAGTGCGCAAAGGCCGGGTCGCGCTGTTGGGTGAGGCTTCAGGGTCGGTGGACGCGATCACTGGCGAAGGACTCTCGACTGCGTTTCGTCAGGCAAACGCGTTCGTAAACGCAATTAAGAACGACGATCTGGGGCTGTATGAGTCTACTCACCGAAACATCATGCGCCGGCCGCGCGCGATGGCGCGATTGCTGCTGTTGATGGACCGCCACCCATCAGTCCGGCGTCGTGTCTTGCATGCTTTCTCGTCCGAACCTAGTGTGTTCTCCCGCCTGCTCGCGATCCATACCGGCGCGCTTTCTCCGGCACAGTTTGGATTGCACGGCGCGCTGTCCTTCGGTTGGGGGTTAATGAGTGCATAACTGCTCGCAAAATCAAAGACACGCCGGAGTGATGCGCTTTGGACGAGTGATCACCGTCGGCATCCTGCTCATGGAGTCGTTGTGGGCGGCGAACTTGGCGGCGCAGCAGCGAACGCTGGAGCTTGATCCGGCAAAGACGCAGATCCACTACATTGTGGGAGCCACTGCGCACACTGTTCACGGCATTTTTCAGATGAAGAGCGGCGTCATTAATTTCGATCCAGCGACCGGAGCGGCCAGCGGCGCGATCATCGTGGACGCCGCCAGTGGCAATAGTGGTACCGAAGGCCGCGACAAGAAGATGGACAAGGAGGTATTACAGACCGAGCAGTACCACGACATCGTTTTCAATCCCAAAAAAGTGATTGGCAGCGTTCCTACGCAGGGCGCTTCGCAGATTCAAGTGCAGGGAGTTTTCCGGTTGCATGGCTCGGATCATGATCTAACGATGGTGATCCCGGTTCAGATCAATGGGAGCGAAGTGAGTGCGACCGCGCACTTCGCGGTGCCTTATGTGGCGTGGGGACTGAAGGACCCGAGCACATTTATCCTGCGCGTCGCTAAAGAAGTAACAATCGAGATCGACACCCGTGGAACTTTGAAGTGAGATTCACACCGCCAGCACCGGCGCGAGCGGCAGCTTCAGCGAAATCTGCGCTCCGCCTTCGGCGACATCTGCAATCGTAACGGTTCCGCCGTGGGATCGAGCAACCGCGTTCACGAAGGCTAATCCAAGGCCGTGACCTTTGGAATGCGATCCCTTAACGAAACGCTCGAAGATACGCCCGCGCAGTTCGGTGGGGAAGCCTGGTCCGTTGTCCTGAATCAAGACTTCGGCATTGTTGCCGGCGGCACGCACGCTGATTGCAACTCGTGACCCAGCCGGCAGATGGGTAAGTTCGTTGTCGAGCAAATTGACGATGGCGCGGTTGAGCAGAGCCACATCGGCTTCCACCATGACTTGCGATTCCAGATGCACGGACAGTTCCTGGCTATGCTCGGCCATTGCGGGCTGATACAAATCTGCGAGCTGCTGGATCACATCGCTAAGGCTCACCGTCTCCTTCCGCAGCTTTAGAGCGCCGGCTTGCGCTTCCGCCAGGTCCAGCGTGGTGTTGAGCATCCGCAGAAGTCCATCGAGCGATTCAACCGCATTCTCCACGGAATCTCGCCATCTACCATCTCTGCCGTCCGAGAGCGCGATTTCGAGGCTGCCTCTGATGGAGGTCACGGGACTCTTCATGTCGTGCGCAACGGAATCTGTGATCAGCCGGAGTTGGTTCACGGAAGCTTCAATCCGATCGAGCATGCGGTTGAAAGTTGCTGACAGGCGGGCAATTTCATCGGAGCTGTTAGAAACCGGCAGCCGGCTGCTGAGATCGTCACTGCCAATGTGGTCGACCGTCTCGGTAATGCGCTCCACGCGCATCAGCGTTCGATAGGCTCCCGCGAACGAAATCAAAAAACCCAGAACCACCATGCCCCACCAGACAAGGACGAATCCACCAGTCAGGCGGTGCAGCATGCGTTCGGCGTCAATGTCGGCGAACCCCAGATAAGTTCCGCCATCGCTGCCGCGCGGGTGATAGACAACCCGAAATGGTTTCCTCCATCCGGCAACATTGAGCGAGGCCGGAACGCCCGGCTGAAACTGAAGTTCGTTGAGAGCCTTCAGAAAATCATCTTTGGAGCCCGGCCCCACAAAGATCGGCGGCGTGTCGTTGCCAGTGAGCACAAAGAAAACCGTGTTTACGTGCTGGCCCCTGCTATCCAGCTCACCAGGAACTTCGCGGCTGGCGAGTTCAGCGACTTCTTCGACGATACGGTCATTCAAAGCGTCGCGCGGGGTGTTGCTGGAGATGTCGGCCAGTACGTCCGCTTCACCACTCAGCCAGGCATCACTGCGCTGCTGGATCTCGCGGGCTGCCATGGAATACATGATCGCGAAGGCGATGGCGCTGCCCACCGCGAAGGCCACCGTCGTCTTCGCGGACATCCGCCATGCGGCCGTCGAGCGCAGCGTGTTAGCTATCTTTGAGAACATACCCCACTCCGCGAATTGTGTGGATCAGCGGGCGCACCGATTCGGAATCCACTTTACTGCGCAGACGATAGATATGCACGTCTACTACGTTCGTTTGCGGATCGATCCTCATTCGCCAGACGTGGTCAAGGATCATGGTGCGGGTCACCACACGGCCGGCGTTCCGGCAGAGATATTCAAGCAAAGAAAACTCTTGGGGCGTGAGCTGGAGAATACGCTCACCACGACGTGCATCACGGCGGATGAGATCCAGTTGCAGGTCGCCGACCATGAGTTTAGTGGTGGAGTCACTCTGCGGCGCGGCGCGTCGCAAGAGATTGCGCAGGCGCGCGAGCAACTCGGCGAGTGCGAAAGGCTTGGTGAGATAGTCGTCGCCGCCCTGCTCTAATCCGCGAACGCGTTCATCGACCGAGCGGCGCGCTGAAAGGATGAGAACGGGGGCGCTAATGCCTTGGGCGCGGCAGCGGGCGATCAGGTCGAGGCCGTCCATATCTGGAAGTCCCAGGTCGATAATGAAGGCGTCGTGCACAGCTTCGAGCGCAATGGCCTCGGCTGCGGCCGCATCGTGAGCGACGTCCACCTGGTAGCCAGCCTCGAACAGCGCGCGTTTTAGAAACTGCTGGATACCGCTGTCGTCTTCCACTACCAGTAGTCGCACGTTTCTCCTCGCAACTCGACCGTCAGCGACGAAGGTGCACACATTACAGCACCAGACATCATAAGGTCAGGACTCGGCGAGCCATGCCCAGCGGCTCACTCCAGAACGCTGCGGACGAATGCGCTCGCTCCACGACGTCATTGATGGCGGAAATAAATCGCTCCAACTGTTCATGGCTGACAATCAAGGGCGGAGCGACTTTGAGTACCATGAAATTGTTCCCGCAAATCTGGGTAAGGATATTGTGATCCCGGAAGAGCCGCATGACCAGCACCTGCCCAAACATTCCCGGGTGTATCCGCTGGAAGGCCTCGAAGGGCACACGCAGGCTTAGTTTCTTGGGAACCTTGAACTCGATGCCGCAAAGCAGCCCTGCGCCAATCACGCGCTCCACCATGTCAAAGCGGGAGAGTTGCTCAGTCAGGCGCGCTCGCAGATATTCGCCCAGTTCTGCAGCGCGGTCACCGAGTTTCTCGTTCTGCAAGACTTCCAGGGTCGCGAGTCCGGCGCGCATGGCCAGCCCATTCTCGCTGAAGGTGGAAGTGTGAACGATCGCGCGTTTCACCGAACTATAGACCGAGTCGTAGATCTCCTGCTTCATCAACACGGCGCCGCAGGGAATGACGCCGCCACTCAGGGCCTTCGCCAGAATCACGATATCCGCCTGAGCGTCGAACTGATGAGCTGCAAGAAAGGTCCCGGTACGATACATGCCGGTTTGAACTTCATCGAGAACTAGAAGGGTTCCGTAATGTCGGCACAGACGCTGCGCTTCCGAGAGGTATTGCGGAGAGGGAACGCGAATGCCGCCCTCGGCCTGGATCGGTTCCACGATGAACGCAGCAAATTGCCGCGTAGACAGCTTCGCGGCGAGCTTCTCGATGTCGTCGAAGGGAGCTGCCTCAGTATTCTGCAGCAGAGGGCCGAAGCCCTCGGTCCAGAATGTATTGTCCATGAGCGAGAGAGCCCCGCAGGTTAGCCCGTGGAAGGCGCCGTTGGCATATAGCAAGCCATTGCGTTTGGTGTGTGCGCGCGAAAACTTGATGGCCGCTTCCACGCCTTCGCTGCCGGAACTGCAGAAGAATACTTTTTTCAAACCGCCGCCCGCTAGGCGACAAAGCTCCGATGCAAGTTCGCCTGCGAGTTCCGGGACATGACTCTGCAACATCGCGGGTCCTGATCGATCGAGCTCTTCCTTCAGGGCGGACAGGATTGCCGGATGATTGTGTCCAGTGTTGTGCACGCAATAGCCAGAGAGGAAGTCGAGGATACGCGTGCCTTCCGACGTGATTAGCTCGACGCCCGAACAGCGCTCGTAGTGCACGTTCATCTGCAGGACGTCTAACAGCTTCACCCACTGCGGATTCACGTACTCACCGTAGAGCGCGAGCGAATTCTCCGTGACAGCCGTAAGCGACAATAGGTCCCCCACTTTGTCCAGGAATTTAGAATTATGTCGAGGTTAAGGGCACAAGATGAAAGGGCGCTGTTCTCAACGTGACGAAACGTTCATCCACGCGTTTAGCTGCCAAAATGGAACTCTGCCCCTGCAGCAAGATGGCCCACACTCGGGAACCATAGTTCGCGAATTGTAAACGCGACTCTGGTTGAGAAGTTCCGTGTTTGAAGCTGCCGCGCTCCTGTGGGACACTAATCCATGCCAAAAAAGAGGGAGTCGGATGAGGGCGAGCAGAAGAGCGTAAGCCTGAAGTCGTTAGCGGCGCACCTGCAACTCTCTCCCGCCACCATTTCGCTGGTCATCAATAAGTCTCCACGGGCGCAGTCGATTCCGAAGACAACGCAGGATCGAATCTTCGAGGCGGCTCGCAAACTTAACTACAAACCGAACTTCTTCGCGCGATCGTTGCGCAGCAAGAAGACATTCACGGTGGGAGTGCTGGTGCCGGAAGCGCGCGAGGGTTACTCCACCATGGTGATTCGCGGCATTGAGAACTACCTCCTCGATGCCGGCTATTTTTACTTCATGGCAAGCCATCACCGGCGGCCCGACCTGATTCATCAATATCCAAGCATGCTGATGGAGCGGTCCGTGGAAGGCTTCATCGTGATCGACACCGTACTTAATGAGAAGATCGGAGTTCCGGTGGTGACAGTTTCCGGGCACCAGAAGCTGGATGGCGTGACCAATGTTGTGCTCGATCACCGCCGCGCGGCAGAACTGGCCTTGCGACATCTGGTTGAGCTCGGGCACAAGAATATCGCTTTCATGAAGGGACAGAGCTTCAGCTCGGATACAGAAGCGCGGTGGGATTCGATCTGCCGCGCGGCGCGCGAGTTGAAAGTGAATATGCCGCCAGAGCTCTGCGTGGAGTTGATGGAAGACACGGTTTCGCCGCAGCTGGGAATTCCGGTGGTCGATCAACTGCTTAAGCGTGGGCATCCCTTTACGGCGTTATTTGCATTCAACGACACGTCGGCGATCGGAGCCATTCATTCTTTGCGTGAAGCAGGATTGCGCGTGCCGGAAGATGTATCCGTCGTGGGCTTCGACGATATTCCGCTCGCGGCATTCCAAAATCCGGCGCTGACGACAGTTCGCCAGCCATTGGAAGAGATGGGCGCCGCTGCAGCTCGAGCTTTACTGGATCGCATACAGGGCGCGACCGAGTTTCCCGCGGAAATCCTGGTGGAACCGGAATTGGCGGTGAGGAAGTCGACGGGACCGGCTAAAAAGCAGTAGGCAGTGGCTAGTAGTCAGTAGTCAGCATTCAGCCAAAACCAGCATCGCGATCCGAATTAAGAGCAGGGCAGCCGGGAGCTCTGTCCTGCTCCTGCAAAACACTCTTACCAGCGATTTCCCAATCCCAGCTGAAATGGATTGCCGGCTTGCGCCGCGATTGTAAACCAACTCGTCGCCCCGATGTGCTTGAACGGCTTGTAGGAGAATCCGAAGCCGGTGTTCAGGAAACTGGTGGAGGCCTGTACTCCCTGTCCATTCAATAGCGCTTTGCCGCCCACAGTTTGTCCCGCACCAAGTTGGTCCTGAGCCTGGCGAATGTCGTCGAGTAGTTCGGTCGCAGTGTTCACGTCGCCGGTGAATCCATCCTGGTCCTTCCTGGCCGAGAGCTTGCGCTGCAGGAGAGCCGCGGCAAGGTGCCCGGTCCCTTCCAGCCAGACCGCATTCGGATCAGGGTTGGGAGAGAATGGGTCGGATTGCGAGACTACGCAGAAGCTGGGATCTCCAGTTTCTACGAGATCCGGACGCATGGGGAATGTGGCGTAGCTCACGCCGCGAAAGCGAACGTTTCCAGTCAGGACCGAGTTGTATGCCTGGGGCGTGTCGGTTACGGCGAGGTTCGTCTTCGCCCAGTCAAGCGAGACGGCGAAATTCTTGTCGAGCATCGCGAGGTAGGACCATGTCTGCACGTCCTCAGGGATGTTCGACTTGGGATCGGTGCTAAACGAAACGCCATCGTCCCCGGTCCCGGTCCAGAAGAAGCCCCCGGTCGAGTTGTAGAGCGCTTTTACGAAGGTGAGCGCATGTTGAGCGGCGGAGGTCCAGACCGCACTTCCGGTTAAGCGAGCCAGCATGTTGAAGAACGCGAAACAGTCGATGTTGTGCTCGGTGGATTTATTGGTCAGCAGATTCGGCGGGAACGCGTTACCGAAACCGAAGTTATAACCACCCGCGCCGCGTGTGTCGAAGAAATTTGCTTGGATAAAGTTACCCAGTCCAATCGCGCCGGTCGTGGCTGTTCCCAGATACTTTTTCTGTCCCGTGGAGCGGTATAACTGCGCCAGAGCCATGCCTGTCCAGGCCATATCGCCAACCGCACTTCCTGTGAAAAAGAAGGGATCGAGTGCAAGTTTGACGAAGGCTCCATTCGCATCAGCGGAGTTTACGAAGTATGCCTGGCGCACGCGGCCGTCGGAGAAATTGGGGTCATGAGTCTGCGCGTAGAGCAAACCATCACCGAGAGTGAGCGCTCGCGCAATGTCGTCGCCGCGACCGCGAATCAGGTAGGCCATGATCGCGAGAGCATTGTCGTAAACGAAGGCACTGGAGATCAGGCCGATCTGGTCGGCGTAGCTCTGCGTCAGCCGAACCGTCGAGCCGGTGGCGTACGCGTCCATCATGGTGTCGAGAAAAGAGTAAGAATTCTCGAGGGCATTGCGAAATTGATCTCCGTCGACGGGAGATCCGTTGTTCCAGTCCGCCTTGGCGGTTGCGACGCCTGCCACGGATACGAGCCCGGTGGTCGCTGCCGCTCCCAAGCCCACTTGAATCAGTTCGCGCCGTGAGAGCTTATCTGCTGACATGGATTTCTCCTTGGATTGCCGAATCTGGGATTGCCGGAACTGAGCCCAGAAAGCTGGGAGAGAAAACTGGGTCACACTCCTTGGCGGTTTGCAATTCTGCCCTACTAAAGCGGTTTGTCAACGAAATTCAGCAATAAAGGATTCGGGATTTCCACCGCGGGAACGAAACCGCCCAAATCATGACTCCGAGGTATACACTGGCTAGCTTTCGATCTTGACACTGTCTGTGTATCGGAGAATTAATCGTGCTCTTTCGGGCTTCTCGATTCTGGATCAGCGTACTTCTTGTAACTTTTCTGTCCGCTTTTTGCTTCGCTCAAGCGCCAACTCCCGCACCGGATCCGTACAAACCTGTTCTCGACCGACTGGCTTCGCTGACGGTATTGCCAGCGACCGATTGGCGTTTTCATGCAGACCTGCCGCATCCAGAAGACCCGGCAGTCAGTGACGCTTCGTGGAGCATGCTGAAGATCGATGAGAAATGGACGACTGGCTCCCGCGTGTTGCGACAGACGATCACCATCCCGGAGAAATTCAACGGCTACGCGGTGCAGGGAGGGCGCGTACGGCTCGATCTGAACATTGGGAGCGATGACCCGCTGGTGCTCTCTGTGTTCTCAAACGGTTCGCTGGTCTATCACGGCAACGAAGACGAGCAGCAGCCGATTCTACTGACGGACAGCGCGCAGGCGGGACAGAAGTTTGTGATCGCGGTTCGCGTAGATGCCGACACCGTGTCGACACGGATCGTTCGCAGCCAGTTGCTACTTGAGTCAGGCGCGACTCGGCCCGATCCAGGCCTGCTGCGCATGCAGATTCTGGCAGCGCGACCACTGATTTCCGCATATGCCGGGGGACGGCGTGTGCGCGAGGCGCAGTTGAAGACGGCCGTAGAAGCGATTGATCTTTCTGCGCTCGACCATGGCGACCAGGCGGGATTCGACGCTTCGCTGCGTGCGTCGCAGACAAAACTCGAAGTGCTGCGGCCGTGGCTACAACAGTTCACGATTCGGGCGATCGGCAATTCGCATATCGATATGGCGTGGCTGTGGCCGTGGACGGAGACCGTTGAAGTCGTGCGCAACACATTTCAAAGCGTTCTCGACCTGATGCACGAGTATCCGGACTTCAAGTTCACCATGTCGTCGGCGCGTACCTATGAGTGGATGGAAGAGAAGTATCCCGCCATGTTCCACGAGATCGAACAGCGCGTGAAGGAAGGTCGCTGGGAAGTTGTGGGCGGTATGTGGGTCGAGCCGGATCTCAACATGCCGGCCGGAGAATCGCTGGTGCGGCAGATCTTGGTCGGGAAGCGATATTTTCAGAGCAAGTTCGGCGTGGATATCAAGATTGGGTGGAATCCCGATTCGTTCGGCTACAATTGGCAGCTGCCGCAGATCTATAAGAAGTCAGGGATGGATTATTTCGTGACCCAAAAGCTGATATGGGCGCACGAATTCACCTATTTTCCCTACAAGATGTTCTGGTGGGAGGCGCCGGATGGCAGCCGCCTGCTCACCTATTTTCCGCATGATTATGCAGAGGGCATTGAGGGAGCGCACATTGCGACGGACCTGGCGGAGTGGGCGCCGGCCATCTACGGACAGAATACTGAGATCGGGCCGGAGACGATGCACCTGTACGGTGTTGGCGATCATGGCGGCGGGCCAACGCGCACGATGCTCGACAACGCGGCGCAATTGATGTCGCCCAACGTGGTGTATCCGAAATTCGAATTTGGAACGGCGCAGGGTTTCTTCGACGATCTGCAGAAAAAGTTGCCGAGCATGACGG
Source organism: Terriglobia bacterium (assembly GCA_963724985.1). Lineage (GTDB taxonomy): Bacteria > Acidobacteriota > Terriglobia > Terriglobales > Acidobacteriaceae > JAJPJE01. Next base: position 39,191 of record CAVRWV010000023.1, on the reverse strand, counting down.
TGCCGACGTGGAAAGACGAGCTCTACTTCGAATACCACCGTGGCGTGTTGACTACACAGGCAGAAACGAAGCGGCGAATCCGGCGGAATGAAGAGGCGATGCTGAATGCGGAGAAGTTTTCGTCAGTGGCGATGCTCTGCGGCCGTCCGTATCCGCAGGATGAATTGAACCAGGCGTGGAAGAATCTTCTCTTCGACCACTTCCACGACATCATGCCGGGATCGGGCATCGCGGTGAACTATCTCGAGGCGAAACGCAATCTGGAGGACGTGAACCGGGTTGCAACCGAGGCCACCCAGGGCGCGCTGGGCGACATCACAGCGCGCATAAACACGCAGGGAACAGGCGCACCTGTGATCGTCTTCAATTCGCTTTCGTGGCCGCAGACCGAGGTGATTGAGACCGAGGCGCAGCTCCCAGCACCGGCGAAGCAGATTGAGGTCGTGGATGCAGCAGGGAAGCAGGTGCAGGCGCAACTGTTGTCTATCGATCCGCAAACGCATCGGGTACGCTTCTTGCTGTTGGCCAGCACGCCGGCGTTTGGATATCAGACATATTTTGTCCACGCGGCGACTAAGCCCACCTCGATCTTGCATCCGGTGAAGGCGTCCGCGGATTCGCTGGAGAACGAATTCATTCGCGTGAAGGTCGATCCGCAGACGGGCTGCATGACCAGCCTGTTCGACAAGCGGACGAATACCGAAGCCCTTGCGCCGGCAGAGACGGACTCAGGCGGTCCCAAGGACCGCATCTGCGGAAACCTGCTACAGGCGTTCGTCGACAAGCCGAAACGCTGGGACGCATGGAACATCGACGCCGACTTCGAGAATCAGCGCACCGATCTGATGAAAGCGGACGAGGTGAAGCTGATCGAAAACGGACCGATGCGCGCGGTGTTACGAGTGAAACAGCACTTCCAGAATTCCAGTTTCATACAGGACATCACCGTGTATGCAGGCGTGCCGCGCGTCGACGTCAACATGCAGGCCGACTGGCACGAGAAGCACATCCTGCTAAAAGTGGCGTTCCCGCTTAGTGCGCATAGCGAGCGGGCGACGTTTGAAATTCCGTACGGCAGCATTCAACGTCCCACGACGCGCAACACACCTGCGGAGAAAGCGAAGTTCGAAGTGCCCGCGCTGCGCTGGGCCGATCTGTCGGACGCAAAAAGTGGTTTCAGCCTGCTCAACAACTGCAAGTACGGATATGACGTGAAGGGTAACGTGCTCAGGCTGTCGCTGCTGCGCTCGCCAGAATGGCCTGATCCCCACGCGGACGAGGGTCACCATGTATTCACGTACTCGCTTTATCCGCATGCGGGAAGCTGGCGCGATGCACAGACGATTCGACGTGGGTACGAGCTGAACTACGGTTTGTCGGCGATGCAGGTTTCGCATCATGAAGGGACATTGCAAGCGCAACACTCGTTCCTGCAACTCCGAGCGGACAATGTGGTTCTTACTGCGGTGAAGAACGCCGAGGATAACGACGGCGTGGTGCTGCGCTTTTACGAATGGGCAGGCAAGGAGGGCGATGTGACTGTGCAGCTTCCTCCGGGCGCTCAGTCCGCTTCTGAAACCGATTTGATGGAGCGTGCCACCGGCGCACTTGTAATTCAGAACGGCAGCACTACAATTCATACGAAACCATACGAGATCAAAACGCTGAAGGTGCAGTTTGCGGGAGTTGGTGGTACCGGCGCTATGTGAGGAAAATTAGAAGGGGCGCGGCATCTCGCGCCCCTCTCGGAGTTACACCATAAGGCCTGAGTCACCTCGCTGGTGTTGGTACCACCTCCGCAAGTCGAACGTCCTGCCAAATCTTGGCGAAACCTTCGTCCTTATAGACGCTGCCCATATCGTTGTAGCCCTCTTCCTTAGCCTTCTTCAGGTACATGAGGCAATGGTCTATGTCGCCACGCTTGGCGAACATCTTGGCCAGCATGAAGTCATAGCGGGGCCGCTCTTCGGGCAGGATTTGACCAAGCACGCCGGACCGGTTGCTCTGGCTGAAGATCACGGGATCGAGCTCAACCGCACGGGCGAACTCGGTGGTCGCACGATCCCATTGCTCTTCGTTGAACCAGGCGGCGCCCAGGTTCACATGGAACGTAGCCCGAGTCTCACTCAGTGCAAGAGCCTTCTTGAAGTACTTGATAGCCCTATCGTTCCTCTTCTGGATGAAGGCGATCACACCGAGATTGTTAATCGGGTCGGCGAAGTTCGGATCGAGCTTCGAGGCCTTATCGAAATGTCCCTGGGCCCCTTTACGGTTTCCAGCCTGCAACTCGGCCATACCGAGCTTGTTATAAAGGACGGCGTTAGTAGGTTCTTTTCGCAGGGCCGCGCGGTAGTACTGCATCGCCTGAGGGAACTCCTTCTGCTTGCGCAGTGAGTCACCCTTGGCTTCCATTTCTGACGCCGTCATGATCTCGGAGCCCGTAGTGGCCGCCGGTTGCGTATCCGGCTCAGCTACGGCACAAATAGGAACCAATCCGGTCAGGATCACCGCTGTCATCATCAGTTCAACTAGTCTTTTCATAATCGACCTCCCTTTTGGGCTGCTTTCCATCGGCTCACTTACTGGCTAACTCGATGGGGGGAGTAGCCTCCGTACTGGCACAGTTATCGCGTAAATCGGGCGACAGCGGAACGCTATAAGGGCTACTCGGCGGCTACCGGAACGGTTGCCGGAGAGCGATAACGGTCAGCGCTGCAACGACTTAGAAATCAGCAAGTTGCGGAGCAGAAAATGCGAGCCAGGAAGCCTTGATCGACCGTTACATGGCCGTTACATGTAAGTGAACCGACCCATGTAGACGGTTAAATACAGGCTGTCACTGAACAGCCGGTGTCTATTAGCGTATACACCTGGGGTAGGATCAGGGTTGCGGGGGCATCATGGCGTCGAAGGCTGCGGAAAATATTTCCCTGGAGCTGCAGAGGGCGGAACTGGAAACGGTTCTGCGGTCCGAGCTCTTTTCGCGTGCACCCACCCTGGCACATCTTCTTTCTTACCTGTGTGAGAAGACCTTCGCCGGCGAAAGCGGCCAGATCAAGGAATACTCGATTGCCGTCGACGTCTTCGGCCGGCGCGACTCGTTCGATCAGGATGTGGACTCGATCGTGCGCGTGCAGGCGAACCGTCTGCGTAAACGTTTGGCAGAGTATTACGCGGCGGAAGGCGCAACCCACCGCGTCCAGATTTGTATACCTGTCGGGCAGTACGTTCCGCAATTCGAAGAGAAATCTGTGCCCGTGCCGGTGGAAGTTCCGGCGTTGGCCGAACCCGGTGCCGCTAAGAGATTCACGCGGCGTCCGTTGTGGCTGGTGCTTGCGATCGTCGCGCTCGTTCTTGTCGGGACAGCGATCACTTATCTTGTGCGACAACAAAGGCGGTCAGCCATCACGACCGTGCATCGGACCGAGCTTCCACCCGAAGGGCCGGTCGGACTTCCGGTAGGAGATGAAATTCGCATTCTGGCGGGAAGCCCGCGAAGTTACGTGGATCGCTCCGGCAAAACCTGGACGGCCGACACGAGCTTTACCGGCGGTACTGCGGTGCATAGTTTCACGCGCGTGATCTGGCGTACCCAGGATGCCGACATCTATCGCAACAGCCGCCAGGGAGATTTTACCTACGACATTCCCCTGAACCCGGGAACGTATGAGCTACGACTGCACTTCGCGGAAACCTATTACGGGCCGGAAGATATCGGTGGCGGAGGCGAAGGCAGCCGCGTGATTTCTGTCACCGCGAACGGCAGGCCGATCCTCAGTAACTTCGACGTGATAGCCGATGCGGGTGGAAGCCGTACGGCAGACGTAAAGGTCTTCACCGATATTTCCCCGGCGAACGATGGCAAGCTGCATCTGAACTTCTCTTCCGTGCAGGGCGGCCGAGGCATGTTGTCGGCGATTGAAATTCTGCCGGGCGCGAGTGGGCACATCCGACCCGTAAGAATTCTTACTCGCGACAGCGCCTACTACTCCAATGACAGCCGCTGGTGGAGTCCCGACGACTACTTCAAAGGTGGACAGATATTTTCTCGCGAAGACTCAGTTGCGGGCACCGACGATTCGGAACTCTATGAAGGCGAGCGCTGGGGCAATTTCTCCTACGCGATTCCAGTTCCACCAGGAAAATACAGCGTCACGCTGCACTTCATCGAACGCCGCTTTGGTCCGAACAATCGCGACAAGTATTTTGGCCCGCCGCATGATCCGAATGCCGGTGCCGGAGCGCGCGTCTTCAGCGTCTATTGCAATGGCAAGGCGATCGTGCGCGACCTCGACATCTTCAAGGAAGTTGGCGAGAATCGGCCTCTGATTCGCACCGTTACCGGCCTCGAACCCAATGCGCAGGGAAAGTTGGTGCTCGAGTTTGTGCCGATCAAAGACTACGCCACGGTTACCGCCATCGAGGTTCTACCCGAATAGGTGCGGTTTCTCAACGATTTACGCCGCTCGCAACTTTGTACCTCTTTTCCGTGTTTCACCCAATAGCCGCTTCGAAAGAGATCGCAAGCTATGGGAGGGACCGAATGCGACACAAGGCTGCTGTGGTGATGTTGTTGATGTTTGGGCTCGGGATCACATCCAGTGCGTTCGCCGGCGACAGGTGGGACTACCGGGACAATTATCACAACAAAAAAGACCTGAAGAACGACTATCGTGACATCAAGCGTGACCAGCGCGACCTGAATCACGACTACAACAAGCTCGCGAAAGACGAGCGTCACGGAAACTGGCGCGCTGCGCAACGCGATCAGTGGGATATTCGAAATGATCGCCGCGATCTGCGTAACGATTACCGCGATGTTCACCACGACCGGCGAGACATCCGGAATGACTATCGCGATTTGAATCACGATTACCGCTACTAAGCTCTGAATTTTGTCGGCTGATGAGGGTGTGCTTGAAGGAGCGCACCCTTTTTCTTGCGGTGGGGCTCTGGAAGGTAACCTTCGTGCCTTGCTCTGAGCGCCTTCGCATGCGAACTGATCTCTTGCCGACTATTTCCGAACTCCTACCTGTTTTACCGGTGTTTCACGGTTCCGACGCCGCCTGATTCAGGCTTGTCGCCCTGTCTTCAATACGCGGAAGTACATGTGCTTTCGAGGCCGGGAACACTTTGGTAATCACGAAATCCGCTAAAGAACGAAGTAGACTACGCCCCATCAGTAACAAGGTCCCGGCAACTCCATATTAGTGAGCTGATCGAATGAAAAATATTCATGAAGTATTGAGGGAGAAGGAACAGCAGATCGAACAACTGCAGCGCGACATTGAAGTGCTGCGCGCAGCCGCCCGCTTGCTTGACGGAGAGGGTGGTTCTTCCAGTTCGTCGAGCGCAGTGGGCCGCGAACCCGTGGGCGTAAGCACTGCCTCCGGACGCCGGTTCCCATGATCACCACACGTAGTCTCGTGGAACTATAGCGAGAGGAAACAAAATGGCAACGAGTGTGACACAGGGTCTTTCAGACGATCAGACGGGCGGCGCGAGTTATCGCATCGCCCGGCGCGTCACGTTGGCTGATTCCATGGTGGTGCGAGCGAAGCTCGGACCGGCCGGCGAAGGGCGGATCCTCGATATCAGTGAGACAGGGTTGGCTTCGCAGGCGCATATTCCGATTCAGCCTGGCAGCAAGATCACAATCGATTTCGATATTCCAGACGGCGGCCATATTCGCACCGAAGCACAGGTGGTGTGGCGGACCGCCGACAAGCGCATGGGACTTCGTTTCCTGCGGATGTCGGAGCCCGCGCGTCTTCGCCTGAGAGCCTGGATTGACACACTCGCCGGCCCCGAAGCTATACCTGCGGAAGCGCCCGCCGCGGCCCCAGCGAAAGCAGAGGCAGCAGCGCCACGCGACAGTAACGAATTCTGGCACCTGATCAGCGAAATCAAAGCGAGCAAGCTCTACCTGGATTCCGCTCTCGCACTTATCGTGGAGCGAGCAGCAGAACTCACCGGATCTACTGGCGCGGCCTTAGCGATCGGTCCGCCGGAAAACATGGTGTGCCGGGCGACACTTGGCGACGCTCCTGAAGTCGGGACCGTCATCAATCCTGACTCCAAGCTGACCAGCGAATGCATACGCACCCGCAACACTGTGCATGTGGTGGACACGGATACCGATCCGCGCGTGGATCCATTCGTCTGCCGCGATCTGAATATGCGGTCCGCTGTGCTCGCGCCTGCGTTTCCGAACAAAGGCGACAAGAATTTCACAGTAGTGCTGGAGATGTTTTCATCGCGCGCCAAGAATTTCTCGGCTGAATCCGTTCGCAAACTTGAACAGCTTGCGGAAGTTGCCGGCGTGCTTGCGCTGGGAGACTCTCCGGAAGGCAGTGCGCTACAGGCAGAGGCCCTGGCGACAGCGACACGGGAGAGCGTGGGTGGCGCCGAGAACGGACTGTTTGCGCAAGATGAATTGGATCACCTGGTCGATCGTTTCATTTCTGATTTGAAGATCGGTGGACCGGCCAAGCCGGATGGTGCGAAAGGCGAGACGAAAGCGCCTGCATTCGAAAACAAGCCGGCTGATCTGACGAAATCTGCGTCGTTCGAAACGAACTACGCCGGCAGCAAGACGAATTCTTTTTCAACGAAACCGACTTCCGAGAAGCCGCTCGCGACGAAGCCTGTCGAGAGCAAGCCGCTTCCCGCAACTGAGAGTATTGTCACATCGAAGAAGCCGGAGCCAAGCAAGAAAGCAACCGACAAATCGGCGGAGATGGAAGTCGTGTCCCTGGCCGAGCCAGTCGGAGCGCCGTTTGTTCCGAAGCGAGCCGTCGAGCGAGCCGATTTGACGTGGGGGCAGACTCCCGAGCCATCTGGTTCCAAAGTCCCGCTGATTGCGGTGGCTGCGCTGGCTGTAATCAGCGTGATCGGCGGAGTCGCCTACTTCGTCCACCGTTCGAGCGTTACCCCGAAGCCAGTAGTGGAAGCTCAAGTTGCTCCTGCTCCGGTTACGCCTGCTGCTGACCCAAACACCAGCATGACGGTAACAGCGACGCCGTTGCCCGAAAGCAAGCCGTCCGCCGCTTCGAGTGTCGGAAAAAGTGATTCCGCGAAAAAGGCCTCAGAAACCAAAGCTGTAGAGAAGGAAACCAAGCAGAGCGAAGCTCCGAAGCAGGCGCCTGAGCCGGAGCCGATCGTATTGGCTGCTGCGAAGCGCACGAATACGGAAGCTCCTGCGCCCATGGCAGCCCCGTCGATTACGATGCCGACGGGCGGTGCTGCTCCACCTACCGATATTCCGGTGTCGACCTCCGCGCCGCAATTGGCTGCGCAACGATCAACGGGTGTTACGCAAGGCGTGCTCATCCACCGCGTCAGCCCGAAATATCCTTCCGCGGCGCGTTCGTATGCGCTCTCTGGCGAAGTCGTGCTGAAGGGTCGGATCACGAAGGAAGGGAACGTCGACCAACTGAAGGCAGTCAGCGGCAACCCGCTTCTTTCGGGAGCAGCGATCGAAGCCGTCCGGCAGTGGAAATATCAGCCGTATAAGGTAAATGGCAGCCCGATCGACATGGAGACCACCTTCCGCATCCAGTTCGATATACCGAAGATAAGATTTGCTGACTCGTTCACTCGGCCGGGAGTTTCGACTCCCGGTTTTTTATTTTCAGCGGGGAAGCTCCAGCCCGAAATAGGTAGCAGCGTTCTGGAAACAGATGTTCGCTACGGTTGTTCCTACCAGTTCCATGTCATGCGGCAGTTCGCCGGATTCCATCAGACCGCCTAGCCAATTGCAGAGAACGCGGCGGAAATATTCGTGGCGCGGAAATGACATGAAGGAGCGCGAATCGGTGACCATGCCGACGAAGCGCGACAGCAATCCGGTATTCGCGAGCGCCTGCAACTGCCATTCGATGCCTTGTTTCTGATCGAGGAACCACCAGCCGCTGCCAAACTGAATTTTGCCTGGAGTCGATCCATCCTGGAAGTTCCCGCACATAGTGGCGATAGCGTAATTGTCCGCGGGATTCAGGTTGTAGAGGATCGTCCGCGGCAGCGCGTTCTCCTGCGCCAGTCGATCCAGGTAATGGCCAAGGTCGTTGATCTGCGGCCAATCGCCGATCGAATCGAAGCCAGTGTCCGGGCCGAGCGTTTCGAATGCGCGTGTGTTGGCGTTGCGCCGGGCGCCGAAGTGCAGTTGCTTCGTCCAATTCTTTTCGGCATCGAGGTGTCCGAAGAACAGCATCAGGTACGACGCAAACTGCGCATGCTCCTCGGGAGACGCGGCGCGTCCCGAACGCACCTTGTCGAAGATGCCCGATGCAACCGCTTCCGAGCAGAAGTTAGCGTAGCAATGCTCCAGTCCGTGATCAGAGAGGCGTGCGCCCATCCGTTCGAAGGCGTGATGGCGGCTGCGCAGCGCGCGCAGGAAATCTTCAAAGCCGAGAATTTCAGTATTGCTGCGCTTTTCGAGTTTGGCTGTCCATTCGTTGAAGCTCTCGGGATCGTCGACGCGCAGGGCTTTATCAGGACGAAACGTTGGATAGACACGGAAGCCGAGGTCTGCCTGAGCGAGGCGTTGGTGATCGGCGAGATCATCCGTCGGATCATCCGTTGTGCAGACTACTTTGACATTGAACTTCTTCAGAATTGCTTGCGCGGTCAGCGCTTCCGTGGCGAGCATCGCATTCGCGCGTTCCCAGATCGACGGTGCGGTGTGCTCGTTTAATAGCTCGTCGATTCCGAAGTAGCGCTTCAGTTCGAGATGCGTCCAGTGATACAGCGGATTGGCGATGGTGTAAGGAACCGTGCGCGCCCAGGCGAGAAACTTGTCGTACGGATCAGCACTGCCAGTGCAGTAATCTTCCGCGATTCCGTTCGCACGCATCGCACGCCACTTGTAGTGATCGCCTTCCAGCCAGATTTCGTAGAGATTGTTGAAGCGGCGATTGTCCGCGATGTCGCGCGCTGAAAGATGGCAGTGGTAGTCAAGAATCGGCTGCGCGGCGGCGTAAGTGTGATAGAGGTCGCGGGCGCTGCGAGTGCCGAGAAGAAAATCTTCGTGAATGAAGGGGCGCGTGGGTTGCGGCTGTGCGGAAGACATTGTGCAGTATTGTACGGATTCGTCGGCGCCTAGCTCGTTTGCCCCCACCTTTTCTGCGTGCGCGCTCTGGACGTCCGCCGCGCCATGGTTCCAGCCGCGCCGTGAAATGGCGAAGGAATGGCGCTTCATAGGTCAGGCGCATGCCGCGAATCTGCTCGCGCCGATTCCAGACTTCGAGGATGACTTCGATCACGTAATCGACATGGCTTTGCGTGTAGACGCGGCGCGGAATGGCCAGACGGACGAGGTCTAGCTTGGCATTGGCGCCAAACATCAGCGCGCCAATTTCGACGGAGCGGATTCCACCTTCCAGATACAACTCATTTGCCAGCGCGACGCCAGGGAACTGATCTGCGGGGATGTGCGGCAGAAAGGCGCGCGAATCGAGATAGATAGCATGGCCGCCCGGCGGCTGCACGATGGGGACGCCATGCTCGGCGATGTGATTGCCGAGGTATCCGGTGGAGGCAATGCGATAGCGCAGGTAGTCTTCGTCGAGCGCCTCCTGCACGCCGACGGCGATTGCCTCCAGGTCGCGTCCAGCCAGGCCGCCGTAGGTTGGGTAACCTTCGGTCAGGATGAGCAGGTTCTTTTCCTGCTGCGCGAGCAGATCGTCGTTCGTGCAGAGGAAGCCGCCAATGTTGGCCATGCCGTCTTTCTTCGCGGACATAGTGCAGCCATCGCCGAGACGGAACATCTCCTGCGCGATCTGCTTGGGAGTGCGGTCGGCGAAGCCGGCCTCACGCAGCTTGATGAAGTACGAATTCTCGGCGAAGCGGCAGGCGTCGAAATAGAGCGGGATCTTGTGCTTCCGGCAGACCGCGCTGACGGCGCGCGCGTTTTCCATCGAAACCGGCTGACCGCCACCTGAATTGTTGGTGATCGTCAGCATCACCAGCGGAACGCGCTCGCGGCCGACCCGTCCAATCAATTCTTCGAGGGCGGTGACGTCCATGTTCCCTTTGAACGGTTTACTCACGCTGGGCTGCCTGGTTTCGGCGCAAGGAAGATCGACGGCTTCGGCGCCGACAAATTCGACGTTCGCACGCGTGGTGTCGAAGTGCGTGTTGTTGGGGACGACGTCGCCCTTCTTGCAAGTGCAGTTAAAGAGGATGCGCTCGGCCGCGCGACCCTGGTGCGCCGGAATCACATGCTTGTAGCCGAAGATGTCCTGGATGGAATCGCGAAAGCGGTCGAAGCTGGGACTGCCGGCGTAGCTCTCGTCCCCTTCCATGACGGCGGCCCACTGGTGCGTCGACATGGCGCCGGTACCGGAGTCAGTCAGCAGATCAATGAGCACGTCGCCTGCGGGCAGCAGAAACAAGTTGTAATGCGCGGCACGGAGCAAGTGCTCGCGCTGCTCGCGGGTGGTCCAGCGGATCGGCTCAACGCTCTTGATACGAAATGGCTCAATGATGGTCTTGATAGGCATGTTTTCTCCGCCGGACGCGACCGCAACGCGTAATTCTCTTCCTTTCCAGGACGAAAAGCCAGTCCAGCTCCGGATGAGGAGAGTCTGCAAATTGCTGATTCAGCAAGGCTTCTCAAATGAGATCGAGAAACCAGTCAATTGAGGTGCAGTGCATTGCGGCTTTTGGGTGTGCCGACGAAACTCGCGTTCGTTGGAGGCCCTATGAATGCGGATTTCAAACTGATCAATCATCGATGACGGCTATTCAGATTGCGGCGGAGCGCCGGTGCTGCCGCCGGAAGCTCGCCGCAATGCGTTGGGATTCAAGTCAGCGCCGCGCGTACAAGGGAACTTTGTAGCCGTTGCGGAGAAGAAAACGTTGGCTTGGCTGGCAGACGCGCATGCCGGCGTGGATGAATTCCGATCACCTGACCGCGATTGGCGCCGTTGGGCAACTGCTGGTCGGGTGCTCGTATTTGTTGGCGCGATGGAATCGGTGGGGATTGCTGCTGGCTATCTTCTTCCTGGCGGTGAACTGGTTTGGTGACAGCCTCGATGGCACGCTTGCGCGCCATCGGGATCAGCAGCGTCCGCGGTATGGGTTTTATGTCGATCACGTGCTCGACAGCCTCGGGTCGCTGTTTCTCTGCGCTGGACTCGCCGTGTCGGGCTACATGCATCCGCTGGTGGCGATGGCGATGCTGGTGGCGTTCCTCATGCTTTCGGTCGAGACCTATTTGGCCACGTACACGTTGAGCAAGTTCCAGATGTCGCACTGGATCTTCGGTCCAACGGAGATACGGATCATTCTTGCGATCGGAAACCTGGCGTTGTTCTTGCGCGGACCATGGGCGCATTTGGGAGACCGCGTTTATCGTCTGTTCGATATTGGCGGCGTCTGCGCCGTGATCGGAATGGGATTGATGTTCACGATTGCGGCGATTCGGCACACCGTCACGCTCTATCGACAGGAGCCACTGTGAGCATCCGGCGCTGGCTGAAGTTCAATCTCGTAGGCGCGTTCGGAACCGCAGTACAACTCGGGATGCTGGTGTTGCTCAAGAGCGTCCTGCACATGAACTACCTGTTGGCGACGGCGTTGGCGGTGGAAATCTCCGTGCTGCACAACTTCGTTTGGCACGAACGATACACGTGGCCAGATCGTGCGCTGGTTGGCTGGCGCGGACGACTGCGAAGCCTTGCGGCGTTTCATCTGACCAATGGCCTGGTTTCGATCGTTGGAAACGTGCTGCTGATGCGGCTTTTCGTAGGACAGCTCAGGATCCCGTATTTCGTTGCGAATGTTCTAGCGATTGGGATGTGCGGGCTGGCGAATTTCGTTTTGGCTGACCGCGTGGCTTTTGGACCTCAGCCGCTGATCAACGCAGATGAACGCTGATAAAAAACGCGAAAAAGGTAAAAACCAAAAAATGATCAGCGTCTATCTGCGTAAATCAGCGGCTGAGATCCTATTCTTCTGCCGAAACCGGCACTGCATTCTTTCTCGGGCGGCGGTTCGATTGCAGGATCTTCTTGCGCAAGCGCAGCGATTTCGGCGTCACTTCTACGAGTTCGTCGTCGGCGATGAACTCGATTGCCTGTTCAAGATTCAGCGTACGGAAGGGAACCAGGCGAATGGCATCGTCGGCTGTCGAAGAACGCATGTTGGTCAGCTTCTTTTCGCGGACTGCGTTCACGTCGAGATCGTTGTCGCGCGAGTTCTCGCCGACAATCATTCCCTCGTAGACGTCGACGCCGGGGCCGATGAAGAGTTCACCGCGTTCCTGCAGGTTGTAGAGCGCATAGGCCGTGGTCGCGCCGTTGCGATCGGCGACGAGCGCGCCGGTGAGCCGGTGCGGAATTTCGCCCTGCCATTCGGTGTAGCCGTCGAAGAGCGAGTTCATCACGATGGTTCCGCGCGTGTCGGTGAGCATTTCGCTGCGAAGACCGATGAGACCGCGACTGGGCACACGGAATTCGAGGCGCACGCGTCCGTAGCCGTGATCGTGCATGTTGCGCATTTCGGCTTTGCGCATACCGAGCTTTTCCATGACGACGCCGACAAATTCCTGCGGAATGTCGACGGTGAGCAATTCCACCGGCTCCATCAGCTTGCCATCGATGCGCTTGGTGACGATCTCGGGCTTGCCGACGGCAAGTTCGAAACTCTCGCGGCGCATCATCTCCAGCAGGATGGAGAGCTGCAGTTCGCCACGTCCCATCACCTTGAATGAGTCGGTGCTCTCGGTTTCCTGCACGGTAATGGAGACGTTGGTCAACAGTTCCTTGTCGAGACGATCGCGCAGATTGCGGGATGTGACGTACTGTCCTTCGCGTCCAGCGAAGGGAGAAGTGTTCACCGTGAACAGCATCGCAATCGTAGGCTCGTCGATGGCAATGTGCGGCAGCGGAGAAGGGTTCTCGACGTTGGTGATGGTCTCGCCGATGGTGATGCCTTCGACGCCGGCGACGGCAACGATGTCGCCCAGTTCCGTCTGATCGATATCGACGCGCTTCAGTCCATCGAAGGAGAAGAGCTTGGTGATCTTCACTTTGTGGAAAGACTTGTCCAGCTTGGCGATCGAGGCTTCGTCGCCGTTGTGAAGTGTGCCATTGAAAACGCGGGCGATGGCCAGCCGTCCGAGGTAGTCGCTGTAATCGAGATTCGCGACCAGGATCTGCAATGGACCGTCGACGTCGCCGCGGGGCGCAGGAATGGTCTTCACGATCGCTTCGAACAGCGGCTGCAGGTTCTCGCCCGTGTCCTTGAGATCAGTCGTCGCCGTACCTTGCTTCGCGTTGGTATAGAGAACCGGGAAGTCGAGCTGATCTTCGTGAGCATCGAGGTCGATGAACAGGTCGTAGACTTCGTTCAGAACTTCCTGCGCGCGAGCGTCGGGCCGGTCGATTTTGTTGATCACGAGAATCGGAGGAAGCTTCGCTTCGAGCGCCTTGCTGAGCACGTATCGCGTCTGCGGCAGCGGACCCTCGGAGGCGTCCACGAGCAGCATCACGCCATCGACCATTTTCAGGGCACGTTCGACCTCACCGCCAAAGTCACTGTGACCCGGCGTGTCCACGATGTTGATCTTGTAGTCGTGGTAATGGACAGCCGTGTTCTTGGCCAGGATGGTGATGCCGCGCTCGCGTTCGAGATCGTTGGAGTCCATGACGCGGTCGACGAGTTCCTGGTTGGCGCGAAAGACGCCGCTCTGGCGGAGCATGGCGTCCACCAGCGTGGTTTTACCGTGGTCAACGTGGGCAATAATGGCGATGTTGCGAATTCCCTTGTTCAAGCATTCCTCTGCAATCTTTTAACTGGGAGACGGGCGTCGGCCGCAAACCGGGAAGGTCAGGCCGGTCCAGTTCACATGGTTAAGCCAATGAGAATGTTAGGCGCTGCGGAGACAGATCTCTCTTGAACATTATATAGGGGGCGCTGGTAGGGCGGCGTCAGTTCTCGACTTTGAGATAGTGAGCGATAACTGGATTTATCGCCAACAATGAAAAAGGCATTGCCCATTCGCTGTCGTACGACACACTTATGTACCAAGAATACGTAGCCTCAGGACAAATGCGCTCAGGACGCATGGCGCAACCGCGAAAGCCACCAGAGCCGCCCGCCAGTTACCCCGAGTCAGCCAAGCTACAGCAACCCCGATCGTGGCGTACAACGCTAAAATTACAGCCATCGCACCAGCAACTGGACCAGAGAAAACAGGGTATCGTCGCGAGAACCATAGGACTGCGCAAACCCAGTCGTAGCCCATGCCGGTAATGACACAGTAAGCGAGAAAATACCACGGCAGCCGACGCCACAATGTCATAACCGTTCTGTCATCCGGCATTGGAGTTCGAGCAGATGTTTCTCGAAAACTGGTTATTGTTATCAGCGCGAATGAGGCAATTGCGAAGACCGCTAATGCTGTTCCCGACGCTGTCCCATACAGCTCAGCTGAAAGTACTGGGATGAAGGCGCATAGCGCGACGATCAAAACTATTCCACCAAAGAGATTGGCGGAGTTTGCTCCCACTGCGCTTTGGTCTCGCTGCTCGATGTTCAAAATTCTAACGTCACACGCAAACAATTCCAGATTACTGTTGTGTACGGGCGTTATCACTCCGTATGTTGATACGGTTGTGGGTAACCGCTTCTCGCCCACTCTCCTCGGATCCCAGGGTAGGGGTGGAACTGGGTTTTCGAAGAAAACAAAGACCTTATCCGTCGGACGAGGGATTTGTCCGTGGGATCGGTCTCGGATCGTCCGTCGGATGATGCGACGGATATCCGTCGGAGACGGGCGACGTGTCCTCCCCCACTCGTTGCTTCGCACGAGTGGGGCACCCCAATGTGTCCGTCCTCAAATCGGTCTCTGTTCCACATCTATTTCTATTGTGACAAATTCGAGGGGACCTACTAGACACATTCGCGAAGTTTATTTCTGGAGTGGAATGAAGAGGTTGGGGGGATTATTGCGATTTTGGGGGCTTGACAAGAAATTCGAGTCACTCGTGGTGCGATAGGGATGCCTCGCTGCGCTCGGCATGACAGAATCCTCGCTTCGCTCGGAACAGGGAGTCGTCGTTCCCCACCCTTCGCCAAAAGCGGGCGAAAGGGGGGGCCACCCGGCGATTTCACACCAACTATCCTGTGGTAGTGGTTGAATCCAAAAACGCGTTGGCCATTATCTGGTCTGCGCTTTTCTTCGCGTCTTACGGAACCTTGAAAGGAGCCAACATGTTGGGATTTGGTATGGAAGGAAACGGTGAACTCGGCAATGGCGTCAAAGAGCCGGTGGGAGCATCGATGTTAAAGCCGTACACCTTGCCGCCTGCATAATCCCCGACATACACAAACGTCCCAGTGGCATCCACGGCGATGCTATAGGACGAATCAGCAGTCGCAAAAGGTGAGCCTGGCACCGGAGTCAATGCGCCAGTGCTCCCAATCTTGTAGGCGTCGAGCACACCGTATTGGCCTGTAACGTACACGTATCCTCCCGGAGCAGCAGCAAGACCCCCGGGTGATGCCGTGGTCGGAAAAGGCGAACCGGGAACATTGGTTAACGCTCCAGTCGAACCATTTATTGAGAATGCGGCAATGCCTCCCGCATACAGAGGAGCGTACAGGTATAACCCTGAGCTATCGAGTATGACGTGTGTCGGCTGCCCGTTTAGCGGAACAGAGAACGGTGAGCCTTGTACAGCACTGAGCGATCCATCCGCTCCGATGTTGTAGCCGAAAATGCGACCGGCCGTAAGGTCATTCACAAACAGGAACTTGCCGGACGGGGTTATAACACCTTCCCGCAGGTCTGCAGGAACGTTCTCCGTGATTGCCGGACCGCGTCGCAGTCCTCCTGTGCCGCTGTCGTCAGTAACAAACATCTCGATGGATGCGGGACTCTCTACGATGTAAAGGAACTTTCCGGTCGGATCGAGACTGAGCGAATTCAGCGGACCATGGCTTGATTCTGGATAATAAGGACAATCGGAAACTGATGGAGCACACGTCAGTTCCTGCGACACTTGAACCCCCGGACCAGCGAGGGAAAGCACTCGAATCAGACTGAAGGACGTGTCGAAGGCATACAAGTAGCGCCTTGAGGGCCCAACCGCAAGACTGCGGTAACCAGTGCTCGGCATTGCTGGTCCGCCCGCTCGAACTGGCGCGCCGAGCACGCCGTTACCAGCGACCGACGAGACGTAGAGGTCTGTACTACCGCTGGACTGCCATATGTAGTTGCCCGCGGAAACAGTGCTTGCGCTAGAACTGGAGTTCCCGCCCCCACCGCTTGAGGCGCCTGTTGATGGTGAGCCGCCGCCACAGCCTTCGAACATGATTGCTAAACCAATGATGAGGCAGGTCACCGCAAAGGACAGTCGAGTGTGTCGAACCATTTCCCAGCCCGCTCCTTTTGAGCAAAGACGTGAATCAAAATCGCTTGATTATTGAGAGCTTTTGATTTTCGGAGCCGACGCGGAGGTTGACAAGAAAAAAAGCCAGCAGGGCCTAGCGCTCACTACGGAATCGGATGGATTACGAGTGGTATTGCGATTTCCCGAGAGCAATAGCGAAAAGACCCGGACACCCGCCTCACAGCACTTTGCCATTCTTCTCCATTTTTCCATTGCCACAACCCGGCGTCGACCGTATGCCTATTTATCGATACTCCTCCCCCTCCCCCTGCCTAGCGGCAAACAAAGGACTTAGGATGTCTCTTGTTGTACATAGCGCATAACAAAGGGCTTAAGGGCTGTATAGCGGATAACAAAGGACTTAGCTCGACAGCAGTGGCTAGTGGGCTCGTGAATAGTGCCTAGCTCTTGTTCTATTGTGACAAATTCGAGGGGACTCACTAGACACATTCGCGAAGTTTATTTCTGGAATGGAATGAAGAGGTTCGCGGGATTTTCGAAATGTTGGGGGCTTGACAAGAAATTCGAGTCACTCGTGGTGCGATAGGGATACCTCGCTGCGCTCGGTATGACAGGATCCTCGCGACACTCGGAAAGGGGAGTCGGTGTTCCCCACCCTTCGCCAAAAGCGGGCGAAAGGGGGCCACCCGGTCCGATAGGGATGCCTCGCTGCGCTCGGCATGACAGCATCCTCGCTACGCGAGGAAAGGGGAGCCGATCGGAACCACCCACCCACGACCCAAACGAAGGGTCGAGGGTGGGGCACCCGGCCAAAAGCGGCGAAAGGGTGGGCCACCCGGATCAGGAAGAAAGCGTGCGTAGAGCGTTCCGGAGGCGGTCGGGTTCGCGAGCATCAGGATTGCGAGCATCGGACTGGCGAGCATTCAGGAGATCCTCAATCTCGGCGTGGATGCTCTTCCAGATGGGGACGGCGCGGACAAGCAATCTGCGTCCCCTGGGCGTCAATGTCATCAGGCGGGCGCGGCGGTCGGCTGGGTCTGCCGTGATTTCGAGCAGACCACGGCGCTCGAGAGGCTTGAGAGCGGCCGTCAAAGTGGTTCGATCCATAGCGAGCAGTGACGCCACCGCCGCCATCGAAGGCGGTTCCGGGCGGTTCAACGACATCATCAGGGAGAATTGACCGTTTGTCAGGCCCAATGGGCGGAATGCGTCGTCGAAGCGGCGCGCCAGCGCCCGTGCCGCTCGCTGGACGTGAAGACACAGGCAAGAGTCGCGGACGAGGAGAGTCGTCTCATAGGCGGGGCTCTTATCCGTTGACATAAGCCAATTATATTGATATCAACCTATATTCGTCTCCAGAAATACGTCAGGAGAATAAAAACAATGAAGCGAAATACTCCCGTGACGATCGGGTTAGCAACGTCCGTGCTCATGGTTGTGTTGGCGGCGGCGTGGCCAATGGAAGCGCAGGATCACCCTGCGACATATCCGAGCATGGCTCCGCTGAATCAGTACCTCATGGATCGCGACGCCGAGATCGACTTGGCCCGAAGCGCAGCTCCGGAATCCATTTCCGGCCAAGCTGAGATACAGGTCCTGGGTCCGCATGGATATGAGCTCGCAGTGAAAGGCAGCAACGGTTTCGTGTGTGTTGTAGAGCGCGGGTGGATGGCGCCGTTCGACAACGCCGACTTTTGGAATCCCAAGTTACGGGGTCCGCTCTGCTTCAACCCGGCGGCAGCGCGATCGGTGTTCCCGCTCACCATCAAAAGAACGAACCTGGTCTTAGCCGGAATGTCGAAAGCACAAGTCATGGAGGCTCTGAAGACTGCAACGAGCCGAAAAGAGCTACCTGGCCTGGAAGCTGGCGCGATGAGCTACATGATGTCGAAGAAGGCGTATCTGACGGCGGCCGGGAGTCACAACCTGTGTCACCTGATGATCTACGCGCCCCTGGCCGATGCTGCGTCCTGGGGCGCGGATAAGCCCGGGTCGCCGATCATTTTCAGCGGGCAGTTTCAGGGCGCTCCTGAACCCATTACCGTGTTCCTGATCCCGGTGCCCAAGTGGTCGGATGGAACGACAGCGCCGCAGATGTAGCGATCGCGGGCAGCGGTACGCCCTTGGACATTTGTAGTGGCCCAGTAAGGGGTGAGGTCAACGCAGGCCAGTGGTTGGCCTTCACCCCTCCCGGGCGACGATAGAGGTGTGTTGGTGTCGTCCGGGCTGCGTCTCGATTCAAGGAGGCTTTGCCGGTCCTCACTCCGACTCTGCCCATCCACCGTAGAGCGAAGAAGTGGTTCCCGAGTTGTGCTCTGCGAGTGTCTACACGTACACGTTGCGACAAATGATTCAGGTACAAGATTAATGTCGAATGATTGTGGGAAAGGATGTATCGGCGACTGACAGCGGTTGCACGAGTCTGCTCACGAAAAAGCTTTCAGCACTCGAAAAGGTGCAGGTCGGAACCGATGTGCGTGAGGCAGAGATACGGGGCGCCGGACCGAGCGGCGCTGCGCGGGGGCTGCGGTAGACTTGCTCCATGATCCGTCAGATCGCACCTGTGTTCTTCACTACAGACATTCCCGGCACGGTCGCCTATTACAAAGACAAGCTGGGCTTCGAATGTCTCGGGACGTGGCCGGATCCGCCGGTGTACGCCATTGTGGCGCGCGACCAGCACGCGATTCATTTCCGCTGCGCAACTCCGCCCACAGCCAATCCGGACAAATACGCGGACGAGCTGCTCGACGCATATCTCTTTGTCGAAGATGCCGACGCGCTCTATGCCGAGTACGCCGGCAAGGGCGTGGAGTTCACGCGAAGACTTGGCAACATGCCATGGCGCTCGCGAGAGTTTGTAGTGAAGGATTGCGACGGCCGTCTGTTGGCCTTCGGCGCGAATTTGTAGTCGGATTATTTGGTCAGGCTCACAAAACCGGCGTGCAGATCACAAGCTCAGGCGCATTTCGTTCGTGGCTTGAAAGCCCAGGGATTCGTAGAGACGGCGGCCAGAAGGGCTGGCATGCAGAATGACGGTATCAGTTCCGTTAGCACGGCACCAGGCGAGCACGGTTGTCATCAGCTCACGTGCGAGGCCGAGACGGCGATACGGTTCGGCGGTATAGACGTTGACGATGTTACCTCGCCGCGTTCCGGTTCCGATCATGTGCGGAGGCCAATCCATTAACCAAAGCCCGGCACCCGCCGCAACGGAACCGTCGGGCGCAGATACCAGCCAGGCAAGGTAGTCTCCCGAATTCATGCGTTCCGATAACCACGGGCGAAACTTCGCTGCCATGGAGTCGAGCGCGGCTGCGTCGCTGTATCCCATGTCACGAAACATCGCACAACGATGGAACACTAATGTGTCCAGGTCGGCGGTGGAGGCCTGACGGGCTGTGAATCCTTCGGGGAGAGACATAGAAAGAGTTTAGTGTTGGAGGGGTTCAGACGCAGAGTCAAAAGAGAGAGTCCGGGATTGTTAGCCCAGGTTAGCGTCCAACTGAAGGACGCGGAACCTGGGGCACCGAACCTGAACAAATGCAGATCCCTCGCGGCCTGCGGCCGCTCGTGATGACAACCTCCTTCGCCAGAGTGGGCGGAATGGGCAACCGATAGCGTGGCGCTATTCCATCGTTGCGCACGGCACGATGCCGCACTAGATTACTGCAACTATGAATTCACCGATCATTGCGCCGCCGCTGGCGGGACAGGTTCTTGGGAAATTGGGAGATTCGTTTATCGTTGCCGAATGGGAAGACCCGGGCGGGCATACGGGAGTCCCATTCCTGATTGCTCCTCCGCATGTTCATCATCATGACGATGAAGCCTGGTATGTGCTCGAAGGCGTGTTGCGAATACGCAAGGGCGACGAGGAGGTAGAGGCGCGAGAGGGCAGTGCTGTGCTGGTTCCGCGTGGCACTCCACACACATATTGGAATCCGGGGGAAGGCAGGTGCCGGTACCTGCTGATGATGACGTCGAAGATCTATGGGCTGATCCAGGCGATACATGCGATGACGGATCGGAGCAGGCCGAAGCTCAGCGAACTGTTTCGACAATACGATTCGGAACTGCTTTAAGAGGAGCGCCATCAACTGCCCCACTCAAGCCAAAAGAGGCTTGAATGGGCCACCCGAAGAAGAAGTTTCGTCCCTAGAAAAGAGAGCGCCCGCCAGCCTCGCCTCCTGGGAGGAAAAGCCGCGGGCGCGCCACAACAATCGATGATCAGATCCCACCTGCGCCAAAAGACGGCAGAGATGGGGCACCCAATGTTTCACAAATCTGAGGGAGGCGGCGCCGTGTGGGGTTAGGCGCCGTATCCCTGATCGATCATCTGCCGGAGAACTCCGGCGAGACGATCGTGGTCTTCGTCACCGAGGGCAACGAAGCGAAAAGGCTGCAACTTGGCGGCAGATCGAGTGACGGGACGCATCAGCTCTACGAGTCCGCTGATGGGGCCGGATTTCGATCGCATATGAAGTTCTGCCAAAGTGCCTTCGCGAACAGTGCCAGTAAATTGGGCAAGTCCGCCAGTAGTTGAAATCTCATGCAGGACCGCCGGTACGCGTTTGCCTTCCAGCGAGAAATTAACCGACTCGCTGTTCGGGACTCGCACCCGGGGAGCCCGCACGCTGCGGTGGGGTTGGGGAAAATGAGCCATGGCGGGAAAGAATCGCAGCTGGCGTGAGCTCTTGCGAGATTACGAGAGCCGCCGTCCAGATACGCGCGGGAGGGCTGTCCGGCAGTCCAGTGACTGCGATGTCACGGCCATGAGTAAGAATTACCCAACTCTGAAGCAGGTGAGCTGCATCCCAATTGTTGAAAGGCAACAAGTTCTGAGATGGCAACGGTCTTGCTATATCAACAACCGCGAGTTTGATTGCGGTTCGTAAACTGCCGTCTCCTGGGCAAACCCCAGTGCAAGGAAACGAAGGTGGGACCGAAAATTCTTTTTGTTGATGACGATCCAAATATCCGGCTTACATTGCCGGAGATCCTGCGCCAGCATGGGTTCGAAGTTGCGGTTGCAGCTACGGTGCCGGAAGCGTTGAAAATCATCAGCACCGAAAATTTCGAGGTGCTGCTTTCGGACTTAAATATAGGTGAACCGGGGGACGGGTTCACGGTTGTGAGCGCGATGCGACGGATCCAGCCCTCCGCGAGCACGATTATTCTCACGGGATACCCTGCGTTCGAGAGCGCGTTACGCGCAATACAAAGTCAGGTTGATGACTACTTAGTAAAGCCTGCCGACATAGCTTCCCTGATCAGCAAGATCCGGGAGAAGCTTGCGAGCCCTATTCTTCGACAGCAGGCACCCCTATTAAGACTGGTGGACCTGATTCGAGAGAACCGGCAGGGAATTCTGCACGATTGGCTGGTCAGCGCGGCTTTAGCGGAGAGCGGTACGAGGGAGTCGTTTGCGGAAGTGTTGGATGCCGTGATCCGCAATCTGCAACGTGGGGTTGAGAGCCGGCCGGAGGCTGACCTGGAGCCAGCAGCAGCTCATGGGGAGCGGCGCCGCGCCGAGGGCTATCGTGCCTCCAGCATGGTGGACGAGTTGCACGCGCTGGAGAAGGTGGTACTGGTTTACGCCGAGCGCAACCTGATGCGGGTGGACTTGAGCACGCTGTTCCAGGATTTGCGCACGATGAATGAGGTGTTCCGGGCACAGCTCTCTGAGGCGGTACGCGCCTATATGGCCGAGCCGGAATCGCACCAGCCGGCTCTCTGTTAACTCAAGAATCACATTTTCTCACACGATTTCCGGACGCTCCCGACAGTACGCCATACCTTCGTAATCTGGGCAGCGTTCGCTCGTAAGAAGAATATGCAGATGAGCCGAAAGAATGGTCTCATCCAAGTAATTCCTCCGGGGCGGCTCGAAGCCGCCTCTTTTTTCAGGAACTTGGAGACAGTCACGATTGTGACTTGTTTGCACACCCCCTAGTGCATGTGTATCATTCTTTTTCTTCTCTCCCCTGAGCGGCCAAGGCTGTCCCCATCACATCTTTTAAGGAACGCAGCGATATGTCCATTGGACGGCTGTATCGCGGAGTGGTCAGGGTAGTCACCGAAGAGGGTCCGTATTATCTGAGACCGCAGATGCGGCAGCGACTTCGGCTGCTATGGATGTTTCGACATTTCAGCGAACTGCCGGCGGTTGTTCTGAAGCCGGGCGAACTCGAGATCATCAGCCAGCTTGCCCAGCATTGCTACTCACCGGAGATGCAGTTGAGCGACGAACTGATCGGCACACTCGATTGCCGGGCGTTAATCAAGATGAAGAAGCTGCCGCAAGGTGAAGCAGGCGTTTCGCGCCGAACTGCCTAGGATTTGATCCCGCCGATACCAGATAGCGCAAGCTATCCACGCCATGTATTGCTAGAACTCCGTCGATCTGGTGACTGCTGATTATCGCGAAGGAAGAGAAGAAACGGACTACCGAAGAGCGTCACTTCGACAATCCGTTTCAAAGAGGCAGCAGCCTGAATCGCGTCAGACTCAGGACAATCCGGAGACCGATTAGCAAGGTACCGCCAAGCCAGATCGCGCACAATACTACAAAAACAGTATGCGCAATCGTTCTGCGGAGCTGCCAATCTTGCCAGCCGCTACCCTGAACTCTTATAAGTGAGTTGCTATGAACGGAAGGTTCCTGTGATCGTTCGCCGAATTGTGCTCGACGAAGTCGAGATTCCCGCGCGCGTGGACAGCATCAACAGTCCGGAAGTTGATTACGCGCTTCACAAGCTGCCGGTTGGCGGTAAGCAGGGCTGGACACAACAGTTCGACCAAGTGCCGAAGACGATGATCCAGGTGGAATTCGACAATGGCATCGTGGGACTGGGCGAATCGTATCGCGGGATTCCGCGTGAGTTGATGCGGGCGGTCGCGAAGGAACTGGTTGGCACGGATCTGCGGAAATTGAATTTGCAGGCGCTGCCACTTCCCGCAGGACGCGTGTACGACGGTTACGAGTGCGCGCTGGCCGATGCGCTGGCTAAGTCTTATGAGATTCCTCTGTATCAGCTGCTCGGTGGCAAGTATCGTTACAAGATACGAGTGGCGGCATGGACCGGACATCGTACAACGGCAGACGCAGCTCGCAAAGCCAAAGAAGCGAAGGCGCTCGGATACGAATGCATCAAGTTCAAGTGCACAGTAACCGATCCAGTGGCCGATTGGTGCCGGGAAATCAGAGAGTCGTGTGGGAAAGATTTTTGGGTTGTTCTCGATCCCAATGAGCGGTTCGAGATTCCGGCAAATGCCGAGCGCATCGCGCGCGAACTGGAAGAGATCGGCAATGTGTTGTATCTCGAAGATCCGATTCCGCGCTGGAATTACGATGGCTGGCGCTACTTGCGCAGCAAGATCCACGTTCCGCTCTCGATGCACGTTTCGTTGCCATACATCGAAATGGGGCAGATGCCGCAGGATGCGGCGCGCGCTGCGAAGCTCGACTGCAATGACTACTTCCACTTCAATGGCGGCATCTTCGCGTTTCGACGGCTGACGGCAATGGCTGATCTGTTCGCGATCCCTTATTCGCATGGCAGCGAACTGGATTTTGGAATCCTTGAAGCGAGCTACGTGCACAAAACAGCGGCGTCGGCATTGGGGACGATGCCGAGCGATGTGTTTGGACGGCTCATCCGCGAACACGATCTGCTGAAGAAGCCGCTGGAGATCAAGGATGGAAAAGCCACGGTTCCGCAAGGCGCAGGATTGGGAATAGAACTCGATCCTGCGGCTCTTGAGCATTACCGCACCGATCATTGTGAGATTGAAGCCTGAGCGCTGGCGAGGAGAGTGATGTTTCTCGAGGAAATGAAGTGGCCAGAGGTTGATGCGCTCGAGCGCGAGAAGGTGATCGCAGTCGCCTGCATCAGCGCTCTCGAACAGCACAGCGTGCATCTGCCGGTCTCTACGGATTACCTGATCGGCTCGGAAATTGTGCGCCGGGTCGAGCGCGAACTGCCTGGCAAGCTTCTCTGTTTGCCGCCGCTCTGGCTGGGATGCAGCAGTCACCACATGGATTTCGCCGGAACGATCAGCATCTCGGTGGAGACGATGAGCGGCGTGCTAAAGGACGTCATCGCATCGGTGATGAAGCACGGTTTCCGCAAGTTGCTCATCCTCAATAGCCATGGTGGAAATCGCACGACGCTCGGTTACACCATTCAATCCATCGGCCACAGCTATCCGGATTCGCTGATTGTGGGGGCGACGTATTGGGACCTGGTCAATAAAGAACTCTGGCAGGCGCGGGAAACCGAGTTTGGCGGAATGGGACATGCCTGCGAGCTGGAGACATCGATCCTCCTTAATATTGCTCCCAAACTTGTTGACCTTTCTAAAGCCGAACCGGACGGAATGATGCTCTCCGAGTCGGAGTTTGGCCGCAACGAAATGTTGAGTTCGGCGGCAGTGACGGTCTACAAGACATTTGCCGAAACGAGTAGACACGGTGGGCATGGCGATCCGCGGACGGCCAGCGCGGCGAAGGGCGAACGCTTTTTACAGATCATTACTGCCGGTGTGAAGAGTCTGTGCGACGACATGGTTGCGGGAAAGATTTGATTCTTACCCACATCTGCCAAGAGAGGGCAGATATGGGGCACCACTAATTTTTCGTGGGCATACTGGCGCGCGCTTCGGCGGCGAGACGATCGGTGGATTCTGCCAGCTTCTTCATCGCTTCGATGGATTGTTCTGTTTTGGCCGCAGAGAGCTGCTTAAGGGCGGTGCGCCGGAGTTCCGGGTCGAGCGTTCCTGCCAGCAGAATATTCGAGAACTGCTCGAGGGTTGCATCTCCGGGCATCAATGCAAGAATCTGAACGGCCTTGCGCAACATCGCTACGCTGCTTTTTCCGGCGACGATGAATTTTCCGATCGCCGGCACCGTATTCGGGTCTTTCAAGAACATCAGCTCGTCCGTCGCCTCGTCAAGCAGGTCGGGAGCGAGCTTCGGCAGCGCGTCGGCGAGCACTGGCGCACGTCCCTCGCTGCGATTCCGGATAAGTGCGGTGAGCGCAGCGCGTTGAACACGAGCATCGGCGTGCTGCAGAGCCGGAGCGATGTGCGCGGCGAGCGCCGGGTCTTTCAAGTCGCTTAACACGGTGCACATATTGCGCACGACATACCAGCGATCATCATTGAGGAATTTACGAGCCGCTTCAATGGCGGAGGGCCCGAGTTGTGAGCTCAGCCGAACCAGGGCGAGCCGGTTCTTGGCGTCGCCTTCCAGAATCAAATGCGAGAAGACGTTGTTCACGCTCGCGGGAGTTCCGTAGCTGAGAAGCGTGACTGATTTTTTCGTCCAGGCGGAATCAGCGCGGTTGGCAAGGAACAGCTCTACCAGTCTTTCGTTCGCATTTACTGGGACTAGCCTGCTAATGCCCACGCGACAACAACGCCGGTGCTTGCCGGGATCACGTTTTTCCGATCGCTCGAGCAGGCTGCCGATCTGTATGACATTGTCAAAATCTTCATAAGTGGCGATCGACTGCGATAGAACAGTCAACGTTGTAGCTACCTGGAAGTGAGTGAATTCGGAAATATCGTCGCGCATCAACGTGCGGCCGAGCCGTTCGATTGCTTTCGGAACAAAGTCGATCTGTCCGACAGGAACGCAGCGAATCAACTCGGGTGCGCGGCTGAAATCTTCCGTTAGAATTTCGGGCTTCTCCGCATCGAGAAATTCGAAATAGTGGTTAACCAGCGCGCCGGCGCGTTCCACCTGCCGGGTGCGAACACATTCTTTTACGAATTCCAGCAGGCGACGGAACTGCCCCTGGTTGTAGTGCTTAATGGCCAGGAGTTGGGTGTGCTTGGTCTTGAGATCGAGGGCGGTCCAGCGCAACTCAGACTGGATCTTTTCCTGCATGTGCGGGGGGACCGCAAAATCCTGTATGAACTTGACGAGTTTCTGCGACAGACGATCGGCGGTTTGCGTTGCCTGCAGCGTGCGCGCTAATACGCGCAGGACTTCGTCTTCGACCTCGAGCTTCTGCCCGCCTTCTTCCGACTTCAATTGCTTACCGGCCCACTGCAGTGCGGTGTCTTCCACGTATTCAGCCGCAACTTGTTCCGGCGAAGCGCTGGCGAGCTCTTTTTGGCGTTCCGCGGGAAACGAAGCAAGGATCTTGTCGACGCCCATGCTCTGCAGAATTCGCGCCAATGAGTTATAGGACTTGGACGGGTTGCCGCTCTCTTCGAGCAAGGAACGCTGCACGGAGTTTTCCATCAACTCCATGAAGGTGTAGTAGCCGGGGTTTGCGGTTTTCGACATACTGGCGCCGAACATGACGCTTCCGCCTTTGCCCCCGCCAGATCCCGTTCCAGAACCTTCACCACCGCCGGAACCGGTTGCAGTTCCATATCCAACGCCCAAGCCCTGGCCACCGGATCCATAACCCATCCCGGGTTCGCCGCCGCCACCAAATCCTGGACCGCCGTTTCCTGGTCCGCCCATTCCGCTGCCCGGTCCACCGGGACCGAATCCACCGCCACCACCGCCGGGCCCTGAACCTGCTGATCCTGCCGAACCCGGCGCTCCGGTACTAGTGCCAACCCCGCCTTCTCCAGTGCCGGCGCCTTCGCCGCCGCCGGGGCCCTGTCCCGGACCCGGGCTTCCTGAGGATGCGTCGGCCTCGCCGTCCTTGGCGACGACCAGGTTGGGCATGGGAATGGGGACACCGTATCCCTGCTCTTTGAGTCCCGACATGCCGGAAAGAATGGCGTTGCGAGCGGAAGGATCGAGGCACGCCGATTCCAGCAGCGCATCGACGGAGTCCATGAAATCGCGACTGCCGGGGTCCTCCTCCATTTGTTTGGAGAGGATGTAGGCCTCAGAATTGGTTTCGAGAATCGTGTCGCCCTGCTCGTTCTTCTTTTGATTTTTCGCAGCCAGCAGAATTCGGGTCCCCTCAACTTCGTTCTGCTCGATGAAAAGACGGAGGCCGCCGGCTTCGTCGATTACCTTCGAAGACGCGGAGACTAAGCCGATAAGCTTTCGATAACGTGCCATGGTCAATCCTGGCTCGAAAGTTACGGCAGCGATCCCGCGCTTCAGGAATTCTTTATTCAATTGATCGAGTGAAGGGTCGGTAGTAAGCAGGTTGTTCAGGACGATCTGGCTATCGACAAATCCCACGGTGAAGCGGCCGGATTCTTTCATCAGGCCATTCAGCAGATCGAAACTCTGCTGCACGGGACGCTGCACATTTGGATGCTCGGCGGAGAACAGCACCGCCGTGCGTATCGCCATCTGAAACGTTCTTGCGAAGCGCAGGCCGACGTTCTTGAGTTGTTTCGTGTCTAGCATCAACTCACCCTGCCGGAACCACGGTTTCGGTCCCGAAGTGGCCGCGTTCGACGCACTGCCGCTGTGTAGAGTGCACTGATTATGAACTATTTACCACTTGGGAACTATAGCTGTTTTGGCACCGGAAGGCTTAGGACTGCTGGATTCGGGAGCGCTGGTTTCTGCCGGCGGCGGAGGGTCAAAAACTGCGAACCTTGGGTGCCACTTCCCAGCGGCGCGGGCCGAGTGCACCATGGTGTCACTTTGGGGGACGAGATGGCCCGTTTTCTAGATCGTCTACTGCATCGCTGTTCCCACCAGTTTTTGTGGCCACGTAAGTCCGTCGATGGCCGCGCCTACCAGGTCTGCATTCGTTGTGGCGCTGAATACGAATACGATTGGGAGCACATGCGCCGAACCGGCCCGATCGAAATCACCACACCGGTGATGCAACGATTGCATCCGATCCCGCGATGATTCTGAGCCTAGCCTTCCTGCACGAACAATTCTGAACGACCGCAACATTGCGGTAGGAGCAGGGTTCTCGCAACCGTATTGAATTGTCGTATATTGCACAATGCTCTGGGTGGGCGGTTCGGAAGGAGCAGTCATGCATTCGACGATTTGTCGGACGGCGAGGTTTGTCTCGTTCACTTCATTCTTTCTCGCGTTCATTCTTTTGAATGCGCAGCCGTCACGCACTGACGACCAACCACCCCCAAGCTCGCAATTCCGGGCCAACACACGTTTAGTCGTCGTCGACGTGGTCATCACGGATGCCGCCGGCCGCGTTGTCCATGGGCTGAGGACGCAAGACTTCAAGCTCATGGAGGATGGCAAAGCGCAGGCCGTCATCGGATTTGAGGAGCACAGGCCCGATAGGGATCCGAAGGCAAAACCTGCAGTACCGAACCTTCTTAAGAACGAATACACCAACTACGCAGTGCGCGGCGATACGGGTGCATTGACCGTCCTGCTTTTGGATACGCTGAACAGCAGCCGCCAAGATCTGACCTACGCCAGGAACGACATGGTCAGCTTTCTGAAGAAGCTGCCGCGTGGAAAACGAGTGGCGTTGTATACGCTAGGCTCGCAACTGCGCATGGTGCAGGGCTTCACCGATGACACTGACACATTGATAGCTGCGGCTGAGCAGCTTTCCACCCGGCCGCATTCCGTTTACACCAACAATCGCGAACTGTCGGCGACCATTGGCGAACTGGCTGAGTCGGGACTGAAAAAGAATCCCAGAGCGTATGTGGCGATGGTGCGATTCCTCAATGACGACTATCAGGGCAAGTTGGAAATGCGCTCCCACGATACGCTGGATGCGCTGACGCAAGTTGCTCGCGCGTTGGCGGTGGTGCCGGGGCGCAAGAACCTGATCTGGATCTCCGGCGGCTTCCCATTCGATTCGTTATCCAATGGTGATCGGCTGCAGAGAGTGTCGGCGCTGCTGGCCGCCACGCGCATCGCGGTTTATCCGGTCGATGTGCGAGGGGTGCTTTCGATGCAACCTGACGGTCAGACTCGCGACAGCGAGATTGCGCGAAACCAGGCGTACGAGGTAACGGCTGGCCTGGACGAGGAAAACCGAACGCTGGTGGAAACGATGCAGAACGTAGCCCAGATCACTGGCGGACATGCATACACCGGCAGGAATGACCTGGATCATGCGATCGCAGATGCGATGGATATGGGATCGAGCTACTACACGCTGGCATATCGGCCGTCGAATAACAATTGGAACGGCAATTTTCGCAAGATCACGGTGAAAGCAGCTCGGCCTAAAGTTAAGGTGCTTTATCGCAACGGATACTATGCGGTGCTGGATCCGCTGAGCACACGAGAAGATCCGAATATAGTGGCGGCTTTTGCAATGCAACGCGAAGTTCCGCTGTCGACGCAGTTGATCATGAAGGCGCGGGTGGTGCCTCCAGAAGAATCGGACAAACCAGTCGCCATCGATATGCTGCTCGACGCGCGCGATCTGACTTATAGTCCCACAGGGGAAAAGCAGCAGCGTCCGGAAATTCAGTTCATTGCGGTGGCGTGGGATAGCAACGGGAAGAAGTGTGGCAGCTTCTCGGAAACCTTCAGTCCGTCACTTTCTCAGGAGCAGCTGCAAACCTTGTTCCGCAATGGCATGCAATTCCATCAGCCCCTGACGCTGCCTCCGGGCTCGTATCAACTGAGGTTAGGAGTGATGGACCGGCTCGCTGGCCGAGTCGGTACAATCGATGTCCCACTGGTTATCGAGGCGAAACAAGCGGCGAAATAACTTTGCGCTTGCAGATTCAGAATCAATCACAGATTGCTCATCCCCCCTTCGATGAGTAGTTCGCTCCCCACCGTAAACGCAGCTTCGTCGGAAGCCAAAAAGACGACGGCACTGGCGATCTCACTGGGATTTCCAAAGCGGCCCGCAGGAACCTGGCCTTGGATGGAAGCGGCCACTGACTTCAGGTCGGCCTCGGAGAATCCAAGCTTGCCATAAAGCGGAGTCGAGATCGGGCCAGGACTGACCACGTTGACACGAATCCCGCGTGAGATCAGTTCTCCGGACAGCGTGCGCGCCAGCGAAATCATCGCCGCTTTTGTCGCCGAATAAACGGTGGTGTTGGGCATGCCGATGTGGGCGTTCACCGATCCGTTCAGCACAATTGACGCGGGATTAGCGAATACCGGCAGCAGCGCCTGGATGAGGAAGAATGCGCCTTTAAGATTGATGGCAAAGGAACGGTCGAAGCCCGCCTCGTCCCACTTCTCGAGCGGCCGCATATCCACGACGCCGGCATTCACGAACAGAATGTCGAGTCCGCCAAAAGCTTCGTGGACTTTCTGGGCGAGCGGCTTCTGGGCGGAAACGTCGCTGGCATCGGACGCGATCACCAGCACGTCGCCGGGCAGTTCCTTGCGTGCGGCGTCCAATGTTTTAGGATTTGTGCCGGTAACGGCGACGCGTGCGCCTTCCTTCACGAACTGGCGGGCTGTTTCCAGGCCAATACCGGTAGTGCCTCCGGTGATAAGAGCGCGTTTCCCTTTCAATCTGTCCATTGCGGTCCTCCAAAGAACTATCTAGATGGGAGTGGGGGCAAAAGGTCTGCACGATTTCTTGCAGAGATCGCGCAAAGTGCCCGGTTTCGTTGACTTGCCTGATACCAGAACCTAAGATGTGCGCAGATGGGGGAGTCCGCATCACCTTTCAGGCAGACAATCTCGCATTACCGCGTCCTGGAAAAGCTCGGCGCAGGTGGTATGGGGGTTGTCTACAAAGCACAGGACACGCGCCTGGATCGTTTTGTTGCCCTGAAATTTCTGCCTGAAGATGTGGCGAGAGACGAGCAGGCCCTCAGCCGTTTCCGCCGCGAGGCTAAAGCTGCCTCGGCCCTGAACCATCCCAACATCTGCACGATTTACGACATAGGCGAAGAGGATTCCACCGCGTTTATCGCGATGGAGTATCTGGAAGGCAGCACACTCAGGCACCGCATAAGCGGCCGCCCACTCGATAGCTCGACTTTGCTGTCGTTGGGGATCGAAATCGCAGAAGCTCTGGATGCGGCCCATGCGAAGGGCATTGTCCATCGTGACATCAAGCCAGCAAACATTTTTGTCACGAGCACTGGTCACGCGAAGATTCTTGATTTCGGGCTGGCGAAGCTGACGTCCGTTCCCGAAGGTCTTTCCGGGATGACGACGGAAACCATGGGCGGCCCGATTACTGGCCATGGTGCGGCGGTTGGCACCATCGGCTATATGTCACCCGAGCAGGTGCGAGGCGAAGAACTGGATGCGCGTACAGACCTGTTCTCCTTTGGTGTTGTGCTCTACGAGATGGCCACAGGTGTTTCGCCGTTCCGGGGCGAGACTTCAGGAACAATTTTCGACGCCATCCTGAATCGAGATCCGATCGCGCCGGTGCGCGTAAATCCGAACCTACCAGTCAAGCTGGAAGAGATCATCAACCGGGCCTTGGAAAAGGATCGCGATCTGCGTTATCAGCATGCCTCGGATTTGCGCGCCGAACTGCAGCGTCTGAAGCGCGATATCAGCTCGCGGCGGCCGATCCCAACGCCTGCTTCCCAGGCGGAATCTGTGGCCGCTGTCGCCGAATCTCCCGGCACCGGGACAGCGCAAAAAGCGGAGAAGCGTTCCATCCCTTGGCTGCTGGCAGGCGCGGTTCTTGTGCTAGCGGCGCTGGCAGCAACAGTTCTTTGGCTTCGCTTACCTTCCCGTGCCCCGGTGGTCGGCAAGGATTGGCAGCAGCTGACTTTCTTTACTGACTCCGCGGTGTATCCGTCGCTATCGCCTGATGGGCGCATGCTGACATTCCTTCGTGGCGATAATCCGTTTCTTACGGTTGGACAGGTCTACGTGAAATTTCTGCCGGATGGCCAACCGGTCGAACTCACGCACGACAGTACGGTGAAGATGCGCCCAGTTTTTACTCCGGATAGCTCGCTGATCGCATATAGCACCAGCGAACCTTGGAACACGTGGGAGGTGCCTGTCCTTGGCGGAGAGCCGAGCCTGTTGCTACCGAATTCGTCATCCCTGACCTGGATCGACGGCGGGAAGCGGTTGCTGTTCTCTGAGATCAAAGAAGGATTGCACATGGCGGTAGTCACCGCCGACGAAGGGCGCGGAAACAGCCGCGACGTGTATGTCCCCACCGGTGCGCGGAGCATGGCACATCACTCTTATCTCTCGCCAGATGGAAAGTGGGTGCTGATTGTTCAGATGGACAGCCGCGGTGAACTGATTCCGTGCCGGGTTGTTCCTTTTCAAGGAGGTGGCGAGCCAGTCGTGGTTGGTCCCCCACAGGGGATGTGCCTCGGCGGCGCATGGTCTCTCGATGGCAAGTGGGTTTATGTTTCCGCCCTGACGGATTCTTTTCACATCTGGCGGCAACGCTTTCCAGGCGGTCAACCCGAGCAAATAACGTCGGGTCCGACTTCCCAGGAGGGAATTGCGATGGCCCCCGACGGCAAGTCATTCGTTACCTCGGTGGGCTCAGACGACAGCACCGTGTGGCTGCACGACAAGGATGGAGACCACCAGATCTCTTCGGAAGGATATGCATCGGATCCAGCATTTTCTTCAGATGGAAAGAGCTTGTACTTCCTGATGAACGATGGCCAGAGTCATGAGAACGAACTTTGGGTGAAAGACCTGGCAAGCGGACGCACGGACAAAGTGTTGCCGGGCTATGCGATGAAGAGCTACTCGGTTTCCAAAGACGGGAAGCAAGTAGCATTCGCCGTTAACGACGATAGCGGTCACTCCAGTCTGTGGATCGCGCAAACGAATCGCCGTTCTTCTCCCGTGCACATTTCCTCCAGTGCTGTCGAAGACTCTCCCTATTTTCTGCCCGACGGCGACCTGATTTTTCGTGCGATCGAGGGAGGATCGAACTTCGTGTATCGCATGAAGACGGATGGAAGTGATCGACGGAAGATCTCCTCGCAACGCGTGCTGGATATCGGTCCGGTATCGCCGGATGGCCGTTGGATCGTCGCCGCAACATCGCAACCCGATGAAGAGTACACGGTTGCCACGAAGGCTTTTGCCATCGATGGAAGCGAGACGGCATCCATTTGCATTCGGTATTGCCTGGTGAGCTGGGATACAACAGGAAAGTTCGTCTTTCTCTATCTGCCACGGCCGACGAAGGGCACCTACTTACTGGCGGCCAGCGAATCAGGATTGCCGAAGGTCCCGGCCGGCGGAGTTGCAAAACAGCAAGATGTCGAGAAGGAAAAACTTGCCCCCGCTATCTCATATTTCGTGGACTCGGCGGTTGGATCCACGCTGTATGCCTATACTCGCCAGACAACACACCGGAACCTTTATCGCATTTCTCTCCAGTAATTTGGAAGCATCGAAGTATGGTGAGCCAAGTGGGCTCAGATCCGGCAGCCGCTGAATATATCTCCGTGATAACGGACGCGTTAAATTTTCTTAAGTATCGCGCAGGCCTTTGACCTTCTCGCTCGCGTGGTGGAAGATCAAGTCTGGCACTCGACCCTATGGCTCTGGCTGATAACTCCGAAAAATTGAC
The DNA here is from genome assembly GCA_963724985.1 of Terriglobia bacterium. Taxonomy (GTDB): domain Bacteria; phylum Acidobacteriota; class Terriglobia; order Terriglobales; family Acidobacteriaceae; genus JAJPJE01. The sequence continues at coordinate 5,452 of CAVRWV010000023.1, read as the reverse complement.
TCTGCTCCTGGTGGATGACGACGCCGAGCTATGCAACATGATGAAGGAGTTCTTTGGCGAGAATGGCTATCGCCTGGAAACAGTACACAACGGGCGCGATGGCCTGACCCACGCTGTCGACGATCATTACGACCTGGTGATCCTCGACGTGATGTTGCCCACCATTAACGGATTCACCGTCCTGCATCAACTCCGTCGCCGGCGCGATGTGCCGGTCATCATGCTCACGGCGAGAACCGGCCCGCAAGATCGCATACAAGGATTAGAGGGCGGAGCGGACGATTATCTGCCGAAGCCGTTCGATCCGGATGAATTACTGGCGAGAGTGCGCGCCGTGCTACGGCGATCCGGAAAGCTGGCGATGGAGGGATCTGCTCAGGTCGCAGGCGAGCTTCAGATCAACTCTCAAACTCGAGAAGTGTGGAAGGGAAGTAAGTTGATCGACTTGACGTCGGTGGAATTCGACATCCTCGATCTGCTGGTCCGGTCGGCTGGCCGGATTCTGGCGCGCGACGAAATCACTGCGGCAATTCTCGATCGGGAAGCGACTCCATACGACCGCTCGCTGGACGTTCACATCAGCCATCTGCGCAAAAAACTTGAAGACGGTGGAAACTATATCCAGACGATCCGTGGCGTAGGATATGTGTTCACGAGAAGCCACTAGGCGAACCGCATGAGATCTCTTTACCTGGGAATTCTGCTGGCGATGGCGATTATTCTGGCGCTGTCGGTTCTGGTTTTCCTGGGCATTTCTCACGCCATCGAACAAAAGTTTTTCACTCCCGTCTTCGATGCCATGGACGAGGTGGAGGTGCAAGACGCGCGCGAGATGCTGGAGACCCGAGGTCCCGACGCCGTTGTTGCCTATATGCATCGGCTGAATTCGGTGTTTGGCGGATCGCATTATCTTCTGGATGCGAATGGGAAAGATATCGTCACTGGGGAAGACCGTTCGGCGCTCGTCCCGAAGGCTCCTCTCACTAAGTGGCGCGGCAGTGTAAATGGAAAGGCTCTGGTGATGCACCGGTCTGCCGATGGCCGCTACTGGTTCGTCGCCGTTTCCCCCGCGCAGCCTCGAAAGGCGCCTTACTACCGCTATTACCTGCTGGTGGTTGGCGCCACAGCGGTTCTCTGTTGGCTGGCGGCGATCAATGTTGTTGTACCTATTCGGCAAATCACGGCGACCATCGAACAATTTGGACGAGGAAACTTATCAGCCCGCGTGAAGACGGAACGTCGCGATGAGATTGGAACCCTCGGGCGGTCGTTCAACAGCATGGCAGAGCGGCTGGAGAAATTGGTGCTCAGCGAGCACCGGTTGCTCGAAGACATTTCTCATGAGCTGCGGTCACCGTTGGCGCGGTTGAATTTCTCGGTGAAGCTGGCAAGGACGGCCACTGATCGGGATGCCGCTCTCGATCGCGTGAAGCGCGACATCGACCGATTGACGACGCTGGTCTCCGAACTGGTGGAGATGACGAGAGTGGAAGGCGATCCAGCCTGCCGCAAATCGGAAATTGTGTGTATGAACGGAGTCATCAGCGAGACGGTGCGCGACGCATGCATTGAAGTGGAGGCGCGCGGCTGCGCTGTGAATGTCGACGGAGAGCTGACTACGAAAGTTCTGGGCGACCGCGAACTGCTGCGCCGCGCAGTAGAGAATGTGCTGCGTAACGCGGTGCGATATTCTCCGCCGAAAGCGAAGATCGATATTCTCCTGAAGGAACAGGGCGACACTGCCAGCATCACGGTGCGAGATTACGGATCAGGAATTCCCGAGGCTTTCCTGGACAAGATATTCGATCCATTCTTTCGGGTGGAAGAGGCGAGAGATTCGGAGACGGGCGGAGTTGGCCTGGGGTTATCCATCGCGAAGCGAGCGGTTCAGTTGCACAAGGGTTCCATTTTGGCGCGGAATTCCAATCCGGGACTGAGCGTGGAGATCACGCTTCCGGTTACGCGTGAGTCTCTTAACGGGAATCAGGGCAGCGTATCTGCCAACGCCGTTTCATCAATTAACAATTCTTAAGTATGGGCAAGCCTTGTTCATGCTGAAATCTTATTGTGGACTGGCGCAGTCAACGTGCCAGCAACAGCAAGGAGATCAGATGAAAAAGTTCGCACTTCTACTTACGTTAATGCTGGCCGTCGCAACCACTGTACTTGCAGCCGGCAAGAATTCAGCAACGGTCAACATTCATGAGAAGGTGACGGTCGGCACAACCACTCTACCTGCCGGTGAGTACAAGGTGTCGTGGACGGATGCTGGCCAGGTTACGTTCGCACAGGGCAAAACAACTGTGGCGACGATACCAGCGACAGTATCTGCGAAGTCGAACTCGCAGGTAACCGTCATTACTGCAACCGAAGGGTCCAACCTTGTGCTAAGCGGACTACGGCTTAAGACCGCAGACCTTACGTTTGGCGGCGCAGCGAAGAGCGGTCACTAAGTCGCAAGCGTTCCTGCAACCTTTATCTTTAATCTGTAGTTGGCCGGGGCGAAGGATTCAATTCCTTCGCCCGACGCCACCTGTGTGGCACGGCGTTTTCTCGTGCCAGCAAGTTCTGTAACTATTCTTCGATCAGCGCGTCTGATAGGCGTAGGAGTGAGGTACTTCCTTATGCTTGCGCGCTATTGTCGTATTTTCCTGATCGTCGGATACGTGGTCTCTCTTCTTGCCTGTACAGCAAATGCGGCACCGAAGATGCCAATCCCTCCCGCTGCAGTAGACATTGCCCTGGCGACAACTCCGGCGAAGCAAAAGGCTGTCTTTGCGGGCGGCTGCTTCTGGGGAACTCAGGCGGTCTTCGAGCGAGTAAAGGGTGTTCTTCACACCACGGTGGGCTATGCCGGCGGATCCGCGTCGACTGCAACTTACGATCAGGTGACGACGGAAACGACCGGCCACGCGGAATCTGTTGAGGTGGAATACGATTCATCGAAGATCACGTATGGACAGCTGCTGCGGATTTTCTTCTCGGTTGCGCATGATCCCACACAACTCAACCGCCAGGGTCCGGATGTCGGCAACTCGTATCGCTCAGCGATCTTCTATGCGAATGCCGAGCAGAAGCGAATTGCGGACGCATACATTGCTCAGCTGGACGGAGCGAAAATCTTCCCCGGGCCAATCGTTACCCAAGTGACGCCGCTGAAGGGTTTCTATCGGGCGGAAGACTATCACCAGGATTACGCGCTGCATCACCCCGAAAATCCATATATCGAGGTTTGCGATCGGCCGAAGATTGAAGCGCTGAAGAAGCAGTTTCCGGAATTGTTCGTCGACTACAAAGGCGCGCAGTGACTGTGAATTCAGTCTTCCGGTCGATGGTGTTGCTCGACCTGAGAGATCACCATGTCTGAGGAAAGTCTGGCACGAATCAAATCCTCGACCTGAGACCAGACGCGCGGATCACATTCAATGGCAGTGTGCCCCTTGAAGAAAACGCGATCGTACCAGGGGTAGGCTCGGCATTCGGGAGGTTCATTCTCATAGTGGAAACGGAAATTACCGAGGATGCGAGTACGAGGACTTGCGGCTGAGATCTGCGAGCGTCCGTGAAGAAGGCCTCCGGTTTGATAGAAGTTGACCGCTTCGTTTACGTTTTCGGGGATGATTGAGTCGTCCTGGCTTTTGCTGACGGTATCAACCTGGACGGTCAACAAGACTGGAATGCCGTCGCGCTGTAGTTCGCGCGCAAGAGAGACGGCAGCCGCAGCGCCCCAGCTGTGACCGAAGAGAATGATACGTGCACGCTGCTTCTCGCGCGATGAGAGATCGCCGTCGCTGTTTTGATCAACCCAACGAAGAACTTCTTTCTGAGCCTCTCCGACTTGCCGATTCTCGAGTACGTCCACATGCACCTTGCTGCCGTAGGTCGACTGCAGGCGCTGGCCGAGTTGCACCTCGGAGTGGCGAGAATCATTCTTATGGACGAAGCCGCCAACAAAACCGATCACAATCTCGGAGTTCGCGGCGTTGTCACTGGAAGGTAAAGACGCTTGAGCTGAGGCGTTGGCGGTTTGGAAGAATGCGGCTCCCGTGAGCAAGAGAAGCACCAGGGTCAAGTAGCGGATTTCGAAATTGCGAAGCTTGCCGGTGGCGGTATTCATTGTCCGCATTGCAGACGTCCTTCGATGAATGGATGATCGATTCACTGGTGAAGAATCGAAAATTCAATCGTCGTAAAAAGTGAATTGAGCGGGGGAGGGGATTGTAGCCGTTTGTTGGCCGGAATGCCGCAAGATTGTGCGGCTTTTGAGTGGATCACCCAGTCTGGGCTGACCGAAATTTAACAAATCGCATACAGAGGCCAGCACAATGCAATCCCCAAAAACGCTATAAAGAGGCATGTCGTCTGAGATTGTTTCCGTGGGCTACAAGTGCCCGATCTGTGCGCGGCGCGTTGTAGTCCTGCGTTCTTGCGAAACAAAGCGAAGTCCGAGTGAGCCGATAGTCTCTGAGTGCCACTGCGGATACTGCCGTCCGATCTATATTGCTGACGTGCAGGCCCTCGATGTGTGGCGCGAAGTTAGAACATAAGAATCGTCGTCACTTTTGCGCTCTGAACCGCTCCGACGGGCGCGGTTACTGGTAGACTCCCCACTTATGAATGCCAGCACTGCCTCCAAGTCTGTGCACAATGAACGGCGTCGTAACTCCGCCGTGTGGCTGGGATTAGTTCTCGCCACAGCGGCGCTATTGAGCCAGGGACTCTTCTTCCTCAAAGTTCCGGGCCAGAACGCGCTCCCCTGGCTCAGCCTGGTGTTGGCCACAGTAGCTGTGGTTCTGGTCTTAGTTGGCGTCAAACGCGCGTTTTTCGAACCAAAGCTCTACCGCGGGAAGGTCGCAGGCTCCATCATTACCGTGATCTCTGTGTTGTTTTTGGCGATGACGGTTTTTGTATTCGTGACTGCCCGAAAACTGCCGGGGACTGCGGGCGTTCCGCAGGTTGGGCAAAAAGCGCCGGATTTCACGCTCGCCGATACCAACGGACAACAGATTTCGCTGGCGCAGTTGCTTTCCACTCCGGTAGGGAACGCGCATCCCAAAGCGGTGCTGCTGGTCTTCTATCGCGGCTATTGGTGACCCTTCTGCAACCTCGAGTTACGAGGTATTCAGAGAGACCTGAAAAACTTTGAAGAGGAAGGCGTGCGTCCGGTAGCCATCAGCGTGGATACACCTGAGATTTCCCGCGATCTCGCGAAGAAGGCGGGGTACACGTTCACCATTCTTTCAGATCCGCAATTGGACGCCATTCGCCGGTATCAGCTGGTGCATGCCGGTGGCGGGCCCGAAGGCCACGACATCGCGCGTCCGGCAGAGTTCCTGGTGGACTCCTCAGGCACGGTACGCTGGACCAACTTCACCGAGGACATAAGGGTGCGCGCGAGGGCTGATGCAATGCTTACGGCTGCCAGATCGATTCCATCGCAGCGGGAGCCGTG
>CAVRWV010000022.1:0-404203 GCA_963724985.1 Terriglobia bacterium | reverse complement strand
GGCCGTTCGGGCCGTGGGCGGAGTCGCAGCGCAGCCTAGGAGTGCCTTACCAGATCAACGAAAGCGCGGGCATGGCTCGCGCTTTTTTCTTTGTGTTCAGCGCTGGTTACCGCAAAGAGCCTTAGAGTCCGGAGTTTCTGAAGAGCATCTAATAATTTGTTAGACTTAAGTGAAGTCTGTCCAAACTCCGGCTCTACGGAGCAGGTCGCCAGCGACGGTCGCGGCGCGTTAATTGGGCGGCAGGATTCGACATTATCAATACGTTACTAGGTAAGGTTTTCGGCACCAAGAATGAGCGCGAAATCAAGCGCACGATGCCGAACGTACAAAATATCGGGGTCATCCGCTGAAATGAAGCGCTCACCGATGCCGAATTACGCGCGAAAACGGACATATTCCGGGCGCGGATTCAGGAACGAACCAAGGACATCGAAGACGACGACGAGCGTCGCCGGGTGGAGAACGAAGTCCTCGCCGAGATTCTCCCTGAGGCTTTCGCCGTGGTGCGCGAGGCGGGACGTCGCGTCTTGAATATGCGGCACTTTGATGTGCAGCTGATTGGCGGCATGGCGCTGCACGACGGCAAAATCGCCGAAATGAAGACCGGTGAAGGAAAAACGCTGGTCGCAACCCTTCCCGTCTATTTGAACGCCCTGCCGGGACGCGGCGTGCACGTAGTCACCGTCAACGACTACCTGGCCAAGCGCGACTCGGAGTGGATGGGCAAGATTACACTTTCCTGGGCTGACGGTCGGGGTCATCGTCCACGATCTGGACGACCAGGAGCGCCGCGACGCCTATGCGGCCGATGTCACCTACGGCACCAACAATGAGTTTGGTTTTGACTACCTGCGCGACAACATGAAGTTCGATCTCGCCGATTGCGTGCAGCGTGGCCACAATTTCGGGATTGTCGACGAAGTGGATTCGATCCTGATCGACGAAGCGCGTACTCCACTGATTATCAGCGGCGCGAGCGAAGAGTCGACCGATAAGTATTACAAGGTCAATAAGATCATCCCGAACCTCGTTAAGGGCGAGGAGCAGGAGACAGCCCCGGGAGAGCCGAAGATCCTGACTGGCGATTTCGTGGTCGACGAAAAGCATCGGACGATCACGGTATCTGATGAAGGCTGGGAAAAAGTTGAGCTACTGCTGGGGATCCAGAACATTGCCGATCAGGAAAACTGGGACTTGAAGCATCACGTGGAGACGGCGATCAAGGCGCATGCCTTGTATCACCGCGACGTCGATTACGTGGTGAAAGACGGCGAAGTCATCATCGTCGACGAATTCACCGGCCGCCTGATGCCGGGACGGCGGTGGTCGGACGGCCTGCACCAGGCGGTTGAAGCCAAGGAGAACGTTAAGGTCGAGCGCGAGAATCAGACGCTGGCAACGGTTACCTTCCAGAACTATTTTCGCATGTACAAGAAGCTGGCCGGCATGACTGGTACCGCCGAAACGGAAGCGCCGGAATTCGACAAGATCTACAAGTTGGAAGTGGTGGTGATTCCGACGAACCGGCCGATGTTGCGTCTTGAAAATTCCGACATGGTGTACCGCACCGAGAAGGAAAAGTACTTCGCGGTTGCCGATGAGATTCAGAAGCTTTATGCCAACGGGCAGCCGGTCCTGGTCGGTACGACATCGATCGAGAAGTCGGAACGCATTTCCGATCTGCTGAAGAAGAAGGGTATCAAGCACGTGGTGTTGAACGCCAAGTACCACGAGGAGAAGCCGAGATCGTGGCGCAAGCCGGGCGCAAAGGCCAGGTGACCATTGCTACCAACATGGCAGGCCGCGGTACGGATATTTTGCTGGGCGGCAACTCGGAGTTCATCGCCAAGCAGGAGCTCGTGAAGAAAGGCATTGCTCGTGCCGTCCAGCAGGTTGGCGGCGAGATCGAAAAACGCGATCGCGAGGGCATCACTGTTTGGTATTACCAGGGAAATGAATATGAGGTTCCGACCCAGAACTGGGAAGAGACCCTTGCGAAGTACAAGATCGAAACCGACCATGAGCACGACGAGGTAGTGGGTGCGGGCGGCTTACACATCCTGGGCACGGAGAGGCATGAGTCACGGCGCATCGACAATCAGTTGCGCGGTCGTTCAGGACGCCAGGGCGATCCAGGATCATCGCGCTTCTATCTGTCGCTGGAAGACGATCTGATGCGCATCTTCGCGAAGGAGTGGGTGAGCACGCTGCTTCAGCGCCTGGGCATGGAAGAGGGCGTGCCGATCGAGTCGAAGCTGATCTCGCGGCGCATCGAGGCCGCACAGAAAGCAGTGGAAGCGCAGAACTTCGAAGCCCGCAAACACTTGCTCGAATACGACGACGTGATGAACAAGCAGCGCGAAGCGGTCTACGGGCTGCGCCGGCAACTGCTTGAGGGAGTGGATCAGAAAGACCTTATCCTCGAAGACTACGTCGCGGATATTCTTGCGGGACTGCTCGATCAGTATGCGGCTAAAGAAGTTCATCCGGAAGACTGGAACATCAAGGGCATGAAGGACGCGATCTTCACGCGCTTCGGCGTGGACATCGTCGCGGAAGGACTGAAACCGGAAACGCTGAACCGGCAGGAACTTGGGGACGCGGTCTTCAATAAGCTTCGCGAGCGTTATGACGCGAAAGAAAAGCTGATCGGTCCGGACGCGATGCGCTATCACGAGCGCATGATCATGTTGAGCGTGGTGGATCAGTACTGGAAAGATCACCTGCTGAACATGGATCATCTGCGCGAAGGCATCGGGTTGCGTGGGTATGGGCAGCATGATCCGCTCGTCGAATACAAGCGCGAATCGTTCGAGATGTTCGAAGACATGATGAAGCGCTTCCAGGAAGAGACCGTCCGGTATCTATACCTGATGCAAGTGATTGGCGGACCGCAGGGACAGACCGGTTCATCCGCTCCCGAAGGCGGCGGCCCGACTGGCGGCTTCAGCGGGGACGGCACAGGAGTGCGACAACCGGTCCAGGGTGGCGGAAACGGCCATTCTCCAAAGCGGCATGCATCAACGAACGTGGACGAAATCGAGCAAGAATTCCTGCGCAAGAAGAAACGCGAGTTGCAGCAGGCGCAAATGGCAGGTGCGGGCGACGGCGCTCAAGTGCAGCAGGTGGTGCGAGGCGCGGCAAAGGTGGGACGAAACGACTTGTGCCCGTGCGGTTCCGGGAAGAAGTACAAAAAGTGTTGCGGGGCTGGAAAATAAGGAACTTGCGGCGCAACTAGGCATCTAGATAGGGGTTGGTAAGGGCACTCGTTAATGAGTGCCCTTTTGCTTTTGCGCAAGGCAAGCAGTCCGAATTTTAGTGCATCGCATAGCGATATTGTGCAATCCTTATAGGGTAGGGTGCAGGAACCGAAGAAGGGGAGAGTCGAAATGGTTGGCAACCGGTTGTTTCAGGTCGTGGAAAGTCATTCGAACGAATTGGCCGTCAGCCTTGCGCGCAAGCTGAGAACGTCGGAGCGTACCGCCGGATATCAGGCGATTCCGGAAGAGGACCTGGTCAAACTCGGATTGCAAGTTTATGGGAATCTGACGGACTGGCTCCTTACCAAGACGACGAGCGATATCGAGTTGCAGTACAGCCAGTTAGGGGATCAGCGCGCGAAGCAAGGGATTCCGCTGAGCCAGCTGATTTGGGCTCTGTTAATGTCGAAGGAACAGCTATGGGGGTTGCTGCAGCACGAGCACTTTGCTGACCGAATTTTCGAGTTATATGGCGAACGCGAATTTGCGCTGATGCTGGACAAATTCTACGATCAAGCACTCTACTTCGCGGTGCGCGGATACGAGCAGGCAGTGCAGAAGAAGGCGCATGCGGCTTAGCATCGGCGTGATAAGCTGCTGCGATGAGCTCAGCAAGTGGGACCTTTCAGGTGAAGTTGACTCCGCAAGTCACAGAAGGGGACGCCCGTCTCGGGCGCCTGTCGATCGACAAACAATTCCAAGGTGATCTTGAGGCGACCGGCAAGGGCGAAATGTTGACCGGCGGTGCAGTGGTGAAGGGCTCTGCTGGTTACGTGGCGATGGAACTCGTAACCGGGAAATTGCACGGCCGCAGCGGCTCGTTCATCCTTCAACACACGGGCACGATGGACCGCGGCAAGCCGTCTTTGAGCGTTACCGTCGTACCGGACTCAGGCACGGATGAACTCACTGGATTAAACGGGAAGATGGCAATCAACATTGCCGACGGGAAGCATTCCTACGAATTGCAGTACACCCTCGAAACACAAACCTAGCGCGTGCTACCAGGTGTTATAAGCGGTGCCGTCACTGCCGTTTGCTTCGGAACCGGAATGTACGTCAGTAATACCGGGCTGATTCTGATCGACGCTCACCAGCACATCTTCCTGAACCGTCTGCCACGTATCCTTCGAGTTGGTCATTGGATCGGTAGGAATCTGCTTGAGATAGCCGGCCTGGACAAGATCGTCGAGTGACTGCGGCGCCTTCTGCTTGTCCATCGAGTATTGATCGATCACCGAGCGCATGGTGAACAGGTTCTGCCGCAGCACGGCCTCGCGGGCGCGGGCGATGGACTGCGTGTAGATCGGGATTGCCACCGAGATGAGGATCAGGATCATGCTGATGACGATCATCAGCTCGATCAGCGTGAAGCCTGCTGTCTTAAGGCGCGAGCGGCGAAATTTGCGGCGATCTACCATTCGATGTACTTCGTCCCATCTAATGCTGTGTCTTGCGACTGTGTGTAAACGTCGAACACGTTCTGGCCGCCCCAGGAGGTGCTCTTCGGGTCATCCTGCATCGAACGTTGTCCCCACTCTGTCTTGCCGGTCATGGGATCGGTCGGAATGCGGCGCAGAAAGCGAACTTTTTTGCCGCCGATGTCGACTCCTTTGACCAGCGTATCGAGATCAGGTGGATACCCTTCGGTTCCCAGCTTGATCTGAAAGAGACCACGGTCCGCAGCGTCCTTATAGCGATCGATGGCATCCCGCATCTCCCAGAGATCGCGGCGCAACTCCTTTTCGCGATCGCGCCGGATGGTCAGGCGCGCTACGGGCAGTACGGCCGTGGTCAGGATCATCATGATGGAAATAGCCACGATGAGCTCGATCAGGGTCATCCCGCGCTGAGAAGAGCGGCGAACTTTAATACTGGAGATCAAAACAAAACCCACACTGGCGATACTTAAATTCTACGCGAGAATGGGCGCCAGCATCTTCTCTGGAGCCGCGCCCGCTCCCATCCTATTTATTGACGGTGATCATCGCCTGACTTCCAGCCAGGGGGATCAATTGCATATTCGGGTCACGCGCTGTGCCCTTTGTAATTACCAACTGCGAGTTGCCGGGAGCTTTGGCGGCAAAGGTCAAAGTGAATACCGGGCCTTGCGCAGCGACACCACCCGAACCCGGTGGCCGCGTGGCCGTAATCTGAAGATTGCCGTTGGTCGGATCTTCACGATGCACGAGCGTTATCGGCTGCCCATCTTTGCCCAGCGTGCCGCCGTCGGAAACATTCAGCAACTGCAGGACGTTGTGGTCATAAGAGACTTCGACCGGCACCGAGAAGACATTCGAGGCTCCGCCCAGACTCAGGTTCACCATGAAGGTGGAACCGACCTGCTGGCTGATCGTCGCCGGCTCGAAGCTCATGATGCCGTTTCCCGTCGACATATTGCCCTGGGGCGTAGAAGCCGGAGGAATGTTAGGCGACGCAGGTGCTGCTCCACCCGGAGGCGTCGCTGGAGGTTGAGCAGCGGGCGCCGGTGCTCCTGTCGGTTGCATCGGCGGTACGAGTGCCGAAACGCGGCGCAGATCCACGGCATTCGCCGTTCCTACCGCGATCGGTTGCAAGTTCGCGGCGGTAATATCCTGCATTCGGACAATCCGCGGGATCAACGCGAACACGGTTTCAGTGGTGTGAGTTTCTTTGTCAACCGACGAGAAGAGGTATCTCAGACCGGGAACCTTGGCCAGGAAGGGCCAGCCGTTTACGTTATCGATCTGCTGGTCTTCCAGCATGCCGCCCATCAAGCTGACTTCGCCTTCTCTCAGACGGATTTCGTGTTCCACTCGGCGCTGACCGATGATCGGCTGATTGATTCCACCGATATTGGTGTTGCCGGTGACGGACGAAATTTCGAGCACGATCTTCAACGTGACATCGCCGTCGGAGTGGATACGCGGCGTGATGTCCATGTTGACGCCGACGTCGAGGTACTGGAATTGCGTATTGACCAGCGGGTTGATGCCGACACCACCGATACCAGGCTGGAATGAACCAGTCGCAACCGGAACGCGCTCACCAATCTTCAACGTGGCTTTCTGATTGTCGACGGCGCGAATCTGCGGATTCTGGATGATCTTGGTGTTGTTATCCGAGAACAGGAACGAAGCGGTCGCGGAGGGAATACTTACTGCAAAATCTGTGGCATTTAAATGTGCCAACTGATTCAGAGTAAGAGTGCCGTTGCCCGTCGTAGTTGTAGCGGTTCCGCCATTTCCGGCATTCCCGTTGACCGTAGTGCTTGATGTGGTGGTGGTATTGGGTTGCAGGGTCACAGTTGCAGTCTGAGGAGGTTGCAAGCCCAGCGTCCGAACCTTGTCTTTGTTGACCTGCATCACCACGACTTCAACGACCACTTCAGGTTTCGACTTGTCGATGTCGGAAAGAATGCGCTCCGCTAATGCCACCTGATCCGGCGTGCCACGAACGACGATCGCGTTTTGAGACTGTATTTGAATAATGCTGTTGATATTCGTGATCTGGCGAACGGCGTTTACGGAATCCTGCAGGTCGTTAGGACTGGATACGTTAGAAAGATAAAAAGTTTTGACTACGCTCTGTTCCAGTTCTTTTCGTTTACCTGGCGTGTCGGCGGCGACAAAAATTGTGTTTTCAGTAACGGCACGGTAGAAGGTTTTGGATTCCAGCGCGACGATCTCAAGGGCCTGATCGAGGCTGACGTTGTTCAGTTCAATGCTGATGCGGCGCGAGGTGTAATCCGGATCGAAAAGTACATTGATTCCCGCGAGCTTGCCGATGGTGGTGTAGACCACCTTGGCATCTTCGGTCATCCGCAGAGTGATTGGTGTATTCGAGATTGGCTTAAGTTCGGCCGGTCCTCCGGCACTCGCCGCCAAACGGCTTATTGCGGATTCGTTCTTTAGGGCCGAAGGTTTGGGGATGCCCCCGGTCTCAATCTCGTGTTGAGTGCGATTGGCTTCCTGTTCAGCGGCAAAGTTGCTGGGATCTACAGCTGCGGCGCGCTGAAAAATCACCAGCGCATCTTGCAACTTACCTTCCTTCCGCAAGAGTTCGCCCTGATGCACCAGTTCCGAGGACGCATAGAAACGGATACGCGTATAGGCCGCGCGATATCTGATGTCCTTCGGCTTCAGGTCGTAAGCCTGTTTATATTGCTCATAAGCCTTGATGTAGTCGTTGCGAGTTTCGGCGTCGACACCAATTTTGTAAGCTTTGGCGGCCTGGTCAGCGGCGAATGCCAGAACAGTGAAAGTGAGAGCGAGAAGCGAGAACGCTCCCGCGATTCGTATCAGGCGTTTCATCGAACTTCCTGGGCGACCAGTGTTTCCCACGCAGTACCTCATCCGGATTGGTTGTGAACGCAGACCTCGGCTCTGAATCGATACATGAACACGCGGCCCCGGTTCACGCCCGCTGCGACGCAAAATTAGAACGAAGTGCAGCGCTGGACTTGCACGCAAAGCCGAAGAGAGTTGGTAATGATTCGTCTTCGCGAAGTCGGGATTATAACATCCGGAGCTGCCCAATTTCTGGCCTTCGGCGAAGGACTAGGGCGATGTTAACCCTGTGTTAGCATTGAAGTTTTGGGACTCTCCTGAGAAAGCCTTATGCCGCGGCAAGCCACCCACCAGACCAAACCGGAGAAGGAAAAGGCGCCCAAACGCCAGGCTACGGCCGCTGGCGAGAAAGACGCGGCAGTCAACCGGGCGGCTTCGCACAACTACTTCCTGCTGGAAAAGATCGAGGCCGGCGTTGCGCTGACGGGCACGGAAGTGAAGTCGGTGCGAGCGGGGCGGGCCAATCTGAAGGATGCGTACGGAATCGTCAAGAACAACGAATTGTGGCTGCTGAACGCCCATATCAGCCCGTACGAACACGGCAACATCTTTAACCATGAGGCCCTGCGGACCCGCAAACTGCTGGTCCACAAGGAAGAGATCAAGAAACTCATTGGGAAAACCCAGCAAAAGGGCCTGACGCTGATCCCCCTGCGGCTCTATTTCAAAAATGGCCGGGTCAAGGTGGAATTGGCGCTGGCTAAGGGCAAACAGCTGTGGGACAAGCGCGAGACCGAGCGGCGGCGTACAGCGGACAAAGAGGCTCGGGAAGCGATTCAGCGGAGTAAGCGGCCGTAGAGCGGATTTTGGCGGCCCAGTTTTGGCTTGCTCCGCGCAAGCAAAATTTCACGGGGTGGAAATGAATACAAAGTTAGTTCACGGAAGCGCAGCGCAAGTCGCAACCGAAATCCTGGCCGTCGCCGTGGTCGATGCCGGCGAAAAGGACAAGCCCAGCGTGCAGATTCTGTCAGCCGATCCGGCAATTCAAGCCGCGGCCAAGGATCTGCTTTCCGGCGGCGAAGTGACCGGCAAACTGGGCGAGACCACCCTACTGCACCGTCCGCAGGGACTGGCAGCCAAACGGTTGCTGCTGGTCGGCGGTGGTAAGGCGAAGAGCTTTAGTCCCGTGGAATTGCGCAAGGTGGTGGGAACGGCAGTTCGTTTCCTGAAGCCGAAGAGTCTCCGCAGCCTTGCCTTCGCGGTGCCCGAAATTGCGAGCGGAGCGGCGGATGCTGTCCGTGCGAGCGTCGAAGGGGCTTTTGTCGGTAATTTTGATCCCGATGTCTACAAGAGCGATCGCAAAGATCAGCGTGTGGAAGAGATAACGCTGGTCGCGGGCTCAGGGGATAAGGCCGCACTCGATGCGGCTGTGAGCGAAGGTCGCATCATCGGCGAATCGCAGAACTTCACGCGCACGCTGGTGAACGAGCCGGGCAATCGCATGACTCCGACGATGCTGGCGGAACGCGCGCAGAAGATGGCGGAGGAAGTCGGGCTGAAGTGCGAGGTGTACGGCGCGGAGAAGATCAAGGCGCTGAAGATGGGCGCGTTCTGGAGCGTAGCGCAGGGATCTGACGAACCACCGGCGCTGATCGTGTTGACCTACGAGCCGCAAGGCGCACCGGAGAAGCCAGTTCTGGGATTAGTGGGAAAGGGCATCACCTTCGATAGCGGCGGCATTTCCATCAAGCCGAGCGACGGCATGGAAAAGATGAAGTACGACATGGCGGGTGGCGCCACCATGCTGGGCGCGATGCGCGCGATCGCGCTGCTGAAGCCGAAGGTGAAGGTGATCTCCATCGTGCTGGCCACTGAGAACATGCCATCCGGCAAGGCGCAGAAGCCGGGCGATGTGCAGATTGCGATGTCCGGTAAGTCGATCGAGATTATCAACACCGACGCCGAAGGGCGGCTGGTGCTGGCAGATGGTCTGCATTACGCGCGGCAGTTAGGCGCAACGCACCTCGTTGATGCGGCGACGCTGACGGGTGCAGTTGTGGTTGCGCTCGGCTACGTAAACGCCGGAGTCTTTGCCAACGACGAAGCCTGGTACGAGCAATTCCAGTCGGCGCTGCAAGCGAGCGGGCGAGAAGATGTGGCGCATGCCGCTCGACGCTGAATACTTTGAAATGATCCGCTCAAATATCGCGGACATCATGAATACCGGTGGGCGTTGGGGCGGCGCGATTACTGCTGCAATGTTCCTGAAAGAGTTTGTCGAGGACACTCCGTGGCTGCACCTGGATATCGCCGGCACGGCGTGGATGGAAGACAACAAATCGTGGATCGCCAAAGGTCCGTCCGGAATAGCAGTACGTTCGCTGATTGAGCTGGCGCGCGAAGTTGCGAACGGCGCAGGAGGCAAAAAGGGAACGCAAGCGGCGCAAGACCGCGCAAACTCGGGAGCAGGACTGTAATCTGTTTTGGGTAGCGCGGACAGCCCTTGCCCGCGCTACTCAGCCTCCTCCAAATTTCTTGTCAAGCCCTCAATTTCGCCAAAATCGCCGTAACTATCTCATTGCACGATAGAAATAAATCTCGCAGAAGTGTCTAGTAGGTCCCCCTGAATTTGTCACAATAGAAGCGGGATCCTATCTGGACGAAGCGCGCGTCAGCGAATAACCAGCTATCCGACGGACGATCCGACGGATCGTGCGGGCGTGTCCGACGGATGATTTCTTCATCCGACGGATAAGTACTTTGTTTTGAGTAGGAGCACTCGGAAGCCCCTCCCCCGGGTATCCGGGAGTTTTGTGAAGGCGATTCTTACGCCGCTTGCGTCTCGCGACTGCTTGCGCGCGCCAGCAATAGTGTTGCGATCAGTGATGCGGTGAGCACCGCCACACACGATGGCCATCCCGAAATTGAGTACATCCAGGCGAGCAGTGCCGCGCCACAGCTTCCACCGATGTAATAGAAGGTGACGTAGAGTCCGGTTGCCGACGAGCGCGCCTTTTCGGCGAGACGTCCAGTCTGAACAGTGGCGGCCGATTGCAGGATAAAAATTCCGGAGGAGAACACTGCAAGTCCCGGAATGATGGCCCATAAAGAGTGGACCAGCGTGAGTGCCAATCCTGTGATTCCCATCGCGACCGCAGCTGTCGCGGTTCGCAGGAATCCGCGGCGATCGAGAAAGCGACCCGAAATCGGCGTCACGATCAGTCCCAGCAGATATACGAAGAAGACATTCCCGAGCGCGGCAGGTCCGAGGCTAAGGGGCGGTGCGGCAAGATAAAAGTTGATCGAGGTAAATGCGCCGACCAGGCTGAATAGCACGGTAAATCCGGTGACGAAGTTCGTTACCAGCGGCCAATTCAGAAAATGTTCGCCCGTGTGACGGACCGTGTGAAGGATCCCCGGTGCGCGCTTGAACGTGGTTGAGGGTGGCAGCCATCGCCAGACCATCATTGCGCCGATAAGATTCAGCGCGCCGAGCAAAAGGAAGGAATCCTGCCAGCGGAAGTGAGTGACAACCTGCGCCGAAAGAAAGCGGCCGAGAAAGCCGCCCAGCACGGTGCCACTGACGTAGGCGGACATCATCGAGCCCACACCCCGCCCTGCCCACTCTTCGCCGATGTAGGTGATCATCACAGCGATAATGCCGGGCACAAATAATCCTTGGAGAAAGCGCCAAACGAGCAACGCGGGTAGCGTGTGCGCGGTAGCCGCGAGAAATGTGGGGATAGTGAGTCCGAAGAGCGCAGGCACGATGACTTTGCGGCGTCCGATCGATTCGGCAAGCAGGCCGATGATGGGAGCGGCCACGGCGATACCCAACGTGGTCGCACTGACCGTGAGGCTTACCTCGGCTTCCGACGCATGAAAAATCGTCTGCAGAAACGGCAGCAGCGGTTGGGTGTTGTAGACCTCAAGGAAAGTGCAGACGCCGGCGAGGACCACCGCCACGAAGCTTTTGTCGATGGAAGTGCTGCGTTCAGCCGAAGCAGGAGAAAAGATCATTCATCTTCATGATGACCTGTCCGGCTGATAGAAGTCCAACGTATCGCGAGTTAGAGCGGACGGGAGGCGTCGCTCTACTCAGAGTTAAGGCTGCTTGGCTGATTCTTCCACTTGTTTGCGGAGATCACGCAGCAGGTCCATACCCGGAGGCTCAAGTCCATTCATCTCCATGCCACGCCACAGCGGCGAGGTGTTTGTGCCGGACTTCGCGTCGTAAACCTCCAGCACATCCTGGGCGGTTCCCACATCGGCTTGGGCATCTCCACCAATTCCGACAGTCGCAGGACCCGAGTCACGGTCTGGTGTGGAACCACCACCCACGTTCACCGCCGCCTTCGCATAGCTGCCTCCCTTACGAACACGGAAAATGAGGTCGGCCTGATCGCGCTGAATTGTCTCAGTGAAGTAACCCCATTGACGAAGGGCGTCGCGCAGGTTGTGGATTGCCTGTTGATCAGCTTGTGTCAGGCGTGGAGACGTCTGATCGCCGCCTTCGTACGTCGTGATGTAAACGTATTTTGCGTTGACGATGATCTTCGGAAACGGCTTCTTCTTTGCGAACGCCGGACTCACCAGCAACGATACAAAGACGAGAGAGCAGAGAAGACGAGGAGCCATGGGGGAGCCTCCTCAGGAAAATATAACTCGGCCTGAATTGCCAAGTTGCGAAAAATCTCCCGTGGTTCGAAACCTCACATCACCGAAGGAACGCTGATGCCCATTACGGTGAGCAGGCGAATCAACTCTCGACGCGCGATCGCAGCGGTCGCGAGCAGGAACTGCTTACGCTGCGGAACAGGCTCATTGAGGATGTGATGGCGGTGATAGAAGTTGTTGAAGAGCTGCGCCAACTGGAATGCGTGCTTGGCCGTGTAGGCTGGTTCGGTGGTGGCAATGCACTGGTCGATGATGGTGGAGGTCTTCGACGCCGCCAGCCATACTTCCCAGATTTCGTCTCCCGTTTCCCCCTCGAGATACCTGTCGAAATCGACGGTGGAAGCGAGCACCTGCTCAGGAGTGATTCCGGCCTTGCGGAAGATGTTGGTCGCCCGCACAACGGCGTATTGCGCGTAGGGTCCGGTTTCGCCTTCGAAGCTGAGCGCTTCTTTGAAGTCGAAGGCGATGACCGACGTCTTGGTGAACTTCAGCATGAAGTAGCGCAAGGCGCCCACGGCGATATCGGTAGCGATCCCGCTGCGTTCCGATTCCGCCAACTCGGGATGGCGCATGTCGACTTCCTTCTGCGCGCTGGCAATGAGGCGGTCGATTAGGTCGTCGGCTTTGACGCCGAAGCCGCGACGTCCGGAGACCTCGATAAAGGCCTTGCCCATCTCGTCTTCGGATAGCGGATAGCCCATGTCGCTGGCGCAGCGCGGAGTGAGCGCGACCATTTCGTAGGAGAAGTGCGTGTAGTGATCGGCGGCATCGCCGTAGCCGAGAGCGCGCAAGGCTTCGATGACGGTGTTCTGCGCTTCGGCCTGGCGCGTGTCGATGACGTTGTAGATGGTGCTCACGTCACCGAAATGCGGATGCTCGGTCTCGCCATCGGTGGCGGAGATCCAGCACTGCAGACCCATCGGATAGCGATAGAACTTGCGGTATCCGAAATCGCGGCCGAGCAGTCCGAATTTCCATAGGTGGTAGGCAATGTCCTTGCCGACGTAGCCGACGGTTCCGTTCGAACGCACGATGACCTTGGTATCGTCGTCGGTCATCTCCTCCGGCTTCTTCGTCAGGGCCGACGGGCGCTTCATCACCCAGCAGCCGGCGTTCTTGCCTTCGGTCTCGAGGTAGAGCACGCCCTTGTCCTTCATATGACGGAAGGCGAGATCCCAGAAATGCAGGTGCAGGATTTCGCTCTCGCGCGGAAGGAAGTCGTACTCGATGGAGAGCCGGTCCATGGTCTCGAGGTGGCGGCGAAGCACCGCGGTGGAGATCAACTCGGCGATCTCGGCAATCTCGTTGTTGCCTTCTTCGATGGCGTGCAAGGTCTCGCCGCGCTTCTGCAGGTTCTTCTTGTCCTCCTCATACCAGGAAGAGGCGGCGGCATAGACCTCCCAGCAGATGTAGTCGAAACGAGGCTGGGCGATGAGTACTTCGATGTCCGCCTTGCTCTTGTGCTCCAGTTCGCGGAAGCCGACAACGACGTCTGCGACCTGCACGCCGGTGTTGTCAATGTAGTTCTGCACGTCTACGGGATAGCCGTTGAAGCGAAGCAGCCGGACGAACGTGTCGCCGAGAATTGCGTTGCGCAGGTGACCGATGTGCGCGGCCTTGTTGGGATTGATGGAGCTGTGCTCGACGAGAATCTTGGGCCGCTCGGCGACGGCGGAGGTCGAGTCCGACTTGATCAACGCGGTTGCGGCTTCAGCACGCGAGAGACGCGCGTTGATATAGCCGGCTCCGGCGACTTCGAGGCGATCGAAACCATCTACTTTGCCGAGACCGGCAACGATCTCTTCCGCGATCTTGCGGGGAGCCTTGCGCAGGCGCTTGGCTAATTCGAAGGAGAGCGGCAGGGCGTACTCGCCGAACTCGACTTTGGGCGGCTGCTCGATGACGATGGTGGGCAGGTCGAGCCCGTACTGCTGTTGAAGGAAGTGGCGAACGCGGTCGGTAAGCAGGCGCTGGAAATAGAGGTACAAGTGACAGGAATCCCCGTAAGCTGCTGAATAAACAAGTGATTATAGCAGAGCAGAAGCGGTGATCCGGTTTGACGCGCTAAGGCGGCTTACCTATGATGAAAGTCAGTTGTGCGAAGTCGGAACGGTAGAAGTTAACGGAAGAAGTTAGAACGCCGCAATTTCTTGAATGTCCGAATCGGACGCCTCCGGGACAATGCGAATCGCTTACCTAGACTGTTTCAGCGGCATCAGCGGCGACATGTTTATGGGCGCCCTGCTGGATGCCGGAGTCTCGCCCAAGCTGTTCGAGGATGCGGTTGCCGCGCTGAATCTGGGAGCGCGACTAGAGATTGCGAAGGTCACCAAGGGCGGCCTGGCGGCGACGAAAGCGGATGTGTGGGTAGCTGGGGAGAAAGATAAGCCGCGAGATGAGTACTGGGCGGAGCACGAGCATGATGAGCACAGTCATGCGCACGTGCACGAGCACAGCCATTCGCACGCTCATAAGCACGAAGCGCATTCCCACGTTCATGGACGCGGGCTGAAAGAAATTCGCGAGATCATCACAGCGGCGGCAATCAGCGAGCCGGCGAAGAAGATGGCGATTGCGATCTTCGAAAATCTGGGCGCGGCAGAGGCAAAGGTTCACAACACCAGCATCGAGGGCATTCACTTCCATGAGGTCGGAGCCGTAGATGCGCTGGTCGATATTGTTTGCGCTGCCGTTGGATCGGAAGCACTCGGAGTGAGTGAGTGGGTTTGTTCGCCGCTGAATGTCGGCGGTGGGACGGTAAAGTGCGCGCATGGAATTTTGCCAGTGCCTCCTCCTGCCGTGGTCGAACTGCTGACGGGCATTCCTACGTATTCATCAGGAATTCAGAAAGAACTGGTTACGCCCACCGGCGCGGCGATCGTGAAGACACTCGCTTCGCGATACGGTGCGTTTCCGGCGACGACGGTGAGTAAGTCGGCGTACGGCGCAGGAAGCCGCGATCTGCCTGGCCAGCCGAACGTGTTGCGATTGGTCATCGGTGAGGGCACGGCGTCAACAGAAACGACGCCGGAGATGGTTTCGGTGATCGAGGCGAATCTTGATGATCTCAACCCGCAGGTTTTCGGCTACGTGATGGATCGCCTGTTTGCCGAAGGCGCGCTCGATGTGTTCGGAACGCCGGTGCAGATGAAGAAGGGCCGCCCGGGGATGGTTCTGACGGTGCTGGCGCGACCGGAGCAGGCGTCGCAGATGACGAAGATTATCTTTGCGGAGACGACGACTCTGGGCGTGCGCATGCGTGAAGAGCGGCGGCAGGTGCTGCAGCGGCGCTCCACGTCGGTGCAAACGCAGTGGGGCGAAGTACGCATGAAGATCGCGAATATGAACGGCACGATCACGAATTACGCGCCAGAATACGAAGATTGCCGGCGAATCGCCGAAGAGAAAGGCGTCCCGCTGAAGAGCGTGATGCAGGAAGCCATCCGGGTCTATCTCCAGAATGGATAAAAAGTTCTACATAACTACTCCGATTTATTACGTGAATGCGCGGCCGCACATCGGGCACGCCTATACGACGATTACGTGCGACACGATTGCGCGGCGGCATCGCATGCTCGGCGACGACACATATTTCCTGACGGGCACGGACGAGCACGGGATCAAGATTGAGCGCGCGGCGACAGCAGCGGGGATCACGCCGAAGCAGTTGGCCGATGATGTCTCGGCGGCGTTCCGCGGGCTGTGGGATCGGATGGGAATCACCTACGATCAGTTCATTCGCACTACCGATGAGTGTCACAAGATTGGCGTGCAGGAGCTGTTCAAGGTCCTGCAGAAGAATGGGTTCATCTACAAAAACACCTACACCGGCCAATACTGCGTTTCCGACGAAATGTTCGTGGATTCGGCTGGACCAGGCGCGCCTTGTCCGGAGTGTGGACGTCCGACGGAGACAATCAGCGAAGAGAATTACTTCTTCAAGCTGTCGGCGTTCGAAGACAAACTGCTGAAGTTGTACACGGAAAATCCGAACTTCATCCGTCCAGAGACGCGGCGCAACGAAGTGATTTCGTTTGTGCGCAGCGGCCTGCGCGACCTGTCGATCAGCCGCAGCACGTTCACATGGGGTATACCGGTGCCGGGCGATCCGAAGCACGTTATCTATGTGTGGCTGGACGCGCTGATCAACTACATCAGCGCTCTCGGTTATGGACAGCCTGATCACGCGAAGTTCGATCGCTACTGGCCGGCTGATGTGCACATGATCGGCAAGGAAATTGTGCGCTTCCACTGCGTCTACTGGCCGGCATTCCTGATGGCCGCGGGGATCGAACTGCCGAAGGGAATCGTTGCGCACGGATGGCTGCTGTTCGAGCAGAGCAAGATGTCGAAGTCACGCGGGAACATCGTCAGGGCCGAGACGATTCTCGATGTACTCGGGGCCGATGCGCTGCGCTATTTCCTGCTGCGCGAAGTGGCCTTCGGGCAGGATGGATCGTTCTCGTTCGACGCGCTGGTGCAGCGGTACAACTCGGATCTCGCGAATGACTTGGGGAATCTTGCCAGCCGCACGCTGACGATGATCGGGCGCTACTTCGGAGAGGAAGTTCCGAGTGCAGATGCCGGGAAATTGGCAGCCGATGATGCGATCGCCGAGTTGGCGCGCACGGTGATCAAGGATTTCGACACGTACTTCGAGCAGTTCCAGTTCTCGCGGGCGTTGGAGTCGGCGTGGTCGTTGGTCGGCGCAGTCAATAAGTATCTCGTCGAAAACGAGCCATGGGTTGTTGCCGAAAAGAATGACGAAGCGAGCCGCGCGCGATTGGGTGCGATTCTCTACACGGCTGCGGAAGCTCTCCGGTTGGTGACGGCGCTCGTTCATCCGGTGATTCCGGAGTCGACGGCGAAGATCTGGACGCAACTCGGGCTGCACGACATTCGCAAGTGCAAGCCGACGGATTTGCAATGGGGACAGTTGAAGCCGGGAACGCGGCTGGGCAAAGTGGAACCCGTATTTCCGCGCGCAGACAAGAGCGCGATCGAAAGGATGCAACAGTTGGAAGACAGAGATCGGCCGGCAACTCCGGCAGCAGAAGCCAAGCAGGAAGCACCGGCAGGAGCAGGAGCGCAGGCAGGCGAACCGGCGACCCAAGCGGTAGGAGCGCCCACGCCTGCAGTGGTCAATCAGACAATCGCCATCGATGATTTCCTCAAAGTCGATTTGCGGGTGGCACAGGTAAAGGTGGCCGAGCGCGTCAAGGGCGCCGACAAACTGCTGCGTTTGGAAGTTGATCTGGGATACGAGCAGCGTCAGATCCTTGCAGGCATTGCGAAGCATTACGAGCCGGAAACGCTGATCGGACGCAAGATCGTGATCGTGGCGAACCTTGCGCCGCGAAAGATGCGCGGGCTCGAATCGAATGGCATGCTGCTTGCGGCCTCTCTTCCTAATGATGAGAACGGCAAGCCGGTGCTCGCGAGCTTCCTGGAAGATGTTCCCTTGGGGGCGAAGCTTAAGTAGTTTGACGAGTTGGGGTAGCTGGTAGCTAGTAGCTGGGAATTGTCATCGAGCTACCAACTACCTGCGACTAGCTACCCCTTTCTGTTAATGCTCACATCGCATGTACATCGATTCCCATTGTCATCTCGAAGGGCCTAAGTTTGCGGAGGATCGCGAAGATGTGTTTCGTCGCGCCGAAGAAGCGTGCGTCGAGGCGGTGCTGGCGATTGGGAATGGCGATGGTCCCGATGATGTAGACGTCGCAATCCGTTTGGCGGAGTCGAAACGATCTGGGGTGAGGGTTTACGCGAGCCTCGGTGTGCATCCGCACGAAGCGCGACTGGTCACCGAAGAACATTACGTGCGCATGGCGGATCTGGCGCGCAATCCGAACGTGATCGCATGGGGTGAGATCGGCCTCGACTATTTCTACGATCACTCGCCGCGCGACGTGCAGAAGGAAGTCTTTATCCGACAGATGGAACTGGCGAAGGCGGCGAAGCTTCCCATCCTTATTCATTGCCGTCCATCGCAGAATTCTGAAGACGCGTGGCAGGACTGCCTGGGGTTGATCCGGGAACACTGGGCTTCCAGCGGTATCGGCGGCGTGCTGCACTGCTTTACCGGCGAGAAGCATCACGCAACCGCGGCGTTGGATATGGGATTCATGATTTCCTTCGCCGGAAACGTCACCTATCCGAAGGCGCTCAATATACGAGAGGTTGCGGCGATGGTGCCACAGGACCGGTTTTTCATTGAAACCGATTCGCCATACCTGGCGCCGGTGCCGAATCGTGGGAAACGTAATGAGCCGACATTTGTGATTTTCACGGCAAAGAGTATCGGAGAGCTTCGCGGATTTTCCTCAGAGGAAATTGGCGAGAAGACAACGCAAAATTTCTATCGATTCTTCAAAATCGGAAATCAGACTAATGGGAAGGCCTGATAGCGTAAACTAACCCGTTATGCCTGAGAACACCTTCGACATCGTCAGCAAAATCGATCTGCAGGAAGTGAGCAACGCCATTCAACAGGCGCTGAAAGAGATCACCACGCGCTTCGATCTGAAGGGCACGCATTCGGACGTGAAGATCGAGGGTAAGGACGCGATCGTGCTGGCGTCGGCAGACGAGTACAAGCTGAAGGCGGTGAATGAAATCCTGCAGGGCAAGCTAGTAAGGCGCGGCGTTCCGCTGAAGGGACTGGTGTACGGAACCATTGAACCGGCGGCGGGTAGTTCGGTGCGGCAGAAGATCACGTTGCAACAGGGGATACCGATCGAGAAGGCGCGCGACATCGTAAAGACGATCAAGGATTCCAAGAAGAAGGTGCAGGCGTCGATCCAGGGAGACCTGGTGCGAGTGAGCAGCAAAGACCGCGACACGCTGCAGGAGATCATCGCGCTGCTGAAGCAACGCGATTTCGGCATTGATATGCAGTTTACGAATTATCGTTCGAGCTAGTCGGGGCGAGTGGGGATCTGGGAAGGCTAGAGTTGGCGACTTCAGCGACAAGCAGCACCAAGGAAGTTTTTGATCTGCTGCGTGACGATCTGCAGGCGATCGAGCGCGAGTTCGGACAGGAGACTCTGTCCGACGTGCACGTGATCACCGAGATCGGCGAGTACCTGCGCGCCGGCGGAGGCAAACGGTTGCGTCCGGCGTTGTTGCTGCTTTCCGCGAAACTGTTTGGATATAAGGAACGCTCGCCGGTGCGGCTCGGAGTGGTGGTCGAGATAATCCACACGGCCACGCTGGTTCACGACGACATCATCGACGAAGCCGACAAGCGCCGTGGGCGCGCGGCGGCGAATACGAAGTGGGGCAACTCGAAGTGCGTTCTCGCGGGCGATTGGCTGTACATGCAGTCGTTCAAGATCGCGGTGCAGGAGCGTAATTTCCGTGTGCTCGACGTGCTTACCGACCTGACGCAGCAGATGGTTGAAGGCGAACTGCTGCAAATCGAGAAGTTGGGAAAGACGATCTCCGAGCAAGAGCATCTGGACCTTATTTATAGCAAGACGGCGTGCCTGTTTTCAGTCTGCATGCGGCTTGGCGGGATCGTCGGGGAAGCGACTCCGGAGCAAGAAGAAGCGGTAGCTTCGTATGGACGAAATCTGGGGATGGCTTTCCAGATTGTTGACGACGTGCTTGATCTGACTGCTTCGGAAGAGGTGCTCGGAAAGCCAGTTGCCAGTGATCTCCGCGAAGGCAAGGCAACTCTGGCGGTGATTCACGCGCTTGATCGTTGCACTCCAGAGGAGCGCACGCAGATTGAAAAAGTGCTGCATGATCGGGCGTTCAACGGAGTGACGCATCGGCAGATTCTCGACATCTTGGAACGATACGGTTCACTCGATGCCGCGATGAGCCAGGCTGCGGAATATGCGGCGGCGGCGCGTGAAGGCAATCTGTATTTTTCGCTGACTCGGAGTACAAGCGGGCGCTGCTGTGGGCGCCGGATTTCGTGGTGGCAAGAAATTCTTAAAAAACCGTGCATTAGTCGGCTAGTCAGTTAGTCGAGAAGAAAAGGGTGGCTCGAAAAAGCCACCCTATGTTTTTTGCGAGCTAGTTGGAAACAGATTTCGAAGTAGAAGTCTGGGCCACGTTCGTTGACTTCAGCGCTTGCGGTATGAAGTCGTCCATGACGGCTTTACGCAACAGCTGGGGCGGCAAGAGCCCTTGCGCGAGGATGAAGTCATGGAACTTCTTCTGGTTGAACTTCGGTCCCAGCGCCTTCTCGGTGTCTTTGCGTAACTGTGCCAGTCGCGTGTATCCGTAGAAATAAGCAGTTGCCTGCCCGGGCGCCCAGAACATGTAGCGCTCGACTTCGGAATTTGCCATCGCTGGCGAGACCACGACGTCCTGAGTCAGAATGCGAGTGGCATCTTCGGGCTTCAGTTTGCCGGCCTGCAGCTCAGGATCGATAAACGCACGAGCGGCACGGAGCAAGCGGAAATCAAGTGAGACGAGCTGTCCATCGGGCGGCATATAGGGAAGCGTGATCGCTTCCGAGTACAAGCCCCAGCCCTCAACGTTGACGCTGTTAAAAGCGAAAACGCCACGCGCGGCGGAGATTCCGTGCTCGACCATCGCGTCGAATTGCAATTCATGACCGGGGCGTCCTTCGTGCGCTTCGAGCGTCCAGGAAGCGGCGGCGTAAGTGAAGTCGTCGAACTTCTGCGTCTCGCCGGACTTGCCTCCCGGAATGGAGAGCGGCAACACGAATTCGCCAGACTCACCCGCGTTATTCAGAAGGCGTGGCGGATGCATGTTCGGGGCGGGTGTCGAGGCGGCCTCGGCAGCGCTGGCCAGACGAATACGCATCGGACGGTCAGGCAATGTGACGAGTTGCTGCTTGCGGATGATTTCCTCGATATCGGCGATGCGCTTCTCGTAGTTGGGCAGAATCGATTCGCCAGTCCACTGATCTTTTTTGAGCTCGCGGATTACATCGCGATAATCGGTCAGGTTCCAGCCGTGCTGCTTGGCGACGATGGGAGCGAGTTCCTGCATTTGCTTCTGCAGATCGTTGAACGATGCGTGCGCCATTTCTGCGACTTGCGCCGGTGGGATGTCGATACCAACCTGCTCCAGTTGGAATGCGTACTCTTCGGGCGGAAGACGGAAATCGGTGCGCGCTTTGGGGAGCACTTCCTTGGTGACGAAATCGTTGTAGGCAGTCAGTTGTTCCTTGAGCTTGGCATAGGCAGGCTCATAGCCTTGCACATGATATTTCTCAAAAAGTTTGCCAATGCCGTCGATATAGGTGCTGCTAGTGGCGAGATCCTTTTCGACTTCACCCTTGTAAGGGCCGACGAGTCCGGGAGTGTTCAATTTTTCCCGCGTGGTTTCTTCGGTGAGTTCGACGGCTGATTTATAACCCGGTTCCATTCCCGCGTACTTCTTTAAGCGAACGACGGCTGCGGGATAACGGCTGGGGGAGACTTGCTCGTCGAGGATGGCTCGAATTCCAGAAAAGAGCGTGGCGGCTGAGATTTGAGTAGGGAATGTCGTACTTGTCGTCCAGTTCGGTTTCGCGAATTGGATCCTTACCCGCTTTGATCAGAATGTGCAGATCCTGAACGACCAGCGGATCCTTTTCGGTCGCCAGGCGGGATTGGAGTTCCGCTACCGCGGGAGTCAGCGCTTTACGCGCGCGCTCATTTGCGCCAGGGCCGAAGTCGGAGATCTTCTCGTCGACACCTTCGACTCCAAGTTGTCCGGCGCCCTCTGGCGACAGGTCGGCAATAACCTTAAGCAGGACCTGGGCATTCTGGTCGCTGCGCTTGACCCAAGCGGGCGTCGAGTGGGTCTGCGAAGAAGCTGGATTCGATTGAGCTGGCATAGAAACCTGTAACGAAAACCCGGCAAGAACTACGGCCGCGGTGCTGAAAACTTTATTCATTTTTCCCCACGTTGCAATGGAATTCACCACTGAGAAGCTAAGAAGAGTGTCTGCTTAAGTAGACGCTCGAGATAACGGATCGTTAACCCTTACTTTTATCTTTAGCTATTGTAAGCAACTCTGGCGTGCGAAGGACAATCGTTCAAGCTGGCGACCAATTTTGGCTGGTAGACTGAACTCATGGCGGACGAAGTCGAAATCAAGTTTCGGATCGACGATCTGAAGCACGTACAGCAGCGATTGCGCGAGGCTGGTTTTCGCGAACAGACTCCTCGTACGCATGAGATGAACACGCTATACGACAGCGACGGCGCATTGCGGGCGAAAGGCCAGTTGCTGCGACTGCGCGACTACGGCGGCAAGTGGACGCTGACGCATAAAGCGAAGGCGGTGAATGCCCGTCACAAGACGCGCGAGGAACTTGAGACGAAGGTCTCCGACGGAGAGCAGATGGAGCAGATCATCCGCGCGCTCGGATATCAGCCAAGTTTTCGTTACGAAAAGTTCCGCAGCGAGTGGACCGACGGCAATGGCCATGTGGTTCTCGATGAGACTCCAATCGGCGATTTTGGCGAGATCGAAGGCAAGCCGGACTGGATTGACCAGATCGCCAAGAGGCTGGAGATTACCGACGACAAGTTCATTACGCAAAGCTATACAGAGCTGTTCTTCGCGTGGCAGCGCAAAACCGGCAGCGACGCGCAAGAGATGACGTTCGCAGCGGTCGCGCCGCTCTAACCACTACTTCACCACGGAGACACAGAGGAATCGGGTAATCGGGGAATTTGTAATCGGGTAATCGAAAACCGGAAAGCTTTCAAATCTCTAATCGCCTCGTTGCATCGCTTCTTCTGCTAGGCATTTGCGCCCTCTGCGGCCCGGGCTTACCATTCCCACATGCCTGTCGATACAGAAGTGCAGCGCTCCTCCTATGTGCCCGTAAAAGCTCCACGCGGCACGTCGATTTCCTGCAAAGGCTGGCAGCAGGAAGCTGCGATGCGCATGCTGATGAACAATCTCGATGAGGACGTGGCAGAGCGCCCGCAGGATCTGGTGATCTATGGTGGGACAGGGAAAGCCGCGCGCAACTGGGATTGCTATCACGCGATTGTGCGCTCGCTGAAGTCGCTGGAGAACGACGAGACACTGCTGGTGCAGTCGGGCAAGCCGGTGGGCATCTTTAAGACACATGAGTACGCGCCACGCGTGCTGATTGCGAATTCCAATCTCGTCGGGCACTGGAGCAATTGGGAGAAGTTCAACGAACTGGATCGCGCTGGGTTGATCATGTACGGGCAGATGACCGCGGGCTCGTGGATCTATATCGGTTCGCAGGGGATTATCCAGGGGACGTTTGAAACGTTTGCGGCGGCAGCAGAAAAGCATAACCTGGGAAGCCTGGAAGGGAAACTGGTGGTCAGCGGCGGCATGGGCGGCATGAGCGGCGCTCAACCGCTGGCGGCCACGATGACGGGTGCAGCGTACCTGGGAATTGAGGTTGATCCCGAGCGTATCAAGAAACGGCTGAAGACGGGCTATTGCGACTTCATGGTGAACACGCTCGACGAGGCGTTGCGCATCCTGAAGAATGCGATTCGGAAGAAGGAAGCGGTTTCGGTGGGGCTGGTCGGCAATTGCGCTGATGTGATTCCTGAGCTGGCGGAGCGTGGCGTAGTTCCGGATCTACTGACGGACCAGACGTCGGCACATGATCCGCTGAATGGCTATATTCCGCAGGGACTCACGATCGACCAAGCCATTGAGCTGCGAAAGAGCGATCCCAAGGGATATCTCGAACGCTCAATGGATTCGATCGCGCGCCACGTCGAGGGCATGTTGAAGCTGCAGAAGATGGGATCGGTCACCTTCGATTATGGCAACAACATTCGTACATTTGCCTATGAGCGTGGAGTGAAGAACGCGTACGATTTTCCAGGATTCGTGCCTGCTTATATTCGCCCGCTGTTCTGCGAAGGACGCGGGCCGTTCCGCTGGGCAGCGCTCTCGGGTGAGGCTTCGGACATTGCGATCACGGACGATCTGGTGCTGCAGATGTTTCCGGAAGATCAGGTGCTCAGCCGCTGGATCAACCTCGCACGCAAGCGGATCAAGTTCCAGGGATTGCCTTCGCGCATTTGCTGGCTCGGATATGGTGAGCGCGCGGAGTTCGGACTTGCGATCAACGATCTGGTGAAGAAGGGAAAGATTAAGGCGCCAGTAGTGATCGGGCGAGATCATCTGGATACGGGTTCGGTGGCTTCACCCTATCGTGAGACGGAGGCGATGAAGGATGGCAGCGATGCGATTGCCGATTGGCCACTGCTTAACGCGATGTTGAACACAGCGAGCGGCGCCTCGTGGGTATCGATTCATAACGGCGGCGGTGTCGGGATTGGGTATTCGCAACATGCTGGGCAGGTCACCGTCGCTGACGGAACCGATGCCATGGCGAAGCGCATCGAACGCGTGCTGACGAACGATCCGGGCATTGGGGTTGCGCGTCACGTGGATGCGGGTTACGAGGAAGCGCAGGAGTTCGCGGCGAAGTCGGGAATCAAAGTACCGATGGCGAAGAATGGCTAAAGCGAAAACCAGCAAGAGAACGACGCGGGCGCACGCTACGGCGCCGCCTATTCTCCTCACAAACATTGGCCAATTGATCTCACTGCGCGGAACCGGGAGCGGTCCGCGGCGTGGGAAAGAAATGTCGGCGCTTGGCATCGTCGAAGATGCGGCGGTGCTATGTCTAGGCGGGAAGATCGTTTCGGTAGGTTCTCCGCGCGAAGCCCAACGTGACGCCTGGATTCAGAAAAACAAAAAGAAGATTCGCGAGATCGATTGTTGCGGCGGTGTGGTGCTGCCGGGATTTGTGGATTCGCACACGCATCCGGTGTTTACGAATCCCCGACTCATAGATTTCGAGAAGCGCGTTTCCGGCGCGACGTACGAGGAAATCGCGGAAGCAGGAGGTGGCATTCGGTCCAGCATATGACGGGGTGCGCAAGTCCACGCGCAAACAACTCGCTGACCTCGTATTGAAGGCGCTGCGCGAGATGTCGGCGACGGGGACGACGACCGTCGAGGCGAAATCCGGCTACGGGCTGAGCTTCGAGGCGGAGATCAAATCGCTGGAGGCGATTCGCGAGGCGGCCAAGCAGTGGCAGGGAACCGTGGTTCCTACATTGCTCGGGGCACACGTTGTTCCTGCTGAATTTCGCGGAGCGGCGCGAAGAATACGTTGCGCTGGTTAGCGGGAAGATGGTTCCCGAAGTTGCGCGACGAAAGCTGGCAAAGTATGTAGACGTGTTCTGCGAACACGGCGCCTTCACGATGCAGGAGACGCAAGCGATCTTCGCATCCGCGAAGGAACATGGGCTAGGGACGCGGGCGCATGTTTGCCAGCTGAGTGAAGCTGCGCTGGGTCCACTCGACCAATTCCAGCCGGCTTCTTACGATCACATGGATTGCGTCGTCGATGCAGATATTCGGTCGCTTGCGAAGGCGGACACCGTTGCCACCCTTCTGCCTGGCGCCAACTATTTTCTCGGCTTAGGCAAATATCCGCCTGCCAGAAAGCTGATCGATTCTGGCGTAGCCGTCGCGCTGGCGACGGACTACAACCCTGGCACGTCGCCCACTGCGAGCATGCCGTTCGTGTTGTCACTGGCGTGCACGCAGATGAAGATGTCACCTTCTGAGGCGATTACAGCGGCAACCTACAACGGCGCCTGTGCGCTCGAGTTGCAGGATCGCAAGGGAAG
This sequence comes from Terriglobia bacterium, assembly GCA_963724985.1. Lineage (GTDB taxonomy): Bacteria > Acidobacteriota > Terriglobia > Terriglobales > Acidobacteriaceae > JAJPJE01. The sequence goes on along the minus strand of CAVRWV010000022.1, from coordinate 378,369 downwards.
TATTGAGCCGGGTAAAGATGCTGATCTGGCCGTGTTCGATGTCGAAGACTATCGGGAGATTGCCTACTGGATCGCCGGAAGAGTCTGCTCGGAAGTGATCGCAAATGGCGAGCTGCTTCGAAATCGCGATTAACCGTTTCAGGTTAAAATCTGCTTCGTTTCCAGATTGGCTACCGGGAGGATCACGTGAGCGTTTTGATCAGGGTGTCCAACAATAACAAAGAAGACGTCTACATCAATCCCGCACAGATCGTTTGGATCAAGCAACATCAAGGCGGCGGCACCGAGATTCGCTTCACGAATGAACACGCCACTCTGATGTTGGGCAAAAAGCCCGAGGAACTCGAGGCCATCTTGAGAGACTGCGGCCGGTAAATCGGGGCAGGAGGGGAAGGAAGCCACAGACTTTATGGTGGCCAGGGACGAAATCGAACCGCCGACGCCAGTCTGAATTCGTAAAGACGACACGAGATCCGCAGCGGATATACTCCCGGGATGCGTTCATTCATGGTTGTGATCACTGGCCTCATGCTGCTGGGGGCCCAGGGAACGAGCACACCTACCATTGCGTTCAACCGCGTAGAAGTTGGCCAGCCTGAGATTTTCGTGGCTGCATCCGACGGGAGCGACGAACATCCGCTGCTTCCTAATCCCGATCGCGACTATGACGCAATCTGGTCGCCGGATGGCAAATCGATCGTGTTCACCTCTGAGCGAAATGGATCGGCAGATCTTTTTCGGGTGAATCCCGATGGCAGCGGCCTGAAGGCGTTGACAACCGATCCGGCGTATGACGATCAGGCCGCATTCTCTCCCGATGGCCAGAAGCTGGTTTTCGTCAGCACGCGCCAGGGTGGGACCGCAAATCTCTGGATCCTGGATCTCACATCGCTCCGCGCGCAGCGGCTCACAGCGGGGGCGGGCGGAGATTTCCGACCGTCATGGTCTCCCGATGGGAAATGGATTGCGTTCTCGTCAGGACGCGGGAAGCCTATGCCGTTCAGCGAGGGCCGGTGGGAGCGCCTTCAATTGGCTGATCTCTACATCGTGCACCCTGACGGCTCTGGTTTGAAAAAGATCCCCGTGAACCAGGATTTCTGTGGAAGTCCGAAGTGGATGGGAGACAGCCGTCATGTGGTGGCGTATTGCATGACCGCCCAACAAACGCTTGCCAACCGGATCGCGAAATCCCGGTGCGGGCAACGACACTCGCCTTGTATCAGTGGACACGATGACAGCCGCATCCTCCGAATTTCCGGCCGCCGGCGTAAAGATCAATCCGTCTCCTCTTGGAGAGAACGAGATAGGCTACATACGCAAGGACACGCCGGATCCCGGTGTTTATTACCGAAGTGGCCGGCGGGGTCCACGAGGTCCGATCCGAACAGCGTCGTGGTCACCCGACGGGAAACTCGTCGTCTTTCACAAACGTGTTCCCGAGCTACCCATGCCCTTGCGGAAGGCTTTCAGCAGGAATTCGAAGTACGAGCTGCAGATCGCGAGCGGCGGCTCCCTCCCGTCATTCAATTCATCCGGGAGCCAGTTTGTAACGACCGGCTTTCCTAATGGCCGCGCAAGCCTCTCTGCCATTACTGTTACTACAGTGCAGACGGGCGTCTCCCAAGTCGTTTACCTCGACAAGACCCGCAATGCACTTGCCGGCTCGTGGTCACCCGACAGCAGCAGGATTCTCTTCGGTATCGGTGAGTTTGCAGCTTTTTTCGATGGCTTCCATTCTGAGTTTTCAAAACCAGGTGACCGCATCGAGGGCGGAGCCAAGGTGGCACTTGTCAACGCAGATGGAAGTGGATTTCAGGAACTTACGGGCGGCGCCGGGAATAATGCGTTTCCCTCGTTTTCGCCCGATGGAAAGCGCTTCGTCTATCGCACGTTCAGCCGCGAAGGTAATGGTCTACGCATCATGAACCTGGAAACCAGGGCGGTCACAAACCTCACCGATGCCTATGACAATTTTCCGCTGTGGTCTCCACGAGGCGACCTGATCATGTTCGCGCGTCTGTCTGGGGGAACATACGACATTTACACAATCAGGCCTGATGGCAGCTCCTTGAAGCGACTCACGAACGGCAGTGGCAATGACGCTCACATGGCTTGGTCGCCTGATGGCGACTACATTGCATTCGCAAGTTCAAGGACGGGCTTCAAGGATGAAGCAGCGTATACGGATGCTCCTCAACCGTATGGTGAAATTTTTGTGATGCGCTTTGACGGCACCGATGTCGAGCAACTCACGGACAACCAATGGGAGGACGGTGCGCCTGGGTGGAGGCAGGGAATTCCAGTGCCTTGACGCGTCATCGGACGAATCAAAACTGTCTCGGAAGTTTGGCGGAGCATGAGAACGTCGAGAGTGCGGAGCGCGGAGCGAGTGCACCGCTATTCATGCAGGTAACTCACCGAATTGGAACCCAAAGCCGAAGAGTCAGAGATGTGTAAGTCGTTGAATGGTGGCCAGGGACGGAATCGAACCGCCGACACCAGCCTTTTCAGGGCTGTCTTCCACCGTTCGTAAGTGACTGTCGTTTCAGGGTAAAAGCCTCGTGCTTCTCCGATTTTCACGTGTTCAATTGGACCCATAACGTACTCAACTAGATGCCGGAGTCTGCCTCACTTCAGCATTGGACTCCTCGACCTTCCACGTATCACAATGCAACCACTGTCGCCGTCCTTCTTGTGTTCCGGCCTGCCCCACCGGTGCGACCTATCAAAGGATTCCAGCGGCATCGTTCGCGTTAACAAGGAGCTCTGCATTGGGTGCGGCTGTTGCGTAACCGCCTGCCGGTATTCGGCGCGATACGTCGATTCTGCTACGGAAGTCGTCGACAAATGCGACTTCTGTGCGCGTATGATGCTGACTGCCCTGGAGCTTGATGCCGAGTTGGAAACGGCTGGATATCGAGTTCTTAGGTCGACTCGCATCTACCGCTCTGACTCACATTCGAGTGATTCCACCTTGACTACATCAAGAGCCTGCCTCAAATCCGCGATCAGGTCTCCTACATCTTCGATTCCAACCGAATAACGGACAAGGCCGTCGGTGAACCCGGCTGCTCTGCGGGCTTCGGGTGACATGCCAGCGTGCGTCATCGAAGCCGGATGTTCGACCAAGGTCTCGACTCCGCCGAGCGATACAGCCAAGGTGGCTACGCGGAGGTGATCCATCAATGTGCGCCCAGCCTCGAAGCCGCCCTTAAGTTCGAAGCTGATCATCGATCCAAAGCCCCTCATTTGTCGTTTTGCGAGGTTGTGCTGCGGATGCGATTCAAGGCCGATATAGCTGACCGAGGCGACCTCAGGCTGATCAACAAGCCAACGCGCAATCTGCATCGCGTTTTCCTGCGCGCGTTCCACCCTGAGGCCAAGTGTCTTCACACCACGAAGAACAAGAAATGCCTGATGCGGGTCCATGCTGCAGCCGGTGTTTACCATAGTCTTGCGCAGCTTTTTGTATAGCGTGGGATCCTTGGTGACGACAATTCCGCCGATAACATCAGCATGGCCGTTAATGAATTTCGTTATGGAATGGAGTACTACGTCAGCACCAAGGCAGAGGGGATTCTGTAAGTATGGGCTCGAAAAAGTGTTGTCGACCACGACCAGGCAGTTGTGTTCATGCGCGATCGCGCAAGCAGCTTCGATGTCTGTCACCTGCATCGTTGGGTTAGACGGTGACTCAATGTACAAAAACCTCGTGTTCGGACGGAAGGCACTCCTTACTTGAGCCAAATCGGATGTGTCTACGTAGGTTGATTGCACGCCAAAGCGCGCGAAGTCGTTTTCCATCAGCCCGCGCGTTGGGCCGTACACGGAAGCTGTGCTCACGATGTGAGCTCCAGTTTCAAGCAGCGCCATGTAGACGGTGCACACAGCACCCATGCCGGAACTGGTAGCGATGCCTCCGTACCCATGCTCGAGTTCCGCTATATTTTCTTCGAGAGCATGCACTGTCGGATTGCCGATTCGAGTATAGATATAGCCGTCGTCTTCACCGGCGAACAAAGCAGCCCCATGTTCAGCATTCCTGAACGCGAAGGTTGAGGTCTGGTAAATCGGAACCGTGACTGCGCCGGTACTGTCAGGGTGTTGCCCCGCATGAATCAGCTTTGTATTAATTTTGCAATCGTTCGTGTCCATAAAGAGAGCCTTTCCCAGTCATTGTGTCGGCTTGCATTGTCGGCGTCAGTGACGGCAGTTACATAGGCTGGTTGAAGAGCCCAGTGTTGTCCCATTCAGATATGAGAGTACGGTGTTCTCGGCAGAACCGGACTCCGGCAAAATCACTGGTTCAATCCCAGAGTTTCGCAGGGACTGAGCGGCGCCTGCGCCCATCCCGCCGCAGAGTACGAATTTGCAATCGCCTAGTAGTTCGAGAACATCTCCGTGAGAATGATTTCCATGGTGATGTTCGCCATCGTGATTACAAAGGCCTTGCGCGTGTGGAGTGTGTTGGTTGGCGCGGAACTCTCGGCTTCGTATTGTTTCTCCATCGATGTCGAAGACCAGAAATCCCTTGCTTTGTCCAAAGTGTTGCGAAACGGAAACTCCGTCGATTGTTGCCACTGCTATCTTCACATAGACCTCCAGAGCTGTAAGTTGACATCTCCTTAGCTAGATGTAACATACATCTAGATGCAGATTACTTCTACCTTATTAGTTCTGTTAAAGCTCGTGTCAACCCGAGGTCGAGATGCCTAAAGCAAGATGCCCTCGGCATGGAGCTGATCACCCGTGCACCTGCGCAATGGGAAATATCTACCGATTCATCGAACCGGTGCTCCTGCTCATATTGAAGGAAAAAGGTCGCTCGTATGGTTACGAGTTATCAGAAAACCTTGGCGAGCACGCACTAACGGATGCGGAGATCGAACGTGCCGCTATGTACAGGACATTGAGAACGCTGGAAGGGAACGGTTACGTCACTTCAAGTTGGGAGCCGGAGCACTCGGGTCCGGCGCGTCGAATGTATTCTCTCACGCGATCAGGTCACGCACACTTGCGGGAGTGGGCTCAAGTCATGGCGCGGTTGGGGGATGCGATGAAGCTGTTCTCAAGGAAAGCTGCAGAGATCAGTGAGCGATGAATTAGCCATGTCCAGCCGGGCTCCACATTTGAGCGAAGTTCCGAAACCGGAAGCCAAGTACAAATCCGTGAATACTTCGCGAAGGGATTGCGCCAGGTTAAATTCCTCTTGCGTGGTGTGTGGTGCCGATAATTCCAGCGGATTGCGACTTCGTTTTGTAAAAGGGGCCGATGGCGCGACAGCAAGGTGGACGCCCACCCGTCAGTGGGAGAGTTTTCAGGGCACGATACACGGCGGGATCATCAGCGCCGTTCTGGACGAAGCTATGTCAAAGGCGATCATTGCAAGGGATTGGGAGGCTCTTACGGCGGACCTCCGAGTACGATTTCGCGGTCGAATTGTTCCCGGCGACACCTTATCAGTGCACGGATGGGTTGTAGAAAAGCAGAGGAGGCGCATCGCGGCGGAGGCTATTCTCGTTGATGATGCTGGGGATGAACGAGCACACGCCTGGGGAACATTCCTGGTCCCTCTTGGAGTTTAGGCGAGTGGGCTCAAACCCTGTGCTAGTCTAGCTTTCGATCGATCGCCTAAACATGCGGCCAGAAATTCAAGAAGCCATCGAACTCCTACGGAGCCGGGACCCGAACGGGACGGATCGCCTTCTGGAATTGATCCAGCAGACGGTATTTTCGTTCAGCATGAAAGTCTGCGGACATCGCGAGGATGCCGAGGACACTAGCCAGGAGGTGTTGTTCAAGGCTACAGAACACTTGCCTAAGCTGGAGGATCCGGGCGGACTGACCACATGGCTTTACACCGTGGCGAAGAATGCCTGTCTGATGCGTCGACGAAAGTCCAAGTCCGCTCCGAGTGAACTGCTGTCGCTCGATGAACTGATGCCGGACAGAGAAGAATTGGAAAGACTCGGGCAGTCAAATGCCATGTCGGCCGAACGTTCCGTGCTGCGGGAGGAAGAGGCTGACACGATTCGGCAGGCGGTACTGCGAATTCCTCCCCAATATCGGCTCATCCTGGTTTTGCACGACATGGAGGAGCTGCCAACTGAAGAAGTTGCGCGTATCACGGGATTAACCGAGAACACTATCCGCGTTCGCCTACATCGTGCCAGGCTGTTTGTCCGAAAAGAGCTTGGTCCGACCAGAAAGCCGTCCAAGGCCCGAAAACCTCCTCGCAAAACAATCGCCAAAGATCGGACCCAGAGTTGTCGCGAAATGTTCGCTGCTCTTTCCGACTATTTGGACGAAGAACTCGATGATTCGCTTTGCTCCGAACTGGAGAAGCATATGTCGGGGTGTGTGCCCTGCGAGGCTTTCGTCCAGGATCTGCGATTAACGATCAGGGAAATCAAGACCTACAAGTCCGAATCGCTCGACCGGAACGCGGCGGCCGCGATTCGACGCATTGTCCTGCAAAAGTACGAAGCCGCGCTAAAGCCTCTCAAGCCTGCCACAGCACGGCAATAAGCTCTTTCCGGACACTATCTAGCCCCAATCCCGGATTGGGAGTTCGATTACGGAAATATTTCGTGTTGCTCTTGTAATGAATAAGCTCCCTCCTGCATTTCATCGTTGAGAAACACATAGTGGCCATAGGGCTGGCCGGAGGCTCAACGATGATCGAAGCAAAAGTAACTCTCACCCAACCTCTTAGCAATCACCGCCAATTCGTGGCGCGTACCGGAGGCGGCCATCACTTGCTCATCGATGACAAGGATGGCGCCACCGGGCCCAAGCCAATCGAACTGATCGCGGCTGGCCTGGCCGGCTGCACGGCGTTCGACGTGATCTCGATTCTTCGCAAGAAACGCATGTATGTGACCGACTACGAAGTGCGAGTTGAGGCTGATCAGGCGCCGCAGCCACCTGCGGTATTCGTAAAGGTGCGCCTGCATCACGTGATCATAGGCGTGGATGTCGATCGCAAGGCCGTAGAGGATGCAATCCGCCTCTCCGAAGAGAAGTATTGCAGTGTAGGCGCAATGATCCACAAGACCGCGGAATTTGACACGACGTTCGAAATCCGCGAAGTGGCAGTAGAAGAAGATTCAAGCAAGGTTTTGGCAGGAGCGGTTCGCTAGACAAAAGGGGAACTACTCGATGCCAACTGGAATGAGAATCAGGGAACACGGAAACGGGAAAGCACTGCGCGTCATATCGATCCTGCTAAGCGGCTTGGTGTTCTTCGCTGCATTTGTTTTCGCCCAGGAAAAGGAAAGCCAGTTTCTCACCAGTCCTGTATCTAGCAAGACCGACTCGATCTCTGAAGAGCCGATCTCGCTCGAACAGGCAATTCAGATCGCGCTGGAGAAGAATCCGCTGCGCAAGGCCGCACTCGCTGACCAAAAAGCTGCGGCTGCAGGAGTCCAGCAGGCACGATCGCTGCTTCTTCCCCATATCGGCTTTTCGGAGACGGCCACCCGCGGTAACGATCCGGTGTATGTGTTCGGAACCAAGCTTCGCCAGCAGCGCTTCACAACCGCAGATTTCGCGTTGAATGCGTTGAACCGGCCGACACCGATCGGCAACTTCAGTTCTAGGTTCGGGGGAGAATGGAATCTCTTCGACTCCTTTGCAAGTTGGCGCAACCTGTCGCGCACTCAATTCATGCAGCAGGCCTCTGTGCAGCAACTTGAACGCACTGACCAGGAATTGGTCTTCCATGTTGTGCAGGCCTACTACGGTTTGCTGCTCGCGCAAAAACAACTCGATGTCGCCGAACAGTCGCGCACAACTGCCCAATCGGTCCTCGATGTGGCGAAAAACCGCTTCGACACAGGACTGGTGGTTGAGTCGGATCTCCTAAGCGCTCAGGTGAATGCGGCAACCCGTCAGCAAGAACTGATTCGGGCCCAGAACGGCGTAAGTATGGCGCAAGCGGAACTTGGGATTGCACTGGGGCTTTCAACTTCCGCGTCATTCAACCCTGCCGAAGCGCTCAACGAGAAACAACCTCAGGTTCAGACCCTTGCAGACCTGGAAGGTGCCGCATTGGCGCAACGACCCGATCTCAAACGGATTCGCTCGGAAGAGGCGGCGCAGGAAAAATCGGTCAGCGTAGCCAAGTCATCGTTCGGCCCGAAGTTGAACGCCTTCGGTTCGTGGGAAACCGACACGCAGAACGTATTCTCCAACGGCGGAAACAACTGGGTAGGCGGCCTTGAACTAAAGCTGGACCTTTTCTCTGGCGGCGCAAACCGAGCGACGTTGGCTCAGGAGAAAGCTTTACAAGAGCGGGTAGTCGCCGGACGCCAGACCTACGAGAACCAGGTTCGATTGGACGTGCGCCGTGCTTTCTACGACTTCTCCTCGTCTTGCCAGCAGGTCGAGGTCGCGCGAGCGTCTTCCGCACAAGCGAAGGAAAGCCTACGTATAAGCCAGAATCGCTATGACTCCGGCCTGGCGACTATCACCGATTTATTGCAGGTTCAGCAGGCGATGACGCAGTCTCAGACAAGCTATTGGAACGCTGCTTATCAGTGCCGCACCAGTTACGCCGCGCTGTTGCTTGCCACTGGATCTCTTAATTCTCATTCACTGCTGGTGACGCCATGAATCGTAAACAGATCTTTTTCTTCGTTTCCATGACCTTACTCATCTCCGGATTGCTAGCTTGCTCGGGTGAAAAGAAGCAAGTGCAACTGGCCCCACAGTCCGTATCGAACGTTGCTGTTATTGCAGTGCAGAAAGCGTCCGCACCTGACTACATCGAAACCACAGGAACAGTTCGCGCCGCTGAATCGGCACAGCTCTCAGCCCAGATCGTGGCGACTGTGGCCGGCGTCTACGCGCATGAGGGAAACAGAGTCCGAAGAGGACAGGTGTTGGTCGCTCTTGACGATGCACAGTTCCGGTCTGCAACCGATCGTGCAGCTGCGTCGGTCATGGCGGCAGAAAAAGAGTCGGTCGCGGCTGAAGCGGACTATAACCTTGCTGACGCTACCCTAAAGCGCTACGAAAACCTGTACGGCAAGAAATCGGTAAGTCCTCAAGAATTCGATCAGGTGAAAGCTCGCTATCAGGCAGCACAGGCCCAACTGGAAGTGGCACATGCGGGACAAGCACAAGCGCGCGCAGCGCTTGCGGAAGCGAAGACAATGCAGGGCTACACGCGCCTGCTCGCTCCGTTTGATGGCGTGATCACCGATAAAAGAGTTGAGATCGGAAACCTCGCTTCTCCCGGCATGGTGTTGCTGACGGTGGAGAACACCAGTCACTATCGCCTCGAAGCGAACATAAATGAAATGGATATTGCTGCTGTGCGGATGGGCATGGCAGTGCCGATCCAGATTGAAGCGCTGACATCAGAACCGATCCCGGCGAAAGTCGCGGAGATCGTCCCATCAGCCGACCCAGCTAGCCGCAGCTTTGTTGTGAAACTTGATTTGCCGAATATCCCGAACCTGCGATCCGGGCTGTTCGGTCGGGTAAGCGTTCCGAAAGGAAATCGAGACACGCTGCTCGTTCCGAAAACCGCAGTCCTGGACCGCGGTCAATTGCAAGCAGTCTATGTAGTCGGCAGCGATCAGATAGCTGCATTGCGCTACGTAACTTTGGGTCGCACACAAAACATGAAGGTTGAGATTTTGTCTGGAATCGAGTCCGGCGAACGATTGGTGACAGATCCGGGCCAACGCGACCTCACCGGCAAATTCGTGGAGGGGCAGCCGTGAACCCCGCTTCGACCGATTCTGGAAAGGGAAGAGGCCCGCTTCAGCTGGCTGGAGCTGTCGCTCACATGTTCATCCAGTCGAAGCTGACTCCGCTCATCATTATCACTGCGTTGATCGTCGGTGCCTTCAGCATCTGGCAAACGCCTCGCGAAGAAGAGCCACAAATTGTCGTGCCCATGCTCGATGTATTCGTGCAGATGCCCGGTGCTTCCGCAAGCGAAGTGGAGCAGCGCGTCAGCATCCCCATGGAGAAGCTGTTACGCGAGGTCCCTGGCGTCGAGTACATCTACTCAATCAGCCATCCTGGCATGAGCATGATCGTGGTGCGTTTCTATGTCGGCACCAAAGAAGAAGATGCGATCGTCAAAACGTACAACAAGCTCTATTCGAATTTCGATCGCATTCCACCAGGAGTTTCTCAGCCGATTATCAAAGCACGCTCGATCGATGACGTGCCCATCCTGGCATTGACACTGTGGGGCAATGGATATGACGCGTATCGCTTGCGGCAAGTGGCGGGCGAACTCGAACATCAACTCAAGCAACTGAATAATGTTTCCGAGACGAAGATCATCGGCGGCCAGCCACGACAGGTAAGAGTTGTTCTCGATACCACACGATTGGCTGCCTACGGCCTGACCCCAGCCGCCGTTGTGCATCGACTGGAAGGCGCGAATGCCCGGCAGATTGCCGGCAGTTTTGCCAACGACAATCGAGAGTTCCAGGTAGAGGCAGGACGGTTCCTAAGCCGCCCAGAAGAGCTGAATCAGATCGTGGTTGGGGTCTCTCAGGGACGCCCAGTTTATTTGCGTGACGTGGCGGAGAAACTGGAAGACGGCCCCGCAGAGCCAGACAACTATGTGATGTTCGCGAATGCTCGCGGTAGCGGGACTCCCAGCGCGGACTTTCCCGCCGTCACCATCACGTTGGCCAAGCGTAAGGGCACCAATGCGAGTGTGCTTACGGAAGAATTACTGGCGAAAGTCGCGTCGCTCCATGGCTATCTGATTCCGAAAGACCTGAACATCACGGTTACACGAAATTACGGGGAGACGGCGAAGGAAAAGTCTGACGAGCTCTTGAAGCATCTGCTTTTGGCGACCTTGTCCGTAACGTTGCTGATAGCACTGGCGCTGGGGTGGAGAGAGTCGGGAGTTGTTCTTCTCGCAATCCCTGTCACGCTGGCGCTCACCCTGGCTATCTTCTATTTCTATGGATACACGCTGAACCGCGTCACCTTGTTCGCATTAATCTTCTCCATCGGCATTCTCGTTGACGATGCAATCGTTGTGGTTGAGAACATCGTTCGGCATTTTCGTCTGCCTGAGAATCGCGGACGCGATCTTTCCGACGTCGCCGTGGAGGCCGTGAACGAAGTCGGCAATCCGACCATTCTCGCCACGTTCGCGGTGATCGGCGCCATTCTTCCGATGGCAATGGTTCGTGGATTGATGGGCCCATACATGCGGCCGATTCCAGTCGGCGCCTCTGCCGCGATGTTGTTTTCTTTGGGGGTGGCGTTCGTTGTGTCGCCATGGGCTGCACTACGGCTTCTGAAGCATTACGCGAGCGAGTCGAAGAGCAAACACGATGTCGAAGGCTGGACAACGCGCTTTTATCGACGTGTGATGGAACCGCTGATCGCTCAACCGAGGCGGCGCGCGCTGTTCCTCGTCGGAGTGGTTGTGCTCCTTCTGCTTGCCGTCGCCTTCGTCCCCCTGAAGCTCGTGCGCGTGAAGATGTTGCCCTTCGATAACAAGAGCGAATTCCAGGTTATCGTCGACATGCCAAATGGCACCACCCTGGAGCAGACGACGCGGGTAACGCAGGCGCTAGGCAGCTATTTGCGTGATCAACCGGAGGTGGTGAACTATCAGATCTACTCGGGCACTTCGGGTCCGTATAACTTCAACGGACTGGTGCGGCATTATTTTTTGCGAAGCGGCCCGAATGTCGCTGACATCCAGGTAAATCTTTTGCCAAGACAGCAGCGAAGCGCGCAGAGTCACGAAATCGCCCGCCGCCTGCGTCCGGAATTACAGAAAATCGCTGCGCCGTTTGGTGCTCGTATCAAGGTGTCCGAAGTGCCTCCGGGACCGCCCGTGCTGCAAACTCTGGTGGCCGAAGTCTATGGCCCAAGTGAGCAAGAACGGATGCAGGTTGCGGCTCAAGTGAAAAAAGTCTTTCAGCAAACTCGCGGTGTAACTGATGTCGACTGGTACGTGGAGGATCCACAGACCAGGTACGACATGAAAGTTGATCTCGACAAGGCTGCGCTGCACGGTGTGTCGGCAAGCGATGTAAGTCAGACGGTTGCCATCGCCCTAAACGGTTCGAATGCTGGACTGCTGCATGTTACCGAAGCACGCGAAGACGTTCCCATCGTTGTTCGATTGGCCCGCGCCGACCGTTCCAACATCGACAGCCTTGCCAGCTTGAAGCTGCCCACTGTCACCGGAGGGCAGGTTGCTCTTGGCGAAGTGACACAAATACAGCGGGGGACGATTGACGTCAGCCAATATCGCAAGAACATGCTGCCCGTCGTTTATGTAACAGGCGACGTGGCGGGCGACGAAGAGAGCCCCGTCTACGCCATCCTGAAGATGAGCGATGCGATCAAGCAGATCAACCTGCCTGACGGGTACGGCATCGAGCAGAATTTTGGGACGACCTCTCCCGAACAGACGATGCGCCCCGGCCTGAAGTGGGATGGCGAATGGCATATCACCGTCGAGGTATTCCGCGATCTTGGGTTGGCGTTCGCGGCTGTGCTGGTTTTGATTTACGTCCTCGTAGTGGGCTGGTTCCGTTCGTTTATCACGCCGTTGGTGATCATGGCGCCGATTCCGCTGACGCTTGTCGGTATCCTGCCCGCCCACGCATTGATGGGTGCCTTCTTTACCGCAACTTCCATGATCGGATTTATTGCCGGAGCCGGCATTATCGTCCGCAATTCGATCATTCTTGTAGATTTCATCGAACTCCGGCGAGCCCAGGGGATGCCATTAGAACAAGCCGTGGTCGATGCGGGCGCAGTGCGATTCCGGCCCATGCTCCTCACCGCCGCCGCCGTCGTGGTCGGCGCAAGCGTGATTCTGTTCGACCCGATCTTCCAGGGCCTTGCTATCTCGCTCATGGCGGGAGAAGTGGCATCGACTGTTCTCTCGCGCATGACTGTGCCGGTCCTCTATTACATGGTCCAGAAGAGGATCGGGCCGCCTGAAACCCATATTCACTCTGCGGAAAATATCGCTGATTGTGAGACTCCGAAATGCGAGATTCCACAACAGATTTGAAATAGGAGAATTGTATGACCATCGAACGCACGCTCAGGTTAATCGCAGGTCTGTTTATTCTTGTCTCGCTCGCACTTGGACATTGGGTGAACCCGTACTGGTATCTATTCACAGCGTTTGTCGGGTTGAACCTTTTTCAGTCGGGGTTCACGAACTGGTGTCCGATGATGACGTTCTTGCGGAAGCTGGGAGTTGGCAGCCGGGAAGTCAAAGCTTGACTGAATGGATGTGGGCCTTGGCTTTCCTCATCGGCTATTTGGCATTGACACAATGGCTCCTTCCGAAGCTTGGCGTCCCCACGTGACGCCGACAGATCTGCGCCGGGTCACGGCGCGAGGATGATAACGCTGAACGGGGTCATTTGGCCGAGGGCACCAAATCTGGACCAAGATGACGCCGGCACTTCAGGGCGGTAACTTGTGGAAGACTGACACTCATATAGCGTTTTCTCAGCATGACGACCATTGTGCAGGTCGAATACCGAGCCTCACTCCTCGCAATCAGAGAAGAGATCCTGCGATCACTTGGGAATCCCGTCGTGTCAGTTCCCGACTCTCTAAGCGCACGAAACCTTGATCTCTCGGTCGTCGAGGTCGGAGTCATAGTGATCGGACACGGAGCGCCTTGGCAAGAGCGCTGCGACCTTATTGCTCATTTCAAGGACGTCCAGCCCAAGATTCCACTCGTGGACCCAACTGGACCATATCGGAGCGCGGGATGCGCGTAAGTTACAGAAACTTATGGTGGCCAGGGACGGAATCGAACCGCCGACGCCAGCCTTTTCAGGGCTGCGCTCTACCAGCTGAGCTACCTGGCCACTTCTGATCGCCTGCAGGAAAGCAAGCCAAAGCGGACTGTCCGGAACATCAAGGCAGGTGATCGCGTGAGCGACCTGATGTCTGGAACGAACTCATTGTAACAAGTAGATTCAATTCGCTCAAACGAATCGATCGGCGCAGGCGCGTTCGGATTCGCGATTCGCGATCATTTTGCGAATGGATTAGGCACTCTCTCGAAAGCCCCGGGCTTGAGGGGTATCCAGGAGCTGGTTGCTTCGAGTCATGATTGCTGAACGCTTATGGCAGCAATGTCATCGTCTGTTCCCACGATGGGTTATCGAAACCACTGGAAGCCGGTTTGTTCCCGCCAATTCGTCCTGCGGCTTTTCCTGTGTTGCTGCTTTATGATCTAATTCTGTCATTGAGTGTGGGAGAGCATGGGCGCACCATCCAACGGGAATGTCGGGGACGTTCAGTACACGATTGCCGCGGTTGACGACAATGTTGCGCATATGTACGCGTTGGAACGAACCCTTCGACATTATGGCTATCGGGTTCAATGCGCAGGCAATGGCGAAGATTTGCTGTCCATTATCGACGAGAACACGGACCTGGTCATTCTTGACATCAACTTGCCAGACATGGACGGCTTTCAATTGTGCAGGCGACTCCGGCAGAGCGATAAGACCTGCCATCTGCCTGTGATCTTCTTGTCGGCCAGCAATAACAACTCCCCGGCACAAGCGATGGCCGACGAACTCGGGGCGGATGCCTTTCTGGGTTTTCCGGTCGAACCGGAGCAGTTAGACATCGTAATCAGGGGAACTTTAGCAAAGCGCTCGCAAAAAAAGTCCTAGTTGTAAGTTGCCGGCCTGCATCTCACTAATTTCAGCATCAGAAACTCTTGAAGCTTTCGAATGGAGGACTCCGGTTCCATGAGCAAGATTCCGCAAATTCTACGAGAAGACGAGCAGCAAATTCTGTCCGAGTGGATGCGTGACATGAGCTCGGCGGAGAAGCGCTCTGACCTCATCAATGCCGACGAGTTACGCCAGCAGTGTGACCGGTTCCTGCGGCTTTTCCAGCAGGCCACGCAGTCGGGTCAATTGGCCGAAATTACGGGCGAACCGTATGCGCTGGTTCGGGATTTTCTGACCGAATTGTCGGAGTCGCGAGCTCGCCACGGATTCACGCCGAGTGAAACAGCTAAGTTTGTCTTCTCTTTGAAAAAGCCTGTTTTTGCCCGTTTGCGAGTTCGTGAATCGGGTAATGCGGACCAACTCTTCATTGAAATCCAGGCTGCGAGTGAACTGATCGACAAACTCGGCCTGTTCACAACCGAGGTGTCCCAAAAGTCACGAGAAGCGATCATTTCGCGGCATCAACAGGACATGCTGGAGCTCTCGACGCCAGTCGTAAAGCTTTGGGAGGGAATCCTCGCTCTTCCGCTGATCGGCACACTTGACAGCGCGAGAACGCAGGTAGTGATGGAGACCTTGCTGCAAAAGGTAGTCGATACCGGCTCTGCGGTGGCCATTATTGACATAACCGGTGTCCCCACCGTCGATACCCTCGTCGCGCAGCATCTAATGAAGACGGTTACGGCAGCAAGATTGATGGGTGCAGACTGCATTATCAGCGGCATTCGCCCGCAGATCGCCCAGACCATTGTTCACCTGGGAGTGGGATTGGGCGACATCACCACAAAAGCTACGCTCGCGGATGCATTCCTGGTAGCTCTCGAACGAACCGGAAGTTCGGTGCGATCATCGATCGCGGAGAGCAACGGAAAGCCTAAGGGTTAAGGGAGCTGGGATGGAACGAATTCCTATCTTACAGATGGGCGAATTCCTCCTGGTCACCATCCAGGTGGATATGCACGATCGCCTGGCGCTGGCGCTGCAAGACGACCTGACGAACAAGATCGTCAGCGCGAGCGCACGTGGCGTTCTTATCGATATTTCATCGCTGGAAATTGTGGACTCCTTCATCGGGCGGATGCTAGCCAACATTGCTGCGATGTCGCGCGTGCTGGATGCGGCAACGGTGGTGGTTGGCATGAAACCGGCGGTCGCGATCACCCTGGTGGAACTAGGGCTATCACTGCCGGGGGTGCGCACCGCGCTCAACGTGGAGAAGGGCATGGCCCTACTGAGAGCGGCGGGGGGGAGGGCCGGTGGTCCAGCAGCGCACTGAGACTCTGCCTATTCGAGCTTCTAGCGACATTGTGCTCGTGCGGCAGGTGGTCCGCGCACGCGCCGCGGAAATCGGCCTTAGCCTGGTGGACCAGACGAAGATCGTTACGGCAGCCAGCGAACTCGCGCGCAATACCCTGGAATATGGCAGAGGAGGGGAATGCCAGGTTGATGTGTTGAACTCGACCGGGCGTGTTGGATTGCGGCTGTGTTTTTCGGACGAGGGGCCCGGCATACCGGATGTCAGCTTAGCGATGAGAGATGGATTCACGACCGGAAACGGACTGGGACTCGGGCTTAGCGGCAGCAAACGGCTGGTGAATGATTTCGAAATCGCGACGAAAGTCGGTGAAGGCACTCGTGTGACCGTCACCCGATGGAAATAGGATGCACTATCAGGTTTTTGTACCCATCGAAGAGGCATCGCAAGTCGGAGAAGCAAGAAGGGCAGCGGTCCAAGTCGCAAATCTGGCTCACCTTGATGACACAGCGCTCGGGAAATTGGCGATCGTGGTCACCGAACTCGCGACCAATATCGTCAAACACGCCAGGCGTGGTGAAATCCTCATCGGCAATGTGCGCAGTGAACGATCGGTAGATGTCATCGCCCTGGACTCAGGTCCTGGCATGGACAACCTCGAACGTTTCATGGAGGACGGTTTTTCGTCGGTGGGGACTGCTGGTCAGGGCCTGGGAGCGGTTAGGCGTCAGAGTACCTCTTTCGAGATCTATACACGCCCCGGTGCGGGGACAGTGATCATAGCGACCATCGGGGCCATGGTTTGGGAGACCCAGCCTTTCGAGATTGGAGTTGTCTGTCGTCCGGTGAAGGGCGAAATCGAGTGTGGCGATGGATGGGCTCTGGGGCACTTCCCCAATCGATGCACGTTTATGCTGGCCGACGGACTTGGACACGGTACGTCGGCCTATGCGGCTGCATCTCAAGCGATGAAAGTGTTCGGCAAAGCCGCCGAAAACGGCCCTACCGAGGTGCTGGAAGTGGCGCATGCGGCGCTGCGACCTACTCGAGGCGCAGCCGTGGCGGTAGCCGATGTGAACCACGAAACCGGCATCCTAAAGTATGCGGGGGTAGGCAATGTTGCGGGAGCAATTCTTGCCAATGGGACCTCGCGGAGCCTGGTCTCGCACAATGGAATTGTTGGTGCCGAGATGCGCAAGGTGCAGGAATTCACCTATCCGTGGAATCCAGAATCAATGCTGGTTATGAATTCAGACGGGATCGGAACGCAGTGGCATCTCGATAAGCATGCGGGGTTGATGAATAAGTCGGCGCAGATGATCGCCGCGGTGCTTTATCGGGATTTTCAGCGTACGCGTGACGACTCGACGGTGATGATCGCACGTCAAAAGAAAAAGGCTGCAGCGTGAAGCTTCCACTTCTCACTCTCGATTTGAGGTATGAGCAAGATGTAGTGAAGGCTCGTCAGCGGGCACGTGAACTGGCTGGCGCGTTGGGATTCGACCATCAAGACCAGATCCGAATTGCGACCGCAATTTCCGAGATTGCGCGAAATGCCATTGAATATGCGGGAGCAGGGCGGATTGAGTTTTGGCTCGATTCCAACAAGAACGTCGATGAATTCATCATTGAGACCAAGGATTCAGGCCCAGGGATAGCGGACGTTGAGCGCATCCTTTCGGGCGCGTACAGGTCGCCGACCGGCATGGGGTTAGGAATTACGGGAGCGCGCCGACTGATGGATGGTTTTAGCATCGAATCGGCTCCCGGCGAGGGCACTCGGATCGTGCTCAGCAAGAGATTGGCTCCGCGCGTGGCTCCCCTGGATGCAAAGAAGATTGAAGCCGCGGTGAACAGCGTGATGAGCGGACGAACCAACGAGCCGCTCAGGGAATTGGAGCAACAAAATCGCGAGTTGCTTTCGACCTTAGAGCAGCTCAACCTGAGGCAGTCGGAACTCGTACAGCTGAATAAAGAACTGGAGGAGACGAACCGCGGCGTTGTCGCCCTTTACGCGGAGATCAACGATAAAGCCGACTATCTGCAACGCGCTTCCGAATTGAAATCCAAGTTTCTGTCGAACATGAGCCACGAGTTTCGGACGCCGCTGAATTCGATTCTCGCGCTTTCACGAATCCTTCTTGATCGCCTGGACGGCGACCTGACGAGGGAGCAGGAGAAACAGGTTCAATTCATTCGACGCTCTGCTGACAACCTTCTCGAACTGGTCAACGACCTGCTGGATCTCGCCAAGGTAGAGGCCGGCAAGATTACCGTCAGGCCAATTCATTTCGACGTGGGGGTGCTGTTCGGTTCACTGCGCAGCGTCTTGAAGCCCTTGCTGGTCAGCCAGCGAGTCGATCTGGTGTTCGAGGATCCAGAAGGCATTCCGCCGCTCTTTTCCGATGAGAGCAAAGTTGCCCAAATTCTGCGTAACTTTATCTCGAATGCTCTGAAGTTCACCGAACGCGGAGAAGTCCGGGTATGCGTCCGAATAATTGAGAATGACTTCGTGCGCTTCTCCGTACAGGACACCGGCATTGGGATTGCCCCTCAGGATCAGGAACGCGTTTTCGAGGAGTTCTCCCAAGTGGAGAACTCGCTACAAAGGACGGCGAAGGGCACTGGCCTCGGTTTGCCGCTCTCGCGAAAATTGGCGACCATTCTGGGCGGCACGGCGACCGTGGAGAGCACCCCCGGAATCGGGTCTATCTTTCATTTGACTATTCCCGTGCACTTCCAGGAAGTCCGCGAGGAAGAGAGCGCGGCGCCCTCAGGAGAACCGGTAGCCCTGATCATCGACGATGACGAGGTGTCACGATACTTGTTGAAAGGGCTGCTGCACTGGGCAAACCTCAGAATTGTGGAAGCATCCAATGGCACCGAGGGGTTGAGGGCGGCGCACGCCCTGAAACCCAGTGTTATTTTCCTGGATCTAAACATCCCTGACCTGAATGGTTTCGAGATTCTTGACCGGCTCAAAAGCGATCAGAACACGGCCGATATACCAGTCGTGATTTACACATCGAGGATCCTCGATGAGAAGGAAAAAGCTGCCTTGAGCAGAGCTGCAGGAATTCTCATAAAAGACGCCACTTCGCGCGAGGAACAATCAGAAGCGCTGGAAGCAGCTTTTGAACGCGCTGGATTGGACTTCGCCAACAGAAATGTCAAAGCCTAGCAGCTCGTACCGGATCTTAAACGTCGACGACAACGAGGCTAAGCGCTACGTTACGTCGCGGACCCTGCGCAATGCCGGGTATCAGGTGATCGAGACCAGCTCTGGTGGCGAATGCCTTGACCTGGCGGCTGCCGACCCTCCTGACTTGGTCGTACTCGATGTAGGATTGCCCGATCTGAGCGGCTTTACTGTTTGTGAGCGCTTGAAGTCGGACCCGCGAACCAGTTCTATTCCCGTCCTTCACCTGTCGGCCAGCTACACCAGCCTCGACGATAAACTGGAAGGCCTAACGCATGGGGCCGACGCTTACATGACTCAGCCCATGCAGCCGCGCGAGTTCATTGCGACCGTCCGCTCGTTGCTGAGAATGCATGAGGCAGAGGGTGAGTTGCGGATCCGGCGCGAGCAACTCGATCTGGCCCAGAAGAAAGTGCGTATGGGCACATGGGAGTGGGACCTCGAAACATGGAGGATTCACCTCTCATCGAGCGTTCCTCCACTGTATGGCCGGCCATCCGAGAAGGAAACGTTAAGTTTTGAGGAATGGTTGAGTTCCATTCATCCCGAAGACCAGCCGATGGTGCGCCGGCAACTGGAACTAGCGATCTTTGGCAAAGAGGACTACGACCTGGAGTATCGCTCGCTGTGGTCCGATGGAACGATACGCTGGATTGCCGCTCGTGGAGCGATATTTCGCGATCCTGACGGCAAGCCGGTTCGGATGTTAGGGGTTAGCCTGGACATCAGCGATCGTAAGATTACGGAAGCGACGCTGCGGGAATCGGAGCGACTGCTGGCTGCGGGCAGGATGGCGGCGGCGGTGGCACACGAAATCAATAATCCACTCGCCGCCATCATGAACATCGTTTTCCTGCTCAAGAGCAATGGATCGCTGGATGAAAGCGGGCGCGAGCTGGTGGAATGGGCAGACCGGGAACTTTCGCGCGTGAGCTACATCGTCAGCCAGACGCTGGGCTTCTATAGGAGCACAGATCGATCATCGCCAGTGTCGGTTCGTGAAGCCACCAACGATGTTCTGGGACTGCTCAGCTCCAAGATTCGTGAAGCGGGATTACAAGCCTTAGTCTCCCTCGAATGTGCAGGCGTGGTGAACGGCCACTTCACCGAAGTGCGGCAGATCGTCTCCAACCTCATCATCAATGCGATGGAGGCATCCGAGTTCGGCGGCAAGATATTTATAAAGGTGACGCCTTCTAGAAACTGGCACGATCTTTCCAGACGAGGGGTGCGGGTTTACGTTCACGACAGCGGTGCTGGAATCTCACGTGCTGCGATCGGAAAGATTTTCGAGCCCTTCTTCAGCACGAAAGAAAATAAAGGTACTGGACTGGGCTTGTGGGTCATACGCAATTTGATCAGTAAATATCGCGGCAATATCACAGTCCATTCCACCTCCAGGCCGTCTCGCTGTACCTCTTTCTCCGTTTTTCTTCCCACAGAGATTGGGTTAGAGCGCGTACCGACTGAATGGATCGAATTCGGCAACGAAGCGCACTATCAGCTGGATATGGCGAAGTAGCCAGAAAATTTGGCACGCAGCATTCGTTGAATTCTATCGAGATAACACGGCGGGATGCGTCCGCCCGAGGAAGCTAAACCACTATCGTGGATTACTTCCTCGGGCGAACGCGTGATGCGACTACTTCAGGTCGGTTTTTTGGGAGAGCGGCAGGTTCTGCGACGATCCTCCTACCATGAACGAATAGGTGCCGGGAACGAGCTTCCAGGCGTTCGCAGTTTCATCGAAAACCGATAGAAACTTCGGATCGATGGCGAGGTGGACATGCTTGCTCTCGCCGGGATTCAGCTGAACCTTGCTCCACCCCACGAGGCGCTTGGGAGGCTCACCAGCACTCGAGGGCAGTGCGGCATAGACTTCCGCGATCTCGGCGCCAGCGCGCGATCCAGTGTTCTTCACCTCGAAGCTTACGGAAGCGCCATTTCCCGGCGCGACCTTCAGATCCGAATAGGCGTATGTCGTATAAGACAGGCCGTAGCCGAAGGGGAAGAGGACGGGCTTGTTTTCCGCGTCATACCACTTGTATCCGACTTTCAGGCCTTCGTCATAGTTCACGCTGAAGGTGGCCTTTGCCTCTCCAGTGCGCATTACCGCCTCGCGACCATGCGCTCCGGCCGGAGGGACTACCAGCTTCGGATGCGGCAGGTCTTCGACGCTGCGCGGGAAGGTCATCGGCAGTTTTGCGGTGGGATTCACGTCGCCAAAGAGAATATTGGCAACGGCGTCGGCACCTTTGCTGCCGGCGTACCAGGCTTCCAGGATGCCGCCAACTTTGTCGACCCAGGGCATGGTTACAGCGGTGCCGGTTTCGAGGACAACGATGGTGTGCGGGTTCGCCGCTGCAACCTGTTCGATTAGGGCGTCCTGATTGTCGGGGAGTGAGAGGTTAGGGAGATCCATGCCCTCACTTTCCCACTGATTTGCGAAGACGATTGCGACATCGGAGTTCTTCGCAAGAGCCGCTGCCGATGCGGGATCAGCGCCGGAATCGAACTGTACTTTTGCTCCCGGCACTTTCGCGGCAACCGCCTTCAAAGGCGAAGTCGGGAACCAGACGTGCTCCTGCCAATGATGAGGCGGTCCGGGAGGATCGACCTGCGCCGAGCCTCCGCCTGAGATCATGCCCATGTCGGAGTGCGATCCGATGATGGCGATTGACTGAACCTTGGTACGATCCAGCGGAAGAATACCGTCGCTGTTTTTCAGGAGCACGGTGCTCTGCTCTGCCAATCGACGAGCGACTTCGAACCCGCCTTCAACATCCACTACAGCTTTTCCGTTCGGTGAATCCACGATTCCGCTGGCGAATTCTGCACGCAGCATTCGGCGCGCGTGGTCGTCGAGCTGCGCCATGGGAACCTGACCTGACTGCACCGCTTGTTTGAGTTTGTCGCCGAAAAAGTCGTCCATCGGCTCTTCATTATCGAGGCCGGCAGCTGAGGCTTTCACGGTGCTGTGCGTCCCACCCCAATCGGAGAGGACGAAGCCCTTGAACTTCCACTCATCTTTTAGGACGTCAGTCAGAAGGTATTTGTTCTCGCACGCAAAGTTGCCGTTGAGAGAGTTGTAGGAGCACATGACACCGCCGGGATTGCCGATACCAAGGCCGATCTCAAAGGCAAGGAGGTCGGTCTCGCGCAGAGCGCGCTTGCCGATGATGGAGTCAACCTCGTTGCGTCCGCTTTCCTGATCGTTGACAGCGTAATGCTTGATGTCACCGATGACCTGCTGCGCCTGCTCACACTTGATGCGATTGCCGACCAACGTTCCGGCGAGAATCGGATCTTCACCCAGGTATTCGAACGTGCGGCCATTACGCGGTTCGCGGGTGATGTTCACGCCTCCGCCAAGCGTCATGTTGTAGCCCTGAGCTCGAAGTTCGCGCCCAATAAGAGCGCCGTATTCACAGGCCGCCTGTGGGTCCCAGCTGGCCGCCGAACCCAAGTTGGAGGGCAGTGCGGTGGAATAGCGGCCATTCTCGGCGCTGCTGCGAACGCCGTAGGCAGCATCACTCATCTGAATGATCGGGATTCCGAGTCGCGGCACGCCGAGCACGAATCCCGCGCCGCCGTTGCCGAGATAGGCATTCGGCCGAGGCTTGCCCCATCCGGGCATACCGTTGCCATGGAGGAGGTCGATTTTCTCGTCAAGCGTGAGTTCTTTCAGGACCATGTCCGCGCGCTCATCGGGAGAGAGGCTGGGATTCATCCACGGATAGCTTTTGATCTTCTCTTCTTCAGCATTGTGGAGGCGGTGTTGGGCGAATACGCAAGGGAGCGAAAACAGCATCAAGGCAGTTGCCAGCAGCGCTGCCGGCAGGCGGGTTGGTTTGTACATGTGTAGTTAGTTGTCCTTGGCAGTGTTGAAGTCGTGCTACATAATACCCGCTAAATCGGGCAATAGGCCGCCCTTAACATAACTTCAGATTCAGAGCTGTTGGCAGCCCCGAGGGGCTGATTACCAGGGTGTTCAGCACGAGAATGATTTGTTTTCTGTAGAACAGGTCGAACTGTTAAGCTAATGAGTGGACCAGATGTTGACTGTGCTCTCAAACGCGCCCCACTGTTGTTGTCCGTGCATCTGTACGTGTGATCGGACGTGGGTGGTTTGAGGAGCCCTGATTAGATTTTTACAAACGGAATTCCTCGGCGGCCTACGACTTAGAAATCGTGGGCCGTTCTGCTTTCCGGGATAAATCAAGGCGCCTGTAGAAGGAGACGAGATGAAAGTTGCGAAGGATGTGACCGAGTTAATTGGAAACACTCCGCTGGTACAGCTGAATAAAGTGACCAAGGGCAGTAAGGCGATGGTGCTCGCTAAACTCGAGAGCTTCAATCCGCTGGCCAGCGTGAAAGATCGCATCGGCGTGAGCATGATTAGAGACGCAGAGGAGAGCGGCAAAATACAACCGGGAAAGACGGTCCTGATCGAACCGACCAGCGGCAATACTGGAATCGCTCTTGCATTCGTGGCGGCAGTAAAAGGATACAAGCTTGTTCTGACCATGCCGGAAACGATGAGCATGGAACGGCGAGTCCTGCTGAAGGCGTTTGGCGCAGAGATTGTCCTCACTCCTGGCCCGAAGGGGATGAAGGGTGCGATCGCCAAAGCGGAAGAGATCCTGGCGAACACACCGAATGGCTACATTCTCGGACAGTTCGATAATCCAGCGAACCCGAAGATTCACTTCGAGACTACTGGCCCAGAGATATGGAACGATACCGACGGCAAGGTCGACTTCCTTATCTCTGGTGTCGGCACCGGCGGGACGCTAACTGGCGTTTCGCAATACATCAAGCCGAAGAAGCCTTCATTTAAGGCAATTGCGGTGGAACCGACTGAGAGTGCAGTACTGTCGGGCGGTCAACCATCGCCACACAAGATTCAAGGCATAGGTGCCGGTTTTGTTCCGAAGATCCTGAGAACCGACTACATCGACGAAGTAATCCAGGTTTCCAGCCAGGAGTCGATTGAAATGGCGCGACGGCTGGCGTTGGAAGAAGGACTGCTGATGGGGATTTCGTCGGGGGCTGCGGTGGTTGCGGCTCTGAAGGTTGCGAATCGGCCTGAGAATGCCGGCAAAGTGATTGTGGTTGTGCTGCCGTCGTTCGGCGAGCGCTACCTGAGCAGCGTGTTGTTCGAGAATTTGCGAAACGAGGCGCAGCAGCTTACCGCAGTTGCGGTGTGACCTATGGCAACAGCTCTGAGTTGGATACGCGAAGACATCGCGTCAGTAAAAGAGAACGACCCGGCCGCGCGATCGACGCTGGAGGTCGTTCTCTGCTACTCCGGATTGCATGCGTTGTGGGCTTATCGGCTGAATCACTGGCTCTGGAATCACAATTTCCGGTTGCTGGCGCGTTGGTTTTCACAGATTGCCCGGTTACTCACGGGTATCGAGATTCATCCGGCAGCCCAGATCGGACGCCGGTTGTTTATCGATCACGGCATGGGTGTGGTGGTCGGCGAGACATCAGTTATTGGGGATGACGTGACGCTTTACCAGGGAGTGACCCTGGGAGGCACCGGCAAAGAGCATGGGAAACGCCATCCCACGATTGGGAATGGCGTAGTGATTGGCGCCGGCGCGAAAGTGCTGGGCAATCTCCTCGTGGGGGACAACTCGCGAATTGGGGCGGGTTCGGTAGTCCTGCGCAATGTTCCCGACAACTCCACGGTTGTGGGCGTCCCAGCTCATATTGTTTACCGCGACGGCAAACGGATCGTAATTACCGATCCGAAGCAGATCGCGGATCCGCTCTCGGAAGCACTTGCAGTTGTTGCGACTCAGGTGAAGGAGTTAAAGGACAAGGTTAAGAATTTAGAAGGGAACGTCAACGTTGATCATGACGGCGTCCACTCACTGCAAGCAGTGATCGAAATCGACTACCAGATTTAGGCTGGAATTTCGGCAGCGTTACGTCGAAACATTTTTTTAAGAACTGGCGATATGATGGCGGCGCTGTGCTAATCTGTCGGCCAAATTAGCAAAGCGCTTTTTCAGCACCGAACGTCACTTCAACAACTCTAAAGAAAACTAGCGTAAGGAAACTGGCCCAACCTCCCGGGCGTAATTGTTTCCGAAGCTATCTTGGACTAGGGCATCCAGCTGTCCCACAGGGTTTCGGGTCCTGGCATGAAGTCGTGAAGTTTGAGGCATACAGTACTCCCCCAAGGATCAGGGCAATTACCGCAGCAGAGAGCTTTCGCATTGTGGAGGTCCTCCATGGAAATGTTTGAAGCTGGAATGATTTTCTATCAGCTGGATCTCGTCTTGAACATATGGCTGCTGGCAGTACTTTGGAGGGGGGATAGGCGTCCATATTTCCTCTCCTTTACGGCCTTTCGGCTCATAGTGACCCTTGTACGATTTCCAACTTTACTGGCTGGCGGGATGGACATGTACTCGCGGGTTTACTGGCTGACCAGCTGCATTCTGGTTTTTGCTTCCATCTGGGTGCTCTGCGATTTCTTCCCGAAGATGATGATTCCAATCAGCCTTGTGGCGGTCACGCTGTCTTTTCGGCAACTGCTCTATCCGACCCTTGCCCTTGAACGCAATGCGGAAATCGCCATGTTTGTAGCTGCGTTCTATGTGCTGCTCCGCGACCGGAAGAATATGATCGCCGCCGGCCTCGTTGTCGGTACGTTGTTCTCGGTCATCAGCGAAATGCAGCGTGTGGACCTTGGCGGCAGCCTGATGCGGTTTCTCCCGTGTATTGCCTATCTCATAGCCCAGCTAATATGGATCTTCGGAGCGCGTAAACCGCGGGAGTCGAGGGTCATGTCCCACAGATATCTGCAACCGCGCATGCACTAGATCTCCGACTGCTTTAACCGGAATCCTGGTCGAGAGGTACTCGCGAATTCCACGACCGCGGAACGTGTGCGATTCCTCCCCCTCTAAGCGTTACTGAATAATTACTGTAAGAACTCCCAGTATGAAAACGCCGGGCCTTCGGAGAATCTCTTCTCCGCATTGTTCACGTAATCCAGAGTTTGACTACTGAGTTGAGGCGAAATTCGTAATCCGGTCGGCTTGAGCTTTCGCGTTAGTACGCGGCGAAGGATAAGTCCGAGCAGGACGAGATCAGGTATTACGCATAGTTCCTTAGCGTCGAGGGCTCCCGGCTTCGATGCTCAAATAAAGATCAAAAGTCTCTGTGCTTGTCACCAAATGAGACGTTTATCCGCAGTATCATCGCGTATCTGGTTTCGAGTTATGCCAGAAAAAAACACAAATCAAAGCGAGCAAATTCCCGGCAGAAAACCGGTGTCCGCATTGGATGTAAATGCCGATTGGGATACCTCTTCGCGCGAAGTGGAGCGACCCGCACAGGAAGAACTGGCCAAGAGCAAGGAAAGGTTGTCTCTTGTGGCGCAGGCGGCGGATTTGGGTACGTGGGACTGGGATCTAAGCTTGAATGAGCTGGCATGGTCTAAGCACTGTTTGTCGTTGTTTGGTTTACCCCCAGACACGGTAGTGAATTACGAGATGTTTCTGCGGGCAGTCCATCCGGAAGATCGTGAACGAGTAGAGAAGTCGGTGAAGACGGCAATCGACTCCCACTCAGACTACGACATAGAGATGCGCACGCTGTGGCCCGACGGGAGCCTGCACTGGATTTCGGGGCGCGGGCGTGCCTACTATGACGATGCTGGGCGGCCGATTCGAATGCTAGGAATCGCGTCAGACATCACCGAACGCAAGCGGGCAGATGAGGCTCTACGCGAGAGCGAGGCTAAATTTCGTTCGCTCTTCGATAGTTCGCCTGATGCTGTGTTTCTGACAATTCCGGACGGCAGAATCACTGCGGCTAATCCGGCGGCACGCGCGATGTTTGGGATGACAGAAGCGGAACTCTGCCAGAGTGGTAGAGCTGGGCTCATTGCGCCGGATGACGCACGTTTGGCGCCTGCACTGGAAATACGCGCCCGCGAGGGAAGGTGCAGTATGGAGCTGTCGTTTATTCGCAAGGATGGGACCAGGTTCGATGGCGAGGTCAGTTCTGTTATTGTCCCGGGGATACCAGCCAGGTCTTTTGTTGTTGTTCGCGACATCACCGAGCGGAAGCGGGCGGAAGAGGAACTTCGACTTATCAATGACCGATTCAAGGTGTCGTTGAGGGGTTCACCCGTCGTCGTTTTCAACCAGGACCTGGAGTTGCGTTATACGTGGCTTTATTGTCCAGACCTGGGTCATTCCCCCGCCGAGATTATTGGTAAGCGCGATCGAGATATCTATCCACGTGCAGAAGATGCGGAGCTCACAGAAGGTATCAAAGCGGAGGTCATACGAACTGGTTGCAGAAGGCGACAGGAAGTGGTGCTCTATTTTCGGGGTAAGGAACGACTTTACGATCTTCTGGTTGATCCTCTGTTGGATGGGGAGGGGAAAATTGCTGGTGTGACCTGCGCCGCCATCGATATTACTGAGCGCAAGCGAGCACAAGAAGCGCTGATCCGCAGCGAAAAGCTGGCGTCTCTAGGCCGCATGGCCGCAACCATCTCTCATGAGATCAACAATCCTCTCGAAGGCGTGATGAACCTGCTCTATCTCGCAAACACTTGTCCAGGTCTGCCCCCATTGGCGCGCCATTATCTGGAAACGGCGAGTGAGGAGTTAACCCGGATCGCGCATATAACCAGGCAATCACTTGGTTTTTATCGGGAGTCCGGTAGGCCTGCGCTCACGTCGGTCAACGCCGCCCTGCAATCCGCTCTTGACCTGCTCAGAACGAAGATCAGGGAAAAGCACGCGGTGATCCAGAAGGAGTGTGATGAGGACGTGCAAGTGATTGCCGTGGCGGGAGAACTGCGGCAGGTATTTGCGAATCTCCTGGTCAACAGCCTGGACGCGATTTCGGAAAAGGGCACTATCGCATTGCGTATATCGCGGTCTTCCATAGCAAACGGCGGCGGGCCGTATGTGCGATTTACGATAGCCGACAACGGTACCGGTATCAGTGAGAATGCGAAACAGCAGGTTTTCGATGCGCTTTTCACTACGAAGGGTGCGATTGGGACAGGGCTCGGGCTGTGGGTCAGTAAGCAGATTATCGACAAGCATGGCGGCTCAATCCGACTGCGTTCCAGCACAGAGAAATTCCGTCGGGGAACAGCTTTCTCGATTCTGTTGCCTGCCGAACCTGCGGTAGCCTTGCAGGGGCGCTCTGCAGTCGCCTAAAGCAGTTTGAATTGCAGACAGTCTATTTGCCGTAGACTTTCACGTTGCCGTCAATCGCGACGGCGATGTACTTGTTCGTGGCCACGTCACGAAATTGAACGACTCTGTGGCCTTTACGAGCGAGGTCACCCCATCGGCTCGGCTTTTCGCGGTTCTGCTCAATGGCATCGTACTTACGCCCGTCAAGCTCAAATGAGACCATTCTCAATCGGTTGCTGCCGGTGCGTTTTACCAGGATCGACTGACCCTCCACATCCACGGTCGGCTGCGACATCAGCTGTTCAGAAATCGACTTGAGTATTTCCAGATTGGACATCGATCAACTCTTTAGCCAGTTTGGAACGTGATTATACGGCGATCTGTAGCTGAGGTTGAGCCACGCTCTCTTGCGCTCGGGTCGCCTCACTGGCAACTTTCTGCCTCCTTGGATATGCTCGCTGTCGTTTACTAAATGCGATGCGCGCAAATCTGAAAATCCTGAAACCCTTCGTATCGGTCCTTTTGTTGACGACAGCGATGCCGTCGTTCTCGCAAGAAGCGGTGCGCGTAAACGTCAATCTGGTCAACGTCGCTTTTTCCCTTCGTGACGGTCATGGTGCATTCGTCGACGACCTGACCAAAGATCAGGTCGATATTTTCGAAGATGCCGTTCCCCAGAAGATTGCTTTTTTCGCACGCAGTTCCGATGTGCCATTGACGCTTGGGCTGATTGTCGACGCCAGTGGCAGCCAGGATCACTTTACGAAGCAGCATCAACACGATCTGGAAATGTTTCTTAAAGAAGTGCTCGGGCCGAAGGATCGAGCATTCATCGTTTGCTTCGGCAATCATCTGCGGCTTGTCAGCGATCTCTCGCCATCGAGCAGTGAGCTTATCGAGCGGCTGAACGCCTTCCAGAAAGGAAGCAGTCACTTTCCGGAAATCGGGCCAAAGGAAAGCCGCGATTTGGGTACGGCTTTTTATGATTCCATCTACTACTCCATCACTGAAAAACTGGCGAATGAAAGCGGACGCAAAGCGTTGCTGATCTTCAGCGACGGTGAAGACAATTCCAGTTCGCATGACATGATGACCACGGTTGAGGCGGCTCAGGCAGCGAACGTGACACTGTTCAGTATCCGCTATACCGAGCGCGAGCACGGCAAGCTTACGGCTCGTAACAAGTATGGAATCAGGGTAATGGGGCGAATTGCTAAAGAAACAGGTGGGGAGGAATTTGACGCTGAACAAACCGATCCTCACAACTACTTCCATCTGATTGGCGAAGAGCTACGGCATTCCTACGAACTAGCCTACTATCCGACGAATGCGATGAGGGACGATACTTTCCGCAAGATCGTGGTTCGGCCGAAGCAGGCGGGCTCGACGGTGCGATGCAAGACAGGATATTTCTCGCGCGAGGTGGAGGCGCCGCCCGCCCAATAGTTCGGATGGCACATTTCTGGACAAGATCTGCCCAAAAGACCGGTACATGTCCGATTTTCTGGCGTGTAGGGTTATAAACCTACACCGCTGATGAAAACACTGGTTTAAAATCATCCCACTCTGAAGGGCGAATCCAGGGAGCTCGATCGTTACCTCCCTTCCTTTCACCGGCTCGAAAAGAGTCGATTCCATGCGCCGCTGAAGTAGTGCAGTGAATTGAACGATACGGTTCCGCAACCACATCTGGCCAAGGCGGGATATGACTGTCTATCAGATTATTCAGCAGAAGGAAGAACAAGTTGAGCGGCTGACGCGCGAGATCTCGGCGCTGCGGGCTGCAGCACGCATGTTGGAAGAAAGCCGGAACATGGAGTTGGAACTGGTTACGGCGGGCAGCGAAGTAAGAGTCGCAGAAACAAAGAACGAACAGAAAACACTGAGGCAATTTCCATGATCTGCCGCGGATTGCCGAAGGCTTCCAGAGGCCGGTATGCCTGAAGTCCTGACTGATACAAATCACGGGTCATCGATTTATCCCATCAAGCGAAGCGCGCAGCGCAAGGGGATGGGGAACATACGGCAGGTAAAGGCGCGCCTTGGGCCGGCCGGCGAAGCGGTGGTTCTAGATATAAGCGAAAGCGGCATCGGTCTGGAACTCGCGATGCCTCTCCAGCCCGGGAGCACGCTGGCGGTGGACTTCGATCTGCCCGAGAGTGGTGGACACGTGCGCGTGGATGGCCGCGTTGTGTGGTTCGGCGCCGGCAAGCGCGCAGGCATTCGTTTTGAGCGCGTGCCTGACTTGGCTAGCGAACGTCTGAAACGCTGGGTAAGCCTGGGACGACAGCCCGTTCGTCCGGCTTCGGTTGAAAGCAGTGTTTCGACGCCAGTTGCCGCAGCGGGCGAAGGCGCCCCTTTGGGTGCAGACGAGTCGCTCACGCTAGATCGAGCGGTGGTGCAAGTCTTGGCGCGAGCGATGGCCATCACCAGAGCGAACGGAGCGGCGATCGCGATCGGGCCTCCGGAAGCGATGGTCTGCCGCGCCAGTGCGGGCAATGCGCCCGATGTTGGAGTGCCTATCAATCCGAGTTCGGGCCTCACCGGGTATTGCGTTCGAAGTCGCGCTACGGTGCGCTGTGATGACACCGAAACCGACGAGCGCGTCAATGCCGCGGCTTGCCGCGAAATGGAGTTGAGGTCGGCACTGGTGATTCCGGTATTCTCCGGCAGGAATGCGGACGAACTCAGCGGGATTCTCGAGGTGTTTTCCTCACAGCCGCGGGCATTCTCTCCTGATCACATTGCAAAGCTGGAAAAGCTAACGAAGATTCTCGGTGTCGTTGCGGCAGATCTGGTTCCGACTGCGGAGAAGAATCCTGAGTCCTCGGCAGTGCCCGTTGCGAAGGCCGAGTCGATGGCTACGGATAGTCCTTCTGAGCTGAAGCCGGAACGTTCGCACCTTCCGCGAAAAATTGGAGACCGGCCATCGGTCGGCCCGCAAGCGAATGTTTCTGTTCCTGTCCCTTCGAACGGGAGATCGATCAGGTCTGAGTCTGCCGGTACCACGCAACGCAAAGTAGAACCGCAGGTAGTAGGGCAGGTAAAGCCTGCGGCGCTGGCTGCGCCTGTGATTACTTCGCAGATCAGCAGCCAAAGAAACGGCGGTCAAGCTGGCCGAACTGACGAAACCGAATACGGCGACGTCAATCACGGAAAATACGGCTGAAGCCAAAGCGAGTCTGCACAAGTTCTCGGCGGTTGCCGCGACCGATCTTCCTACGGAAACCGCAGTTCTGGAATTACCTTCCTTCGGGATCGAAAGCCCGTCGTTTGCGGAGCGGACCCGAGAGTGGTTGATCACCGGGAGAAACCAACGCATCGGGAAAGCGCTGCGCGTTGTCGGGGCCATCGTGATTGCCCTTGAAATTGCCGCGGCAGTGTTTCTGTATACGCGCTGGGAGAAGAAACACGCAGCTTTGGTGCAGTCTTCGCGTCCGGTCGCAGCCGTAACCACGACGGCGACACCGGCTGTAGTGCCGCCGCCAACTGCATTGCTGCCGGAAGTGGCCGTTCCTGCACCCGTTGTCAAACATAGAAAACCAAGTCAGGAAGCGCTACTGCCCGAGGATGGCTCTGACGATGTGATCGTAGTAAACCGCAGCGGTGAAACGGGAACTCCTGGTGCCGGGGTCTCGGGAGCAAGTGGACAAGCAGCGGCTTCAAAACCCACGGTGACAACGGAAAGCGAACCGGCGGCGCCTGCTCCGATGGCAGGGCAAGCTGATCTTGCTGCCATTCGCTTGCCCGATCATTCTATCCAGCCATCGCTTGCGATTCGTATGTCTAGCGGAACTATTGGCGGCAAGCTTATCAAGAAAGTCGAGCCGATCTATCCAGAAACGGCAAAGGCTCGCCGCATTCAAGGGCAAGTGTTCCTGAGCGCACACGTTGGACTCGACGGATCAGTGAGAGACATTCGTGTGCTGAAGGGAAATCCGTTCCTGGGGGCAGCCGCAAAGGATGCAGTGAAACATTGGCGCTACGAGCCCATGAAGCTGAATGGCACGCCGGTTGAGATGGATACCAGCGTGATGGTGGAATTCAAGCTGCCGAACTAGCTTTGACGGCCACCGGCCTGCGTTTGATCGCGGAGGCAATCAGCACGACGAGTAACACGATGTTGATCCACGCGAACCAATCTCCAAAGCGCGAGTAGATGGTTGCCGTCCGATAGACCGGTACCACAACCACGAGCGAAGAAAATGGACTCGCATCGCTGCGCTTCTCGGCCAGGATGCGTCCACGATTGTCGCTGATGGTCAGCAGTCCTTCCTTCGCCGAGCGGGCGATCGTAAATCCGTCTTCCACACCACGCATGACTGCCATGCGACCGTGCAGCCAGCGGTCCGAGTCGAAGTCCCATGCCGGCACCAGCAAGAGCGCTACATCGGATCTGCCATAGTGACGACTGAGTTGTGGGAAATCCATGTCTTTGCAGATCGCAAGTCCCTGCACGAACGGTCCCGTACTGAGAACGGAGAATTCCGATCCTGCGCGATCGCGGCTTTCTAATCCCGGCACGAGATGATGCTTGATGTAACTCGTCACGGGTCTGCCATCTGCGTGATAAAGGCGAGCCTCGTTCAAGTAGTCCGTCGGCTGACGGTGATCAATGCCAACCAGAATGTCCACTTTATTTGTGGTAGCCGCAGTTTGGAAAAGTAGATCCATTTGCGGGAGATCCGCGTCAGCAACGGTGGCAATCTTTTCGGGAATGACGATGGTCTGCGCGCCCTGCGCTGCGACGGCGGCTATCTGATCGACGTAGCCGTGCAGCACGCGAAAGCCTCTATCGCCTGAGGGTTCGCCGCGATTTTCAGGCGCGTCCGAGGCCAGAAGTCCAACCGTAACTTTCTGCGTTGCGGCAGGTGTGGAGAACAGACGATACGAACCGAGAGCAATCACCACAACAAAAACCAGCGTTATCGCAGCAGCAAAGGAGGTCCACTTCTTATCTCGCGGCGAGTACGTCAGCAAGGCTGCGATGCTCGAGGGAAACAGAAAAAGCAAAAAGACGATTCCCCAAACTCCGGCGATCGAAGCGATCTGGATTATGGGAAGAAAGCTCATCTGGGTATAGGCGAGGCTTCCGTATGTGCTGTGAGGTGAAGCGAGCGCGTTCAGATACTCGTAGCTCGTCCATACGGCTGGGAATGCAAAAGCGGCACGCCACAGCGAGCCTCGGAGCAGGAACTTGCGCGCGAGCAGCACACCAAGTCCGAAGAAAATTGCGGGTACCAATGCGAAGAGAACGAAGACTGCCAAGGGCAGTTTCACAATGCCATGGAGATAGGTCCACCAGGTGAATCCGCCCAAGCAAACGCCGGCGAACGCAACCGCAAAAGGCCGCGAGTTTGCTGACTCGAGGCGCGAGCACCAGTGCTGGAAGCGGCGCCAGCCACGTGAGCCACCAGACGGGCGCGAGTCCGTTACCGAAGTAAAAAAGCGCGGCGGTTACGCATACGGTGGCCAATCCGAATTGCCATGCTGATCGCGAGCCGAGAGGTTCTTTCATCATCACCCTGATGCTGGTACGTTCCTCAGGCATGGATTGTTTCACAAAAGCATTCACTTACCTCATGGATGCTCGCGCGTGCTGATTTGGATTGGGGGAACTTCGATTTACGGCGTACTATGTTCCGCCGGTAACGAGAGCGATGAGACGACTACTCTGGATGTGCGCGACGCTGGTTCTTGAAACAACACTCTTCGGCCAAGTCCCGCGCCCGGAACAACAACAGAAGCAAAGTTCTGCGCAGCAGATAGCTGATCTGCAACAGCAGCTACAAAATCTGGCTGCACCGGCGAAAGGCAAAGTGGGTGCGGCAGTTCTGCTGCTGGAAACTGGCGAAACCGTTGAAATTCGCGGATCGAAGCATTTCCCAATGCAGAGTGTTTACAAGCTGCCCATCGTGATGGCAGTCCTGGCACGCACAGATTCGGGGCAGCTAAAGCTGGATCAGAAGGTACATATATCGTCCGCGGACCTTGTGCCGCCCAACATACACAGCCCGATTCGTGACCGGAATCCGAACGGGGATTTCGACATGACGGTTCGCGAATTGGCACGTGCGGCTATCGTCGCGAGCGATGGGTCGGCAAGCGATGTTCTGTTGCGCCTTGTAAAGCCGCGTCACGTGCGGAAATATCTTCACAAGGTTGGTGTGAAGGGAATCAAGATCGAGAATACCGAGAAGGAGATGGCGCTCGACGATAAGGTGCAGTACGACAACTGGGCCACTCCTCGCGGAGCCGTCACATTGCTGCAAAAACTTCAGGCTGGTGAAGGACTCTCTGCCGGCAGTCGCGACCTGCTGCTTGGCTGGATGATCGAGACGCGGACTGGCTCGCAGCGGATCAGGGCTCTGCTTCCGCGAGAGGTTCAGGTCGCCGACAAGACCGGAAGCTCGGGCACCGAACACGGAGTTACGGCGGCGACCAATGACATTGGCCTGATACAACTGCCCAACGGAAATCACCTGGCGGTTGCGGTATTCGTTTCCGACTCGCCAGCCGATGCGGATGTTCGCGAGGCAGTGATTGCGCAGATTGCGCGCGCCGCCTGGGATTGGGCAGCGCGCACCACCTCAGCTTCCGTGCACTGAGCTCACATGCGGCTCAGACGAATCGTGCCGTCTCCCGACCTGAGTTCAAGCGTATTTCCGCCGCTGTTCAGCTTGCCTCTTAATTCGTTTTCACGAATCTGGCCGGAGGTAGAGATTGGAAAGTCGGACGTGATTCGGCCGTCGCCGGTGTGCGCATCCACGTCTGCCGAGAATCCGTCGGGAAGGTGGAGGTCAAGGTTACCGTCGCCGGTCCGCAGCATCCACGAACCCGTCGCTTTCGAACCCTGTTCCACGTAAACGGCCATATTGCCATCGCCGGTGTGCAGCGTAAGCTCATCAAAACGGCCGCGGACTTTTAGATTCCCGTCGCCAGTGCTGGCATTCAGATCGCCATCCATGCCGTTCAGCTCCACGTTGCCATCGCCCGTCTGGATGTGTGCTCCGCCTTTCACGGCGTCGACGACGACATTGCCATCGCCAGTGCGAAGATCAAGATTGGTTTCGCGCGGAACCGAGACGTTGACACGAATGGAACGGTTCATGCCCCATGAAATGTGATCCTTGTGAACCATCCGGACTTCCACGTTCACGTGATCGCCTTCCTGGCGCTCAACGACCTTCACGTCATCGGGGATCTTCCAGCCCCTGGTAGTCACGTTGACACGAATCTCCTTCGCGTCGGAGCTGACAACGTTGAGATTGGCATCATCGGTTACCAGGCGAAAGTCAGGTTTGGCGGTAACCGGGAAGTTCTTGTTCCACTCGTCTGCGAAGGCGAGCGCGGTAACGGTGAGAAAAAGCAGGGAAACGATGAGAAATTTGCGCACAATAAGCCCCCTACTCCGAAGTCAAGGATACGTACGAAATAGTGCGGACGTAAGTTCCGCGCCCGCTCCTTAGACGGAAGGGTGTGCAAGATGTTAGCGGCAGCCCGCGCCAGCTCTCCTATTGCTGTCCCGGTTGCGCTCCCATTTCAGCAGGCTGTCCCCCCGGCGGTGGCGGAATCGTGATGTCCAGCGTCTTCACCGGTCCGAGGGAGGTCAGTTGGTTCCCCAATTCTCCGGGATTGCCGAGCACCAGCGTCGCCAGTTGATCCGGGTGAACATATTTGTGCGCTACCCGGTTGACGTCTTCCACGGTCACCTTCTCAATGCCGGAGCGGTATCGCTCGAGGAAGTCCGCCGGATAGCCATAGAACTCGTAGCGCATTCGTTCCGCCAGAACCTTCTCTTTATCGTCAAAGTTAAAGATGAAGGAGTTGAGAATGGCGTCTTTCGAACGCCGCATCTCTTCGGCTGTAGGCGGTTCGGTCAACAGTCTGTTGAGCTCGGACTTCATCGCTTTCACCGATTCGCCGGTTGTGGCGCTCTTGGTGGCCATCTCGAAACGAGAGATCCCTGGGTGATCCCACCCAGTTCCTACGCCTCCGCCCACTGAGTACGCCAGCCCCAGCTTGGAACGGATCGTCTCGAAAAGCCGCGACGAGAAGCCGCCTCCCAAAATCTCGTTCATCACTACCACAGCGTAGTAGTCGGGGTTGTCGCGACGAATGCCAAGAGAGACCATCTGGATCGAACTTTGATTTACGTCGTCCTTCGATACAAAATAAATGCTGGGAGGGGCGGGGTTGAAGGTCAACTTCGCCTGGGTGAATGGTTTGCCCTTCTGCCAGGAGTCGAAAGCCTCGTGCAGGCGGGTTTCCATCACCTTGGGATCGAAGTCGCCATAGATTCCGAAGATGATGTTTTGCGGCTGTACAGTCTGCGTGTGCCACTGGACCATGTCGTCCCGCGAAACTTTCGCAACGGTGGCAAATTCCGGTATCCGGCTATAGGGGCTATCGGGACCGTAAGCAAGGCGCACGGCTTCGCGGCTCACGATGGAATCCACATCGTCATTGCGGCGGGCGATGACGGTTTCCATCTGCCGCTTTGCCAACGTGATCTTGTCGTCGCGGAATGCAGGTTCGTGAAACACATCGAGGAAAATCTTGAAGACGTCTTCGAAGTCGCCCTTCAGGCAGTCAAAGGAAAGGGAAGTTGAGTCGGCGCCATCCGCGCTCTCGATTTTGGCGGCGCGAGCTTCCAGGAAGTCATCCAGTTGATCGCCGGTCTTGCTCTTGGTCCCACCGGTGCGCCAAACGTCGCCATACATCGAGATCAAGCCGGTCTTGTCGGCAGGTTCGTCGCGCGATCCGCCGCGGACGCGAATGGTTCCGCCGATCAGTGGGAGCTCATGGTCCACCTGCAGAAAGATAACCATGCCGTTCGGCAGCTGAATGCGTTCCGGTTGCTGTGGTTTGAAGGGCGGCAATACCGGAATCTTGATTTGACTGAGCGCCGCGTTTTGCTCCGCCTGCTGTTTGGGAGCTTCTTTGCCAGCTTGTGGAACCGACGTGGGCGGAGGCGCCTGCCGTGCAGGGGCAGTCTGCGCTGAGGCAGCTGAGATCAAAAACGAAGCAAGCAGCGCAACAACAATTTTCTTCATCATTTCTGTCATCGTCCTATGAGCGGCAAAGTAATCTGCGTTTGATCATTGCGGCGTCGTTGGCTGTTGCGAAGGAGGACCCGCCGGTCCGCGTGGCAGCTGGGCAGTTTCGATGACGCCCACGGTACGGTTTGTCTCCACGAAAGTCTGGTTCGCTACGCGTCGGATGTCTGCCTTAGTTACCTTGTCGATGCGATCCAGTTGCTGGAACAGTTCGCGCCAGTCGCCGTAGCGAGTTTGCATGGTCGCCAACGAGGTTGCGAGTCCTTCGTTGTTCCCCAAGCTGCGAATGATCGATGCACGCGTACGGGTCTTGAACATCTGCAGCTCTTCGTCGGTCACATCTTCTTTCTTCAGACGATCGATCTCGGCGTGAATCGCATTCCGCATTTCAGTGTTCGTGTGCCCTGGCAGCGGTACGGCATAGAACGCAAACAGGTGCGGATACTTTTGCCCGGGCAGGCCGCTGAAACCAGCGGCAACTGCAGCTATTCTCTGGTCGCGCACCAGAGAGCGATACAGGCGCGAGGTGCGTCCATTGGACATCAGGTCAGTGATAGCGTCGTAGACGGCGTCATCCTTATCCAGATAGTCGGGACGGTGGTAGCCCTCAACATACAAGGGCTGTGCAGTTTCCTCGAGCGCGACTCGCCGCTCAGAATTCTGGGGCGGCTCGGTGGTAGTCGTTTCATCCGGCTTGGGATGACTAGGAATCTGGCCGAAATACTTCTCCGCGATCGGCCAGAATTGCTCCGGGGTGAGGTCGCCCACTACGGCAATCGTCATGTTCGACGGCGCGTAGTAAGTATGGAAGAAGTTGATAGCGTCGGTCGCGGAAAATGTCTTCAGATCGGATGGCCAACCAATTCCCGGATTCCGGTAGGGATGGGCCTGAAACGCGGAGGACACGAACTGTTCCACCAGGCGACCTGTAGGGTCGCTGTCCACGCGCATGCGCCGTTCCTCGTAGACGACATCTCGTTCTTTGTAGAACTCGCGCATCACTGGTTCTGCGAATCGTGAGGACTCCAGGTATGCCCACAACTCCAGCCGGTTCACCGGCATTGAGTAGAAGTAGACGGTCTGATCTTCTTCGGTGCCAGCATTCATTCCGACTCCGCCGTTTTCTTCCACGATCTCGCCAAACTGGTTCCGAACCACGTACTGCTCGGCCTGATCGACCAGATCCTTCCATTGCTTTTCCAGGTCGGCGAGCTTTTTGGGATCGCGTCCCACAATCTTGTCGCGTTCGGTGATATAGGCCTGGTACGCCACTTCGATTTTGTCGAGAACCACTCTTTCAGCCGCGTAGTTCTTCGTGCCGATGGTAGGTGTTCCCTTGAAGGCCATGTGCTCGAACATGTGGGCCAGGCCGGTCCGGCCCTTGGGATCCTGAACTGATCCAGCATCGACGAGCGTATAGAAAGAGAACACCGGGGCCTCGTGCCGTTGACAGAAAACGATAGTCAATCCGTTTGGCAGGGTTCGTACTTCGATTCGCTTTTCAAAGGAGCCAAGATCCTGCGCGAGGAGAGGCAAAGCAAGGAGCAGGAACAGCAGCGGAACGGCTTTCAAGAACTTCATGCGACCTCCGTGCGTGGAAGCACAGGAGTCGAAAGTACGGCCCGCGCCGGAAGTTTGTCAAACGGAAGGGAATTTATCCGGGATTGCCAGAGCTCTGCTCGGGATCAGCCGTTTTATCCGAGGCGCGCTGCAATAACTCGCGGATCTCGCTGACCAGCCTGGCAGGACCTTCATTCTTGGGGATTACCTCATCAGGGCATTCAGATCCAACATACGCGTAAGCAGGCGCCAGCAAAGCCACTGTTTGTTGCGGGTGGCTATCCTTAATTGCATCGCAGAGGTCTGTGCTGGCTTCGATGCCAGTGCTGAGGTCGATCAACACGAGGTCGAAAATCTCACGCTTGCAGCACTCGAAGGCCTCTTCCGACGAAGAGGCGCCATTCACTTTGAAGCCGTGCATTTGCAGAATCATGGAACGGAGGCGTA
Source organism: Terriglobia bacterium (assembly GCA_963724985.1). GTDB lineage: Bacteria > Acidobacteriota > Terriglobia > Terriglobales > Acidobacteriaceae > JAJPJE01. Next base: position 338,932 of record CAVRWV010000022.1, on the reverse strand, counting down.
GTAGGACGCTATCGTCAACCACAACGAGGATAGTCTTTGCCTGTTGATTCAAAGAAAAGTCCTGGTTCAAAGATGTTAACTACATTATAAACCAGAACTCCGCTCGTCAAATGTCGAACACCCGGTACGCACGCGGCGGGTCCTGCGCCTGAAGTAGATGAAGCGCAACGTTGTAAACGGGAATCCCGCTTACAGTTTTTCCTTCCCGGACGCCGTGGTGAGCGTGACCGTGAACAATGAAATTCGCGCCATTCCGGTCGACTACCTCGGATAGGCGCGAAGTTCCAAGGTAGGGATAGATCTCTGGCGCTTCGCCGACCACCGTACCCAGGATGGGTGCGTAGTGCAGCACTACGACTCGTTTCTCTGTCCGAATCTGCGCGAGCGCGCGTTCCAGTTTTAGAGCCTCGTCGACGGCTGCCTGAACGATGAATTTGATCTGGGGCTCTCCAAAGGCAGTCAGGGCGCCGCGTCCGAATCCGCCAATGAAGCCCTTGGTTCCGGCAAATCCCACTCCGTCGCGCTCGTAGGCCGTGCCATCCAGAACCTTGATGCCCTCGGCAGTCATCATGCGCATCAGTTCGGGCTCCTGGCCGCTCTCGTAATCGTGGTTACCGAGCACGGCGACAATCGGGATACGCAGCCGGACCAGCGCATTCAGCAGCGACTCCATTTCCTGAACCCTGCCGTAGTTCGTCAGATCACCCGCAACGATCAACAGATCGGCTTCGTCGCGAACCCGCTCCATGGTCGCGCGAATACGGTCGTAAGCCGGCGGCGAGAAATGAATGTCGGCTAAAGCGGCAATCCTCATGCAGCAGGTTCCTCGCACGAAGATTGCAATTTCGGTTGGCGACGCTCCCGATATTCCTGATTCATGTCCGGCATTCCCCATTCGTCCACGTCGATGGCGAACATCAAGGGATCGATCAGGCTTCCCCGGAACGGCGCGTTCCGATCGGGGTTGCGGATCGCTGTCTGGAACCGGTTCATCAGGTCATCCCAGATGCGGCTGGGCACGTAGTCGACCTTTGAGGGATATGCGTAATGGAACAGCACCAGCATCCAGTACAGGACCTCCCAGTGCTCGGCTACGGATTGCAACAGCCAATCCCAGTCGAGTTGGCCGTGTGTGCCGTAGATCACGTGAACAATATCGGCACCGTCAAAACGCTCACGGCGCGTGACAAACAGCTTGGAGAGGATCAGCTCTTCGGGTCCCAGGACGCGTACCGGTACGCCGAAAAGCTCGGAAGGAGTGGCGCGGTCGATCCAGGAGCGATCTACCTTCACGACGCCGTTGCTCATCCCGGTGATGAGATCGACAAAGAATTCACCCCGGTGGGCTTTGGCGAGCCATACCGGATCACTGACTTCGCATTGGAATCCATCATCTTGAAGAACCTGGATCGCTCGCTGGGCATCCTCGGTGGAGAGGAAAAGATCCAGATCTTTGGTGTCACGATAGATGCCGGTATGCGTCTGCAAAGCGAAGGCGCCGGACACAACGAACGGAACCCCCTGGTCCGAGAGCAGTTGCAGCACTTCCCGGAACAGGTTCTCCTGGTCTGGCGGAAATTGCGGCGGACTCGACGAGCTGACGGGCAGCAATTTCTGCTCTTGGCTTGGCTTCTCGTTATTTTCCGCGTTCTGCACTCAGGCTTTGATGGCAAGTTGTTGATGACGGTTGTTGCCCGGTTCTTCGGCAAGTAAACTGTCGCGACAGCGGGCAGCTGTGATGTGAGCCCCCGCGGCACGGTCCGTGATGTGGGGCAGGCAAGACTTGCCGGCTGGATTTCGTTTCAGCACTCGGCATCCAACGAAGCAGGAGGTAGGTTCCGGACGTGGCGAAACAGACGACCATCATTGAGGTGGAAGGCCGGGAGCTGAAGCTCTCCAACCTGGATAAGGTGCTGTATCCGGCAGCGGGCTTCACCAAGGCGCAGCTGATTGACTATTACGTCCGCATTGCGCCCGTTTTGCTGCCGCATTTGAAGGGACGACCGCTGACTATGAAGCGCTATCCGGAGGGGGTCGGAGGTCAGTTCTTCTATGAAAAGAACTGTCCGACACACCGTCCCGATTGGGTGAAGACCATCCCTGTCTGGAGCGAGGGCAACAATCGCTGGATGCAGTACTGCATGGTGGGCGATCTGGCTACGCTGGTGTGGGCAGCGAATCTGGCGGATATCGAGTTACACACTTCGCTTTCCCTGGGGACGAAGATTGAGCAGCCGACCTTCCTGGTATTCGACCTCGATCCGGGACCGCCTGCCAACATCGTTCAATGCTGCCAGGTCGGACTTTGGGTGCGTACATTGTTTGAGGCGATGGGACTCGAGGCTTATCCCAAGACTTCCGGATCGAAGGGGCTGCAGGTTTATGTGCCGCTGCACACGCCCGTCACTTACGACGAGACCAAACCGTTTGCAAAAGAGATTGCTCGTCTGCTGGAGAGGCGCTATCCGGATCGGGTAGTTTCGGATATGAAAAAGGCGCTGCGCACGAATAAAGTGTTCGTCGATTGGAGCCAGAACGATCAGTACAAGACGACCATCTGCGTTTACTCGCTGCGAGCGAAGGATCGGCCAACTGCGTCTACGCCGGTAAGCTGGGAAGAAGTGGAACGTTGCCTGAAGAAAGAAGATGCGGACCTGCTCGTCTTTGATTCCGCTGACGTTCTGGAGAGGTCAGACAAACATGGGGACCTGTATGAGCCGGTACTCAAGAAGAAGCAAAAGCTTCCTGACATATCGGCCTTGGAAAAAGCGGCGGAAGCGTTGGACGGAGTCAAGGTAGCGGTTACGACTACCGTGAAGGCGACGCACTCGAAAAAAGGCCGCGGCGAGAAAAAAGAAGACGGCCTAACTCATGACGCAGGAAGCAAGTTCGAAGGCGATCTCCTCACCACGGATTCACGTGGGGACTTCCGGTTGGGGATATCCAAGCTGGAAGCCGGAGTTCTATCCCAAGGACGTGCCGCAGAAGAAGTTTCTGCCTTACTACGCGAGCGTCTTCAATGCCGTGGAAGTGAACTATTCGTTTCGGCAGATGCTGAAGGCGAAAACGATTGGCGATTGGCTGCAGCAGACGCCTGAGCACTTCATGTTCGCGGTGAAAGCGCATCAGCAGATCACGCATATCAAGCGGCTGCGCAATGCTGAAGATTCGGTGAAATTCTTTACATCATCCATTGAGCCATTGTTTACGGCCAAGCGGCTCGGACCGATCCTGATACAGCTTCCACCGAACTTGAAGGGCGATGTTGGCCTGTTGCGGGAATTTCTCAGCATCTGGCCGCGAGCGGTGCGCTGCACGTTCGAGTTTCGCCACGCATCATGGTTTAACGACGAGATCTACGAGACGTTGCGCGAGCGCAACTGTGCGCTCTGCATCGCGGAAAATGAAGAGCTGAAAACTCCAGAAGTGATGACGGCCGATTTTGCGTATTTTCGACTTCGCCGTCCCGACTATTCCGCCGAGGAGCGCCAGCAGATTGGGGCGCATCTCCGCGAACTGGCTGCCGATCGCGAAGTCTTCGCCTTCTTCAAGCACGAAGAAGATCCGCAAAGTGCCGTCTGGGCGAAAGAAGTCCTCGACGCTGCAACCGCCAGCTGATCAGCCGGCTTGCTGAATGTAGGCGCGCATCATGCGCACCTCCACATCCTTTTCTTCGACGTCATGCAGAAGCAGGTCGCGCAGCGATATCACGCCAATTAGTTTGCGGTTTTCGCAGATCGGCAAGTGTCGGAAGCCGTGCGCCTTCATCAGTATCATGCATTCTTCGAAGCCGGTGTCGGGTGAGACGGCAAGCGGATCGGAGGTCATGACCGCGTCCACTAATGTGGTTGTGGCGTCGCGCCCTTCTGCGACCATCCGGACCATGAGATCACGTTCGGAGAAGATTCCCACCAATTCGCCATGACGCAGTACCGGCACGGCTCCGATATGGTGTTGCACCATGTATTGCACGGCGTCCATCACGACTTGTCCGGACGTTACGGCGAGAATTTCGCGGCCCTTGATGAGATTACAGATCGCATGCATAGTGTCTTCTCCGAGGGTGATGTGAGAAGTGGCCGAAGCGGACTCTGCCCCACAAAGTCCGGCGCGGCGAGAGTATATGCCTACTTGAGAGCGCTAGGGAAGCCTTATTGGTGGCCTCTTCCCGGTCAGTCCAGAAAAACAATGTAGGAACACGACCAGAGCGCAGTCGGAATCGTTCCACGCTGGCGCGCTGTAAACACCAGGTTGTAATCGTCCGTGAGCTGAATCTCATCCAGCACGGAGGGCGCGGTGCGGCTCTGAACGAGCGCGAGATATCTCAGGAACCCATCGAGATTCCAATTGGCGGGCAAACCCGGTGCCACGAACGAAAGCTGCGCTCCCTCGTGCGAGAAATGCCAGGCGAGGGAAGCCGCCAGACTTACGGCGCGCTCGTAGGCCGGTTCGGCTACTAATCCGGGCTCCGGATTATCGAAGACGAAGCGGAGCTTGCGTTCATCTTCACGGGTGAATTCGCGAATCTTCAGCGATCCGGTTTTTGCAGTGGCCTTCCAGTCCAGGTGGCGCGCCGGATCTTCGGATGTGTATTCCCGGATGCGATAGAGATCGTATCCGCGTCCCGCGACATAGCTTTCGTATTCACCAGTGATAATCGGCAGGATCTCGTAAAACTCGTCCGTTGGTTCGATCGAGGGATAGACGATCAGTTCTTTCTCAAGGCGCACGCGGCGGGTTTTCGCGAGAAAGGAGAATGGGAAGCGGGTCGTCAGACCGAACGTGTTCTGAGTGAAACGGCCGCGCTTGGGAAAACTCAGCTTCACGTCGGCCGTCATTTTTTGACCGGGAGGCAGAAAAGGGAAGTACACAGGATCGCGCAGAATCCGCGTGGATTCATTTTCGACCTGCACGCGTCGCATAGAAATGTCGGGAAGCTCGACCCACTCTTTACCCGGAGGCGCTTTCGGAGGAAAGCGGAAAGTGACGCGTTGCCAGTCCCACTCGCGCCGGCGCCGTTTGTCTTTAACCGGCGTTACCGAGACGGAGAATACCGGAAGGATGCGGCGAGTGTTCTTGAGAATCAGGCGCGCGAACGCTTCCGTATTGGCGAACACGTATTCCGGGAGCGCAATGTCCAACTGCACGGAGCGTAGCAGGGCTGTCGAGGTGATGCCGGAGACGAAGATGGCCGCAAGCATCGCCGACAAAACGATGAAGAGAAGATTGTTGCCAGTATTCAGCGCGGCAACACCAATCACCACGACCATACCGACGTAGAGCAGGCCTTCGCGGGTCACGTCGAAGTCGAGTGCGTCGCGAACGTGCAGCACAGAGACTCGACGCGCGAGGTAGGGTACGGTCGTTGCGCCAACCCATGCCGCCAGCAACAGGGCCGCAGAAGCGAGGATCGCGGTCGCCCAGAGATTGCCTTGCTGCCGGGTTACGGTCGAGAGCAAGGCCGCACCGAAGGCCATCGCCAGCCCAATCAAAGCGAGGAAAAAGCGTATCCAAGCCTCTCTGTCGATACCTGCGATGGCGGACTTGAAGAGTCTCTTCATGCGGAGGGCGACACCCAGCGCTCGGCTTTTGCTTTGGCCTTGTCGAATTGTTCGGCGATTTTTGGAAAACGTTCGCGCAGTCGGTGGAGAAGCCGATGCGCCCAGGCATATTGCGTCGAAAGGATGAATAAGCCGATCAGGAGAAAAAGAATGCCTTGCAGGATGGGAAGAAACAGACCGGCGATGCCGAGGACGATAAACGCCCAGCCTACAACTTCGATGGCGATCCGCTTTGCCCGCGCACGCATGCAGTAATGGTAATCGACTCCGACGGATCGGGCGATCACGGCTGGTTGATGGCCGAGTTGCGTTTCTTCCTGCGCCAAAGGTAGACCGCGAGTCCGATCAGCAGCAGGATCAGCAACGCGAGTTCGACCTCCTTCACAGTAGCAAGAAGGCGGTCGAGTTGGCTCCCGAAGAGGTACCCGATGCTGGCGATGACCGTTACCCAAGTCACGGCTCCCAGGAAATTGAAGAGGGCGAAGGTCTTCCAGTGCATACGCAGGACGCCAGCCAGCGGACCCGCAACGATGCGGGCTCCCGCGATAAAACGAGCGAAGAAGATTGCCAGCGGGCCATAACGGTGGAAGAGCTCTTCGGCACTGTGGATGTGTTCGTCCTTCACGTGGAAGAAATTCTTCCAGCGCTCGAGGAGCGGGCGTCCACCGGCGCTCCCGATCAGATATCCAATGTTGTCTCCGGCGGTGCAGGCGATGGTTCCAACGACGATGATCCACGGGAGGCGCAATTCGTGGCTCTTGAATGCGAGCACGCTGGCCAGCAACAAGACGGTTTCTCCGGGCAGCGGAACGCCAGCGTTTTCCAGCAGAAGGAACGCGGCGACTCCCCAGTAACCCCAGTGAATCAAAAACTGCCGAATGTGTTCGAACACAGGGCGAATCCGATCGTGTTGAGAGTACCAGACAAGACTTTGACGTCACGGGAGAGCCGCTTATTACGAGGTCAGAAAACGTCTGACGGTTTCATTGAATTCGTCAGGCGCCTCTTCATACGGGAGGTGACCGACGCCTTTGAGCATGACCAATTCCGAGTTGGGCAGGCGTTTTTGAAGTTCGTAGGCAGACTTCGCAATCACCGCGCGATCGCGGTCTCCCCAAATCAGCAGGGTTCGCATTTTGCCAAGTTCGTCGTAGGCCGTGTTTAACTTCCGCAAATTTGCGTGCCAGCTGCGAACCACGCTGATCGCATAATCGATCGTCTGGGGATGGTCGAGCGGAGCAGTGTAGCCTTCCATCGTTCCCGGCGAGATTCGCTTGGGGTCGCCATACATGCGAGCGAGAAAGACGCGTTGCATCCTTTTCATGGCCGGGAAGGAGTAGCGGAGTGCGAGAGTGCCAACAGCGGTGGCTGCGATACGAGTGAATTGCGCGCCGTGTCGCGACCAAGGATTGACGGGGTCGACGAGGATCAGATTGCGGATGCGCCCTGGGTTTTTCTTCTCGCACAAGTTGGTCAGCATGACTGCCAGTGCGCCGCCGAGAGATGTGCCGAGGATATTGGCACGCTCCATGCCCATGGCGTCCATGAAGCGGAGCATGTGTTCGGCGCGTACGGCCAGATCGGTATCGAGGTCAGAGACGCGCTCGGAATATCCGGTGCCGGGAAGATCGGGTGCATAGACGGTGGCGAACTGGGAAAACGGTAACAAGTTGTAACGCCATGAGAATGAATAACCGAGGAGTCCGTGGAGAAGCAGCAACGGCGGTCCGGAACCTGCCTGCAAGTAGCGCATGCGGACTTCGGAGTTCCAGTCATGGACAGACACCCCCGGAAGGCCGCGCATCCAAGATTCATCGATTATGTGGTCGATGTTGCGCGGCAACGTGCTTTGGTTTTCGCTGCTCGCCATTGCTGGTGGGTTATTCACGGTCTTTGTGTGCCCCTACTTGCGCGACATGGCTCATTTTCCCATCTGCTTCTTTGTGCTGGGAGTGCTCGTCGTGCTGTTTTTCTATGGATGCCACCACGAGGGCGAAGATGAGCATAGAAAGGGAACGGCGAGCGAGAAGGGTCGATCCGAGGTCGGAAACGGGAAGAAGTTTACTCATCGATAACCCCACCCCCTCCCCCCTCGTAGCGGCAAATAAAGGACTTACGAGGTAGTGCGGCTGTACATCCGGCATTCTAAAGGAGTTAAGGCCTTCCTCCGGGAAAACAAAGGACTTAACTGCAGTCGTCAGTAGATGGTCGTCAGTAGTCAGTATCTGGTTGCGCGGAGCTGATGAGGCTCTTGCGCTTTCCTTAAGCTAAGTCGTTCATATCTAAAAGACATTAAAAGTGTACTATGTAATTGCAAAAAGATAACAACAAAACCGTCATCAGGGTGTGAGGCGCGTGCAGGAATGGGAATTTACGGCGCTAAAGGTTCGACCTGACGCTAAAGGTTCGACACTGAGACGATCACGAGAGTGCGCTTGTATTTGGGTTCGAGTAAGGGGCAAGAGGGTGGGGACTCCAAGCGCCAGGTTAAGCAGCAGCTTCAGGAAGCAGATCAGCGGCTCCGGAGCGGCTCAATAATCGTGAGTGGAACGTCTGGAACCAGACATTCGGTGGTAGAGTACCCACAATCGGTATCTTTATGAGGAACGGTATGCATTGTGGAACGCGGCCTTTCCGGGGGTGGCCAACGCTGAACTCGCGATACATTTCTGGGACGCTAAGACATGGACCTGATGAGATTAGAGCACGTCACGAAAACAATCGAGTCGCTCGATAGTCTCTCTGAAGTCGAGCTGCGATTGACCTCGTAACCAGGAAACATACCGAAGAAGTAAAGCGGATGCTAGAGAGAGAGCTTGAGGTTGTGAGATCCGGCGAATAGACCGTGCCGGGCGGCAATCCAGTTATGCCGCGGGATGTTTTTGGGATTTGTCCGGCGACTTAGGCAACATGTGTCCGTAGAAATACGCGTGACAGATCGGGCACAGGCCGTGCGAGACGTTTCGTTGCGCGGGCTTCAGGTTGGCTGGTACCCAATCCCATTGACCCGGGATATCGATTCGGCGACTTCTTCTGCAATGACTGCACACAGTAATGATCCCGGCATCCGTTAAGTACACCGAGTGGTGGACCAGCGCCGTTCGCTCTCCTTCCATCCTCTCCTGAACGTTGAGTGCATTAATCACCGTGTAGCCTTTTGGCCGGTCGTTGGGGAGGATCTGCATCTTGAAAGTACGATACAAATCAGGACTGGAACATTCGTAATCGAATTCGACGACGGCGTCGCGGGCGCCGGCAAATGCAGCCGTATAAAACTCCATCAGTTCGGGCGGAACATAGTCCAGGATTAGCGAGCCGAGGATACGATTTGAGAACGCCAATCCACCGTTGTTGGCGAGCGCAAATCGATCCCAAGCGGGATTGCAGTAGCAAATCCGCAGGTCACTGTTGAGTTGGCAGGAGACATCTCCGGATGCTTCAAGTGTGCCCAGTGGGATGGCACCACCAACGGGCCTGAATCGGCTTGAGAAAGCGTATTTCATCTGTCGAATTTCGATAAATCAGTCTACATCCTTGCTGCACTTATTGCTGTTGCTGAGCGCCAGGCCGGCAGCTGGCCCGAGCCAAAGATTGATCGATGTGTGCGCTTTTGGTCAGACGCCGTGACTCTGGATTTGAGATGATTCTCTTAAGGTCCAACCCCATCGAAAGGAGAGGACCATGCCCAATCCGCACAAACTTCAAGCGCGTTCCTCAAATGAAGAGCAACGTATTCAAGAGTCACTTGCGATGCTGTTTTCAACAGCCGGATACGATGTCTGTTTTCACGAGATTGAGAAGATTTACGATGAATCTGAACATCGTCGCTCAGCACACAGGATCGTGCTCACAATGCGCCCAAGTGTGAGCAGTTCACCTTCAGGAGTCGTAAAGCGATTTCCCATCTTGCTGCGATCAGAGAAACCGACCACGGCGCATGCGATTTCAAATCGAGTGACATACCAGGGAATAATCTACGCGACTTGTAGAAACTGTTATCAGTTGATTGGAAGCGGGTCCGTAGAAGCAAATGTGAGGGCAGCTGAGCGGTTTCACCACTGCCCAGAAATGGATGCGAATCGAGGAACATCGAAATGACAACGGTGAACGACGGCACGGAAAAGCCCAGGATTCTGGTAGTCGACGACAATGAGCAGGTGCGCACATCGCTGGGGGCGGTGTTGGAACTCAACGAATTTCAGGCCACGACCGCAGCAAGCGTAAGTGAAGCTCTCCATCTAATTGATGCGGAGCCATTTGATGTACTGCTTTGCGATTTGCATATGCCAGGAGCGGGTGACGGCTTCACCGTGGTTAGCGCGATGCGTCACACGAACCCAGAGGCAGTCACGCTGGTGTTCACAGGATATCCCGCATTACAAGAGGCAATGAATGCGATACTGTTGCAAGCGGACGAAATCCTGGTGAAGCCCATGATGATTCCGGCACTTGTCGCACTGATTCGCGAGAAGTTGCAGAAGCGCGGGGAAGCGAAATATGACCAATATTGAACGAGTATCTACGATATTGGAGAGAGACGCTGAAGCGACGATCGCTGAATGGTTAGGCCGCGTAGAGTGCGAAAGTGAGCTAACCTGCGTCCCGCTCAGCAAGGAGCAGCGTACTGGACATCTTCCGAAGCTACTTCAGGAACTTGTTCAGCGGTTGCGAGTACCGCGAAATCTCGGAACGAAACAGGCGTCGGTCGGCGCCGTTGAGCACGGACGAATTCGGCACAAACAGGGTTATTCTTTGCCGATGATCGTTGAGGAATCTCGCATCTTGCAGGTGAGCATTTTTCAGACCTTGCAGAACAGTCTGACGACGGTGGACTTCAGCCTGCTGCTCATTGACGTGATGACCATAGCCGATGAGGTGGATTCGCAACTGAAACAAACCATCGTCAGCTTCACGGAACAAGTGGGGATTTCGGCTGCAACCGCAGTCTAAAGTAACCAGGGTCAACACATTTCGGCGCGAAGCCTTCTCGCTAGCAGCGGGTTGTAACCCCAAAACACCTGACCTTTCGTACCGCAGCGGTGGGTCATGTACCCGTGTAAGAATTGCTGGTGAACAACGCCGGTCTTTTCGCCTTTTCCCGAGGAACGGAAGAACGGGAATGTCGTCAGCGAAAAGCTCGCAGCAAGGATGATCATGAAAACTCCTCCTTCCAAAAAAACGCCGATCTATATCGCCGTAATCGAGAGCGATCCTTTGCGGTTTATGGGACTGAGCACGTTCCTGGGCGCAGCAGAAAATTTCGTGCTGAGCTCGGCCTCCCTGGCAGATGTGGGGACGCAACCAAACGTGGATGTGGTGCTACTGGGAAACCATGTCGGTCCGAACCTGTTCGAGGTGATGGCCACGCTGAGAGCGGCACACCCGGCGCTGCGGATCATCGTGATGGGATCGGGCATGAATGACGAAAACATTCTCAAGGCGATTGCGGCCGGGGCAAAGGGATATGTCGACGAGACGGCGGATCCGACGGAGTTCGTGCAGGCAATACGCGTGGTGAACCAAGGATCGGTGTGGGCTCCGCGGCGAGTGCTGTCCTTATTCATCGAACGCGTCAGCAATTCACCGGGGAGCGTTTTCCCCGCTGGTCCAGTGACTTTTACGGACCGGGAAAAAGAAGTTCTGGAAATGCTGGTTGTGGGACGGTCTAACAAGGAGATCGGCGCACCGCTGGGCATCGCAGAGCGCACCGTCAAAGCTCACGTAGCTAAGCTGATGCGCAAAGTTGGAGTGCAAAACCGGATCGAGCTATCGGTACATGCCATCACGAATTCACTGGTTTGCGTGAAGTAAAGAGAGCCATTTTCAGTTAGCCCCACCCTACGCAAAAAGAGGCGTAGGATGGGCCACCCGCAGGGTTGTTGGCCCCTTTGATTTCATTAATTGACGTCTTCCTCACGTTGAGGAGTGCTATTCGAGCCAAGTTGTTTCGAACGTGGGATTGAGATGGATGTCGATCTGGCGAAGGGTTTCCTCTCCTACATTCATGAATTTATGAGGCTCGCCTGCTTTCACAATGAGAACATCCCCGGCGGAGGCTTCTCGCTCGTCATCGCCAACCGTCCACTTTGAACGTCCCGCGATCACGTAAACGATTTCATCGTAATCGTGCTTGTGGAGGCGAATGCTGCGGCCGGATTCTGTTGTGGTTACCAGAAAGAACGAGATGTCGACACTGCTGTGCTCGGCGCCGACGAACTCGTGCGACATGCCAACAAAAGGGAGCTGGGACTGATGGACGATTTCCATATGGAGTTTTGTACCTCGTTCGATTAGACAACCGGGCAGGGCGGGGAGATCAATTTTCGTCAGAGTGCGGGGAAGTGGTCTGACAACGCGCGATTTCCTACGAGCATCAAAAAGAGACGAAAACAGGTCACTGGTGTTGACAGTCTTTTATCGCTTTGCTGTCTTCAGGGATGCCGAAGCCGAGCGATGTCACGCATTCCGCATCAGAAACGCAGCCCGGACCAGATCCGGGCTGTTCTTTTTTCAAGGGAGATTAATTCAGGCGATCTGAATTGCGAATTCCTCGACCAGCTTTCGGTATGTCTCGAATGCGGGTTTCGAGGAGTAATCGTCGCGCAGGATTCCGAAGTGATAGAAGGTGTCGTTTTCGTGTTTGGCCGAGCTGTCCGTGTCGCGCAGGCTGAACAAGGTGTAGCGCGTGACGTTGAGCCGGGTATGGATCTCGTGAATCGTGCGCACAACCTTTTCGAGCACGGTGCTTTGCTGTTCAACAGAACGGCCAGGATCGGTTGGCCAGCCGTGCTCCGCGATGTGGATGGGAACTGAAGCAGAAATGCCCGCGGCGGGAAGCCAGATCTGTCGCATCGTCTCAAGAACGCCAGTTACGGCGCTGCGCAGATCACCGGGCTCGCCGTCAGGAGCGACAGGACGAAAGACATCAGGGAAGAAGTCGAGGCCGACATAGTCGAGCGAGTCGACAAACGTTTTACCTCCCAACTTGAGGAGCGAAGGCCAGAATTCCTCTGAAGGACCAAAGGTCGGCGTGGAGTTGAATCCGACCTTCACGGAGACGCCGAGGCGTTGAGACTCGTGCCTGGCTGCGATCACGCCATGTACGAGAGCTTCGCGAACGCAGGGATAGGGTCCATCGATGCAATCGGGACCGTGAGTGAAATTCGCCTCTTCGGTGATCTGTACGGAATAGAGGCGAGAGCCGTATTCGCGAATGTGGTCGCGAACATAGTCCAGGTATCCCTTCACGTTTCCGCTGCTGGATTGGAACTTCAGAACGAGATCGAGAAGTCGCCCATCATGCAGGTATTGTTCTACATTTTCGGGATTGCGCTTCAGCCCTTTTGAGGGAGAGCCGGGATCAGAAAACTGATAGTAGGCACGGACGAGAAATGGTGAGGCGGTGCCCTGCAATTGTGTGAGGGCTTGATCGATGAGTGCCGCGTTGTCTGGTGGTCCTGAGATCGCGCCTTTGTCTGATCCGGACTCGCTGCCCGGATAGATACCAAAGATCAGAGTGGGTTGTGAAGTATTCATCTTCTGCCTCCGTATGCGTACAGTGTACTCTATTTGCGTACGACGTACTCTAACATTACAATTCGGGTATGGTCAAACCAGTTCGAAAATCCCAGCCGCGCGAGAGTCGGAAGGTCGAGGCAGAACCGCTGATCTGGGAGCGAATGTCACGCGCCCCCCATGGCCGATCCGGGCTTAGCTACGACAACATCGTGAAAGCCGCGATGAGTATCGCGGATAGCGAAGGGTTGCAGGCGATCTCCATGCGACGCATCGCCGATGAACTCGGTTCAGGGACAATGTCTCTCTACCGATATGTGAGCAGCAAGGAGCAGATTCTCGATCTGGTGTTGAATGACGCTTACGGCGAGATTCGGGTCCCTGCGATGGTCTCTGGAGACTGGCGGAACGACCTGCGAGAACTGGCACGGCAAACCCGGACAGTATGGGCCCGGCACCCCTGGCTTGCGACGCTACTGACCCAGAGGCCACCCTTCGGACCCAATTATCTGCGCTGGTTTGAGTTTTCTCTTGCTGCCACCGCACACCTGCGCCTTCCAATCACTACGCGAACCAGGATTGTGGGGACTCTGAATGCTTATGTCGCCGGCGTAGTTGCGTACGAGTCAGGTGAAGTGGAGAACGACAGACGGTGTAAGCTCACTCCCCAGCAAAAGAGGCGTATCGCGGCTCCGTATCTTGAGCAGACATTCGCAACTGGCCTCTATCCGGAACTGCGGAGATTTGTTGAGTCAAGTGCAGGTGAGCCAGATGAGGAAGGCTTCGAATTCGGACTGGAATGCGTGTTGGCGGGACTTGCCGCGGTGATCGAGGAAAGTGGCGACAAAAAAATGCCCGGACGCGAGTAGAAGGGGCGCCGGGCCAGAGGCTTGGATGAGCAGCGAAAACGATGCTCTCGCTGTTCTTATGTTTGGATGTCAACGGTGGGGCGGGAGACTCACGCAGAGCGAAAATAAAAAGGGCCCTTCCCAAATTGGAAAGGGCCCAAGAGTAGTGCTAGAGCTTCTTCAGGCTTGGAAGAGTGCTCTTCAACAGGATCGACTGGGTATTCCCAGTCGACGCACATAACAAATGAGTGCGATGAGAAAATACCCAAATTGGGAGCAGGGGGATGTGCTTGGCGTCACTGGTGCGCGTGTTGCAGGGGACTCTTTGGTAACGTGGCAACGGTGGTGATGAGACGAACTGCCCCACTCAAGCCAAGAGAAGGCTTGAATGGGCCACCGAAGCGTGTGTGATGCGTAGAACTACCCCACTCAAGCCAAGAGAAGGCTTGAATGGGCCACCGAAGTGTGTGATGCGTAGAACTGCCACACTCAAGCCAACAGAAGGCTTGAATGGCCACCGAAGCGTGTGTGATGCGTAGAACTACCCCACTCAAGCCAAAAGAGGGCTTGAATGGGCCACCCGACAAAGGAAGGCGAGGGTGGGGCACCCAGATTTGGAGATTGGATGACTGAGGCTCCGGCGATACAAAGCTTCTTCCTGAATGGTCCGGCAGGGCGCCTTGAAGCGATCCTGAATCGAGGGAGCGCTGACGCGCGGTACGCGGCGGTGGTGTGCCATCCGCATCCGATGTTCGGCGGGACAATGCATAACAAGGTTGTCTTTCATGCGATGAAGGCGCTGAATCATTTTGGGTTTCCTGTCCTGCGATTTAACTTTCGGGGCGCTGGTCTGAGCGAGGGCGAGCATGCGGAAGGCGATGGCGAACGGGATGACGTTCGAGCTGCGCTCGACTGGCTGGCGAAGGAGTATCGGTTGCCGATTATCTTTGCCGGATTTTCGTTTGGAGCGGCGGTAGGAATGCGCGTGGTCTGCCCGGATCAGCGCGTGAAGGCGATCATTGCTCTAGGCGCGCCGGTGCAGGCGGATAACCGTACGTACGGATACGAGTTCCTGGGAGAGTGTTCGAAACCGAAGCTGTTTTGTAGCGGGGATCACGACCAGTTCGCCCCGGTGGAGGCTCTGAAAGGACTGGTTGCGGGGGCGGCCGCTCCCAAGCAGCTTGTCATGATCGGTGAAGCAGACCACTTCTTTGCAGGGCACCTGGCGGAAATGCGCCATCAGCTGGAAGAATGGCTCCATTCGACCCTGCAAATCTGAGAGTCCGACGTGCATCTTTGCAATGATCGAGGCAAATCAAGTTAGGGAAAAGGATCAACACAGGATGCCTTTAGCCGACGAACAGGGCGACGCGGCGCCACCGGTACCGACTTCCGATATGCGAGCACTGGCGCGGGAGATCTTTCTGGACACGCTAGCCGAGTGCAGTGTGCCGGCGGCGTTTCAGCGCAATGTTGAGTACGACCACGGCGTATTGCGCATTGGGGAAGATCTCTACAACCTGGACTCGTACTCGCGAGTATTCGTTGTGGCAATCGGCAAAGCGGCTCACACCATGACCGACGCACTGGTTGCGCAAGTGGGCGGACGGGTGGAGGGAGTGGTGGTGGCTCCGACCGAACCGACGCACTATCTGCACCGGTTTACATACTTCAAGGGCGGGCATCCACTGCCGACGCAGGAGTCGGTCGCTGCGGCGCGTCATATTCTGCGGGAGCTTCAGCACCTCAACGAATTCGCGCTGGTGATTTTTCTGATCAGCGGAGGCGGGTCGGCCCTGGCAGAGAGTCCGCTGTATGAATCGATTTCACTCGAGGACCTGGTGCAAACGTACCAGACACTGGTGCATTCGGGCGCTCCAATCAAGGAGATCAATGCGATTCGCAAGCATCTGTCGTCGTTGAAGGGAGGGCGAATGGCAGCGGCCGCAGCTCCGGCGCACCAAGCTTCCATCCTGATCTCGGATGTTCCGGAGAATGCGCTGGACGCACTTGCCTCTGGTCCAACGATGCCGGATCTGAGTACGACGGAGGACTGTTATCGGATTGCGGCGAAGTACGGCTTGATTCGGGGCCTTCCGACAAACGTGCGGGAGTTGTTTCAGCATAATGCGCTGGAGGAGACTCCGAAGTCGGATGATTGGGTGTTCGTACGCTCGCGCTGGTGGCCAATTCTTTCCAGTGCGACCGCAGCGAAGGCTGCAGCGACGAAAGCTGCCGCGCTGGGATTCGCGGTGGAAATCGATAACAGCTGCGATGATTGGGATTATGCCCAGGCAGCGGATCACCTACTGGCAAGGCTCAAGGAACTGCGCCGAGGGGCGTCGCGAGTGTGCCTGATCAGCGCGGGCGAGGTGGTGGTGCGAGTTACCGGGACGCCAGGTGTCGGCGGAAGGAACCAGCAGTTCGCGTTGTACTGCGCGGACAAGATTGCCGGTCAGAACGTAACCGTGCTGAGCGCGGGAACGGATGGCATTGATGGGAACAGCGAGGCGGCGGGAGCGGTGGTGGATGGTTCGACAATGGAAAGGGCGAGAACGCAGGAATTAAATCCTGCCCAAGCTCTCGCCCGATTCAATGCCTATTCAATTTTCGAAAAGCTGGGAGACGCGGTGATTACCGGTCCGACCGGAAACAATGTCCGCGACCTCCGCATCTTGTTAGCAAGCTGACTTATGCGGCACGACGCAGACCACCGGTGCCGCTGGTTCGATTGCCGGCGATGAGACGGACAATCCAGGTGAGAAGAACCGCACCCAGGATCGCGACGAGAATTGTGTAAATCATCCCGCCTCGCGCTGAAAATCCTAGAGCGCTCATGATCCAGCCGCCGACGACTGCGCCGGCAATTCCAACGATAATGTCAACGAGCGTTCCGAAACCGGATCCGCGCATGATCTTCCCGGTTGCCCAGCCTGCGATGAGGCCGACGATAATCCACCATACGACTGCCATGTTGATCCCTCCGATCCAGACGGGTTCTTAGGAGAATGCACCCACTGGAGCTGTATTAAGTGAGACGAGCAGGCAAGACGGCGGGTTGCCGATTCGCTTATTCACGATTCATGCGCATCAAAACAGGCGCGTTATGCCCTCCTGCAGGACGAGCACACGGTCGGCGATGCCTTCTCGGAATGCGTCGGATTCGAGGCGCTCGACAGGTTCATGCACGGGCTCGTGAGAGAGGCGGAAAGTGCCATAGTGCATGGGGATCATCCAGCGCGCGCCGAGGTCGCGGAAGGCGCGGACGGCGTCTTCGGGGCTGGTATGAACATTACGAAATGACGCGGGATGATAGGCGCCGATGGGCAGGAGCGCGATATCGGGATGAAGGCGCTGACCAATCTCGGCAAAGCCGTCAAAGTAGGCCGTGTCACCGGCATGGTAGATGGAATTTTTGCCATGGGCGATGACATAGCCGCCAAATCCACGATGCATGTCGCGAATGATGCGAGCACCCCAATGCTTCGAGGGCGTGTGGGTGATAGTCAGACCGCGATGTCGGTATTCTTCCCACCATTCCAGCTCGACGATCTGGCGGAAGCCGAGGTCAGAAACGAGGTCGCGAACGTGGCTGGGGACGACCAGGATGGGAGCTTGTCCGAGTCGGCGGCTATGACGCGCGATGGCACGGAGAGACGGACGGTGGAGGTGATCGAAGTGAGCGTGCGAGACCAACACGATGTCGATGCGAGGCAGATCTCGAACACGAAGACCGGGACGACGCAGACGTTTTAAGACAAAAAGCCAGCGGGCAAAGTTCGGATCAATGACAAGATTCTGACCACCAATTTGTAAAAAGAAGCTGGAATGACCAATGAAAGTAATTCCGGTTTGACCGGAACGAGCCAGGACGGGAATTCGTGGCCGGCCGGTACGGGGCGTAAGCGCCGAGTGCCTGACCAGCTTAGAGAATTGTCCCGCTTTTTTGCGTAACGTAATGTTCAACATCTCGTAATTTAGACGTCCTTCGTGGCGCTTCGGATTCGAAGGACAAGCGGACAGAGTGTCGCGTCAGGTCCGGCGAATCGTCTTTCAGGATTTATAAGCAACGTGTAATAGGTTTGTTGTAATCCCTTCATTTCCTTGACTCAAGTATTAGTGTCATTTCTAATCGCCTTAGTCGGACGGGAGAAATACCTGAAATGAGAGTAGCTTTTCTAGGCTTGGGAATCATGGGTCGGGCTATGGCCGGGAACCTGGTCAAGGCTGGCAATGAAGTGACTGTCTGGAATCGCACTCCGGGCAAAGAGGTCGAGGGCGCGAAGACGGCGCAAACTCCCGCGGAGGCAGCACAGGGCGCAGAAGTCGTATGGATGTGTGTTGCCGATACCGATGCGGTGGAGCAAGTTCTATTCGGAGAGAACGGTGTTGACGGAGCGCTCACAGAAGGAATGGTGGTGGTGGATTCGAGCACCATTTCACCGTCAGCGACGTTGGGATTCGCCGAACGCGTGCGAGCGAAGGGCGCAGAGTATGTGGACGCGCCCGTGACCGGTTCGAAGATTGGAGCGGAGAGCGGGCAGTTGGTATTTATTGTGGGAGCGGAGCCCGGGGTGATCGAGAGATTACAGCCGCTTTTCGGCGCGATGGGTAAGGCGACTTTGCGGATGGGTGGTACGGGAAAAGGTCAGGCGGCGAAGATTGGCATGAACCTGATGATCGCGACGATGTATGAGGGATTCGCCGAGGCGCTGGTTCTTACGTCCAAGCTGGGGGTGGAGAGCGAGAACATGTTGCAGCTCATCCAGTCCTCGATGGTTCGCTCCGGAGTTGTTGATTACAAAGCACCGTTTGTTCTAAAGCGAGACTTCAGTCCGAACTTTCCGCTGCGCCTGATGCATAAGGATTTGAAGCTGATGCTGGATGCCGCACGGGAGCAGCGCGTGAAGCTGCCGGAGTTGGAAACGGTGGAAGAGGTCTACGATATCGCGGCAGAAGAAGGATTCGGAGATCGCGATTACGCCTCGACGCTTGAACTGCTGGAGAAGTGGGCGGGCGTGGAAGTCAAGGGCAACGGCAAGTAGGCCATTGCCCCGATCATTCCTCTAGGGCGTCTGCACGCGCGGGTGAGATGCCGTACTGCCATCGGTCAGCCGCAATGCCCACTTGATTGCTTCGAAATACATAGTGCGGATATCAGGATCGTCCCACGAGTCCTGTGTATGGCCGAGCGTGGAGTAGAAGACGCGGCCCTTTCCATACATCTTGCTCCAAGCAACGGCAAAGTCATGATCCTGGCGATGTACGCGCGGATTGTTTGAATAATCCAACTTGCTGGCGTCGAGGCTCAACAATACATTCACCTTGTCTCGGGACCAGTCCTTCGGCTGATAGATCTCGTCGTACTTTACGAATTCCCTGGGGAAGTGCCGCACGGCAGGAAAGGTGGGATCTTCGTTGACGATGGGCGCCATGAAAGTCATCCAAGGGTGCTGATCGAAGTATCCGCCGATCATCTCGCCGTATTCCGGCCAGGTGTAATTGGTGTCGAGCGCCGCGTGGATTCCTACAAAGCCCTTGCCATCATCGTGGATAAATGACTGGAAATCCTGTTTCTGGCTGGCGTCGAGGGGTAGCTCTCCGGTGGTACTGGTGAAGACCACGACGTCGAAGTAGTTCAGGTTCTTTGCGTTCAGGGGCAGATCCTTTTTTGTGAGCGGCTTGGTATCGGTCCGCATTTCTGTGTCCCAGAGACCGCTGCTTTTGCCCATGGCGTAGATCGCATCCATGGCGGCGGACACTGATTCGTGTTCCCAACCTTTGGTCTCGCCGATGACCAACACATGCTTGCGGTGTACAGAGTCGGTATGGGGTGGAGGAGGCAGTGTTTCGTTGCCCGATTGTGCCCGCGCCAGGTTGACGAGAGGGAGACAGAAGATGAGAACAGTCAGTAGCCGAAAAGCCTTGCGATGGGACGCCAAAGGGACTCCTCCGTGATGCCGGGAATTACACCGCGAGGAGTATACGTGAGGAGAACTTCCTCCGCGTCAATAAGCTTGCGCAAAGGGCTGCGTTCGCAATCTCGCGGCGCTGGTAATGAGGGACCTATTCGAGCCGTGTTCGTTGACTGGGTAGTAGTGCGTCCGTAAGATGAAGCCACTCGAGGGGTGCTCTCCTTTTCATGATCGGTCGAACGATCTCGCACTACCGCATTGTTGAGAAGCTTGGCGATGGTGGCATGGGCGTGGTCTATAAGGCCGAGGACCTGACGCTGCATCGTTTTGTCGCGATGAAGTTCCTGCCGGATGATGTTGCCAAAGATCCCCAGGCGTTGGCACGCTTTCGTCGTGAGGCTGAAGCCGCCTCGGCGCTGAATCATCCGAATATCTGCACGATTTATGAGATCGGCGAGGAGAGCGGCGAGCCATTCCTGGTAATGGAATTCCTCGATGGATCGACGCTGAAACATCGAATCGCGAATCAGCCGCTCGAAACCGAACTGATCCTGGCGCTAGGGATTGAGATCGCCGATGGGCTTGATGTGGCCCACGCGGCGGGGATCATTCACCGCGATATCAAGCCTGCCAACATATTCATCACTCGTCGGGGACACGCCAAAATCCTGGATTTCGGGTTGGCGAAGGTCGCGCCGATCGTCACTTCCTCGACGCAAGTCGGATCGGGGAATACGGCGACTGATACGAAGGATGCGCACCTCACCAGTCCCGGCTCGGCAGTTGGGACGATTGCGTACATGTCGCCAGAGCAAGTACGCGCGAAAGAGCTGGACGCGCGCAGTGATCTGTTTTCGTTCGGAGCGGTGCTCTACGAGATGACGACGGGGACGCTGCCGTTCCGTGGAGAGAGTTCTGGGGTGGTTTTCAAGGCCATACTGGATGCGGCTCCGACGGCAGTCGCACGTTTGAATCCCGATGCGCCGCCGGAGCTGGAACGCATCATTGACAAAGCTCTCGAGAAGGACCGGAACCTGCGCTATCAGAGTGCGTCGGAGATGCGCAGCGACCTGCAGCGATTAAAGCGCGAATCAGATTCAGGACGTACTACTGCCTTTAGCTCTGGAGCAACGCCCGCTTCCCGTCGCACAGGAAAGTACGCTGCCATCGGCGTAACAGCAGCGGTAGTTGTCGCGCTGGGACTGTTTTTTGTAATCCGGCAAAGGAATGAGGTCGAGAAGCCTCCGGCTCCGCCGGTCACGCCGGGCACTGCGTCCGCGCAGCCTGCAGTACAGAGCCTGGCAGTGCTTCCTTTTCGCGATCTGTCGATGCATCCGGGAGAGGACGCCTGGGGGATTGGAATGACGGACGCGATCATCACGCGACTGGCATCGTTGCAAGGCTTGGCGGTCCGGCCCACCAGTTCCGTGCTGAAGTATGTGAAGGAGCCTATCGATCCGACGCAGGCCGCGCAGCAGCTGGGCGTCGATTCGGTTCTCGATGGCACGTATCAACGGGCCGCGGGTGTGATGCGGATCTCGGTGCAGCTGATCGATCGCAATAAGGGAACCATGCGCTGGGCGGAGCATTACGACTTACGTGCCGGCGACATGTTGAAGTTTCAGGATGAGGTTGCGCAGAAGGTGGTAGACGGCATGCGCGTGGAACTCTCCGGTCAGGAGCAGGAGTCGCTGGCGGCGAAGCCTACCAATTCTGCGGAAGCCTACAACTTGTATCTGCAAGCGCGCTATTACATGAACGAATACTTCATGCACTCGAATGGCGAGAGCCTTCGCCAAGGACAGCGCATTCTCCGGCAAGCCCTGGCGATCGACCCCTCGTTCGCGGACGCCTATGCGCTGCTGTCGCGGCTATATCTGATGGAAACCGCGAACATTGCGGAAAACGGGGCGCAAAATCTGGTTGAAGGCGAGAAGCTGGCGCGGCGCTCACTCGAGCTGAAACCGGACTTGCTGGAAGGGCTGGTTTCGCTAGCTACGATACTTACCGAAGAAGGCAAGAATATTGAGTCCATCAAGACACTAAAGCGGGCGCTGGCGCTGGCACCGAATTCGGAATGGGTCTGGGATGGTCTGGGCTATGTCTACCACTACGCAGGTCTGGACGATGAGGCTGAGAAGGCGTATCGCCGCAGTGTGGAGTTGGATCCCACTACGACGAGAATTCATTGGATGCACGCGCGCATGCTGCTTTATGTGGGTCGGGTGGCTGAGGCTGAACAGGAGATGAGGAAGGCGGTTTCGGAGAATCCGAACCAGTACAAGGCGCTGGCGTTTCTGGGCGAGTTTCTTTATTACCAGGGCAAGATGGACGAGGCTGAAGCTGTGCTGAAGCGTGCCGAGGAACTAGGCCGTAACAGCGATGACGATTCTGCACGCATCATGGCTGGGTTTCTTTATGCCTCGCGCGGGGAGCGGGACAAGATTGATTCCAAGATTCTTCAGCTTCGGCCTCAGGATGTGGTAGACGGCGACGCAGCGTATTGGATTGGAGGGATTCACTCCATGCTGGGCGATCGCGACCAGGGAATCGCCTGGTTCCGGCGGGCAGTGGATCTTGGGAACCACAATTATCCATGGTTTCAGCGGGATAAGAACTACGACAAACTGCGAGGCGATCCCGAATATCAGAAGATCATGGATACCGTGAGACAGCACTGGGAAGAGTACAAACAGATATAGGTGCTGGAAACGCTGGAAAATAAGCGTATAGGTGTAGTGCCTGGATATCCCAAAGAAGGGGAAAATGTGGCGTGTACGCTGGAGTCTCCGCTACGTTCGTGACTTTCCTCACCCTGAACTGTGAGGCCTGTTCTAGGCCTTTTTCGCACGACC
Source organism: Terriglobia bacterium (assembly GCA_963724985.1). Lineage (GTDB taxonomy): Bacteria > Acidobacteriota > Terriglobia > Terriglobales > Acidobacteriaceae > JAJPJE01. Next base: position 316,238 of record CAVRWV010000022.1, on the reverse strand, counting down.
CTTTATTCTGAAAGGCTGTGTTTGACCCGGCTTTTGCGACATGTTATACAATCCCGCTGCGTGTCGAGGACCGAACGAGTGTTCGCAGTCCGAGAATTGGGGCGGGTCCGTCTTTTCAACCGGGAAGGCCATTTTGGGCTTCCTGCCGGGCATCTTCTGGTCTATGAACCGGGAATCAAATCCTCGGCGGACCTGTACGCCCAAACCGTCTCAGCATCAAATTTTCTTGAATTCATTGCCGCACTCTTCGGAGGACATCATGCAAAACTGGCTCCTACAGAGCCTTACTAGTGCGTGTCGCATTGTTGGACGCGCTCGCGTCGCACCGATTGCGCTGGCCGCCTTGTTCCTTTCGACCTTGGCTGCCGCACAGACGGGCGGAACCGGCGAAGTTGGCGGAGAAGCCGCGCTGAAATTGCCGGATTTGTCTACGGTCACGTTTATTGGTGGTCTGAACGGTCATGCTCTGCTGCTGATTGGTATTGTCTTCTGCTTTCTAGGACTTCTGTTCGGATTGACGATCTACCTGCAGTTGAAGAACCTGCCGGTCCATCGCTCAATGCGGGAAATTTCCGAACTGATCTATGAGACCTGCAAAACCTATCTGCTCAACCAGGGCAAATTCATCCTCGTGCTGTGGGCATTCATTGCCGTCATCATCGTTGCTTACTTTGGATGGCTGTCACCGGTGCCGGGTAAACCAGTTGCTTTGACCCTGCCGATCATCCTGGGATTCAGTTTGGTGGGAATCGCGGGCAGTTATGGCGTGGCATGGTTCGGGATTCGCGTAAACACCTTTGCGAACTCGCGTACTGCGTTTGCCAGTCTTCGCGGCAAGCCGTATCCGTGCTATGCGATTCCTCTGAAGTCAGGAATGAGCATCGGGATGCTGCTGATCAGCGTGGAACTGCTGATCATGCTCTTCATTCTTTTGTTTGTTCCGGGTGACTACGCGGGACCCTGCTTCATCGGATTCGCGATTGGCGAATCGCTGGGCGCAGCGGCGCTGCGTATTGCGGGCGGCATTTTCACCAAGATCGCCGACATCGGGTCCGACCTGATGAAGATCGTGTTCCGGATCAAGGAAGACGATGCGCGTAACCCTGGCGTAATTGCCGATTGCACGGGCGACAACGCCGGCGATTCAGTTGGACCAAGCGCCGACGGCTTCGAAACCTACGGCGTGACGGGCGTAGCGTTGATTACGTTCATCCTGCTGGCCGTGAAAGATCCGACAATCCAGGTTCAGTTGCTGGTGTGGATCTTCGTCATGCGCATCATGATGCTGGTTTCCAGCGCAGCTGCGTATTTCCTGAATAGCGCGTACGCGAAGGCGAAGTACGGCAATGCTGAAGAGATGAACTTTGAAGCGCCGTTGACCTCGCTGGTCTGGGTGACTTCGATCATTTCGATCATCCTCACTTACGTTGTCTCGCGCGTCATTATCCCTGACCTTGGTGGCGATCCCACGCTGTGGTGGAAGCTGGCCAGCATCATCTCCTGCGGAACGCTTGCGGGAGCGGTGATCCCCGAATTGGTGAAAGCGTTCACGTCGGTGGAATCGGGTCACGTGAAAGAAGTGGTGACGTCGGCTCGCGAGGGCGGTGCGTCGCTCAACATTCTGTCGGGATTGGTTGCGGGTAACTTCTCGGCCTACTGGCTGGGTCTGACGATGGTTGCCCTGATGGCGATTGCCTATCGGGTGAGCACACTTGGTCTGGGCGCGAATTTGCCGGGCGGAACGATACCGTTGATGCTCGCTCCTGCGGTGTTCGCATTCGGCCTGGTAGCGTTCGGCTTCCTCGGCATGGGGCCGGTCACAATCGCGGTCGACTCGTATGGTCCGGTCACGGACAATGCGCAGTCGGTCTACGAACTGTCGTTGATTGAGCAGGTTCCGAACATCAGCGGCGAACTGAAAAAGGACTACAACATCGACGCGAACTTCGGGCGGGCCAAAGACCTGCTGGAAGAAAACGATGGTGCCGGCAATACCTTTAAAGCAACTGCCAAGCCGGTACTGATTGGAACGGCGGTAGTCGGCGCGACCACGATGATTTTCTCGATCATCATGGCGCTGACTAATGGTCTGACGGAAAACGTCAACAACCTTTCGTTGCTGCATGCACCGTTTGTGCTGGGGCTGATTACCGGTGGAGCGATGATTTACTGGTTCACCGGCGCCTCAATGCAGGCGGTGACTACCGGTGCTTATCGCGCGGTGGAGTTCATCAAAGCGAACATCAAGCTGGAAGGCGTAGAAAAGGCCTCGGTCACCGACAGCAAGCGAGTGGTGGCCATCTGCACGCAGTACGCGCAGAAGGGCATGTTCAACATCTTCCTGGCAGTGTTCTTTGGAACGCTGGCGTTCGCGTTTATCGAGCCGTACTTCTTTATCGGCTACCTGATCTCGATCGCAATCTTCGGTCTGTACCAGGCCATCTTCATGGCAAATGCCGGCGGAGCCTGGGACAACGCGAAGAAGATCGTGGAGACGGTACTGAAGGAGAAGGGAACTGAACTGCACGCGGCGACCGTCGTGGGCGACACAGTTGGCGATCCATTCAAGGACACGTCATCGGTGGCATTGAATCCGGTGATCAAATTCACCACGCTGTTCGGGTTGCTGGCGGTGGAACTGGCAGTCAGCATCACCCGCACGCGAGGGACAATGCTGAGCAGCGTACTTGCACTGGTGTTCTTCGTGATCTCGGTTATTTTCGTGCACCGGTCTTTCTACGGAATGCGGATCGGGACGATTGCGAAGGCGGAGCGCGCGCAAGCGGCCGATTAATAGAAACCAATTACAAACAGAAACGCCATCCGAAGTCAGGGTGGCGTTTTTTATTTTGGCGAGAAAGTGCTGATCCGTTCAAATACGACTTTCACCACACGATCGCAACGCTCGCCCATGAATCCGAAGGCAGAGGTAATCGTCATCCCGGCGCGTACGTAGAGTTCTTTCCTCAACATTCTCCGTGCGCGATGGAGACGAGTCTTCACGGTTTCTTCCGATATATCCAGAACGTCGGCGCATTCTGCGGTGCTCAACTCTTCGACATCTCTGAGTACCAGAACGGAGCGATAGCCATCGGGGAGATTCAAGATTGCCTGCTCGAGAATCCATGAGACTTCCGCTTTCGCGGCGTTTTCTTCAGGATCTCTGAGCGGAGATGAATTGGGGAATGCGGCCACGCTTTCGTCAAATTCGCTCATTGTCTCGAGTTCCAGGGTCTTGGCTTTCTGATGTAGTCGTGCCAGGGATTCATGGACCGCGATGCGCGTGAGCCACGTGGAAAACTGCGATCTACCCTCGAACTGGCGAAGGTGTTCGTAGGCCTTCACGTAGGCATCTTGAATGACGTCCTCGGCCTCGGAGTCGTCTCGGAGAATGGCGCGCGCCGCGCGGTAAAGACGCTGATTGTGACGTCGCATAATCAGCTCGAAGAGCTCGACTTCACCGGCAAGAATCCGGTTCACTACCTCTTCATCGCTCCATTGTTCCAGCCGTGCGCGTTCCAGAATCGCGGTTGTCTGCATTACTTGTCCCCGGTCAATAGAGTGGCAGTTGCCTGAATGGTTACACCAAAACCGAGAAATATCGAGGACTGTAACCTTTCGGGGATTGTTCGCTCTATTGGTCGGAGGACGAGAAATGGAGCAGTTCAACGGACGTTTGAACAAGAGCTGGTGGGTGTTGCGAATTGGCCTTGGGCTCGGGCCGATTATCGCGGGGATCGATAAGTACTTCAATTTCTTGACGAATTGGGAGATGTATCTCAGTCCGCTGGCTACGAAAGTGATTCCGATCGCGCCATCGACATTCATGCACATCGTGGGTGCAGTGGAGATAGTCGCCGGAATCATTGTGTTGTCGCGCTGGACGCGCGTGGGCGCTTACATCGTGATGGCCTGGCTGATTGGGATCGCTATCAACCTGGTCTCGACGGGGATGTTCTTCGACCTGGCGGTGCGTGATGTGGAGATCGCGCTGGGGGCGTTCGCGCTGTCGCAGTTAAGCGCGGTTCGCGAAGATGCCCGGGATGTTGCCAAAGCTGTGAACTCAGCTGTGAGCCAGAACCAATTTTCGAATCTGCACACCAAAACCATTTGAAGTGAAGGAGAGACTCAGAAAATGAAAAGAAAGATCGCATCCCTAATGATGAGCGCGGCGCTATTCACCGGGCTCGCAGCCGCGGAAGATTTCAAGAGCGTGCCGGTGGTCGACGTGGCGTGCTCCAGCAAGGTGAAAGCAAATCCGGACGCCCATACCCGGGAATGTGCGTTGAAATGCGCAAAGAACGGGTATGGCATTTTCACGTCGGATGGCAGATTTCTGAAGTTCGACGAGCAAGGCAATCAGAAGATCACAGATCTATTGAAGGCTAGCAGCCAGAAGGATCATCTGCGGGTGAATGTCGACGGCGAAGTGCAGGGCGACACAATCAAGGTTCAATCAATAAATCTCAGCTAACACTCGAGCAGGGGCGTGCACCGCCCCTGTTTCACTGCCCTTTCATTTTCTCGCGGACCTGCTTGGCAAGTTTGTCGATTTCGTCGGCCTTCTTGATCACGTCGAGTGACAGCGTATTCTCGTTAGCTCGATCGACATTTTGCTTGAGCTCGGTAGCGAGTTCGAGCAGTTTATCGGTGTCGCGCTTCAGGCTGTCGAAACGTTCCTTATTCATACGCTTCGCACGGTCGCGTTCGATCTGGCGCTGTTCGGGAGAAACAGGTGGGGCCGGTGGTCCAATACCCGGAAGTTGGTCTGCAGGTAAGTCCTGCGGTTGAGATTGAGCAGGGATCGAGAGAATCAACGATAGCAGTGCCAGGAAAATGAAGGCTGAACAGCCTCTTAAAAAGCGCACAGGTAGCCTCATGGCAGTCGGAGTACTCTGAATTATATCCGGGTAAGCGTTTGTGCGATCAGTGGTGGTGGCGGAAGGTCGCCAACCATAGCGGCGCCAACTCCAATCTAATTGTGAGTTGGAACGCATGGTCCTTCTGATCGCTCATGGCATTCATACCTCAATGGAATAGCTTTTCCGACGTTTTTCATCAATCGCGCAGCGACGCCCTGGAATTTGCGCGGACAGACGTTCCCAAGATCGTTATCGTTCTGATCGTTGCGCTGATACTGATTCAGCTGCTCAAGGTGGTAACGCGGCGAGTGAAGGCCTACTCGGCTTCGCAGGCGCTGCCGTCGCGCGTACGTGCGCAACAACTGGCGACCTTGTCGGAAGTCATTTACGGGTCAGGAGTATTCCTGGTTGCGTTTGTTGCGATCACGCAAATTCTTGGCGTGCTGAACATTAATGTTGGTCCACTGCTCGCGAGCGCCGGAATTGTTGGTCTGGCGATTGGCTTTGGAGCGCAGACGCTGGTGAAAGACGTGATCAACGGGTTCTTCGTGCTGCTCGAGAATCAATACGACCTGGGCGATACGGTGAAGATTGGCGGAGTACAGGGCTCGGTGGAGATCATGACTCTGCGGCGTACGGTGCTGCGGGATGCGGACGGAACCGTACATGTGGTCCCGAACAGCCAGATCACTGTTGTATCGAACCTCACGCGGGACTGGTCGCAGGTGTCACTGCACATCTCGGTTGCATATACGGAGAACAGCGATCGCATCGTAAAGCTGCTGCGCGAGGTAGGCGCTGATATGTGGAACGATCCACCATTTCGAGAGCAGATCGTAGCTTCGCCCGAGGTTCCCGGGATCGAGCGCGTAAATGGGAACGAAGTGGACTATCTGATGCTGGTGAAGACGCGGCCCGGGAAGCAGTATGCGGTGACACGCGAGTTGCGGCGCCGGATCAAGGAATGTTTCGAGAAGAATCACGTTCAGCCGGGGGGCCCAGCACGAATGTACGTTGTGGATGTGCCCGGTATTCCGGGGCCGACGTCGAAGACTGCGTAGAGGCCAGTGCCGAAGGGGGAAGGCGGCGCAGGGCAAATCGTTAGTTGGCGGGCCGGATGTTGGATGCGCAAGCGCATAATCTGCGCATGCAGACCGCAACTTACCAGGTATCTTCCTCTCGCTGGCCAGCCAACGTTGGTCTGGGCTGGATCACGGTATCGCTTGCCCTTGCGGTTCATGTCGTGGATGAAGCCGCGCACGATTTCCTCACGATGTACAACGCGAATGCCAAGATCATTCGCGAACACGTGCCGTGGTTGCCGGTTCCGACATTCAGTTTTCGAACTTGGATTGCTGGATTATTGCTAGCAATCGTATTGCTGCTTTCGCTTTCTCCGTTCGCATTTCGCAACGAAGGCGCGGGGACTCGCTGGATTCGATGAATGGCATGGGTGCTCGCAGCCTTGATGACTCTTAACGGGCTGAACCACATTGCAGCGAGCTTCTACCTAGGACGTCTAGCTCCGGGAGTGGAGTCGTCGCCCGTGCTGTTGCTGGCGTCGGCATATCTGATCTTCTGCTTGTGCTCGCCAAGAACTACGGTAAAGCCAACGTAAGCCGCAGAATTTACATCTGCTTTTGGGAAGTTGTGCATCAAAAGTGGTTGTGAACATGGCTGGGACGATTGTCGCTGAAATCGCGGCGGGCATTCTGCTGGTAGGCGTCTGGTACATGTGGTTTTTTCGTACCAACCGGCGCCGGTCTCGCGTGCTCATCGAACAGATCAGATCAGCACTGGGCGGCCACGCTCAAATCGTCGGGATCCACTGGATCAGTCCGTCTCGTTTTCACGTCCGGCTTCGCCTGTTCCCAGAGATATTTCGACACTGCTCCGTGGCTGTCCAACTGGTCCCGAGGGAATTGCCGTTGAGCTGGTTTTTGAGTGCAATCAGGAACCAGCGCGAGACACTTACTTTCGAAGCCGATCTGGATGTCCCGCCCGGGTTTAGCCTGGAGGTGCACAACCAACGGTGGTCAGGGCGCTCTGGCCGGAAGCGGCGTCGCCAGCCGCGCCTTGATCGCGTCGAGACCTGCGGGCCCTTTGTTCTGACGACGCGCACGGACTGGCAGCGCGAGATTACGGCTATGATGAACGCGCTGGTGGCCTCTCGGGACAGTGACTTTCTGACCGTATCGTTCCGGCGCACGTCGCCTCATTTCGCAGCCAGTGTTCCGGTAAGCAGCCTCTCGGAAGAGCACACGACGCATTATGGCGGGTACGATATGTTCGACGTTCTGCGCGAACTGGCGGACTGCGCCTCGGCATCTCGATTCTAGGCAGGTTGTCTCGGGACTCAGCCCACACCTCACACCCAATTGTGATTTACGTCATACCCCCCTGCAACATGCCACGCGCACAATCAACCGCGTGCTGGGGATGGCGCCATAGGGAACGCCAGGCGCTCTTTCCTGCCGTCAGTTCAAATCCAGACTACGTGCCTTGCGCCGCGCGACAGCAGGAAGTCAGCGCGGGGGGCACAAATCAAACTGCCTGACCCGGGTGAAACACCGGCCTTAGCCGGCCACCCCGTCGAGGTTCGAATGGCAAAAGGTAACGTCGTAATCGAAGTGGAGCGCTGTAAAGCCTGCGGTTTTTGCGTTGAGTTCTGTCCGACCAAGGTTCTGGCTCTCTCCACCGCTTTTAATTCCAAGGGATACCATCCACCCCATGTGATCAACCCGGAGAAGTGCAGCGGTTGTGATCTATGTGGAATGTTCTGTCCCGATTTTGCGATCTTCGGGCACCGTGATGTGCCCCCAGCATCGGAGACTTAGAAATGAATGCCGATCCACGTGGGGTTCTGACCGGAACCCACTTTATCGACGGAGATCACGCCTGCTGTGAGGGAGCTCTTGCAGCAGGCGCACGTTTTTCCGCCGGTTATCCGATTACGCCTTCGACAGAAATTGTCGAACGCTTTTCCTCTCGTATTCCGACCGTTGGCGGAACTTTCATACAGATGGAAGACGAACTGGCTGCATCGATCGCGATCCAGGGAGCGGTCTGGGGAGGCGCAAAAGCCTTCACGGTGACTTCCGGCCCAGGATTTTCGCTGATGATGGAACACATTGGCTATGCCGTGATGACGGAGACGCCATGCGTGTTCATCGACGTGCAGCGCGGCGGACCGTCGACGGGGTTGCCCACGCTTCCGGCGCAGTCAGACATGATGCAGGCACGCTGGGGCTCGCACGGCGATTATTCGCTGATCGCGCTCTGCCCGAATTCGCCGCAGGAATGCTTCGACCTGACGATCACCGCTTTTAATCTTTCGGAAAAATATCGTGTTCCGGTGATGGTGATGATGGACGAAGTGGTCGGGCACATGACGGAGAAGGTGATCATCCCCGACGCGGAAAAGATTCATGTAGAACCGCGGCGACATACGAAGAAGTCGCCGGAGGAATTCTTGCCATACGAGCCCTGCGAGGACGGTGTGCCGGAGATGGTACACGCGGGCGAAGGCTATCGGTTCCATGTCACGGGGCTGACGCATGATGAACGTGGCTATCCGGCGATGACACCACCGGTGCAGGACAAGCTGGTGCGGCGCCTTAAATCGAAGATCGATGCGGCGAATCGGCAGATAGGACTGTACGAGGCAGAGAATCTGGAAGACGCCGAAGTGGTGGTGGTTTCGTATGGAATCACTTCGCGCGTGGCGCAGAGGGGAATCGAGATGGCGCGCGCTCGCGGCATCCGCGTTGGCAAACTGCGGTTGATGACTGTATGGCCATTTCCTGAGCAACTGATTCGGACGCTGGCGAAGCGAGTCAGTGCGTTTGTTGTGCCTGAGCTGAACCTGGGGCAAGTGGTACTGGAAGTGGAGCGCGCAGCAGGAGGCCAGGCGCGAACGGTTTCCGTCACGCACGCCGGAGGAAGTGTTCACCGGCCTGAGCAGATTCTGGACGCCATCCTGGAGGCGGCGAAATGAGTTTGACTACGATAGCTCCGGCCAATCCGGTTGAGCAGTTCCTCAGAACAGATCGCATGCCGCACATTTGGTGCCCGGGCTGCGGAATCGGCACAACGGTGAATTGCTTCACGCGAGCGCTGATCGATGCCAAGGTCGATCTCGACAATCTGGCAATTGTTTCGGGGATTGGGTGCTCGGGACGAGTTGCTGGTTATGTCCGCCTTGATTCATTTCACACTACGCATGGTCGCGCGATTCCGTTCGCGACTGGGCTAAAGCTGGCGAATCCCAAGCTGCAGGTGGTGGTGTACTCGGGGGATGGCGATCTTTCCGCGATTGGCGGTAATCACCTGATCCATGCCGCCCGGCGGAACGTCGATCTGAAAGTCATCTGCGTTAATAATCTGATTTATGCCATGACGGGAGGCCAAACGGCGCCGACCACACCCGCCGATGTGATCACTTCCACGAATCCTTACGGCACGTTCGACACGAGTTTCAATCTGCCGCACCTGGTGGAAGCCGCAGGAGCAGTTTATGTAGCACGATGGACGACTTATCACGTGCGACAGCTTTCGCGCGCGATTGCCGAGATCTTCCAGAAACCAGGCTTCTGTTTCATCGAAATCATCTCGCCTTGCCCGACGCTGTATCAGCGGCGCAACAAGATGGGCGACGGTCTCGACACGATGAAGTACTACAAGGAAAAGAGCAAGGTGAAGAACGGCGCGCCGACGAGCGAAGTCGGACTCGATAAACAGGGTGAAATTGTAGTCGGCAAGTTCGTCGATCGTACCCGCCACGAGTATCGGGAGTTGCTGCGCGAGCAGATGCAGAACACGCTGGGCTCGCGATATGTGGATCCAGTCGCAGCCGAGTGTGCCGAGAGCGAGCAAGAGCCAGCGAGTGGGTGCGAGGAGGGCTTATGCAGCTAACAGAGATCCGCGTTGCAGGATTTGGAGGGCAGGGCGTGATTCTGTCGGCCATCGTGATCGGCAAGGCCGCCTCGATCTACGAGAATGGTTTTGCGACGATGACACAGAACTTCGGTCCGGAGGCGCGTGGCGGAGCGTGCAGCGCGCAGGTGATCCTCTCAGACAACCCGATTCTGTATCCCTACGTGACGCGGCCGGACATCATGATGGTGATGTCGCAGGAGGCGTATAACAAGTTCGCGCCCGAGCTGAAGCCGAACGGGCTTCTGCTGGTGGAGCAGGATCTGGTACGCGTTTCGAACATCTCGGCGGCGACGCGGGTGTTCAGCTGTCCGGCGACACGCATCGCCGAAGGCTTGGGCAAGCGCATGGTGCTGAACTCAGTGATGGTGGGATTCTTTGGGGCCGTCTCGAAGGTACTGAGTGTGGAGGCGTTGCGCTCTGCCATTGGGGATTCTGTACCGGCGAGTTTCAAAGAGCTGAATTTGAAAGCCTTCGATCAGGGATACGATTTTGGTCTTAATAAGCTGACCGGAGAAACAGCGCCCCGTCAGATTGAGGACGTGGTCACTACGCTCAATGGTTGAGTGATTAGGGATTCCGGTCAGCAAAAAGCCCCGTCATTGACCGGGCTTTTCATTTCTCACCACTACCCCACTCAAGCCAAAAGAAGGATTGAATGGGCCACCCACCAAAAGCAGGCTTGAATGGGACACCCAAAATGCTATCTGCCGCTTTTGGCTTTCAGTACGACCTGACGCTCGGAAGACGACATATCACGCCAGAGCATTGTCAGGTTCTTCTCCAACCATTGGTTTTCAGGATTTACATCGTAGGCGCGGCTGAACCAGATGTAAGCCAGAGTCTTATCGGCTGAAACGCACTGTCCGGTCGCGTACATCGCTCCCAGGTGTGACATCGCGCTAGGATTTTGTCGTCCGGCGGCCTGCTCAAGCAGGCTGCGAGCTGCGGTGCAGTTGCGCGACGGTCCATACAGGTATTTCTCGGCGGCAACAACGCTCGGATCCTTTGCGGGCTCCTGAACCTGTTTTGCGGGGAGGCTGGCGGTCAGGGCTTTGCCTGGAGTGTCGGAGGCTCGCTGGACCCGTGCTCCATTGTTCGGTTTCACGCCTGCGGTAGGACCCTGCGGCGCAGCCTGCGACTGAGAGGCGGAGCCTGAGGCTGGTGGCGGGGTCGCTGGGGCAGAAGGCTGAACACTCTGCTGCGTTGGCGCAGGTTGATTTGCAGGAGGAACCGCTCCCGGCTGGGCCGCTTGCTGTGGCGGAGATTGCGATTGCGCCTGGCCTGTAGCGGGCAAATCCATCTCTACCAGTGGATGCTGCTGCTGAATGTCGGTGCCCGTGTTTGGGGCGGGGGTTGTGGTCCCGGGACTTGCAGCGGGCGGTTGGGCGGCGTCGGTTGCAGCTGGAGGTGTCGCGTCCGAACTTGCTGCGGGTGGCGCCTGCTCAGTGGTTGGTGACGACTGCAATCTCGCGCCTTGCTCGGCGACCATTTTTCGAATTGCTCTCCACTCGAGGGCGCCAACGACGATGAGCGCAAGGATTGCGAGCATCATCAAGACGCGGAAAGCCCCGCCTTTTCGGGGTTCTTCCTCCATCAGAGGTAGTCGGCGGTGGCGGTTGGATCAGAACTCAGACCAAGGAATGACGGGCCGCTGATGGTAGAAACGGGCTCTTCGCGGAAGACCTGCCGAGGTTCCGGTTTGGCTTCGGGCGCCACGGACCGAGGAGTCTCACGCGAGACGACTTGGGGGCGGGGCGAAGGCGGCTCGGGTTTTGCGGCCGGTGAGGGAGTAGTCAGGTCAGGCATGGTCACCATCCCCGGATCGACAACCTTCCGGTTATCGACAGTCTTCGACGGAGGTGCGTCGAAGATGGAAACCAACCCATTTCCGCAGTTGCCGCAGAACTTGTTCGTAGCCGGATTAATGTGCCCGCACTGCGTACAGATAAGTATCGACTCTTGCTCCCTCACGGTCTGCATTTGGAGCCCTTCCAAGGAACTATTGCTAGATGTTTGATTGTGCCGCTCTGCCATCAGGTTGGACGCCTTCCCCGTAGTACTTGTAAGCCCTTGCTGTTGCTTGTCTTTACTGAACCTCTGCCTGCATGTTAGTCTCGTAGGGTACCAAATTGATTGGAAAAATTAGCAGGAGTGCACAAGGTTCAGTGTTAGCCAGAGAGCAAAAGAAAACCGTCATCGACAACTATCGCACGCATGCGACTGATACGGGTAGTCCGGAAGTCCAGATCGCGATTCTGAGCGAGCGCATTGCCGAATTGACGGAGCACTTTAAGACGCATAAGAAGGATCACGCTTCCCGGCGGGGTCTCCTCATGCTGGTCAGCAAGCGGCGTAGCTTGCTCGATTACCTCAAGAAATACGACTCCGAGCGATACAAGAGCGTCATTTCGAAACTCGGCATCCGCAAGTAGCTCTGCCATATTTCGAACCGACCCAACAACACGCCTCGGACCGGTGCGTTCACCGGCTCTTCGTCGCAGTCCATCTGCCCGAAAGCCGGTAACAGCTGTTGAAGCAGGGATCTCTGGCCCTAGACTTCGCCTCCCAATGACCTTGTGCGCGACCGTGCGGAAGAAGGAAACACATGAAGCAGGAAGTCACCGTAGAACTTACCGGTGGTAAATCCATCACATTCGAAACCGGAAAGCTTGCCAAGCAGGCAGGCGGTTCTGTGGTCGCCAAGAATGGCGACAACGTCGTACTGGCAACAGCAACGGCCAGTCCCGACCCCAGGGAAGGAATTGATTTCTTCCCACTCACGGTTGATTACCGCGAGTACACCTATGCCGGCGGACGATTCCCCGGCGGATTCATCAAGCGCGAAGGCCGTCCGAGCGAGCGCGAAATTCTCACCAGCCGTTTAATCGATCGTCCGATCAGACCTTTGTTCGCGGAAGGTTTCAAAAACGAAACCCAGGTAATCGCGCTGGTATTGTCGGCCGATACGCAGAATGATCCCGATATTGTTGGCATCAATGCGGCTTCGGCCGCACTGGCTTTGTCAGACATTCCATTCCTGGGGCCGATTGGCGCTGTCCGAGTTGGAATGAAAGACGGGCAGTTCCTCGTGAACCCGACCTACGACGAACAGCGCGAAGGAACCTTGCGCCTGACGGTTGCGGGAACGAAAGACGGCATCGTGATGATCGAAGCCGGCGCCAGCGAAATCGACGAAGAGAGCATCGTCGAGGCGATCGAATTCGCGCATACGGAAATCAAGAAGATTTGTGCCGCGATTGACGAACTGGTGCAGAAGGGTGGCAAGCCCAAGCGCGCGGTAACACCGCCTGAGTTTGATCAGGCGTACTTCGATCAGTTGAAGAAGAAGGTTGGCGCGCAGCTGGCGGACGCACTCAACACTGAGAAATATCCGAAGCTGGAAAGCTACTCGAAGGTGAAGGAGATCAAGACGGCGCTGAAGGCGGAGATCCCGAAAGAAGACGTCGAGGCGCTCTCCAAGCTTTCGAAATATTACGAGACATTGCGTGAGCGTATCTTCCGCGAGCAGGTCGTGGATGATCGCCGCCGTCCCGATGGACGCGCATTCGATCAGATCCGCTCGATCTGGAGTGAAGTGAGCGTGCTTCCACGCGCACACGGGTCAGCTGTTTTCACTCGCGGTGAAACCCAGGCGCTGGTAACGACAACGCTGGGCACCGGCGAGGACATGCAGCGCGTTGAGCACTTCGAAGGCGAAGCCAAGAAGCGCTTCATGCTGCACTACAACTTCCCGCCGTTCTCGGTCGGTGAAGTAGCGTTCCTGCGTGGACCGGGCCGTCGCGAGATCGGTCATGGTGCCTTGGCGGAGCGCGCGATTTCTGCGGTGCTCCCGTCGGAAGTCGATTGGCCGTACGCGATGCGCGTGGTTTCCGACATTCTGGAATCCAACGGTTCGTCTTCGATGGCGAGTGTCTGCGGCGGAACATTGTCGTTGCTCGATGCTGGCGTTCCCTTGAAGGCTCCGGTTGCGGGCGTGGCGATGGGATTGGTGAAGGAAGACGAGAAATACGCGATCCTGACTGACATTGCCGGCGCGGAAGATCACTACGGCGACATGGACTTCAAGGTCGCTGGCACGGAAGCTGGTATCACGGCACTGCAGATGGATATCAAGGTAACCGGCATCACGGCGCAGATCATGCGCGAGGCGCTGGCGCAGGCGAAGGAAGGACGGCTGTTCATTCTTGGAAAGATGAACGAAGTGATCTCCGAGCCGCGCACCAAGATTTCTGAATTTGCACCGCGCTTCTACACGTTGAACATTCCGACGGACAAGATCAAGGACTTGATCGGGCCCGGCGGCAAGGTTATCCGCGGCATCATCGAAGAGACCGGCGTGAAGATCGACGTCGAGGATTCCGGCAAGGTGAATATTGCCTCGAGCGATGCCGAAGGCGCAGCGAAGGCCCTGAAGATGATTGGCGAGATTACGGCGACCGCCGAAGTAGGGAAGACCTATCTCGGAACGGTTTCCCGTCTGGCTGACTTCGGAGCGTTCGTCGAAGTTCTGCCTGGTACCGATGGACTGTTGCACATCAGCGAAGTCGCCGAACATCGCATCAAGGATATTCGCGACGAACTGAAGGAAGGCGATCAGATCCTGGTGAAGGTGCTATCGATCGAAGGCAACCGCATTCGACTTTCCCGCAAAGCGATTCTGCGTGAGCAGCGCGCGAAAATGGAAGGTGGAGAAGGCGGCGAGGTTCCAGCCGGTGAGCCGGTGACGCTCGAAGGCGGACATCCGGAGCCGGGTAACGAAGCCGATGAGCCGGTAGGCGCAACGCACTCGGATCGTCCGGATCGCGGACCTCGTCCGGGTGGTGGACGCGGCGGCGATCGCGGTGGACGTCGTGGCGGTGGTGGTGGTCACCACGGCGGTGGACGCGGTGGCGATCGCGGCGGACGCGGACGGCGGTAGAGCCTAAAGCAAGTGAAAGAGCAGCCAGAGATGGCTGCTCTTTTTTTGTGTAACGCTAGGTCTCTCGACTCGTCCGCAAGGGCAGCCGAGGTCGGCTGCCCCATGAGTGTACGGACGACAGGAAGGATTGCCTGTCCTACGCGCGGGCGAGGGCGCCCGCGCCACTACTTACCAGATCCTGCACGCCACCCCTACCAGACACGGCAAGCTTTCAGCCGCACCATTGGCTGTCCGGCTTTGCAGCCAAATGCCTGCTGAAATTCCGGGAAGTTTGCTTCCACATTGTTCACCCGAAATTCGGGCAGAGAATGCGGATTTGTCGTGATCACCATACGCGCGAAGTCAGGCCGCCAGGTTCCACACCACGAAAATGCGTGTGCAAGGAAGAAGCGCTGGCGCGGCGTCCACCCGTCTGGACCCTTTTCGTCGATCGACTTGCCGGCTTTTTTGTAGGTATCCTCCAGAGCCATCATCGCAATGCGGAGGCCACCGTTGTCGGCGGTATCTTCGCCCTGCGTCATTTTGCCGTTGGTCTTCACGCCAAGGCCTGGAACTTCCTCCGTGTATTCGTCAGCAACGCACTTGCCCCGCTCTTCATATCTGGAGGCGTCCTGAGTGGTCCACCAGTCTTTGAGATTACCCTTGGCGTCGAACTGGCGACCCTCGTCGTCGAAGCCGTGCGTGATCTCGTGCCCGATGACCATGCCAATCGCGCCATAATTCACGTCATCGTTCATCGAGGATTCGAATGCGGGTGGCTGCAGGATTCCGGCAGGGAAGTTGATGGTGTTCAACTGACCATCGTTGTAGGCGTTGACGGTTGGAGGAGTCATAGTCCATTCGAGCCGATCGACAGGCTTACCGATCTTGTTCAATTGCCTCTTGGACTCGAACGCCGTGGCTTGATGGACGTTGTCGACGAGGCTGGTGCGCGTGATGGTTACGCTGGAATAGTCTCGCCAGGTTTTCGGGTAGCCGATCTTGGGCTCCATTGCGGTGAGTTTCACTAGCGCCTGCTTCTTGGTTTCCGGGCTCATCCAGTCCAGGCCGTTGATGTCATCGCCCAGGGATTTCTGAATGGCGGCGACCATCTCTTCCACGCGCTTCTTGCTATCAGGCGGAAATGCTTTTTCAACATAGGCCTGGCCGAGGGCTTCTCCGAGATCGCGATCTGCGAAGGCGACGCAGCGACGCCAGCGGGGTAACTGTTTTTCGGATCCGGTAATGGTGCGGCCGTAGAAGTCGAAATTCTCCTCTTCAAAAGCGCTGCTGAGGTAGCGAGCATGACCGTGCAGCGTCCACCAGCGCAGATAGACTTTCCAATTAGAGAGAGGCTCTGTGACGAGAACCTGCTGAGCGCCGCGGAAGAAGTCAGGCGATGAGACGACGTAATGATTCGGAGTCGGACTGCCGACCAGGACGAGATATCGCTGCCAATCGAACGCCGGGGTGAGGGCCTGCACCTGCGCCAGGGTCATGACGTTGTTGAGTTTCTGCGGGTCGCGCCGGCTCACGTTGTCCATTTGAACTTTGGCGAGCGCGGTTTCGATTTTCAGGACGGTATTTGCGTCGGCCGCTGCCTGCTCGGGAGTATCGCCAGCGAGGGTAAACATGCGCTTCACGTGCTGGATATATTTCTCGCGCACGGCGGTTAACTTCGGATTGTCGGAGAGATAGTAGTCACGACTGGGCATCCCAAGGCCGCCCTGATCGATACCGGCGATGACGAGCGAGGAGTCGTTGAAGTCCTGTTGGGACCCGAATCCGAGAAGTGCGGCGTTGGTCTGGTTGTCCGCGCCTGCCCACGCAGCGGGAACGCTCTTATGCAGCATGGCGACGACTTCAGCCAGTTGCTTCTTGTCGTTCATCGAGGCGATGCGATCGAAGATGGGTTGGAGAGGCTTCAGACCATTCTTCTCGATCCCGCTCTCGTCCATGCAAGCGGCCCAGTAGTCGCCAACCTTTTGATGGACAGCGTCGCGCTGGTTGGCTGGGTTGGAAGCCTCGATCATGGCGTCGCGCAGGATGGACTCGTTCCATAACTCCAGATTCGAATCGGTTTCCCAGGTCGCCTGGTCGGAGGGAACCGGGTTGGCGGCGATCCACTTTGAACAGACGAATTTGTAGAAGTTGTCGCAAGGATCAAGTGAACGATCTATCAGTGACGGATCGAAGTGCGTAAGCGAGGGTGTAACGCCAGTAGAACTCTGGGCGAATGCAAAACAACAACTGAAAACGAGACCCGCGAAGAAGAACTTTGATGCGCGCATTGCTCCCTCCAGGAGTTGGAACGTTAACAGAACTGTGGGTGAAAGCAGACGAGAATCCTAGATAACTCTGCCAGAACATGGACGCGGCTTGGGACGAAAGGCGAGCGAGCGCCACTCAAACTGGCGTCACGAATCGACCCGGTCCGGGGCGATTTCGTGGGCAGAAAATCTCATCCTGACCCAGGTGGTGAGGGGCGATGCTTTTGAGTGCTGCTTTCCATTAACCATTTGTGTTCCGCTGAACCACATCGCGTCCGGTTAGCGGCTCGAATCGGGCTATAGTTTTCCTGCGCCGCTTCAAAGCACGAACGCATTTAAACAAACTCATTGTTCGGGCACGACACCGGTATCCGGTGAACGAAAAGAAGATATCTGAGGAGTCGCAGTTATGGCGCTCAAGAAAGTCGTTCTCTATTTCGAAGACCAGCAGGACGCTCTTCGATTCACTCTCGCTGCGGGCTCCCTCATTTCAGGCGAATACTCAGGCATGACAGGCCCGTTGGCTAAGTTGACGGCACCGCTTTCCCGTGCGGCCCGGATCACTGCAGGCGGCAAACTGGGAGAAGAGAGTGGGGCCGGGGAGCCGACAGTCGACGAGTGTGAAGGTCCGGTTCCAGCTGCCGTGGCGTCCGAGAATTTGGCTGAATCGGCCTAAGCAACGGTTCGATCAGCTGTAGAATTTCTGGATGGCCCACCAGTTCAGTACCTCCTACATTGAGGATTCCGTCGCGCTTTTCCGCTATTACAAAAAGCTGGGCGAAAGCGCCATGGCGCAACTCACGGACGAGCAGCTTTTCGCTGCGCTCGATCCGGAGATGAATTCTGTCGCGATAACAGTGAAACACATCGCAGGTAATATGCGTTCGCGCTGGACGGACTTCCTTACCAGCGACGGTGAGAAGCCGGATCGCAATCGTGACTGCGAGTTTGTCGAACCGGCTGTATCTCGCGAGACGTTGATGAAGTGCTGGGAGGAAGGCTGGGAGTGCCTGTTTTCCGCGCTGACTCCACTGACGGATGCTGACCTGGACCGGCGAGTGACCATTCGGGGCGAACCGCATTCGGTGATGCAGGCGATCAACCGCCAGGTGGCGCACTATTCGTATCACGTCGGGCAGATTGTATTTCTCGCGAAGCAACTGCAGAGCGCGAGTTGGAATTCGCTGAGCGTGCCGCGGAACAAGTCCGCGGAATTCAATCGGAAGGTGGCGGCAGGCGAAGCGAGCCAGCGATGACGCTCTACCCCCTTAGCTCGCGAACGTGGGGCCCGTTTGCTACACCGCCGGAAGCGTCCCAAACTCCGAGAAACAGCCCCACTCAAGCCAACAGCAGGCTTGAATGGGCCACCGATTTGCATTCTAGCACTGAAACCTGAGATGCTTCTCTCGCCATTATTGTGGCTGGAGGCCAGCATTGAAACGTTTCACTTCGATCCTGCTCGCCGTACTTTTCCTGACTTCTGCTCTTATCGCGCAATCGACTAAAACGGTAGCTGAACGTCTTGGATATCCTGCGAATTCGCGCCTGCTGGTGATTCATGCCGACGATTTCGGCATGATGCACACCGTCAACAGTGCAATCGAAGAAGCGCTGGAGAAGGGCTGGGTGAACTCGGCCAGCATCATGGTGCCATGCCCGTGGTTCCCGGAAGTTGCCGAGTGGGCGAAGGCGCATCCGCAGGCAGACCTTGGCATACATATCACGCTCAATGCCGACTGGACCACGTATCGGTGGCGGCCCGTTTCCGGGCAACCGATGGGTTCGAGTCTGCTCGACGATGTCGGATATCTGCCGCTGCTGACCGAATTTGTCGACACGCATGCCAAGATGAACGACGTCGAGACCGAGGCACGCGCGCAGATCGATAAGGCGCAGGCAGCAGGAATTCGGCTTACGCATCTCGATCCGCACATGGGCACGATCGCAAGTACGCAGGATCTGCTTGCGGTCTATGTGGGGTTGGGCAATCACTACAAGCTTCCGGTGTTGCTCGAGCCGAAGACAGGAAAAGGCGTTGAAGCGGGAAGCGCAACTCCGGTTGGGATTGACGGAAACTTCAACACTGCGAAGATCACGCAGGGCTCGGTGCTGGTGGATCGCATTCTGCAGATGATGCCCGGCGTTCCGCAATCGCAATGGCTGGATGCTTACAAGAAAATGTTGGCTCCGTTGCCGCCGGGAACCTATGAGTTGATTGTGCATCTCGCGCACAATGATGCAGAGATTCAGGGTGCGACGTCAGATCACGCGGATTGGGGAGCGCAGTGGCGTCAGAATGATCTCGATCTGGTGAGCAATCCGGAGTTCCAGAAATTCCTGAAGGACCAGGGATTCATCCTGGTGACCTGGAAAGATCTGTCGAAGGCGATGCCGGCCGAAGTAGCGGCTAAATAGCGCTGAACTCAACCCAGGCTTTGGTCTTCCCGAAGTCGACGTTCAATTCGCATTTCTTGGGACCGGTGTGCCCGAATGTGACTCGCAGTTCGGGCACCTGACCACCCAATGTGCCGACCGACATGGTCGCGCGTGCCAGATCCTGCTGCTGGTCGTAGGCCTGATCCACGTTCACGTTTTTGCTGACGATCAGAGTCCAGTCTTTTTTGCCGGGAACCAGGTACATCGTATATGCGCCGACGCTGATTGGTGTGTTGCCAAGCATCAGAGTGCTTTCAGTGAACAGCGTGAGCGCGGAACCTCCGGGGGCCCAGACTTTATCTTGCGGTAACCCCGCGCGGGTGGCGGGCACTGGTGTGTAGCGAGCGCTGATCTGTTTGCCATCGTCGAGTGTGCAGACGGCGGCACCGGACTGCTTCTCTGCTGCTTGTGCGACGGCGAAGGAGGTCAGCGCCGAACAGGTCAGCGCGAGAAGTAAAATCGACAAGCCAATCCGGTTCGAAATAGGACCGCGGGTGCCTCGGATAATTTCAGTTCTGTTCATATATTGACCTGCCTCTTTCCCCTGCCAGCTGTGCAGGCGAGCTTCCCGCGAGGTTTCGCTATCAGCGCACTGGCGAAAACGCGCAGGATTCACTCCTCGCGGCGGAGCATCCGCGTGAAATCATAAGAATAAGTACTGGATATTTTTGTCGCGATAACTTTCGCACAAAGACTCTCAAAACTTCAAGGAGGAACTCGCGCGGTTCCTGGCTGAGTTGCAGGACACAGCGAAGCCTCTGCGTATCCTTGCACGAATCTCTACCCGCGGCAGGCACTCTTAGCGCACGGTAGATAAAAGCAGGACGATGAGCAGAATGCTCATTACCCCGAAAAGAACGAGTGCAAAGGGAGCCCAGAAGCTCGGGTCGTGAACTGGCCGGACGGTCGTCTTCATAATGCCTCCTCGTGAGAGACAAACGAAACGTCTTTTCATCCACGATGAAGTTATCTCTGGAAGGAACTTA
Source organism: Terriglobia bacterium (assembly GCA_963724985.1). GTDB lineage: Bacteria > Acidobacteriota > Terriglobia > Terriglobales > Acidobacteriaceae > JAJPJE01. The sequence continues at coordinate 295,828 of CAVRWV010000022.1, read as the reverse complement.
TGTCAGTGACAGGGGTCACCGCCGCCGTTAAGCATGAGCCGGAACGTGTACTTTTCGGGGAAGGAGCTCACCGATGCGGCGGATTTCAGCTCCTACGCCGCGCAGCTTTTCTTCGATGCGTTCATAGCCACGATCGATGTGATAGACGCGGTCGATGATGGTTTCGCCCTCGGCGACGAGAGCAGCGAGAACCAGAGAGGCGGAAGCCCGTAAATCGGAGGCGAGGACGGCAGCGCCGCTGAGAGGAGTACGGCCACGCACAATCGCACGACGGCCTTCAATCTTGACGTTGGCGCCCATGCGCACGAGTTCCTGCGCGTGCATGAAGCGATTCTCGAAGATGTTTTCGGTGACGACGGAGCTGCCTTCGGCTTGCGTGGCGAGAGCCATGTACTGCGCCTGCATATCGGTGGGGAAGCCGGGATATTCCTCGGTCACAATGTCGGAAGCTTTCAATCCACCGAGGCTGAGCACGCGCACCGATTCGCCGTTGCGAGTGACTTTCACGCCGACCTCTTCGAGCTTATTCAGCAGAGAAGTGAGGTGATTGGGATCGCAGTTGGTGACCATCAGGTCACCTCCAGAGATTGCGCCCGCGATGATGAAGGTTCCGGCTTCGATGCGGTCAGGAATGATGCGGTGCTTTGCTCCGTGCAGCTTGGCCACACCCTTCACTTTGATGGTGGAAGTACCAGCGCCTTCGATCTTCGCGCCCATCTTGACGAGGAGGTCGGCGAGGTCTTGTACCTCGGGCTCGCGCGCGCAGTTCTCCATGAGAGTTTCACCGTCGGCGAGCGCCGCAGCCATGAGCAGATCTTCCGTTCCCGTTACGGTGATCTTGTCGAACACGATGTGGCCGCCTTTAAGGCGATCGGCTCGGGCCTCGACGTATCCATGTTCCTGCGTGATTTTCGCGCCGAGTTTTTCGAGGCCCTTTAAGTGGAGGTCGATGGGACGCGCGCCAATGGCGCAGCCACCGGGAAGAGAAACGCGGGCGTGGCCGAACTTTGCCACGAGCGGGCCAAGCACCAACGTGGAGGCGCGCATGGTCTTTACGAGTTCGTAAGAGGCTTCGGGGGTATTCAGACTGCGGCAGTTGATGGTGGTGCGGTGTTGCGCGCGACCATATCCGAGTTCGACCTCGGCGCCCATGGCGACCAAGAGCCTGCGTTCGGTTTCGATGTCGCGAACCTGCGGAATGTTTTCGAGGATGACCGGTTCTTCGGTCAGCAGAGCTGCAGCCATTGCGGGTAGAGCCGCGTTTTTCGCTCCGCTGACGCGGACGGTTCCTAGCAGTGGACTGCCACCGCGAATCACAAACTTATCCATTCAACCAAGACCACCTATAAGAGCTGAGTTCTCATTGTACGGAAAAACGAGACCAAGATTCGAAACCGAGGTGCAATGAACCAAAAAATCTAACTGCGGGAAGCGGTGATGAACTCAATGGCCCTGCGCACCTGTCCATCTGCGGCGTTAAGGCTCTTCCTGGCTTGGTCCTTAGAGGACGATGTCTTCAACATAACCAGCGCTATGGGGACTCTTTCCTCCGGCGGCCTTGAGAGCTTTTGCGGCTTCTTTGTGGGTTACGCCAGCGGACTTTTCAAGGATGGTCACGCCACGCTCACGTAGTTTGTGGTTGCGCGGTGTAACGTTCACCATCAAGTTGCCGTAGACGTGACCGAGACGCACCATCGCACCGGTGCTGATCATATTGAGGACGAGCTTCTGGGCGGTGCCTGCTTTCATGCGCGTCGATCCGGAGAGCACTTCGGGGCCGACATCGATCACAATCGCCAGATCGGCGGCAAGTTCTCCAGGGGAGAATTCCGATTGCAAACGAGAGCAATGGTCTTTGCGCCCTTCTTCTTCGCATGTTTCAGCGCGGCAAGCGTGTAGGGAGTACGTCCACTGGCGGCGATTCCGATGACAATATCTTTTTTGCCAGGTTTGCGGCGGGCGATGTCTTTTTTGCCAAGATTAAGCGAGTCTTCCTCGTTTTCGACTGCCGAATGCAATGCTTTGTCGCCACCGGCGATGACGTGCTGAATCAATTTAGGGCTGATGCCGAAAGTGGGAGGAATTTCGGAGGCATCGAGCGCGCCTAATCGGCCACTGGTTCCGGCCCCGGCGTAAATCAGGCGACCACCTTTGCCGAGAGACTCGGCAACGAGCTCAATGGCTTTTGCGATTTGGGGCAACTGCTTTTCAACCGCTTTCGGTACGCTCTGGTCTTCGCGGTTGATGGCGTGAGCGATCTCGAAGGCACTCATGGTGTCGAGGTTCAGCGTGCTGGGATTCTGTTGCTCGGTTGCGAGCTTCGAGAGTTCGACTTTGAGTTTGCGCGACTTCACCGGCTGGCTCCCGATTCGATCGCTTCAACTACGGCGTCGTGAAAATTGGGGCGGACTTCTTTAATTATTTGTGAACTGCGGTCCGACCACGTGCGGTTGGTCAAGAGAATGACGGCGAGTTGCTTCTCGGGATCGATCCAGAGAGAGGTTCCGGTGAATCCAAGATGGCCGAAGGATCTCGAAGAAAGATATTGGCCTGCCTGCGACGGAGGCGTCGGCTTGTCCCAGCCGAGGCCGAAGCGCGTACTTCCGGGGAACGTGCGATCTTGAGTTGTGAATAGCTCGATGGTGTCCCGTCTGATCAGACTGCAGCCGCCGGCCAGCATACATTGGGCGAAACGGGCAAGATCAGAGGCGGGTGCAAACAGACCGGCATGTCCAGCGACGCCGCCAAGGACCCAGGCATTCTCGTCGTTTACGCCACCTTTTACGATTCCGTTGCGAAAGTCACGATCGATTTCTGTAGGTGCAATTCGCGAGCAGCAGGCCCGCTTGTGGACGGAAGGTGGTTTCGAGCATTTGAAGCGGATGAAATAATTCTCGTTGGACGAACGAATCCAGACTTGCATCTGCGAGGCGAGCCAGGATTTCCCCGAGCAAAATGAAACCTACGTCGCTGTATTCAGTGACGCTGCCGGGTTCATTTACGAGGGAGAGCTTCATTGCCGCCGCGAGCAGTTTGTCGCGAGTCACGAAGCGCAGGAACAGTCGTTCATATGCGGGCAGGCCCGAGGTGTGCGTCAGCAACATACGAACTGTGACTTCGGAACGGCGTTCGTCATCGGTCGCGAACTGCGGGAGCACTTCGATCACGGGAGCGTCGAGATGCAGGACTCCGCGATCGTAAAGGATCATTGCGATGGCGGTCGTGGATACGACCTTAGTGAGCGAAGCGAGATCGTAGATGGTGTCGCTACTCGCGCGCGGAGAGCTCGATTCGTAGGTGAAACAGCCGAATCCCTGAAGCGCGACGAGGACACCGGAGTGCACGATGGCGACAGCCGCGCCGGGGAAAGCTCGGTCGGCAATGCCGCGCTTTATGAGGGCGAACGCTTCGCCGAAGCGACGGTCTTGCCCATTCAAATCGGTACGCAGGAGTTCTTCGGGAGATTCGGTCATTAAGGGATTCGGTGAAATCGTGATCAACTCAGTTGCTATAGGAGAACACCTTCCACGATTAATGCAAAGTGGCAGCTGTTACCGAAGTATGCACTCCGCCTGAGAGTGAATGCTTTCCACGGCGCGGGGCGGGCTATGCTGGTGATGCTGGCAGCAAGTCTGCCATGCTTGGACAAATCGAGAATGCAATTCAGTTGGAGGGCGTTAGCCCTACTTTTTATTTCGCTAATCTCATTCGTCGCCACTGGTGCAGCTCAGGCCAACGAGCCTGTTGGCGGCACGGCGATCGTGAACCGCTTCGCAGCGGTTGATGCCATCCTGGAAAAAGCAGTTCAGGAGCAGAACCCGCCGGGCGTGGTTGTCATCGTCGGCCACAACGGCGAGACGGTTTACCGCAAAGCTTTCGGCTATCGCAGCCTGGAGCCACAGCGCGAGCCGATGACCATGGACACGATCTTCGACATGGCATCGTTGACCAAGTGCATGGTAACCGCGACCGGGATCATGCAATTGGTGCAGGCGGGACAGGTACGTCTTAACGATCCTGTGGCGAAGTACATTCCGGAGTTTGCGCAGAACGGCAAGCAGGACATCACGGTCCGGCAGTTGCTGATTCACTACTCGGGTTTGCCAGAAGATCTCGATCTGAAAGCGAAGTGGGAAGGCTATGAAACGGCTCTGCGGATGGCGATGGAGACGGCGCCAGCTTTCCCGCCGGGCTCACGTTTTCTGTACAGCGATATTAACTACATCGTGCTGGGCGAGTTGATCCATCGCGTTTCCGGGCAGCCGCTGGACGAATATGCGGCCAAGAACATTTTCGAGCCGCTGGGGATGAGTTGGACCCGCTTCAATCCACCGGCATATTGGCGGGAGCGGATCGAATCGACGGAATACGACGAGCACGGCGTGATGCTGAGGGGCGTAGTACACGATCCGACAGCGCGACGCATGGGCGGAGTTGCTGGACACGCCGGCGTGTTTTCCACTGCAGACGATGCGGCCAAGTTTGCGAAAGCCATGTTGAATGGGGGCGGAACGATTCTTTCGCCACTCAGTCTGGAGAAGATGACCACGCCGCAGCAGCCGCCGAATGACACGGTGGTGCGCGGCATTGGTTGGGATATCGATTCGCCATTTTCCAGCAATCGCGGCGAGTTCCTGCCGGTGGGGTCGTATGGGCACACGGGATTCACAGGCACATCGCTGTGGATCGATCCAACGACGAATACATACATCATCATTCTGAGCAACGCGGTGCATCCGCGCGGCAAAGGAAGCGTTGTTTCTTTGCGATCGCGCGTGGCGACGGCAGTTACGGCGGCGCTGGAGTTGAATCCGAGCGAGCAAGACAAGCTGCGCATGCAGCAGATTACCGGCTACAACGAAGCAGCAACCGCCGCGCGTCGCATCGCGGTTCGAAACGGCCTGGTGAGAACAGGCATCGACGTGCTCGAGGACGACAATTTCAAGCAGCTGAAAGGGAAGCACCACATAGGGCTGCTGACTAACCAGACAGGCACGGATTCGCTAGGGCGCCGCACGATCGATGTTTTGGCGCATGTGCCCGGCGTGGAACTGACCGCGATTTTCAGCCCCGAACATGGAGTAGCCGGGACGCTGGATACGCTGAACGTCGGCAATACGAAAGATGCCGCGACCGGAATTCCCGTGTACAGCGTTTACGGAGGCACGGACGCGAAGCGCCGCCCATCGGCGGATGTCGTCAAAAAGCTGGATGCGATTGTCTTCGATATACAGGACGTTGGCGTTTGGTACTGGACGTATGAAACGACTCTCGGGTATTTCCTGGAAGCGGCGGCTGCGAATGATGTTGAGTTGATAGTGCTCGATCGGCCAAATCCGATAACGGGGGCCTATGTCCAAGGGCCGGTCTCCGATCCAGGGCGTGAGAGTTTCACGAACTATCATCCCCTGCCGATCCGTCATGGGATGACAATTGGAGAATTGGCTAAGCTGTTCAATTCTGAGCGCCACATCAATGCGCGGCTGACGGTGATCCCGATGCGCGGCTGGTATCGAGGGGATTGGTTCGATTCCACTGGATTGATGTGGATCAACGGTTCGCCAAATATGCGGAGTTTGAATGAAGCTACGCTCTATCCCGGCGTGGGATTGATTGAGGGAACGAATCTTTCGGTTGGGCGCGGAACAGATACTCCGTTTGAGGTTGTGGGCGCACCGTGGATCAAGTCGGTGGAACTCGCGGCGTTCCTGAACAATCGCGGAATTGCGGGAGTGCGCTTCGTTCCGGTGACTTTTACTCCTAACTCCAGCGACTATGCCAACCAGTTGTGCGGAGGCGTGAACATTATCGTGCTCGACCGGAATGTGCTGGATGCGCCGGAGATGGGCATGGAAATTGCCGCAGCACTGCATACGCTTTATCCGGCCAAATGGGAAGCCAACAAAATGTTGGAACTATTTGGGAACCGGGCTGCCTTCAATGAGTTAGTAGCGGGCGAAGATCCGCGCCGGATTAATCAGGAGTTGTTGGATCAGATACAGGCGTTTGAGCAGATCCGGAAGAAATTCCTGATTTATTGAAATCTTCGTGGGCGAGAGTTCTGCTGGGCCTCAGGGGTTCTATACTGCACCCATCACCTTGCATCAGACAGAAGCAGGGAGGCCTGGATGATCCGCGTTCTTGCAGCAATCTTCGCTCTCATCTTCATCGAGCACCAGCGCCGTCTTCGCACAACAACCAGCTGCTTCGGGAGCAAGCAAGACTCCGCTCCGGCACTCTCGACTGGCGATCATGCCAGTGTTCGAGGGATGGAAATTCCTGCGGGCACGCAGATTCCATTGAAGTTGCGGCAGGCGATCTCGACCAAGAGCGCGAAACCTGGCGACGCGGTATACGCCGAGACGGTGTTTCCCGTGGTGCTGAATGACCGCATCATGATCCCTACAGGCACATACGTGCAGGGACGCATCTCGGAAGTGAAGCGACCGGGGCGAGTGAAGGGCCGCGCCGAAATCCTGATGCACTTCACCAGTCTGATTTTCCCAAATGGTATACCGGCGATTCTGCCGGGAGCGGTGCACAACGTACCCGGATCGGAAAACCAGAACGTAAAAGGGGAAGAGGGCACGGTTCAGCAGAATTCTGACACGGGCAAGGACGCGGGGACGATCGCAAAGACTGCTGGGGCAGGGGCGGGAATCGGTGGACTCGCGGGACAGAGCATTAAAGATGCGGCGATTGGTGGCGGTGTAGGCGCCGCGGCTGGATTGATCGCGACACTGGTGACGCGCGGACCTGACGTCATGCTGCCAGAAGGCACTTCAGTGCAGATGGTACTGCAACGTCCGTTGGTGCTCGACGAATCGAAGATGAGTAAGAGGCCAGTCTCCTACTAGTCCGCGGCTCATTCGAGAGGCTCGGGCAGGCAGGACTCCCGCCCTACGGCCCTCGTTGCGCTCCTGTTACACTTTTCTGTCCAATGCCTTCCATCTCTTATTTTGAATGCTCCAAGTGCGGGGAGCGCCTTTCTCCGGAAAAGCCTCAGACGGTTTGTCCCAAAGATGGGGGCTCGCTCTACGTCCGTTACGATCTCCAGGAAATTCGCGAGAAGGCCTCGCGAGATTCGATAGCGCGTGGTCCGGCAACGATGTGGCGATATGCGGCGGTGCTTCCTGATGCCGAACCGGTAACGCTAGGCGAAGGGTTTACACCTATGCTTGCGAGCCGCCACGATCAGAATGTGTGGATCAAGGATGAGGGACTGAATCCCACTGGATCGTTCAAGGCGCGCGGGCTGTGCATGGCTGTGACCATGGCGAAGGCATACGGGATCAAAAAAGTAGCGGTACCATCGGCGGGAAATGCGGCGAGCGCACTGGCTGCATATTCCGCCGCGGCAGGAATTGAAGCGCACATTTTCATGCCGAAAGATGTGCCGCAAGCGAATCTGGTCGAATGCCAGTCCTACGGCGCGAAGGTAACGCTCGTGGATGGTCTGATCAGCGACTGCGCTCGCATGGTAAACGAACGCAAGCAGGCGGAAGGCTGGTTCGATATTTCCACGTTGAAGGAACCCTTTCGCGTCGAAGGCAAGAAGACCATGGGGTACGAGATCGCGGAGCAGATGGGATGGGAGTTGCCGGAGGCGGTGATTTATCCGACAGGCGGCGGGGTGGGCCTGATCGGCATGTGGAAGGCATTCGATGAGATGGAGCAGTTGGGCTGGATCGGCAGCAAGCGTCCGAAGATGATCGCGGTGCAAGCAGCCGGTTGCGCACCGATTCCAAAAGCGTGGCAGGATCATAGGCAGGTTTCGGAGATGTGGCAGGATGCGCAAACGCTCGCCGCTGGTCTGCGCGTGCCCAAAGCGTATGGTGACTACATCATTCTCGACATTCTGAAGAAGAGCGGCGGCGCGGCAATCGAAGCGACGGATGACGAGATCATGGAGGCATTTCACGATTGGGCAAGCCGTGAAGGAATTTTTGCTGCGCCGGAAGGGGCAGCATCGCTGGTGGCTTATCGGAAGCTGCTTGCGATCGGTTTTCTGAAACCGGAAGACAAAGTGGTGCTCTTTAATACCGGCTCGGGACTGAAATACATCGACGTGATCGCCGATTACGCGAACCGGCGTGCAGCAGAAGGCGGCGCCGCCGAAATCGAGACAAGTCGGAGGGATCATCGGGCCGTATTAGGTTCGCCTCATCATGACGGAAAGGCTCTACTACACGGATTCGTTTCTGTACGACTTCGACGCAGAAGTCGCCGAGGTGATTCCCGGTGAGCGTACGGCCGTGGTGCTGGATCGCACTGCGTTTTATCCGACCAGTGGCGGCCAGGTGTTTGACACAGGTGTGCTCAGCGCAAACGGAAGCGCGCTACGAGTGACGGAAGTTGCGGAAGACGAGAGCGGCAAGATCTTGCACTACATGGAAGCGCCTGCGAGCGCGCTCTCGCCGGGTCAAAAGGTTAGCGGCACGATTGATGCCGAGCGGCGACGCGATCATATGCAACAGCATTCCGGTCAGCACGTGCTGTCGGCAGTGTTCATCGAGTTGTTCGAGATGCCGACGGTTTCGTTCCACATGGGAGACGAGACGTGCACGATCGATCTGTCTGCGAAGGGGCTGGGCAATGACCAGATTGTTCGGGCAGAGGCGCGCGCGAATCAGGTTGTGTTTGAGAACCGTCCGGTTGGCGTTCGCTTCGTCAGCATCGAAGAGGCGCGCTCACTTGGACTGCGGAAACTGCCCGACTTGCAGAAGGATGAAATGCGGCTGGTGGAGATTAGGGATTTCGATCTATGCGCTTGCGGCGGGACGCACGTTACCCAGACCAGCCAGATTGGCACGGTCCTGATTCGCAAGACAGAAAAAGTGAAGCAGGGGATTCGCGTGGAGTTCGTGTGTGGAGACCGAGCACTGCGAATCGCGCGCAGGGATTACGGCACGCTGACCGAAGCGGCGGGGTTGTTCTCAGGACATATTTACGATGTTCCGCAGCAGATTAAGAAGACGTTGGATGAAGTAAAGGTGTCGCAAAAGCGGCAGCACGCCTTGCTGGAAGAAATTGCTGAATTGCGGGCTACTGAGTTCAACGCTAGTGCTCGGGTTGTTGGGAAATTCAAGGTGGTCCAACAGGTCTTCGCGGACCGCGATCTGACGTTCATCAAATTGCTCGCGCAGAAGCTCACGAAATTTCCGGGAATGCTGGTCCTGCTGGGCTCGACTGCATCTGCTGCGGCAGTCGTGTTTGCGCGCTCTGCCGACGCGGAAGCGGATGTTTCCATTCTGATGAAAGAGGCTATGGCCAGCGTTGGCGGACGAGGCGGAGGATCGAAGGATCTGGCTCAAGGCGGAGTTCCCGACGCTGCGCGTGTGGCTCCAGTGCTGGATCAGATTGCGTCCCAACTGGCGGGCTGAGTTGCGAGGGCGCTCCCTGAAGCGCTGATGCCACACGTGCTACAGTACGATTCAGCAAGCGCCGGCCGTTTCTCGATATGGATAGATTGGTCCTGATTTCGCTCCTGGTGAAGCTCGGCGTCGCCGCAGCTGTCGCCAGTACCTTGGCAAGGTCACGCGAATTCCAGTCCCTGCTATACCGTGAAGAGCGCACTCTCAAACAGAAAATCTATCTCACCATCTGGATCGCGATTCCTTTTGCTCTGGGCATTGTAGTGCGCGTAGTCACGCCAAGATTCATCGCAGCTGATTTGTCGTTCGAGGCGGTGATGCTGATCGGCGTGATTGGTGGGCGATTCGCGGGAGCGCTGGGCGGCATACTGATCGCAGTTCCGGCGGCCATTCATGGCGAACTGTTGAGCCTGCCGCTCAATGTGCTGTGCGGACTGATTGCGGGAACGTTGCGCGATGCGGCGACCGAGCGTGAGATGATCTGGTCGTTCTCGCCATTTGTCGATTTGAGCTTGTACCGGTGGGTACGCAAAGTACTCCCACGCCCGAAGATCGACTGGCAGATAAGTTTTTTCCTGGTCATAATCGGACTGGAGTTCCTGCGAATGGAATTGGCGCGTTCGCGCTGGTTTCACTCGTATATTTTTGCGGTAGATAGTTCGAACATCTGGATCAATATCGCGATCTTCGCGACGGTGCTGATGTGCATCGGCATTCCGTTGAAAATCTGGAACAACACACGTATCGAGCTGAAGTTGGAACAGCAGGAGCGGCTCCTGATGCAGGCCCGCATGGAGGCGCTGCAGAGCCAGATTAATCCGCATTTCCTGTTCAACACCCTGAACTCGGTTTCGTCGCTGGTGCGCTTCGATCCGGATACGGCGCGCGAACTCATCGTAAAGCTGGCGAATATTTTGCGGCGACTGCTGCGGAAGACGGACGCGTTTGTTCCGCTGAGCGAAGAAATTCAGTTTATCGACGATTACCTGGATATCGAAGTCGTACGCTTCGGACACGACAAACTTAAGGTCATCAAAGAACTCGACCCGCTCTCCTTAGACATGATGGTGCCGAGCATGCTGCTGCAGCCGCTCGTCGAGAATTCGATCAAGCATGGGTTGAGCCCAAAGATCGAAGGCGGCGCAATCCTGTTGAAAAGCGCCGTGCGTCACAAGCGGTTGATCATAGAAGTGGAAGACGATGGGGTGGGCATGGCGGACGGGATTCTTGAAAAGCCCACCGGAATGGGCGGGACTGGAATTGGGATGGCGAATGTTGCGGAGCGACTGCGCGTGCTGTATGGGGATGATGCGCGGATGATCATCAGCAACCGGCCGAGTGGCGGCACGGCAGTTCAGTTGCAAATTCCGCTGCAATCAGCCGAAGCAGTGCAGGACTTCGCTGCGGCACTTCAGGACGCGCGCTCTAATACCTTGCGGTAGAACTCCTCGTAGATGGGAATGATTTTGCTGGCGCAGAAGCGAGCTCGCGCGGAGTTGCGCGCCTGCTCTCCCATCTGCTTTAGACGGGCTGAGTCCGACAGAAGTTCGGTCGCAAAACGCGCCATCGTGGCGACGTCGCCGACGTCTGCCATATACCCGGATACGCCGTGCTCGATGACTTCAGGCACGCCCCCTACACGAGTCGCGATAGGAACGACTTCGCAGGCCATAGCTTCGAGGGCGGCCAGTCCGAACGATTCGAGTTCGCTGGGCAGTAGCATCACGTCGGCGAGAGCGAGCTTCTCGTGCACCAGATCCTGTTTGCCGAGAAAAATGACGCGTTCGTGAATGCCTTTTTCAACCGCAAGCCACTCGGCGCGGGAACGGTCGGGACCATCGCCAATCAGAAGGAGCTTCGCAGGAACCTTCTTCTGCACGCGGTCGAATATTTCGATTACATCGCATATGCGTTTTACCGGGCGGAAGTTCGACAGGTGCACCAGCAGTCGCTCGTCGTCAGACGCAAATTCGGAGCGCCTCGCCATGACCTCGGGCGTGCGGCGGTAGACATCACAGTTTACGAAGTTGTAGATCACGTCAATCTCGTTGCGAACGTTGAACTCTTTATAGGTGCGATCGCGAAGATAGTTGGAGATTGCCGTTACACCGTCGCTCTGTTCGATGGAGAAGCGAGTAATCGGCAGATAGGAGCGATCCAGCCCAACGAGAGTGATGTCAGTGCCGTGGAGCGTAGTGACGAACGGCAGCTTGTGCGGCTTGCGCGAACTGGCGAGCATCTGCTTGGCAAGCAAAGCACTCACCGAATGCGGAATGGCGTAGTGAACGTGAAGTAAGTCCAACGAATAGATCTCAGCGACTTCGGCCATGCGGGTCGCAAGCGCAAGATCATAAGGCGGATACTCGAAGAGAGGATAAGAAGAGACCTCGACTTCGTGGAAATTGATATTGGGCTGCGGTTCGCGAAGGCGAAACGGCTGAGAGTAGGTTATGAAATGAATTTCGTGGCCGCGCTGCGCCAGTTCGATGCCCAATTCCGTTGCCACCACACCGCTGCCGCCGTAGGTGGGATAGCAGGTGATCCCAATCTTCATGGAGCCCTCAAAGTTGTAGCCGGACCACTATTCGATTCAATTGCAAGGACGACGATGCACGCTGAAAGTCACTCAAGCGGCCAGTTGATGATACGAGATCAACTCGATGCCGTGCTTCGTGAGCAAGTCGCGTGCGCGGTCAGACGTTAGTACGACCAATTCTTTCTCACGGGAGGAGCGAAGTCGAGTACGCACGCCATCCAGTTCATCATCGTTGTAGCCGGGATGACAGACGAATTCCCACGTGCCCTCGGGAATCGAACCGATGATCGCTTCAAAAAGACTTTCATCCAGCGCGCCGGTGACAAGTACGCCGAAGCTCCCGTCGGTTGTCACCATGCCTTCGCTGGAGACCATCTCGTGGAACTGGGACTCATAACGTCGCAAAAGTTTGACCTCGGTGTAACGCGTCCAGAGCTTGGGGCGACGAAGCAAATGCGCGAAGGCCAGCGGCTTGAGTGGAACAAAGGGATTGCGCACGGCCTTTACGCCACAGGCACGTGCTGCCCGGAGCACCGCGTTGCAGATCGAAGGCAGCATATGGGCGTGCTTGTGGGTGTCGACGTGAGAAACACTTATTCCAGCAGATTGCAGAGCGCGAATCTGGGCAGCGGCTTCAGCTTCGACTTCACCAGGCTGAATTCTGTGCCGGAAATTGTCGCGGGCTAATTCAAGAAATCCGTTGCGTAAGCGAGCGGCGCCGTTGCTGTTTTCCGCAAGAAGAGAGCGAACTTCTCCCTTAGGCAGCAGAGGCTCGCCATCGACCAGCACCACGTGACATCCGATGCTTAATTCAGGGGCAGAGTGCGCAGATCGGGCGGCAGAGACGAAACGGTTGCCGTTCGCCATGAGCGTGGTGGAGGTAATTACTCCACGTCGATGACCTTCGAGAATGGCGCGATTCACGCCCTCGGTGAGTCCGAAGTCATCGGCATTAATAATGAGGCGCCGCACTGGCGCCAGTTTATCAGGTGAGAAATGTTGGACCGATGGTGGCTAGATGCTGCTGACTTAATTCGGTCGTGGGGCTCCGGTCAGCTCGGCCGGCGTATGCTCCGCCTGATCAAGATAGTACCGGATCTGTTCCAGAAGTCCGGGGAAAAGATCTTCTTTGGAAAGGCAGGTGCTTGCGTCAGCGCCTGGGTCGATCGGTCCGTATCCGGTCACGATAATCACCGGGACGTCCGGATATTTGTCGTGCACCTTGCGCGCAAGTTCCAGACCATTCATGCCATCCATGCGGAAGTCGGTGACCAACAGGTCGAAGCGCTCCTTCTCGAACTTCTCAAGCGCATCGTGGCCGTTATAGGCGGATACGGCCCGGTAACCCTGCATTTCGAGGATCTCGCAACTCAGGCGAGCCAACACCTCGTGATCGTCGACGAATAGGATGGCCTTCATGCACACTCTCCCGCACCGACACAGCCGTGCCCTACAGCCAGATGTACTGGCGCATTTCGTTGGATTTCAGAGAGAAGGCGAAAGATGCCCGCTCCCGTAAAAAGCTGAAGAGAAAGCCGGAAAAGGCGTTTGTGGTGTGGCTAAACCGGTGGATCGATTTCGCTTTTCCATCGCCTAACTCAGAGATCGTCCCGCATCAGTATTCGCGATAGGACCAATCTCAAACACCGATTGTCCTTGAATCGGCGATTCACGTATAGTCAGGGAAATGAGCTACTGTTGCGGAAACCGTCCATGCTGTTGTTGTAAGGCGGCCACAGGACTGTCTTCCGGACGGATGCGATGATGCGCTAAAGCTCAAAACAAGCTTAGATCAAGCAAACGCCACCGCCGGAACTACCGGTTGGTGGATTTTTTTTGCGTGCGAAAGGACCGATGGCGACTTCTTCGGAATTAGGTTTTCGTGACGTTCCCGATGCGATTCCTCTGCAGGGAACGATAGCGGAGAGTTACGAACGGCGGCTCAGCCATTTGCGTACGTTAGAGGCAGAGAGCATTTACATACTGCGTGAAGCGGCAGCTGAATTCGCGCGGCCAGTCATGCTGTATTCCATCGGGAAGGACTCGTCGGTCATGCTGCGACTGGCGCAAAAGGCCTTCTTTCCAGGCAAGTTTCCGTTCCCGCTGCTGCACATCGATACCAGTTACAAGTTTCCCGAGATGATCGAATTTCGTGACCGATACGCGCGCGAGATCGGGGCCGAACTGATCGTCCATCAGAATCGTGAGGCGCTGGAGCAGGGTGCGAATCCGTTTGCTTTGGGTACGCAGAAGTGTTGCGGGCTGCTGAAAACGAAGTCGCTGCTGGACGCGCTGACGGAAGGTGGATTCGACGCAGCTTTTGGCGGGGCGCGCCGAGATGAAGAGAAGTCGCGCGCAAAGGAGCGAATCTATTCGTTTCGCGATGGTTCGGGGCAATGGGATCCGAAGAATCAACGTCCGGAGCTGTGGAACATCTTCAATTCGCGGATTGACAAAGGTGAGAGCATCCGCGTGTTTCCGCTCTCCAACTGGACTGAGCTGGATGTGTGGCTGTATATCCACCTGGAGAACATTCCGATCGTGCCGCTCTACTTTGCGCAGGAACGGGATGTGGTGATTCGCGGCGAATCAATCGTGGTGATTCACAGCAAGGACCAGTTGCTGGAGGGGGAGAAGGCGCACCGCATGAAGATCCGCATGCGCTCGCTGGGATGCGTGCCGTGTACAGGGGCGATTCGCTCGCATGCAGACACTGTGCCGAAAATCATTGAGGAGATGATTCAGTTCCGGCGCTCGGAGCGTGAGAATCGCGCCATCGATCACGACGAGGAAGGCTCGATGGAACTGAAGAAGCGCGAGGGCTATTTCTGATGAGCACCGCCTTCGCAGAATCGAACGTACATACCGAACTGCTGCAACAGAATTTACAGGCTGAGCTACTGCGCTTCACGACCGCGGGCAGTGTCGATGACGGGAAATCAACGCTGATCGGACGCCTGCTGCATGATTCGAAGTCCGTTTATGAAGATCAGCTGGCGTCGGTGAAGAAGAGCCGTATCAATCGCTCTACGGGTCCAATTGATTTTTCGCTGCTGACGGACGGACTGCGTGCCGAGCGCGAACAGGGAATCACCATCGATGTTGCCTACCGCTACTTCACGACGGCGCGGCGCAAGTTCATTATTGCCGACACACCGGGGCACGAGCAGTACACGCGAAATATGGCGACCGGCGCTTCGACAGCGGATCTGGCGATCATTCTGATCGATGCGACCAAGGGGCTGCTGCCGCAAACACATCGCCACGCTTACATTGCATCGCTGCTGGGAATTCCAAACGTGCTGGCAGCGGTGAATAAGATGGATTTGGTCGATTTCAGCGAGGCGAGGTTCCTAGAACTGGAACAGGCCTTCGCGGAACTGGCTGGGCAACTCGGGCGCGCTAACGTGCAGACGATCCCGATCAGCGCGTTAGAAGGAGACAACATCGTCCAGCACAGCGGCCGGACGGCATGGTACACCGGCCCGACGTTGTTGGAGCATTTGGAGACGGTGCCGATTCGCCGGCCGGTGAGCTCTGGCGCGCTGCGACTTCCGATTCAATACGTGATCCGTCCGGATGCCAACTTTCGCGGATTCGCGGGGCAGATTGCGTCGGGCGTGCTCGCGCCGGGCGATGAGGTGCTGGCCCTTCCGTCGCAGCAACGCACACGAGTGAAATCGATTGCGAGCTTTGATGGCGATCTTACCGAAGCATTTTCTCCGATGTCGATCACGCTCACATTGGAAGATGAAATCGACTTGAGCCGTGGCGACATGCTGGTGAGCCCGGATGAGGCGCCAGAAGCGTCAAGGCGCTTCGAGGCGATGATCGTGTGGATGCATCCTCAACCGATGCAGCTCTCGCAGAATTTTCTGCTGAAACACACGACGCGGACCACGCGAGCGCAGGCGTTGCGAATCCTGCACCGGGTGAATATTTCAACTCTTCGAAACGAGCCGAGCCGGCAACTCCAGATGAACGACATTGCGTCGGTCGAACTGCAGACAGTGGCGCCGCTGTTTTTTGACGGATACGAATCGAATCGAACGACGGGTAGCTTCATACTCATTGATCCGATCAGCAACGCGACGGTGGCTGCCGGGATGATCCGCAGAAACCTGGCGGAGAGCGCCGGGGATTATGCTCCAGTGACGGCAGTCGAGCGCCAGGCCAGAAACGGCCATCGGCCAGCAGTGATCCTGGTTAAACATCAAGCGCTGGGGCAGGCGATTGAACGCAAGCTGTTTGACGATGGTTACCAGGTGATAGCGGTGAACGAAGATACTCATCCGGGTGATGGGTTGGTTTCGTTGGCGAAGCTCGCAGCGAAGAATGGATTTGTCGCCATAGTTTCGACTGAAACGGTCTCGGCTGGAATCGCGCACGGATCGGACGACGTTTCAATTCTCGACCTGACTGTCTTGAACTCCAGCGAAAGAGGCGAGGCCCTGCAGCGCGCGGCCTCGTTAGCACGCAGCTTGCGCAATCTTGGAGGCTCCAATGACCTTTGATCTTCAGCTGAGTTCAGAGATGGCGACGGACCAGATCATCGAGGAAGTGCTCGCGAAGAACGGTGGCCCTGCGTGCCTGACTTGCAGCTTTCAGGCGGAAGACATGATCGTGCTGGATCTAGTGCGTAAGCGCCTGCCGGAAATTCCCGTGCTGTTCCTGGAGACTGGTTATCATTTCGCGGAGACGTACGAGTACCGGGATCGCATCGCGAACCAGTGGTCGCTGAACCTGGTGAACGTGCTTCCTGTTCAAACTGTAGCGCAGCAGGAATCAGAGCTGGGCATCTTGTATCAAAGCGAGCCCACGCAATGCTGTCAGCTGCGCAAAGTTGAGCCGCTGATGAATGCGCTTGAGCCGTACGACGTATGGTTCACGGGGCTACGGCGCGAACAGTCGCCCACGCGGCGGAATTTGAAACTGTTGGAGAATCACCAACTACCTGGCGGTAAACAATTGCTGAAGGTGAGTCCGCTGGCTGCCTGGGATTGGAAGCAGGTGTGGCGATACACGGCCGAAAACCAGATTGAATATCTTCAGCTCTACGATCGCGGGTATCTGAGTATTGGATGTGAGCCTTGTACGAAGATTCCAGATGCCGGAGCCGATCCGCGTTCAGGGCGCTGGGGTGGCGCGAAGCTGGAGTGCGGCATACATACGTTTTCAAAACAGGCGGACTGAATCTGTCCCACACAACCGAAGGAAGGTTGTGTGGGGCACCCGCGGAACAGTCCCAACAGTCGTTTCACGTTTCACAAAAACTTACGCCGACGAAAGATGGTGTGGCTCCCGCTTCTTAAACCTTCAAATCGAGGGTTGGCAGAAAGCGCGGAGGGGTGCGTGCTTTGATCGTCTGCTCGAATCCGTATGCGATCTTGATGAGTGTTGGCTCGCTCCAGGCTCGTCCGAAAAACGAGATCCCAACGGGGAGTCCGAAAAGCATTCCAGCAGGCACATTGATATTCGGATAACCGGCCACGGCCGCAAAGTTCGAGCTTCCGCCGATGGAATGATCTCCGTTTATAAGGTCGGTGACCCAAGCGGGCGAGCCGGTGGGCGCCACCAGAGCATCTAGTGCCAGGCGGTCCATGACAGCATCGATCCCTTCGGCGCGTGAGAGCTGGTGATTCTTCGCCAGAGCGTCGATGTACTCAGTCTCGGTCAGCGGACCCTTGTCCTGCGCCTTCAGGAAAATATCCTGCCCGAAATATTTCAATTCTTCTTCGTGATGGCGGTCGTTGAAATCAATGACGTCCTTCAACGTGTGAACTGGAGCATTAGGACCAAGTCGCGCGAGATAGGTGTTGAGATCGGCCTTGAGTTCGTATTCAAGGACCAGCAGTTCCGTGTCGTCGAATTTGCCGAAGCTAGGGAGATCGACTGGGTCGACAATCGTGGCTCCGGCTCGTTTCATTTCATCAATGACAACGTTCATCAGGTCATCGACATTCTCGCTAAAACCGAAATACTTCCGCACGATCCCAAGACGCGTGCCTTTCAATCCGTCGGGGTCGAGGAATCGAGCGTAGTCAGGCTTAGTTTTGCCACGACTGGCGGCGGTAGCAGCGTCTTCGGGATCGACGCCCGCCAATGCACCCAAAAGAATCGCGGCGTCTTTCACAGTTCGCGCCATCGGTCCTGGCGTGTCCTGGCTGTGGGAGATGGGAATAATTCCGGAGCGGCTTGCAAGTCCAACCGTGGGCTTCATGCCGACAATCCCGTTCGCCGAAGAAGGACAGACGATGGAGCCGTCGGTTTCTGTGCCAATCGCGACGGCGCAAAGATTCGCGGCAACGGCGGCGCCGGATCCGGAACTCGATCCGCAAGGATTACGATCGAGCGCGTAGGGATTGCGGGTGAGGCCGCCGCGTCCACTCCATCCGCTGGTTGAATGGCTGGAGCGAATGTTTGCCCATTCACTGAGATTTGTCTTGCCGAGGATCACTGCACCGGCATCTCGCAGTCGCTGCACGATAAAGGCGTCCTTCGGTGGTTTGCCACCGATCATCGCGCGCGATCCAGCGGTGGTGGCCAAGCGATCGGCGGTATCGATGTTGTCCTTGATCAACACGGGAATGCCGTGCATTGGTCCACGCGGGCCCTTGGCGTTGCGCTCTTTATCGAGCTCGTCGGCGATGGCGAGCGCGTCGGGATTCAACTCGATGATGCTGTTAATCGCAGGCCCGTGTTTATCAATCGCAGAGATGCGCTCCAAGTACTTCTGCGCGAGCAAGTGGGCGCTGAGTTTGCCTGACTGCATGGCAGATTGCAGATTGGTGATGGTGGTTTCTTCGAGTTCGAAGCTGGGAATCGAGGGCGCCGACTGACTTAACGCCGATTGCGCGAGTGCGGGCGCGAAAGCACCAGCTGCTCCGGTAACCAAAGTTGATTGCAGAAATCTGCGACGATCCAAGGAGTTCTCCTGCAGCTAAGAAAGAGAAGCGGGAGGAGAATGCTAGCAGATGTGACTAGAGTGTGGAAGCCGATTAAGAGGAGAATGCTAGCAGATGTGACTAGAGTGTGGAAGCCGATTAAGAGGCAGTCAGCGTGGAGCCGACTGCCTCATAATTGTCGGTCATCTTGCTAGCGAGACTGGTTTGTCAACGCGGCGGACTTGCCACGTTCCAGCATCACGTGCTCGGCATTTTGCTGCAATGCTCTGGCCTGCGGGAGATACTGCACGGCCTGCATAACTTCGGGATCGGTAGCCGCGCGGGCTGCCTGCCCCTGCTCCAAACCAAAAGCGTCGGTGAAAATTTCGGCCTTGATGTGCGCCTTCACCCATTCGGTGTTGGAGTCAAACTCGGCCTGCGAATAGGTCACGCTCTTGTCTTGCAGGAAATTGCGGAATGCCTGCAACGTCTGCTCGTCCACGTTCCAGTCAGGTGTGACTTTGTGCTGCGACAAATACTGCTGAGCGAAATCGAAGAAGATGTAGTGGAGCGTAAGGTTCTGCTGGAACGCATTGGGCTTCGGTTCGGGTAGCTTGACGTCCGGCGTGATTCCGTCGCCGCCATAAACGAGGCGGCCGGTATCAGTCTTCTTGGACTCACGATGACTGTTGTCAGAGCTGTTGTCGTTGACGTTGTAATAGTAGTCGTACAGGGAAATGCCTTCGTAATTGCGTTGGATCAAACGGCCACTGGGCGTGTAGTACTTCGCGGTGGTAAGTGCCAACCCGGTGCTATCGGAGAGCGGGAATACGGTCTGAACTAATCCTTTGCCGAAGGTGTTTTGACCAACCACGATACCGCGGTCGTGGTCCTGAATTGCACCAGTGACGATCTCAGCTGCCGATGCGGTTCCACGATCGACGAGAACGACAATTGGATAATCTTTACCGCCATTTCCCTGAGCGACGCGATAGACGCGCTCGGGAGACGAGCGCCCGTGCTGCGAGACGACGACCTCGCCTTTCGGCAGAAACTGGCTGGCCACGGAGACTGCCTGGTTCAGAAGACCGCCCGGATCCTGACGAAGATCGAGCACCAGCCCGTCGAGATTTCCGAACTCGCTTAAAGCGTGCTGGAGTTCCGTATCTGTAGTTTCATCAAACATGGCGACGTGCACATAGCCAATACCTGGCTTCAGTGCGAAATGCACATCGACGCTGTTACGCGGGATCTCCGCGCGCATGACCGTGAGGTGAACCGGCTGGTCGAGGCCTTCGCGGACGATCGTGATCTGCACATTGCTTCCACGCGGACCACGCACGAGGTCGGCGACTTCGTCGGTCGTCATGTTATCGGTGGGCTTGCCATCGACCGCTGCAATTACGTCTCCTGGACGAATTCCAGCTTTATATGCGGGAGTGCCGGCGAAGGGCGCGATCACAACAATCTTGTTTGCGCGCGCGCCGATGCTCATGCCGATCCCGTAATATTTGCCGCTCTGTTCTTCCTGAAGCTGCGTGTAGGCTTTGGGATCAAAGAACGTGGAATGGGGATCGAGGACCCGTAACATGCCGGGAATAGCGCCTTCGAAAACAGCCTTGTCGGGATCGACGGCCTCGGCGTAATTCTGCTCGACCATCTCATAAACGTTCGTGAAGTGACGCAGAGATTCGCGAGCCTGAGCGTCATTATCGGGGGAAGCGCTTTGTGGACCTGAATTCAGACCACCTGAATCCATACGCTGGCCGAGCACTACGCCCAGTCCGGCAAAGACAAGTAGAACCAAGAGCAAACGAACACCAAGGCGCCGGTTGTATGCCATGAAACGAAAATCTCCGTTTTGGTATGGATGCAAAGAGCGCATCAGGTGGTTCAATCTCATTTCAGATTGCAGGGATTAGAAAGATGTTCAGGGCCTTAGTACCGGGTCAGTGAAAATCGTGAGAAGTAGTCTCTGCTTGCGTTATGTGTAACGGCAGAATGCGGTTCGCCTTCACGGAAATTACGTTGTCGAGGTTCTGCAATACGCCTTCCACAATGAGGAAGCGTTCAGAGACGAGTGTGACCCGGTTTTTCTGGTACAGATCGGGATGAATGATCGCATTCGCGATGCCAGTCTCATCTTCCAGGCTGAGAAAGACGAAACCTTTCGCCGTACCCGGACGCTGGCGCACGATCACCGATCCAGCCGCACGGACCAGCTTTCCATTCGGGAGATTCGGCAGCTGGCTGGCCGGCGAGATTCCCATGCGATTCATCTGCTCGCGGTGATAGCGCATGGGATGCGGGCCCACGGTCATGCCTGTCCCGGAGAAATCGGCTACGAGACGTTCTTCGGCGGTCATGCGGGAAAGCGGTGATGCGTCGTGCTCGTCTGGAATTTCGCTCAGCAAAGGTCCAGTGCCGCGGACAGCTCGTTCTACTTGCCAGAGAGCATCGCGACGATGAACACTGGCACCGCCTAAGGCGTTCAAGGCGCCGATCTCGCCCAAGGTGACCAGCTCCGTTTTCCGCAACTCCGGCACGCGACGCGCAAGCTCATCGATCGAAGCAAAGGGCCGCATAGCACGCGCGGCGACAAGCGCTTCTGCCGCTTCCTGGCGCATACCTCGCGCATAACGCATGCCGATACGCAGGGCGAATTTCCCATTGTCTGGTTCGAGCGTACATTTCCAGTCGGAGCGAAGAACATCGAGGGGACGAACTCTCAGCCCATGCCGCTGTGCGTCTTTGACGATGGTAGCCGGATGATAGAAGCCCATCGGCTGATTGTTGAGTAGCGATGCGGTGAATGCTCCCAGGTAGTGGCATTTCAACCAGGCGCTGGCATAAGCGAGCAGAGCAAAGCTGGCGGCATGCGATTCGGGGAAGCCGTAGAGCGCGAATGAGGTGATGGACTGGATGATCTGTGCCTGTGCCTCCGGGGAGATGCCGTTTTCCTGCATGCCTCGTCGAAGCTTTATTTCGATTTCGCGCATACGTTTTTCCGAGCGTTTGAAGCCCATTGCGCGGCGCAACTCTTCGGCTTCACCTCCACTGAAATTGGCGGCGATCATGGCTACGCGCAGGAGTTGTTCCTGGAAGAGCGGCACACCCAGAGTCCGCTTGAGCACGGGTTCCAACGACGGATGCGGGTAGGTGATCTTTTCTCTTCCCAGTCGGCGTTCGAGAAAGGGATTGACCATCTGTCCGACGATTGGACCGGGACGAATGATGGCGACTTGCACGACGAGGTCGTAGAAGCGTACGGGTCGCAAGCGCGGCAGGCACGACATCTGCGCGCGGCTTTCGATCTGGAACATGCCAATGGTGTCGGCCTTTTGCAATACGGCGTAGACGGAGGGATCGTCTGCGGGAATCTGGGCCAGGTCGACATTTTCACGATGCTGATCGTGAATTACAGAGATGGTGTCTTCGAGTACGGCCATCATGCCGAGGCCGAGCAGATCAACTTTGACGATCTTCATGTCGGCACAATCTTCTTTGTCCCATTGCACGACGACGCGATCGGGCATGCTGGCAGGCTCGAGCGGGACGACGGAATCAAGTCTTCCCTGACACACGACGAGGCCGCCGGAGTGTTGCCCGAGATGCCGCGGCAGATCCTGCAATGCCATGCAAAGCTGCAGGAATTTGCGGATGCGCGGATGCGAAGTGTCGCAGCCGGCATCGTGGAAGTGGCGCTCCATCGTGTCCGACTCGTCTTTGTATTCCCAGGAATTCACCAGCGGAGAAAGACGGTTGAGCGTTTCGGCGTCGAAGCCCAGTACCTTGCCAACTTCTCGTGCGGCGGAGCGTCCGCGATAGGTGATGACGTTGGCAGTCATGGCGGCCCCCAGTTTGCCGTAGCGCTTATAGACATACTGAATGGCGCGTTCGCGCTGTTCGCCGCTGGGCAGATCGAGATCGATGTCAGGCCACTCGCCACGCTCTTCTGATAAGAAACGTTCGAAGAGCAATTCCATTCCGACTGGATCGACGGCGGTGATCCCGAGTGAATAGCAAACTGCGCTGTTGGCAGCCGATCCGCGGCCTTGTACGAGAATGCCTTCTTCCCGGCAGAAGCGGACGATATCCCAGACGATGAGGAAGTAGCCTGCGAGGCCAAGCTTCTCGATGAGGGTTAGTTCGCGCACGATCTGTTTGTGAGCGCGTTCACGGAAGGCAGCATCGCGCTGGCTGTAACGTGCGATCTCGCCATCTGCCGTGCGCTTGCGCAGAAAAGAGTTCATGTCATCGCCGTCCGGCACGGGATAGGGCGGGAACTGATAGCCAAGTTCGTTGAGTTTGAATTCGAGGCGAGCAGAAAGCTCGGCGGTATTGGCGATAGCTTCCGGAAGATCGGCGAAGAGGCGAGTCATTTCAGCGCCGGATTTCAGACAACATTCATTGTTGCGGGAGAGCAGGCGTCCGGCGGTGGCCAGCGTGCGATGGTTACGAAGACAGGTGAAGACGTCGAGTACCTGGCGAGCTGCGGGTTGTACGTAACGAACTCCGTTGGTGGCGAGTAGGGGCAAACCAAGCGAACGCGCCAGCGAGACGGCTGCCTGATTGCGAGCTTCCTGCTCGCGCCGATGATGACGCTGGAGTTCAACGAACAGATTGTTTCGTCCGAAGATAAAAGCAAGTTGCTCGAGAGTACGGTGGGCTGCGGTGAGTCCGCCATTGGCGAGAGCGATGGCGAGCGGACCTTGATCTTCACCGGTGAGGCAAACTAATCCGGTGGCGAATTGCGCGAGCTCGTCGTAAGTTGTGATGCCTTCACTTTTGCGCGGCACACGTAACTTCATGCGGCTGATGAGGCGGCAGAGGTTCTGATATCCGACTTGATTGATGACGAGTAGCGGAACGCGGACAGGCCCGAACTCAGTTTCGCAAAGGACGTCGGCGCCAAAGTGCGAACGGATTTTTGTTTTCTCCGCGGCAAGATGAAAACGTGGAGCTCCGTAAACGCCGTTGCAATCGATCAGCGCCATGGCCGGCATATCAATCGTGGCGCAGGCAGCGGCCATTTCTTCCGGCAGGGAAGCGCCATCGAGAAAACTGAAGGCAGAACGGGCGTGAAGTTCGACGTAGGTCATATGAAAATTAATCAGTCGTAGCTGGCAGCGATGAACCAGCGACCTTTCGTCATGTCGCGGTAAATGCGATAGAGCGCGACATCTTCTTTTTCGCGCACAGCCACGTCCCATTCTTCGTGCTGCCACGCCTGATCACTCCACCACTCGCCTGAGCTGTGCCACGGGCCGCTGCAGGCAAGGACCTCCCTGTGTGGCTGCAGTCGTACTGGACAGCCATTACTGACCAGCACGACCACGGACACAGGCGGACGGAAAATTCGTTTCACTACACGGCCTGACCGTTTTGCAACCGGCGCTTTGTCCGTTGGGGCAGTGACCTCGAAGCGCTCAATGCGAAATGGATCGGGACGATTCGTGTCTAAAACTTTGGCGACACCAACGCGCTCTTCGCCAACAACGCCTTTGGCACGTGCGAGCGTGAGTTCGAGACTCTCGGCCTCGGGCGCTACAGGTAGAAATAGTCCACCTTGCGCGAAGCGCGGACGCACGGGATCAGCGGTGAGCCGGACTTTGCCGATTGGCGCGGAAGGCGGATGCGATTTCAGATCGAGATGCAGCAGTTGCAAGAACAATTTTGGATTAAGCATGGGCACGGGCAATTGCAGATCGCGTTCAAAGATGCTGGAGCCGCGGTCCATGTCTTCGAGTTGCAGCCACAGGTGCAAGGCATTCGTCGCCAGCGAGCGCGATTCGAGCCGTGCGCAGATGTGCTCCAGCAATCGCGCGAGAACAAACGCGAGTGGTTCGAGCAGATCGACGGGATACTCCAGTTCCATCGACTCCTGAAAAGTGAGCGGAGCTTCTGCGGGAACCAGGGTACGAACAAAGGTTCCGCGCGCGAGTTTCTGAAACTGTAATCCTGCCTGGCCCAGACGTTGCGAGAGCGCGACCTCGGGCAGAGCTGCAAGTTGTGCAAACGTGCGCACGCCCCAGCGGGAAAAGGTTTCCAGAGTTTCAGGTGTAGGGAAAAGATTTTCGATCGGAAGCGTGCCAAGACGCTCGGTCTCTGAACCAGCGGGGATCACAGTGATTCCTGGAAATCCATGAGCGGCGTAAATTGCTGCGTCGGGATTGGAGGCGAGTGCGACATTCACCTGTAATCCCAAACTCGTAGCGCGATGTGCAAGTTGTTGGGCGACTTGCGAAAGATTGCCGAGCAGGCGGTCGAGGCCTGAGGCGTCGATCACGATGTGGTCGAGTGCCGTATCTTCGACGCGAGGAGAGAAGGCGTGTCCACAATCGAGCAGGGAGGCGTGCGCGGTAGCTTCCTGATCGGGAGAGCGCATGCGCAACACGGCTTCGGGGGCGCGCAATTGCGCCTGCATACGCGTCATGCCCAGTTCGAGGGTTACATCACGCGCGCGATCGTTCATCGCGATGATGCGCGACAGCGGCGGCTTTCCTTCCAGCACAGCGACAGGCTGGAGGCGCAGTTCGGGTTCGAGGCAGACGAATGCTTCCACAGGAAAATCCGGGACAAAGAGACAGGCGAACATGGAAGCAAGCTCCTGATTAACTGCGAATCGACCATGCGGAAGGCAGAATGTAGTGGGTGTGCGCCGATGCCGGACGTTTCTTTATGGCAATTTGCGAGCGCAGTACCTCCGCGCCTATTTCAATTTCACCCAACAGGCGCGTATGCGAAGGCCCGGCCCGATCGGCAATGGCTTTCCAGTGGCATTCGCGCCGCGCGAGTCCAAGCACGAGAGAAGCAGCAGCTTTTGCGTAAGCCTGCTGCTCAAGTGCAAGCAGGACCGTGGGAGTGTTCTCTACGGCGCGGCGAAAGCGGAACCACGAAGTAAGTGGTACGCGGCGAGCGATCGCCGGGGGAATGTCGCTGAGATCCAAAACCACAACGCCGAAGCCACCACTTTGCAGGAGCAGGTCGGCAGTTTTGAGCGCCTGTTCGACGTGGGCGCCGGGATCGGCCTTCTTCTTCTCGATTCGGTTTCCGGCCCTTTCCAAAGGAGGGAAAGGACCGGGCACCCTACTCGGCACCCGGCAGCGAACCCAGAGCAGGCGTTTCAGATCGATGCCGGCGGCAACGGCGGATTCGGGATCCAGAGCATCGCTGGCGTCGACGAGGGCGCAGGCTTCCTGGCGTGCGGTGGCCTGGGCAAGCAGTGAAAGCAGCAGGCTAGTGCGACCGGAAGAGGCAGGGCCAACGATCTCGGTGAGTGCACCACGCGGCAGTCCTCCGGTGAGCGCATCGATGGCAGGAACTCCGGTTGAGACCATCTCTGGCGATGGCCGTTCCAGTGTCGACGCACGGCGAACTCCCAGTTCTGAATCAGCCAGAATGGCCTGAGCACGCGAAAAATCGAGAATACGAGCAGCGGCAGAAGACATAGGGAACCTGCGCAGGGGAAGTGGGAATCGGGCGATTGCGAACCAGCTACTTTCGCTTTTTATTCGCCATCGAATAGATTCTGGCGCGCAGCGGAGGAGTTGTCAAGCGTGAGGAGGAAATCCAAGGATAGGAGCGGGATTTCGGCTACAACTTGTCCGTGAAATTAGGCGATGTTAGCGTTTCCGGCGGCGCGCACTGAAGAAGCCGCAACCCTGGGCGTTTCAATCTGCACATTACTGAGTTCGTTGATCAGGGTACCGGCCCAGCGATAAATATTCTGGTCTTTTACCAGTTCGCGCATGCGATGCATGCGGCGGCGACGCTCTTCGGGGCGCATATCGAGCGTGACCCGAATGGCTTCGGCCATTTCATCCGCGTCATAGGGATTGATGAGAATGGCATCGCGCAATTCATTCGAAGCGCCGGTGAAGCGGCTAAGGATAAGCATGCCTTCCTCGTCTTCGCGGGAGGCGAGAAATTCCTTGGCTACCAAGTTCATTCCATCGTGTAGCGATGTGACCAGGCAGAAGTCAGCCAGCTTGTAGAAACGCTCAATTTCTTCGTGGCTGTGATGGCGGTTTAGAAAAACGATCGGCTTCCAATTTCCCGACTTGAATTTCCAGTTGATTCGTTCGGCTTCAGCTTCTACCTCGGTCATCAGCTCGTGATAACGCTTAATGTGGGTGCGGCTGGGAGCGCCAATCTGCACGAAAGTGAACTTGCCGATGAACGACGGATATTTTTCCAGGAAACGCTCGATGCCTGCAAAACGCTCAGGCAGCCCCTTGGTGTAATCGACCCGGTCGACGCCGACTCCGAGATAAAAAGCCTCGATGCCGAGTTCCTTCAACAGCTGAGGCTGACCAACGAGATAATTTTTCTCGCTGCGATTGCTGGGGCCCGGCGCCTTGAAATCCACACTGATCGGGAACGGCTTCACTTCCGTTAAATGCCCAGCACGCATTGCGGTGGCGGAGGGCCAGTCAATGCGGCACTCGAGGGCACGATCAACGGTCTCCAGAAAATTGTGACAATGCGACTGCACGTGGAAGCCGATGAGGTCAGCTCCGAGCAGCCCTTCGAGCAACTCCGTTCGCCACGGGCAAATGCCAAATGCCTCCGGATTCGGCCACGGGATGTGCCAGAAGATGGCTACACGAGCATCGGGCCGTTCCTGCTTGATCAGCTTGGGGAGCAGTGCGAAGTGATAATCCTGCACCAACACCATGGGTTCGCTCAGGCCTTCAATCTCTTCCAGAACGGCATCGGCGAATTTCTGATTGGCGCTCTGGTACTGATCCCAATCACTGGCGCGGAATGTAGGACGGGTGTGCGCGATATGACACAGTGGCCATAAACCTTCGTTCGCGAAACCGTAATAGTAGCCTTCCTCCTCCTGCTTGGTGAGCCACACACGCCGCAGCGTGTAGGCAGGCTCGGAGGGCGGAACGCGTAAGCGATTGTTGGCGTCGACCATCTTGCGATCAGCGTCTCCGCTGCCGTGGGCGACCCAGGTGCCGTCGCATGCGTTCAGAATCGGTTCGAGCGCAGTGACCAGACCGCTGGCTGGAACTATGGTTTCGACGTCCTTCCCCTTTTGCCGGTGCATGTAGGGCTCACGATTGGAAACCACGATGAGCTGGCTTCCTTTCAACTTGGATCGAACATGGACGGCGAGCCGTTCTTTGGTCCAGACAGAATCTGCGGAGTCGCGAAGTTGGGCTTCCTGTTGGGCAGAGGCGCGTGCGTCGGACAGACTTTGGGCGAGAGTTGTTACTTCCTGCGTAAAAGATTTGAGCAGATCGTCGCTTTGGACTACCGCAGTCGACGCCGGTGATAAGCGTCCGGCGCGTACGGCGCGGATCCACTGCAGGGTATGGCTCATGGGGTGAAGCAGGTTACGGCGCACAATCAGGATGGTGATGGCAGCAACCAGGATGAGTTGCAGCAGCATGCGCAGAGCTGCTTCGCGGTAGAGTCGATAGATGCGCACATCGATGTAACTGGTGTCGTGAACGACGGCTAATCCACCGATTTTTGTTTGATCGTCGTGATCGTGGAGCGGTACGGCCAGGATATTGAGCGAAGCATCTTTAGTACGAACGAAATCGCTTTGAGGTTTGTCGGCGGCAATTGCGTGGATTATCACACCAGGCTCGCCGGTAATCCGAGACTCGGTTCCGGGGGATTGGGCGATTAGAGTTCCGTCAATGGAGTAGACGGCTAGACCTGCCAGTCCCGTGCTATAGCCGTAGCGTTCGAAGACTCGTTGGTACTGGCTTGGTTTGGCACCTTTTTCAACTAGAGGCTCGATGCGAGCGGCTAAGGTTTCGCTTAGCAGTTGGGCGCGCCTCTCCACATCCCGTTGCATGTTGCGGCGTTCGCGCCGAACTTGCTGCCAGGTGAAGATGACCGAAATGAGGGCTAAACCTATTGCCAGGATCCAAACGATCCGAAGGGCTAAACGCATTCTTCCTCAAGTCTGGTGGTGTTAAGGCGCAGCAAAAGGCATGTCTGCGCAAAGAGTTGCACTTTATTGAGATGCAAGAACTAAGCCAAAGAACAATGCGGGTTAAGCATCTCACTTGCAAGGGATTTCGAGGCGATAGGTGCCTTACGTGAGACCCAACCTGTAATAATTGTACGATCAGACCGAAGTTGAGTGAAGATTTTGACCAGTGGCTGAGGCATTCCGAGTAGAAGCTGAATGGCGAAACTCCGCCAAAAATTATGAGGAACTCTGCCCTGGAGCGGAATCAGAATTGCAATAGGTATCAGCAGACTCTTTAGATGATGAACAAGTTCGCTATTTTAGTTTGTGATTACGACGGAACTCTGGCCACGGGTGAGACCGCAGGTTCTCAGATAATTGAGGCGCTCATTTCAGCCTCTGAGGCTGGAACGAGGTTGGTGCTGGCAACCGGGCGCGAGTTGCCGGATATACGTCGAGTGCTGCCAGAGATCGAGCTGTTCCAGTGGGTAGTGGCTGAGAATGGGGCGGTGCTTTTCGAGCCAGCAACAGGGGTCAAGGAAGTTCTCGGAGCGCCTCCTCCGGACTCTTTTTTCCAGGAACTTCGCCAGCGGGGCATCGGACCGGTTGTCCGGGGCGAGGTGATCGCCGCCATCCACTCGAGGCATGCTGCTGTTCTTAATGACGCGATCGCCGAGTTGGGGATCCCTTACCATGTGATTCTCAACAAGAATTCCGCAATGGTTTTGCCGTCGGGTGTCGATAAAGGAACCGGGGTGGGCGCAGTCCTTGAAAGCATGGGGGTGTCGAGTAGAGAGACAGTTGCTGTGGGAGATGGCGAAAACGATGAAGACCTGTTTCGAATCGCAGGCTTTCGCGTGGCTGTTGCCAATGCAGTTCCTGAATTGAAGGCGTGCGCTGATATGGTGACCACAGCAGAGAACGGTGCCGGAGTGATGGAACTGATCGATGCGCTGCTCGAATCGGCTCCGATTTTCATCAACAGTAAAGCTAAGTAAGACCTCTGGTCATTCCGGTAGTGCGCTCGAAGTTCGGAACGCATCGTTGCTGATGGGAAAGAAAAAAGCCCAGCTCTTCAGCTGGGCTAGTCTTTTCTGGATCAGAAAAGCTACTTCACGATTTCTCTTACCTTCGCGATGATCGATTTCGAGGAGATGCCAAACTTCTCTACAAGCTCCTGCGGCTTTCCGCTGTGGGGAATCTCAGTAACGGCAATTTTGTAAACCGGGATTCTCTCGGAACTCAGTACTGACTGGACAGCATCTCCCAGTCCGCCGTGGGAGTAGTGGTCTTCGACGGTGATGACGTGGTTGCCGGCAGCACGCGCTGACGCAAGGAGCGTCGCACGATCGATCGGCTGCACGCTGAATAAATCGACTACGCGAATGTCGATCCCGCTTTTCTTCAGTTCGTCATACGCCTTCAGCGCTTCGAATAGAGTGACGCCAGCGGCCACAACCAGAATTCGATCGTTATTTCCCTGACGCAGAACCTTAGATTTGCCTATCTCGAATTTCTCGTCGGGTGAGTAAACGATCGGATTATTTGGCCGTCCGAGACGAATATAGGTGGGGCCGACAAGCTCTGCGGCGAGCATGGTGGCGGCCCAGGCACTGGTTGCGTCGCTAGGATAGAGGACGGTGTAGTTCGGCTCAGCCGCAAACATCGCGATGTCTTCCAGTCCCATCTGGGAAGGGCCATCTTCGCCAATGGATACACCCACGTGCGTTCCTGCAAATTTGACGTTCAATTGGCTGATCGCCGCCATGCGGACGAAGTCGTAAGCACGCGTAAAGAAACATGCGAAAGTGCTGGAGAAGGGAATTTTGCCACGAGCGGCAAGCCCCATGCTCATGCCGACCATATTTTGCTCGGCGATATAGCCTTCGAAGAAGCGTTGCGGCGCTGTCGTCATGAACTCTTCGGTGAAGGTGGAGTTCTTCACGTCGGCATCGAGCGCGACCACCCGCGGATTTACCTTCCCGAGCTCGTGCAGCGCATCACCGAAAGCTTTGCGGGTGGCCACTTCCTTGCCACCGATCGCGTACGGCGATTTTGGCATTGCACCAGTGGGGCTGGGGACGGCCGGGGTGGCGCGCTGATCGGGCAACTTAGGCGTCCAGCTATCGGCTTCGCCCGTAAGCGACTTCTCCAAGACCGCCACAGCGCGATCGGCTTCTTCTTTCGGGAGTGGTTTACCGTGCCAGCCTTCTTTGTCCTCGATGCCGGGAATACCTTTACCCTTCAGGGTGCGGGCGAGAATGATAGTTGGTTTTCCTTTGGTATTTCCGGCTTCGTCGAATGCCTTCAGCAGCGCCGAAATATCGTGTCCATCTACTACGATGGCGTGCCAGCCGAATGCCTCCCAGCGGGCTTTGTAAATCTCCATGTGGTGCTGCAGCATGGTGGGACCGCTCTGCCCGAGGCGATTCACATCGATGATGGCGCACAGATTGTCGAGCGCGTCATTCCCGCCTAGTTCGGCTGACTCCCATACAGAACCTTCGGCGGATTCGCCGTCTCCCATCAGAACGTAAACTCGTTGATCGCTCTTATCCAGTTTTGCATTCAGCGCGATTCCAAGTCCTACGGGAAGTCCCTGGCCGAGGGATCCGGTGGCAACATCCACATAGGGCAGTTTCGGAGTCGGATGGCCCTCAAGATCGGAATTTGTCTGACGTAAGGTGAGCAGGTGCTCTCTCGGAAACAGGCCAGCTTCTGACCAGGCTGAGTACAGCACTGGCGCGGCGTGCCCCTTGGAAAGAACGAAGACATCATTCGTGGGATTGTGGGGCTGCTTCGGGTCGAAACGCATGACGGAAAAGAAGAGCACAGAAACAATGTCAGCCGCGGAAGCGCAACTGGTGGGATGTCCGCTGCCCGCTGCGGTGGTGGCGCGAATGGAATCGATTCGCAAACGCGTGGCTTTGTCTTGCAGAAGTTTAAGCAGATTAACGCTGGCTGCTGTAGTAACCATCATTCAACCTCGCCGATCTTAATCAGGGATTTGTGAGTGCTAGACCGCAACAGATTTTTGCGACACTTCTAAACCAAGATTCTTATTTTCTCATTTGGATTCCGAAAGAGCCTCACGAAAAAAATGGAGCGCAAAGAATGAATTCCAGTGAGCAATTCTAATCAGGACGAACTCACGATTGGCTCGTGCTACTCACTCGATCGAGGTTGTCCTTCCCGAATCGGCGTCCGAGGTTCGGAGTTCGACGAAAGTCGCACTCCTACGCGTCCGTATTCTCCTGGGATAAAGAGGGCGGACGCGTCAGGACAGAGGCATGTGCGATGACTGCTGAAAGGCAGGCCGAAGTGGGGAGTGTCGAGACTCGGCCCGTGAGGGTGAAAAACACCGAAAACAAGCGATACGGCACAGAAATTAGGCGTTTCATTAGCTAGAGCATGTAGATCGACTATACAAATCTGGATGAGTGGCAATTACGATCTACCAAATTTGGAATATCTCCGTTAGTCCCTAATACTAAGCCACTCATAACAAGCTACTTGGGATTCGTCACACGTGGTACACAGATTGCACAACTCTGGGGGGCTTCTCTCAGGTTGTCGCATTGCTTTGGGGCCGAAGTGTTCCAGAAAAGACTCAGCTAAGAGATCGGCAAGTCAGACAGAACGACCGATAGGGCCTTTCGAGTTAGTTTTCTTTTTTCAATACCGAGTTGAACAAAGTTGGACGAAAGATTTCAGGAGAGTCAGCATGAGATTGCTACTTAAATTTACAAAGATCGTTTCCGTGCTCTCGCTGCTTTTGCTGGTGCCAGTTTTTGCGCTTGGCCAGGCAATCAGCGGCGACGTCGTGGGATCGGTGAAGGATAACTCCGGAGCGGTTGTCGCAGATGCATCTGTCGAAGCGACCAATCTGGGCACCGGGTTCAAGACCACAGTGAAGTCCAATACCGGAGGCGAGTTTCGCTTCGTGAACTTGCCGGCTGGGCACTACTCAGTGAAGGCTTCGGGCGGTGGGTTGGCTGGCACGATCGCTGATGTTGAAGTGCAGCTCAATCACACGATCACTGCGAACGTTATTGCGACGCCGACCAGTTCGACGACGACCGTCGAGGTAAACGAGCAAGCTGCGGCCGTGGATACGGTCACGGCGACGATCTCAAACACCTTTGAGACAAAACAGACGCAGGATCTTCCGACGGCTTCAGTCGGCTTGGGCGTTCTGAACCTTTCGTTATTGAATGCTGGTGTGACTTCCAGCGGCGGCGTAGGTGCGGGCACGGGACCTTCGATTTCCGGTCAGCGCCCGCGCAACAACAACTTCACCATTGAAGGCGTTGACAACAACGACAAGTCAGTCACCGGTCCGCTTGGTAACGGTTCCGAATGATGCTGTCGATAACTTTACGGTTCTGCAGAACAACTTCTCGGCTGAGTTCGGTCACTCTTCAGGCGGCCAGTTCAACCAGACAATCAAGAGCGGAACGAATTCGTTCCATGGAAAACTGTATGAGTATTTCCAGAACCGCAATCTGAACGCGATGGATTCTCTAGTGGCGGAGTCACTGAGATCGAACGGAGACCCGGTCACGAATCCCCGTTTTGATGACAATCGCTTCGGCGGACAAATCGGTGGGCCGATCATCAAGAACAAGCTGTTCTTCTTCAGTAATTTCCAGTACGAGCCATTAGGACAGGTTGGATCGGCATCTGTAGGTTATGCGCCAACCGCCGCAGGTTATGCGGCTCTGACCGCGTTGTATCCCAACTCAGACAAACCTCAGACACTCCAGAAGTATCTGCCGGCAGCAGGGGCAGATGATCGGCCACAACCTGATCGCGCTTTGGCGCTTGACGCGCACAGGATGCACGACCGGCAGGACAACACATTCCGATCGGTCAGTGTTGGTTTCGCTGGCACCGAGCTATACGAACACTTGACCACGACGAACGCGGTCGACTTCAACATTTCGCAGAAAGACCAGCTTCGCGGCCGCGTTACATTTGGGAAAAGTTGAACGCGCCCGATACGGCGTGCGCAGATTCCGTCCTTCTTCAATACGCTGCCGGTCCGCGTATCACCTGTTTACGCTGAGCGAGTATCACACCTTTTCGCCGAGCGTCAGCAACGAATTCCGTCTCGGATATAACCGTTACTACAACGTCTACAGCGTGCCAGAACATTCAATATCCTGGCTTGGCACATGTTCCCGAACCTCACCTTTGACGATCTGAACGGCGTCAACTTCGGTCCTGACCCGAACGCTCCGCAAGGTGCGGTTCAGAATACGTTATCAGGGCGTTGACAACCTCAGCTGGGTGAAGGGCAAACACAACCTCAAGTTCGGCGCAGAGTTTCGCGATATCATCAGCCCGCAACAGTTCACGCAGCGTGTGCGTGGCGATTATGAATACTCTGATCTGGCGCTGTTCGCCACTGACGGTGCACCGGACTACCTTCGGCGAGCGTTCAACGGGGGACATCACCTACTACGGAAACCAGAAGTCGTTCTATGCGTATGGCGCTGATCACCTGGCGCGTAATGCCAACCCTGTCACTCTGGATTCTTGGTTTGCGTTATGAATTCACCCAGGTACCGCTTTCGGCGGCGAGTTTGCAGAGCATCAACTCGATTGCGAGCGTGCCCGGGCTGATAACCTTCGGCACTCCGACCACACAGAAAAAGAACTTCATGCCACGGCTCGGCTTCGCATGGGATCCGACCGGAGCGGGAACAACTTCTGTCCGTGGCGGCTTTGCCATGGCGAACGATGTCCTTTACGACAACCTGGGGATTCTCTTCGGCTCCGGCTCAGCTTTCTGCCACGTGCGACACGACGTAGTGCGCAGGGCGGCAGGTTGCGTTTGGAATACGACGGCATTCCTGGCGAATGGTGGATTGCCTTCTCCAACCGTTCCAATTCCCTGATGCCGCCTACGCGCGCGAGTCAACACCTCCTCGTTTGTTCCCAACCAGCGGCTTCCTTATTCGCGAAACCTGGAACTCTGGGAATTCAGCACAGCTTCGGCCAGAAGTATGTCGCTGAAATCCGCTATGTAGGAACCCGCGGCATCCACCTGCCAGTTCAGACTCGTCTGAACTCGCAATGCGATTGTTACCCCGTCGAACTTCCTGCCGACTTACCTGCAGGATCCCAGGTTTGGCCGTAGCAGATTCTCTTCCGCTGACCCTGGCCGATCTACAGGCGCAGTCGAACGATGTACCGGCCTATGCAAACTGCCGGGTTTCGATGGGGCGAGAATCGTCTCTTTCCAACCCTTCGGACAATCCATCTACCATGGGTTGCAGACACAACTTTCAGCGCAACTTCAACAATGGCCTGCAATTCCAGTCGGCCTACACTTGGAGCCATGCGGAAGATAACTCGACGGCAGACGTATTCTCTACCTACCTGACGCCGCGTCGTCCGCAGGACTTCCAGAACTTCGCGGGTGACATGGAGCACTTCGGCACTGGATCGCCGGCATCGCTTTACGGACAGGTGATCTACGACTTGCCGTTCTTCAAGAACGCCGGCTGGGTCCAGAAGAACGTAGTAGGCAACTGGGAGTTCGCTCCTGTGTACACGTTCCAGTCTCCGGAATATGCCACGGTTCAGAGTGGAGTCGATTCCAACATGAACGGTGACAGCGCTGGTGATCGTGCGATCTACAATCCAGCTGGAGTACCCGGTACGGGTTCGGGTGTAACAGCACTGAAGAACACTGCCGGCGATACGGTTGGCTATGTTGCGATTGATCCGAATGCGCAGTACATTCAGGCGCAGGCGGGTGCGCTGGCAACCATCAGCCGTAATACGCTTGGATTGCCGCACATCAACAACTGGGATATGACGATTGTGAAGCGATTGAACATCACCGAACGGCAGTCGTTTGAGTTCCAAGTGCAGGCATTGAACCTGTTCAACCATGCTCAATATGTCCCGGGCTACCTGAACCAGGTGAACTCGCTCGGCTACACCGGCGGTCAAGTGCATACCATGCTGATCCACAAGCCAAAACGGTTCAACCAGCCTAACCAAGTCTTCTCGAACCAGCCGCGCACGATGCAGTTCTGGTTCTGAAGTACAGCTTCTAGGCTGCGAATTGTTTAGTCTTTCACTCGGGGAGCCTTCGGGCTCCCCGATTTTTTTGCTCGCAAGAGTTATGGGGTGTGATCGCAAAAAGAAAGGGCAGCCCGCGGGCTGCCCTCTTCTATATCGAAAACCGTCTTCTACGCGTTTACTACTTCGGCTTCCTTCTCTTTTGTGTTGTCCCCGCCGTTTCCGTTTGCAGTCGGGTGAGTATTCTCGTGACGCTTATCTTTTACATACTTGTTGCGCGCCGCGCGAAGCTTGAGGAACGACTTGGCCTCTTTGTACAAGCGTTTCCGCTCGGAAGAGTCAAACATCGACTTTCGCAGGATGCGGAAGATAGCCTTGGGACGGAAGTAATACTCATCGTAGAAGCGGTGCACCATGTCGACGACTTCTTCCGCCGGCAGTCCAGGATATTGGATATGGGCGAGCTGGTGCCCGCCCTCATCGACCATCTTCGCGTTAGTGATGAATCCGTTCTGTTTGGCGAAATCGTAAAGCTCCGTGCCCGGGTACGCGTGCGCGATCGAAACCTGGATGGTTTCGACGTCTAGTTCCTTCGCGAAATCGATCGTTCGCCGAATGCTTTCACGGGTCTCGCCAGGAAGGCCAAGGATGAAGTCACCGTGGATGGTAAGTCCAAGTTTGTGGCAATCCTTGGTGAACTGACGTGCGCGCTCGACCGTGGCGCCCTTCTTGATGTTTTTCAAGATCTGAGGATCCCCCGACTCGAAACCAACGATCAGGAGGCGGCAACCTGCTTCGCGCATCGCCTTCAGCGTTTCGTAGTCGGTGGTAACACGAGACGTGCAAGACCATGTCAGCTTCAGCGGCTTCAGCTTTTCGCAAAGCTCGATAGTGCGCGCCTTCTGGATGTTGAAGGTATCGTCGTCGAAGAAAAATTCCTTTACGTCAGGCCACAGTTCTTTAGCCTTGGCCATTTCGCGAGCGACCGCGTCAGTGGAACGCTTGCGCCACGGATGTCCGCTCAGCGTTTGTGGCCATAAGCAGAACGTGCACTGGGCGGGACAGCCCCGTGTGGTATACAGCGCCACAAATGGGTGCAGCAGAAACGGTACGTTGTAGCGCGGAACGTCGAGATCCCGCTTGTAGATGTCAACTACGTCGGGCAGCGCATCCAGATCCGTGATCTGCGGCGCATCGGGATTGTGAACGACGCGTCCATTCTTGCGATAGCTGATGCCCGCGATTTCTTCCAGCGGCTTGCCTTTGGCAAAATCCGTGACAGAATAGTCAAACTCTTTGCGCGCCACAAAGTCGATAGCCGCGCACATCTTCAATGATTCTTCGGGCAGCGTCGTGACGTGCGGCCCTACGAAGGCAATCTTGATGTTCGGATTTTTCTGCTTGATCGCTTCGGCAAGACGAATATCTCCGGGGAAACCCGGAGTGCTGGTGAATAGCACCAGGAATTCATATTCCTTGCATAGTTCGATCGTCTGATCCCCCGTGACGTGATGGGGAGGGGCATCAAGCAGCCGCGAACCTTCCAGCATGCCGGCCGGATAGGCCAACCATACGGGATACCAATATGACTCGATTTCGCGCGTAGCGGGCCAGCGCGAGCCTGCACCGCCGTCAAAGTTTTCGAATGACGGTGGGTTGAGAAAAAGCGTCTTTAAAGGCATGTTGTTGATTCTAATATCCTAA
This sequence comes from Terriglobia bacterium, assembly GCA_963724985.1. GTDB lineage: Bacteria > Acidobacteriota > Terriglobia > Terriglobales > Acidobacteriaceae > JAJPJE01. The sequence goes on along the minus strand of CAVRWV010000022.1, from coordinate 258,349 downwards.
CATTTCCGAGTACCTTTTGGCGTGTTGAACCGGGTACCCAAAAGGGAACGGGAACCAAGGCTCATACAAACGATGAGCATACCAGCCAAGAGATTCAAATTAGAAGCTCAAGCAAGGCAACGGCGTTGTAGGCGAGCCGAAGGGTCAAATCAGCAAGGAAGCGAAAACGGGTAGGATTCTCACTTTTTTGGAATAGCCCAAGACTCGAGTTCTCCAGTTTGCCTGAGCAGTTGCAAACGAGCTTTGTCGTACTCGAATGAGGAGTCCAGGTAGCTGCTGTATTTTTCCTGAGCCTCCAGTTCGGCAGTCACAAGGTCTCCGGGAGATGCTGTCAGTGACACTCCTTGGGGGGCTGGCGTTGCAGCGGATCCGGTGCCGCCCGCGGTCTCGGTCCTAACCCGAACAGCGCGCGCCTGGCCGTCGGCAAGTTCATATTCCAGTTGTGCTACTTCTTGTGCTGCTTGCAGCTGATTCACCTGGTGCTGCAACTTCAAAGTCTCTGCCGAGACCTGATTGCGAGTAATCTCGACTTGTTTTTTGGCGTTGAGGGCTTCGGCGTCTGCCTGGGCTGCATGCGCTCTTGCCACATAATTCAGGAATGGAACGCGAATATTCACGCCAACGGCAGCGTTGTTGCTCTGGAAATGATTGAAATACTGATCGTAGTTGTTGTACTTGGAAAATAGACCGTAAGTTGCGACCAAGTCGATTTCGGGCAAAAAGGATTTGTGTTCACCGCGAGCCAGGAACGAGGCCGCCTTTGCGCGATCCTGGGCAATCGCAATCGCCCCGCTATTCGAAACAGCTTTCGTGGAGAGGTCTTCTTCCACGTTTGTTTCAGGGAATTTTGGAACAGACTCGGCAACTGTCTCAATGGAGCGAGCCGGCAAGCCGGTGGCTTGCGCCAGCTTGTCCCGCAAGACGTCAGCCGCCCCGGTTAGGTTAGCCATCTTCATGGTAAGGCGCGCAGCAACCAGACGGGCGCGAGTGAAATCGAGTTGTGTCGCCAGTCCAGCTTGTACTCGCTGATTCACAATCGTTACCAACTGATTAGCTTGTGTGCGCTGCGTATCGGCTGAGCTGATCTGATTCGTGATCTTCTCGAGCTCGAGATAGGTGGAAGCGACGTCGAGGATGACATCGCGTCGCAAATCTTCACGGCTGCGATTCGCTGCGCTCCACGAGCTCTTGGCGGAGCGAATGTAGTCGCGTTGCGCAAAATTAATCAGATACGACTGGTAGTTCACATTGAAGATGCTTGGCGCGGAGCCTTCGATGCTTAAGGGGAATCCCCATGTCTTAGCGAGACCAGATCCGAAGTAAAGAGTCGGGAGGTAGCCATTGCGAGTCTCCAGATAACTCTCATACGCCTTGACCTGATCGTTGGTGGCGATGACCAGAGTCGGGCTGTGCGTAAGCGCTAATTGGATGGCCTGCTCAAATGTGATCGGCTGGGCAAGTGACAAAATCGATGACGCGAAGAAGACGAGCAGCAGAAGTAGATTGCGATAGATATTAGACATTGCGCCACCTGCACGAAATCGTAATCATCCGTTGCGCCATGGGGCATCAGCGCCGGAAAACGCGAGTATAACAACCTTGTAGCTGTCTGGCGGGCTCAGAGAGGCGAGGTGAACCATGCCCCGCATAGGACGAATGACGATGGCTATGGCACAACGTGGATAGGCAAACCATCGCGAAGTGCACGGCCATTTGTCGAGCCTAGAGCAATCGAAGCGTTCGGCTGAATGCCCCGAGTGATCTCAATCACCGTAAGGTTGGAGATTCCAGTATCGACGTACTGTTGGCGCAATTTATCGTTTACAACTTCGTAGACGTAACGCCGGCTATCTTCCTGGTGGACAGCCTCTCGAGGAACCACCACCGCATTGTCGTCGCGCGCGGTTGTGATGTTCACGCTGACATTGGTGTTAGGAAGCAATTTCAAGTCAGGATTCGCAACCAGCGAGGTGACATCACCCACGGTACGTGAGCCGCGAACAGTGACGGTTGTGGGGATTTGAGTCACTGAGCCCTGCCATGTACGTCCGGGCAGCGCGTCCCATGCGACTTCCACGTGTTCGCCGGCGGCGAGCCTGCCAAGGTCGGGCTCGTCTACAAAGGCGCGTACGATAACTTTCGACAGGTCGGCGACCTGTATTAAAAGATCGCCTGCATTGACAAAATTACCCTGCTTGATCGGGATTGAGTAAACGGTTCCATCCACCGGAGACACGACATTGGACTTGTTGAGAGAGTCCTGCGCCGCCGAATAGGCAGCTTGAGCCTGCTGTAACTGCGCTTCCACGCGCTCGACTTCGGGACTCGAATACCGTTTCGTTGTTTTCTGCTGAAGCAGGGTGAGTTGACTCTGCGCAGTCTGGAGACGCTGTTCGGCGTCACGAATTTCGGAGGGCGAAGCCGCACCAGTTTGCTGAAGTTGTTTCAGTGCGTCCAGGTTTCTCTGGGCTGCATCGACGTCGGCATGTGCCCGATTAAGCTCCGACTGATTGGTGATAACTTCCTCGCGAGTTCCGCCGCTATGGATCGCATTCAAGTCTGCTTCGGCCGCCCGCAACTGCGCCAGAGCCCTGGCGGCCTCGGCGCGCGCGTCGGAGTCATCTAGCTGCAGCAGCAATTGTCCCTTCTTGACGGAGTCGCCTTCTTTTACAAGGAGTCTTTTGACGGTGGTTGGCCCCGGGGCGTGAGCTTCGAAGTTAGCGGAAGGCTCAATCTTGCCATTCGTCGAGATGGAGCTGGCGATCGTTGCGCGTTGCGCCTGCGTGGTGCGAATAGGTACGACGGTCCGTCGGCTTGATAGAAACGCCGACAGCGCGATCACCGCGATGGCGATTAAAAGGAGAATAACCCATGTGCGCCGGCGCGGGTTAACTGCTTCGTGTTCTTGATGTTCCGGTTGCATCCTGAGAATAGGAAAGTATAAATGATCGCCGTCGCTTCTGATTGCCGTTACGCCCCAGCATCCGGAAGGTATCGGTCCGAAATGGGGAAATCTCCCTCTCGAGCCGACAGCGCCAACATCTCCACGGTTGGATGCTCCAGGTACCTGGTGAGCTCTGTTTTATCTCCTGATGTCTGCTGGCGACAGTGCCACAACGCGCTACATCGAAGAGAGTGTTCGCTTCAGCCGACAATTCTGAATTTATGCGAAGCTTCGGCCCTCTCATCTCGAAGATTGTCCACAATGTGATGACCAATCACATCATGGCTCTGGCAGCAGGTCTGTCGTACTACTTCGTAATGTCCCTGTTCCCGGCACTGATCCTTGCGGCGGCGGTGTTGGGATACCTGCCGCTACCACATATGTTCGGTCGCATTCTGGGTGCGATGTCGGCGGTCGTTCCGGCGGATAGCATGGGGCTGGTGCGGGCGGTTCTGCGAGAGGTTGTCACCCCGCATCGACGTGGCCTCTTGACTCTCGGACTTCTTGGAACGCTGTGGACTGCGTCGAACGGCTTTGCGACCTTGATCGAGGCTTTGAATGTAGCTTACGGCGTGCCGGAAACGCGCCCCATCTGGAAGACGCGTTTGCTTGCACTACAGCTAATGTTCATCTGCGGATTCTTGCTAATAGTAGGCACGACATTCATGTTTCTCGGACCGCGTTTCGGTGGCTGGCTCGCCAACAAAGTGGACATGAGCAGGCAATTCGTTGACGTGTGGCCGCTACTCCGTTGGAGTTTGTCGGTCGCGTTTGTCGTTCTGGCGGTCGAGTTGATCTTTTATTGGGCCCCGAACGTCAAGCAGAGATTCATGGCGACGCTCCCTGGGGCTGCGATTGGGGTGGGCTTCTGGATCGGGGCATCATTCGTCCTGGGCTTCTATTTCAGCCGATTTGCCGGCATGAATCACACCTACGGAACCCTTGCCGGAGCCGTGGCGCTGATGGTATGGCTCTATTGGAGTTGGTTCGTCATCCTGATTGGCGCCGAAGTCAATGCCGAACTGCTGAAAGCGAAGAGCGGAGGGAAGTTGGAGCTGAAGCAGCCGCCACCGAAAGCGGTGAAATCTCCCTCGGCGTGGGATGAAGGCGTTGCAGCATAAGTGCGTCGCAGCATAAGGTTGAAGTTGAGACGGGGCAGTCCGAGCGCGAGAACGGCTGCAATTACGCGTCGCCATTTACAATAACGTCATGCCAGTTAAGTCCCCTCGTTACACGCCTGAACACGCCGCTTCCGGACTGGATGTACCGTTGCCGGAGATCGAGTGCTGGCCGAATCAGTTTCCCGCCTACGAAATTGTGATCGATAATCCCGAGTTCACCTCGGTGTGCCCGAAGACGGGACTGCCGGATTTCGGAACGATCGTTATTCGCTACATGCCCAACAAGCTTTGCCTTGAACTGAAGTCGCTGAAGGAATACATGATTGAATACCGCAGCATCGGCATATTCCAGGAGAACGCCGTGAACCGGATTCTTGAGGACGTGGTGCGCGCGGCGAAGCCGAAGTGGGCCGAGGTGAAGGGCGATTTTCGTCCGCGCGGGGGGATGGGCACGGTGGTCGAAGCACACTGGCCACGTCCTGGTGGCAAGAATAACGGCAACCGGTAGTTTCTTTCGGCCCTCGAATCGTTTATCGGAATCTAAGGGCTCCAGAACCTGCTTTCAGGAGATCACCAATGCCGCAGACTTCCGCTCTCGTTTGGCCTGAACTTCCTCTCGCGGCTTGGCAGAACACGCGCGACACGCTGCACATGTGGACGCAGGTAGTCGGAAAGGTGCGTCTCGAGCTCAGCCCACACTTCAACCATTGGTGGGAAGTGCCGTTCTATGTGAGCGCCGTCGGTCTGAATACTTCGCCTATCCCGTACGGAGACGGGATCTTCGACGTGGAATTTGATTTCATCGCGCACCGCCTCGTTTTCCGTAAGAGTGACGGTCAGCACAGGGAACTGGCTCTGGCACCGAAGTCGGTGGCCGAGTTTTATTCCGAAGTGATGCAGACTCTGCGCTCCCTGGGCGTCGACGTGAACATCTGGACGATGCCTGTAGAAGTTCCCAATCCGATTCCGTTCGAGAAGGACACGCAGCACGCGGCGTACGATCCGGAGTACGTGCATCGCTTTTGGCGGATACTGACGAATTGCGACACGCTCTTCAAGAAATTCCGTGCCGGATTTCTGGGCAAGGTGAGTCCCGTACACTTCTTCTGGGGAAGTTTCGACCTGGCTGTGACGCGTTTTTCTGGACGGCGCGCGCCGGAGCGTCCTGGTGCTGATGTGATCACACGCGACGCTTACTCGCATGAGTGCAGCAGCGTCGGCTTCTGGCCCGGAGGAGGCGACGTGAAAGGCGCTGCCTTCTATTCTTACATGGCTCCGACCCCTGAGAACTTCGCCAATGCTCAGGCCCTGCCAAAGGAAGCGGTCTGGAGCAAGGAACTGGGCGAGTTTCTGCTGATGTATGACACTCTGCGTACTCTTGCGTCGCCCGAAGATGCGGTCCTTGAGTTCTGCCAAAGTACGTACGACGCGGGCGCAACACTGGGTCGGTGGGATCGTGCGGCGCTGGAGGTTCCTGCATCGTCACAGTCGGCAAAACGAGCGAGCTAAAAGCGCCATCGAGTGCTGATACACTGACCGACATCGGATGGCACGCTCTTACTATCCACAGCACAGCGTTAGCGATCCTGACTCGGCGCTGAATTTCTTCAACTACATGGATCGCTCAGTGCTATTTGCAGTTCAACCGCTGGTTCAGCACGAGTTTCCGCGTAGCGACGCTCGAATACGGCCTTCTCACAACAGCTTTTCTATTTTGTTATATGGCGGCTGCCCCGGTAGTCGGCTATTTTGCTGATCGTCTATTCTCGCAAATGGATCATGGTGGGAGGCGCGATGTTATGGTGTGCCGCGACACTTACTTACGGCGGTCACGCACAGCTTTGAAACGCTACTTTTTCGGCATACGCTGGTCGGAGATGGGCGAAGCTACCTTTGTGGCCATGTCGCCTTCGTTTCTATCAGATCTGTTTTCGGAAGAGCATCGCGGTCGGATTTTCGGAATTTTCTATCTCAACATTGGATTGGGAACCGCAGTTGGATATATCATCGGCGGAAAGTTGGGCGAGCACTTTGGTTGGCGATCTCCGTTTTATGTTGCAGCTATCCCGGGGTTTCTTCTGGCGATCGCGCTGGCGTTCTTGCCTGAACCCGTTCGTGGCAGCCAAGATTTGCTGAAGCCTACTGGAGAGCGAACCACGTCTGTCGGGCCTATTCCGCTAATGGTGCATTCTGGATGGCAACGCTCGGCATGGCGATGACTAGCTTCGCCATGGGTGGCATACAAGTCTGGATGCCGACTTTCTTTCACGTTCGCGCGGCATTCCTCTCGGACATGCGAATCTTGTTTTTGGCGCAATCACGGCTTTTAATGCAATTGCGGCAACCCTAATTGGGGGCTGGTTCGGTGACCGCTTCTAAGAAAACAAAGTCGGCCTACTATCTGGTGTCGGCGGTTACGCTCGCAGTTGCAGTTCCCGCCATGTTGCTCGCCATTTACAAGACTGGCCCTTTGATGTTTCCTGCGATCTTCCTCGCGGAGTTCTTTCTTTTCTTAACACTGCTCCATTGAATGCGGCGGTGGTCAACTCGGTTGGGCGCCGCGATCCGCGCGACTGCCATTGCGGTGAATCTACTCGTCAATCCATCTGCTGGGGGATGCCTTCTCAGCTCCGCTAATTGGACGCATCTCTGACAGAACAGTCTGGAGACTGGTTTTCTGGCTGCGATTGTTGCTATCGTGCTGGGATCACTCGTCCTGTTCTATGGCATGCGATTTGCGCCTGAAATTCCAAGCGCAACAGCCGAGGTGGCTGCGGGATGAAATGGGCGTGGTGGCTGTTCGGTGTGCCCCTGGCTCTGTTCTGGCTGCGCAGCGTAATCGATGCTGCCTTTGGCATGCGCACGCTCACGGACGTCAGCCGGCCCGAATGGGACCACGGGCCTGCAAATCCGAAGCGTGTCAGCATTGTTGTTCCCGCGCGCGACGAGCAGGAACACCTGGAACGCGCGCTGACAGCGTTGCTCGAACTCGAGTATCCCAACTACGAAGTGATTGCCGTCGACGACCGCTCGTCCGATGAGACTGGAGCCATTATGGATCGGCTCACGGCTACGCATCCGAACGGCGAGCGTCTGCGGGTGATTCATGTGACGAGTCTGCCGGATGGCTGGCTGGGAAAGCCGCACGCGATGTGGACGGCCGCGCAACAGGCGACGGGAGACTGGCTGCTGTTCACAGATGCTGACATTCACTTCCGCGAAGATGTCCTTCGCCGAACTTTAATTATGCGGAGAAGAATTCCGTCGATCACCTGGTGATGTTTCCCACGCACACCGATTGGAGTTTCAGCAAGAAGGTGATGCTGGCCGGATTCAACATTCTCTTTATGTTCGGTCACCGGCCGTGGAAGACCGCGGACCCCAACTCGCGCGACCACATCGGCGTGGGCGCCTTCAATATGATTCGCCGAGAAGTGTACGAGAAGGTGGGAACATTTCAGACGCTGCGGATGGAAATTATCGAAGACATGCGTCTCGGAAAGCTAGTCAAAGACGCAGGCTATAAACAGCACAATGTGCTCGGGCCAGATTTGCTTCTGCTCGATTGGGGCGACCATGCGCTCGATATCGTTCATAATCTGACGAAGAATTCTTTCTCGCTGATGCATTTCTCGGTGCCGAGGACTGTGGGAGCCTTCTTCTTGCTGCTCGGACTCAACCTGCTTCCATTCATCGGAACGATATGGGCGCCTGGTTTGGCAAAGGTGCCGTATGCGCTGGCGCTCTTCAGCGTCTTCTGCATGTACGTGGGAATGTCGTGGTATTCACCGATCTCGCCGTTATTTGTGCTGCTTGCACCCCGTAGCTACGCTCTCCTTGGGATATACGATGATGCGCTCGATGTTTCATGCGCTGCGAAACGACGGAATTATCTGGCGGGGACGCGGTATCCGCTCGAGCAGTTGAAGAGCGGACTGGTAAAGGGCTGAAGTTTAGTCCTGCATTGCAGGTTCGATCTCGTCGACAGAGTTACTCTGTTTCTTCGATTTGGTCCCTTGCTCTGTTTCGGAGTCTTGGTCCCATAAAACGATCCCGCGCTGTAATTGCCATGGCGGCTCACGTCGTAAGCCTTCGGAAGTCGCGGTATGCGAGCCGATTCGCCTCGCAACTGATGTATGTCCTTCAGGATAATTTCAGCGTCGGCTGCCGTATTCCTTTATGAGTCCGTGAATCTCGATATCTTTGCCTGCAAGTTGCCGCACATCGCCGACATCGCGGACGTCATCGCGAAATACGACAACGCTGAACCCACAGGTTTTCTGGTTTTCGCAGAAGTTAAGGATGAAGTGTCCGGCCGGAAGTGGACTTACGCTCAGGACCTTTCCGGCGACACAGGTTTCGGATCCGACCTTGTCGGCGGCCTGCGCGACCGAGAGACACTTTGCTGAGCAGATCGAAGAGAACAACAGGATCAATACGGTGAGGCGAAGCATCGGACCGCGATTCTATTGGACCGGAATCTTCTGCGCTGCGATTGCGATCACATGCTGTTGGTCGCGGCTATCCCCAGCTGACTGCATTGGCTTCTTCTGCTTGCTTTAGCAACCAAACTGCGAGTCCGATCAGCAGCGCGTCCTCGCCCAACGCAAGCAGATAATCCGGTATTTCGTAACGTCGGCCCAGTTCCTTACGCAATTGATAGAAGAGAAAGCTGGCTCCGATGGCTCCAGCCGCGCCGAGTAGCGCGGCACGAAGCTTCTCGCTTCGATCCGCATCAAGCCTAGCTGCCGAACTAGCGCCGGAAACCACGCGTGCCAGAAGCGAAAATGGCTTGGTTCGAGCCGGCATAAAGGGCAACAGGTCGGCGATGAGTTCGCCCACAAACAGAGCTCCCAGAACGTTCTTGGCTTTGGAGCCATTACGGTTTTCGTGGGCCCGGATCTGCCCAACGAGTGCCGGCGCGGAGCTGCTGCGCATTCCTGCAATAACTCCCACGAGCGCTGAGCGCGTCCCTGTTCTCATTTCTGCGTCTCTCCTGGACTGTGCGGCTCTAGTCTGTAGTCCATCTCCGATCCGAATGGAAGCTCGAACAGTTCGATGCCGGATGGGGATTTGATGATCTCTCGTTTGTCAGGACGAAATCCGGAACGCTGCTCGCACCCAAGTTGTTGACTTGCCTGTGACATACCGGTTGTGCAATTGCGTTAAGCTTGGCCAAACCTTGAGCTGGACCATCCAGAGGACCCAGCCGCAGAGACCCGGGCAACAACTCTCTGGAAGCTTAAGGGTTTGAGGCTGGTAGGGATGGATGAAGTCTGTCGTGAGCCGAGCAGCGTTATCTATCCCAAGGGGCTTCTAAAGTGATAGTCTTTGCTGATCGGAGCGCTCCAATGACCAGGCTACGAGCAGTATCCGCACTGGCGTCTGTGACCATCCTTTCTCTTGCGCTTCCAACCCTAATCTTTGCCGATTCGCAGATCCGCATGGTTCGGTTGAGTCAAGTGGATGGAACCGTCCAAATCGATCGCAACTCCGGGAATGGCTTTGAAAAAGCGATCCCCAACATGCCAATTACCCAAGGCGTGCGCCTGCAGACAGGAAGCTACGGACGCGCTGAAGTTGAAATGGAAGACGGCACCACGATCCGGCTTGCCCCTGAAACGGCGATGTCGTTTCCTGAACTGGTGCTGCATGACTCCGGCGTTCGCGCGAGTACCGCGCAATTGACGCTCGGAACCGCCTATTTCGACGTGCGGCATAAGAAGAAGGAAGAGATTCGCGTTGCGTTCGCTCACCAGTCAATCGATGTGGATCACGAAGTGCGCTTCCGCGTGTCGGTTGATCTGACGACAGCCAAGGTGTCGGTGTTCAAAGGGGAACTGAAGATCCCCAACGCGGTTGAAACAGCAACCTTGAAAAAGGAACAGACAGCTACCTTCGATCTAGTCGATGAGAAACAGGTCGCTACTGCGAAGGGCATCGAGACACTGCCCACGGATAACTGGGACGCAGAACGTTCAGAATTTCAGAAGCAGTACTCGGGATCTGTTTATGGGAGCACGCGCTACGGAGCTGCGCCTGACTTGGCGTATTACGGACAATACAGTTATATCCCAGGGACGGGATACTTCTGGCAGCCGTTCGGCGCACCAATTGGCTGGAATCCTTATATGAATGGCGCCTGGGTGTGGGACGCAAGTATTGGTTACTCCTACGTTTCCATGGACCCGTGGGGATGGATTCCGTATCACTACGGGGCGTGGACATATGTGAACGGTTACGGCTGGGGCTGGACCCCATCGGGTACGCGGACGTGGCAGCCGATTCCCAGAATCGTGCGGCCACCTGCAGGATTCCAGGCGCCGGCAGCTCCCGTCGTAGCCAGAACAGCAGTGGGAACTTCAGTCGCGCGGCCGACAATCGTCGCGAGCCATACGCGCGTCCCGATTGGCAGGCCCGTAGCGTCATTTAACGGCACGATGATGGCTCCTGGCGGCGGACGAGCCGCTACGATGGGTTACGGCGCAACAGGCCGGAGCGCAACGTCGATGGGCAGCGCGGGAGCATACCACGCGCCGTCTGCAGCGAGCGCCGGTGCAGCTTCACATAGCGGAGGGGGATTCAGCGGGGGCGGAGGCGGATTCAGCGGAGGCGGTGGCGGTGCTGCTCGCGGCGGTGCAAGCACGGGCGGACGTACTGGAAACCCACGCTAGACTAGGAAACCTGGTAGAAGAAAGAGCGCTCCAGAAATGGAGCGCTCTTTTTATTTTCGGTCTGCGGTTCTGAGTCGCGGTGGCTCCGCGTCACTTCACGATGATTCCGGCGTAGCCGACGACGGAATCGCGATCGCCGGAGATGTCGCCTGAAGTGGCATATTTCACCAACTCCGCTGAAGTTGCTCCCAAAATTTTTGTCGCCACCAACATCGCGATCGTCGGACCATACCCGCACATGGTGCTATGTTCGCGCGTGAGTACTTCCTGCAATCCGGCCGGATCGAGCGCGAGGATTCGGTCAATCGCTTTGCGATCTTTGTCGCGGGTAATGGAGTCCGATTCGTAATGATTCATATCGCTGGAGGCGATGATCATGACGCGCCCGGCCCTATCTGCCAGCGTCTGCCCTAAGGCTTCACCGAGGCCATGCAGATACTCATAACGTCCTACGGCGATCGTTATCGGAACAAAGGTAAATTGTGGGGCGAGCACCTGCAGGAAAGGCAGCTGCACTTCCAGAGCATGCTCATATCTTTGCGCCTGAGGATCTTCACGAAGGACAGGGAAGCGTTGCATCAGTGCGGCAGCCAATTCTTGATCGATATCAACGTCGCCCAAAGGTGTTTGCCAGCGTCCCTGGCTCATGATGGAGAGAGGCTGACCTTCGCCAGTGTGATTGGGGCAGAGGATGATAAAGCGCGATGGCAGCTGCAAGGTTCCGTAGACCGCGCCAGCCACGTGTCCGGAATACATGTATCCGGCGTGAGGAACAACGCAGCCGAGGGCGGCCACTTTCTCGCCGGCGTGGGCTGTGAACTCTAGAACTTCGCTGCGCAGGCGATCCGGATTCGCAGTGTAGAAGTGGCCAGCAACTACCGGAGGACGAACGAAAGTTGCCATGGCGTAATCCTTTCCGCTTTCGCTCCGGGTGACAAGCTCGAAAGCAAAAGTCAGGAGGCCAGCGGTTTCGTAATCTGGTCCAGTTCCCGGAACAGTTCTGCCGCCTTTTCCAGCGAAATCGCTTCGGCGCGCACATCGCTGCGCAAACCAGCTGCTTTGAGAGCCGCACGCAGCGCATTCGCCGGATAGCTCGATTTCAGATTATTGACCAAGGTTTTGCGCTTCTGCGCAAAAGAAAGCTTCAGGAAGCCGATGAATTCCCGCTCTGGCACGCGCAGTTGAGCCAGCCTCGGCTGCATGGTGAGGCGCAGCACCTCGGAATAAACCTTCGGTGGCGGCGAGAAGGCGCCCGGCGGAACGACGAAGAGCTTCTCGATCTTCGCGTAGAGCTGCGCAGTAGCAGAGAGAAGTCCGTATTCGCTCTTACCCGGTTGCGCCAACAGTCGGTCCGCGACTTCCTTCTGTAACATCAGAATCACTTCGTCGAAGGAACTATGAAAGCTGAACAGCCGCAACAGAATGTCTGACGTGATGTAGTAGGGAATGTTGCCGACTAGACGCGCGGTAGTTGGCAGCGCGTGCGGCGAACGGTCGACCAACATTCCAGGACGCGGCCCCAGCATGCTGGAGAAGTCCATGGTCAGAATATCGCCTTCGATGACCTCGACATTCTCGAGTCGGTTATAGCGCATGCGTAACTGCGCGGCGAGCACACGGTCGAGCTCGATGGCAATCAGGTGTCCGGAGCGAACTGCAAGCTTGTCGCTCAGCACACCTTTGCCGGGACCGATCTCGATGACAATCTTCTGGGAGATATCGCCTAGTGCATCGATGATCCCTTGCACAGCGACCGGATCGACAAGAAAATTTTGGCCAAGCTTTGGGCGATTTCCGCTGCGCGAGCGTGTACGTGGTGCTTTCGTTGCCGTCTTTTGTGTATCCACCACGGTTATTGCTACTTCCTGTTCGCTCTCAGCGTTGACCCGTTTTCCATTCGCCATTAGACTCACCTTTCGCGCCGTTCAGGCTGCCAGCGGCTGCATTCGTCAGCGACTTATTCTGACGGCCTGTTCAGGGCTCCCAGTTTCGCGGACGAAAGGGACCCCGTTCCATGCACATTGTTTTTGCGGCATCCGAGTGCGTCCCGTTTGCAAAGACCGGCGGGCTCGCAGACGTAGTCGGCTCCCTGCCCCCGGCGCTGGCCCAATTAGGACACAAGCTCACAGTTTATCTGCCGCTTTATAAACAGGTAAAACTTCCGCCCACCGCCCGCACAGTCATCCCCAGCCTGACCATACCTTTCGATGACAAGTATCGCTTCTGTTCTGTCGTCGACGGCGGTACCCACAACGGCGTTCAGTTCTATTTTATAGATTATCCACCTTACTTTGATCGTGACTCTCTTTACGGCACTTCTTTAGGGGATTATCGGGATAATGGCGAGCGTTTTGCCCTGTATTCACGGGCGGTAATCGAAGCGTCCAAAATTCTTGGTGTCCCCGACATTTTTCATTGTCACGACTGGCAAGCGGCTCTCATCCCTATTCTGCTGCACGAAGTCTACGACGACGATCCCGTATTCCATCGTGTTCCCAGCGTGTTCACCATCCACAACATGGGATATCAGGGGCTGTTTCCGCCCGACATTCTTGCCGCTCATCATGTTGCCCTGGGATCTTTTCACTATTGGCAAGATGGAGTTCTACGGCAAAGTGAATTTTCTGAAGGGCGCGCTGGTGATCTCCGATTTCGTTACCACCGTTAGTAAGAAATACAGCCAGGAGATCCAGACGGCCGATTTTGGATTCGGCCTGGAAGGCGTGTTGAAGGCGCGCTCGGCAACGGTCGCTGGAATTCTGAACGGCGTTGATTACAACGAATGGAGTCCGGAGAAGGACACTTACATTGCGCGCAAGTATTCGCCTGACGATCTTGATGGCAAATTCGCCTGTAAGAAAGATCTGCTCACGCTCTATGGGATCAAGGAAGCGAATCCGAAAATCCCGGTGATTGGCATCGTGGGACGCTTTGCTGCGCAAAAGGGATTCGACCTGATTGCGCAGGCCGCCGACCGCCTGGCGCGCGAAGAACTGGTGATCACTGTTTTGGGTACGGGAGATCGCGACTACGAAGACCTGTTCCGCCGTTTGATGAAGCAGTATCCGCAAAAAATTGCGGTCAAGATCGCATATGACGATGCGATCGCGCACAAAATCGAGGCGGGCGCCGACATGTTCCTTATGCCTTCGCGTTATGAACCGTGTGGGATGAACCAGATCTACAGCTTGAAATACGGGACGGTGCCGATCGTGCGTGCTACCGGCGGGCTCGACGACACCATTGAGCAGTGGGATCCCGTGACCAAACGCGGCACCGGCTTCAAGTTTCAGGAATATGCAGGTGAGGCATTGCTGGCAAGCGTGCGATTGGCCCTGCAGACGTTCAAAGATCCGGCGAACTGGCAGACGCTGATGCGTAACGGCATGAAGAAAGATTTCTCCTGGATGACGTCCGCCAAAGAGTATGTGCGGGTTTATGAGCGCGTGCGGCAGATCAGGGCGGCAGCAGCCTAATCGGTTACGACGGGCGCTGTTGTCCGAATCCCGTGCTTCACCAGGAAGCTGCGGAACTCTTCGTCGAATGTGCGGCTGCGATGATATTCCGTCTGCTCACGCACATATTTCACAACGGAATCGAGATTGGATGCGCTGACGCTGAAAGCGCCGTATCCCTGTTGCCACGCGAAGAAATGGCCCGACTCATTGACCTGTTTCGCCGACTCCGCCTTGAAGACCCGCACCGCGACGGCCACTCCAATCTTCGGTGGCATGCAGACGAGTAGATGAACGTGATCTCCCGTCGCGCCAATCTCAATGAGATCGATCCCATACTGGACTGCAATTCCGCGCAGAGCTTTACGCAGTTCGATTTCAATCGGCGGATTGATCAGCTTGCGTGACTCTCGGGTGCCGAATATCAGGTGAACATAGTTACGGGCATACGCGTGAGACATGCCCGTGAGTTTCGCGGGTGGAAGCGGTCTTTCGCGGTAATCGAGATCACAGGCGCGGGTGCGAATGCGCACAACGATTCAGTGGGACGGTTGGGTAAACAGGGCGCAGGCTCGCTCCCGGACGAGTTATCTTGCGCCCCGGCCAAGATGGATCTACTGGCAAAAAAATTCTAAGCTGCTGCCCGCGTCATCCCCAATGACGAGTCGCGTTCTGCAGCCGATTTTTTTAGATTATTGCGCAGGTGCGCGAACCAGAGTAGAAGCTCTTTGCGGCAAGTCACTTCGAAAGAAACCGGCAATTATGTGGTGTACTTGCTGTTCTCGGGATCGAGGTGTTCGAAGCTTTCGATCACCGCTGCCACTCCGAAGCGATTGGCCTGTTCGGTTTCTTCGACGCGCATAACGCGAGCGCGGCAACGAACCCAGGTATCGTCTGCGGGCGTCACCCCAATCGGGATGGGAAATACCAGTTCAACTTCTGAGCCTACGGCTACGCGGCTGCTCAGATACACAAACACACTGCGCATCGTCGAGCCGACGTCACGAGTATGGCCCGTCATCTCTCCGGCGCTTTGCGACTTCGCGCGCACGGGCACTGTGGCGATCACCCTACGTTCGCGCCGCTGCTCCTGCTTGGTCTTCATGGGCATGCTATTCCCCTACCACTCCTGAGAAGCTAGTGCTGCCACTTTATGCGAGAAGCAGCAATTCTGCAATGATTGGGGCCGCTGATTGGTAACGAGTCACGCTGTTTTAGTGCGCCTGCGGAAAAAGGCAAAAACAGGAATGCCAGCCAGAATCACCAGCACTCCGACGACAGAATTGTGCCAGTTTGCCATGAACGAGTAATAAAGCAGAACCGCGGACGCCGCGATGAATAACGCTGGCACTACCGGGTATCCCCAGGTTTTGTAGGGACGCGCGGCATCCGGCTCTCGATGGCGAAAGACAAATACTGCGCCGGTTCCCAGCATGTAGAAGAGCCATTCCGCAAACAGAGTGAGCGAGAAGAGCTGCTGGAACGTTCCCGCAAAAAGCACCAGAACGATCGCCAGCGCTGCCTGGACTCCGAGGGCGACCGACGGAGTATGGAAGCGCGGATGAACCTTCGCCAGCCCATGGAAGAAATAGCCATCACGAGCGAGCGCAAAGGGAATGCGGGCGCCGGTCATGGTGCTGCCGTTCAGCGTCACCAGCATCGAGAGCGCCATGCCCGCCGAAACGATCGCTGCTCCTGCGGATCCCATCACCAACAACATCGCGTCGCTAGCGGGCCGCGGAGAGGCGGCGATGGCCGCTGGCGACATCACGTACTGCACCGCCGCATTCAGCAGCATGTAGAGCAGGCGACAATCGCTACGCCGAAAATGAGCGCGATCGGAAGGCTGCGCTGCGGTTCGCGGATCTCGGCGGAGACGGTCGTCACCAGGTTCCAGCCGTCGTAGGCCCAGAGCGCCGCGATCAGCGCGGTCATGAATCCGGCGAAGCCGCCGGTTGCAGCCGTATACGATTCCGCAAAATGATGCCAACTGCCGCTGGCATACGTGAATCCAGCGACAGCGATACCAAGAATGATCACCACTTTCAGCGTCGTGAAGAACAGCTGGAATTCGCCAGCGCGCTTTACTCCGATGTAGTTCAGAAGCGTTATGAGGATGATCGGCGCCGACCGCAATCAAGTTGGCCGTAAGTGATGGTGATCGGTTTGTGAATGAAGACTTGCGGCAAGAACGCCAGCGGAGCGAATGTCCCGAGAATACGAACGAGGCCAGTGACGATGGTGGCAATCGATCCCGGCTTGGCGATTAGGAAGTACGTCCAGCCATAGAGGAATCCACCGAGTGGACCGTAGGCGTCGCGAATATAAACGTACTCGCCTCCGGCTTGCGGTTTCATTGCGCCCAGCTCGGCGTAGCTGAGCGCACCAAACCACGAGAGCAGGCCGCCGACAATCCAAGCCAGGTAAACCAGCGCCGCGGAGCCGACCGCCTGCATCATCTCCGAGGGAACAAGAAAGATGCCGCTGCCGATCACGGTTCCGACCACGACTGCGGCCGCGTGACTGACTTTGAGATCGCGAGCCAGTTCCGGTTGTGCGGATTGGGTGCTCACGGGCGTGCGTGCTCGGCGGTGATTGCAGTGGGTTCTGCGCTGTTATGGTTTGATCGCAACAAGAGACTCGCGACATAACCAAAAAAGAAGGTTACGAGACTACCGATCATGAACCACCAGGTGAACGGGATCGCGCGCGGAAGGGCGAACGCCGTCCAGTGGAGTGAAGTCACAGCTTGCAGCCACTCCAACACGTTGCGGCCTTGCCAGAGGTAAACAGAAGTGAGGAAGCCTATGAGCATGCCGATCATGGTTCCACGCTCGTTGGCACGCTTTGTGAGTACGCCGAGCATGAAGACGCCGAGTAGTGCTCCAAAGGAGACAGCGGCGATCGAGAGTCCTACTTCTACGACACGGCCGCCGCGCCGGGAGAGAATCGCCAGAACAAAGAGGATGAGTCCCCAGATCACGGTTGCCACACGCGAGAGACGAACGCGTGCCTGTTCGCTCGCCTCGGGATGGCGGCGCGCGTAGAAGTCAACGATCGAACTGGATGAAAGCGAGTTCAGGGCAGCGCTCAGATTCGACATGGCAGCGGCAAGGATCGCCGCGATGAGAAGTCCAGAGATTCCATGCGGCATCTGCGTAACGATGAATGTGGGGAAGATGCGGTCGGTCTTGCCGAAAGACGCGCTGGGCGGGAACTGATGATAGAAGGCAAAGAGCATCGCTCCGACCATCAGGAAGAGAGCGAATAGGGCTGCTACGAAGATTCCACTCGCGATCAGTGCAGCTTGCGATTGACGCAAACCGCGCGCCGCCAGCAAGCGCTGCACGATCAATTGATCGGTACCGTGAGTTGCGAAGGTCAGGAAAGCTCCGCCGATCAGTCCCGACCAGAACGTGTAGGTCGTGAAGAACGACCAGGAGAAGTCGAAGACGCGGAACTTGCCTGAAGTCGAGGCGAGCGAAGAGACGGTGTGCCAGCCGCCCGGAACGGCGTGCAGAATGGTGAAGAAACCAACCAGCGTTCCGCCGACGTAAATCGCGGTCTGCACGACGTCGGTCCAGATCACGGCGGTCATGCCGCCCTCAAACGTGTAGATCAATGTCAGTATGGTGACAATGGCAATCGCGGCCAGATCGCGGCCAAAATCGCTCATACCGCTCAGCGCGGCTGACAACGCGATGCCAACCACAATCGCAACTGCAAATACGCGGACTCCCTCGGCCGCGGCGCGGGTGATGAGAAACAGCCCCGCGGTAAGCGAATGCAGGCGCGGCCCGAAGCGGCGTTGAATTAGTTCATACGCAGTGAAGAGATTCCCCTGAAAATAATGGGGCAACAGTACGAAGCTGATGACAATGCGCCCGACGATGTAGCCGAAAACGAGTTGCAGAAAGGCGAAGTTGGTGGCGAACGCCAAGTCCCGGGACGCTGATGATGGTGAGTGTGCTGGTTTCGGCGGCAACGATGGAGAGCGAAATCGCCCACCAGGGAATGTTGCGGTCGGCGAGGAAGTAATCGCGCAAGGAGCGCTGCCGCTTGCGGAATCGCAGGCCGAACAGAGTGATCCCTGCGAGATAAACAATAATGATCAGCAGGTCGAGCGCATTCAGGCCCATCGATCTCCGGAGCGTTGCGAATCCAGCAGTTGTGCGGCAGAGTATCCGAATCGAAGGCGCAATGTCTACGTACGGTGACGAAAGAAGTAACACTGGAAGGCAAGATGTCCGGCTCCAAACCTATGGTAGAAATGAAGGCCAAGTTGCTGATCTGAGGACTCGGCGAACGTGAGCGAAGACATCGCAGTTTCACAACAACACGCCCTCGGATTCGTCGCTAGCGGCCAAGATTCACAGCGCGTCCGAGCAGGACTTGTTGCAAGCGGTGTCGAGTCCTGAGCTGACTGAAGACTTGGCGCGCGCGTTATTTCAGCGCCGGGATCTGAGCGCTGAAGTTCTTGCGGCGCTTGCGCAAAATCATGCTGCGCTTAAGATTCGCGCCGTGCTCGTTGGATTGGTTTCTCATCCGAAAACTCCGCGCCATATTTCGATACCGCTTACACGTCATCTGTTCACATTTGAGCTGATGCAGGTTGTGTTGCAACCGGCGGTTCCCGCTGATTTGAAGATGAAGATCGAAGAAGCGCTGATCAACCGCATCAGCACGATTTCCGCTGGCGAGCGCATCACGCTGGCTAAGCGCGGTTCAACCCGGATTGCAGCGGGACTGTTGACAGACGCCGATCCGCGCATCCTCGAAGCAGCGCTGAATAATCCTTACATGACAGAGGCTTTTGTCGCCAAGGCGCTCAACTCGCCAGACTCGACGGCGATGCTGTTCGAATTCACCTGGCGGCATCCGAAGTGGTCGTTGCGAACCGAGATTCGAATCGCAATGCTGCGAGCCGCGAAGACGCCGCTTCACATTGCCATGGAAATTGTGAAGTCCATGCCAGCCGTGCAGGCGAAGAATGCGCTTTCGAGCTCGCGGATGAATGCGGCGTTTAAGGCGAAATTGCTCGAGGAAATCAGCGAGCGTTCGAAGGCCCGCTAAGTTCTGCCCGATCCCTGTGAAAATAAGAATGAATTGCTTCTGCCTGTGATTTGTTGACGACAGCAGAGAGAGCTGCGGGATCCGCTTCCTTCACGGCCTTCACGCTGCCGAAATGTTCCAGCAGACGCCGTCGCGTGATCAAGCCAATTCCAGGAATATCGTCGAGTTCGTTCGTACGATCGCGCATCTCGCGGCGTTTGCGATGGAACGTGATCGCGAAGCGGTGCGCTTCGTCGCGGATCACCTGCACCAGGTGCAGCACCGGGTTGTGATGATCGAGGACGACCGGATCGTTCTCCTGCCCGTAGACGTAGATGATCTCCTCGCGCTTAGCGATCGAAGCCAGCGGCTGGCTGGTGATCTGCAGAGCCTCGAGCGCCTGCGCCGCCGCGTGCAATTGCCCGATTCCGCCATCGATGAGGATCAGGCTCGGCATCTTCAGCTTGTCTTCGGTCACGCGCTTATATCGTCGGGTAACCACTTCGCGCATGGAGGCGAAATCGTCGACGCCATCGACAGTCTTGATGATGAACTTGCGGTAGTCACTCTTCTTCATCTGGCCGTCTTCCCAAACGACCATCGAAGCAACGGTCTCAGCGCCCTGGATGTGCGAGATGTCGAAGCACTCGATTCGCTTTGGCGGCTCGGCCAGGGTGAGCGCATCCTGCAAGGCCTGGGCGATGGCTTGCGCGTTCGGCTTAAGCACGCGGAAGCGCTGATCGTAAGACTGCTTGGCATTGTTTCCGGCCAGGTCGATCAACGAGCGTTTATCGCCGCGTTGCGGAATGAGAATCTCGACCTTGTGCCCGCGTATTTCGGTCAAGACCTCTTCGAGGACCGCGCGGTCTTCGAAGTCGACCGGCAAATAGATGTTGCGCGGAACATATTTCTGACCGAGATAGACCTGGTTCAGCAGCGTGGAGAAGAACTCGCCGGGATCAAATTTGCCGTCTTCTAAAGCCGGCAGCTTTTCCCAGAAGAACTCTCGACGATCGACGATCTTGCCGCCGCGAATGTGGAAGAGGTTTACGGCGAGCATGCCATTCTCGAAGTGATAGCCGAACACGTCGGCGTCGTCGCCTTCGGCTGCTGCCATGCGCTGCTTTTCCTGCAGCTGTTCGACGGTCGAGATCAAGTCGCGATACTTGGCCGCTAGTTCGTACTGCTCGGCTGCGGCCGCAGCGGCCATGCGATCGCGCAAGGATCGCGCCAATTCCGTCTGCTTGCCTTCCAGAAACAAGCGCACGTCGTTTACCGCTTCCTTGTAGCGCTCGGGTGTGGTCAGATCCTTCACGCACGGACCGAGGCAGCGCCCGATGTAAAACTGCAGGCACGGTCGCGGATGATACCGGTTCAGATCAATGTTGCACGACGGCACAAGGAAGTGGCGGTGAATCAAGTCGGTGATGCGGTAGGCGAGGTTGGCAGGGAAGTACGGGCCGTAATACTCGCTGCCGTCTCTCTTCAAACGTCGCGTGACGTACACACGCGGAAAACGCTCGCCGAGTGTGAGCTTTACGTACGGGTAGGTCTTATCGTCGCGCAGAAGAATGTTGTAGCGCGGCTTCTTCTGCTTAATGAGGTTGTTCTCGAGCGCCAGCGCTTCCTTGTTGTTGTCGACGACGATGTAGTCGATGTCGACAGCTTCGCGCATGAGCGTGCCGGTCTTGGTGTCGGAGAGGGCTTCGTCGGAGAAATAATTGCGGACGCGCGCGCGCAGATTCTGGGCCTTGCCGACATAAATCACCTCACCTTCGGCGTTCTTGTACAGGTACACGCCGGGCGCGGTAGGAAGGGTCCGAATTTTAGCGAGCAGATCCATGTTTCAGGGCGAAGCGGGCCTCCAAGCCCGAGCCGGGCTTGTTGTCGTAATCCAGTATTGTCGATGATCGAGGAACTGGAGAGAAGAATACCCGGAGAGCCGCGACAACTCTATTTTACAGTGCCGAGGCAAATTGCGGCGCAGCAGCGCAGCGGAGGCGTTTCAGCCGATTCCGCTGCGGATGCCTGGGCGAAGGACTACTGGGGCTTTTCTGCACCGCCGAATTTGCGGGTGCGACGCAGATCGTTGGATAAGAGAACAGCTTCGGCAACGTCCTTCATGGAGATGCGGCGATCGCGCGCTTCCTTCTGGAGCATTGCGTAGGCTTGTTCCTCGCTGATATCCAGTTCGCTTTGGAGGATCCCCTTGGCGCGCTCGATTAGTTTCCGTGATTCCAGCTTGCCGGAGAGCTCGTTGACTTCATCTTCCAGGTGCGCCATTTCGATAGCTGCGCCCACGAGGTGGCCGATTGTGGAAATGGCCTTGATCTCGCGTTGAGAGAAAGGATACGGATCCTGGTGCTGGACGTTGATGACACCAACGAGGCGGGCACGCGAAATTACCGGGATCGACAGGAACGACTCGTAAGTATCTTCGGCCAACTCGGCGAAGGGGCGGAATCGCGGGTCGCGCGGAGCATTGCGTTCCAGCACAACGGGCTCGCGATGTTCCGCAACCCAACCGGTGATGCCCTGGCCGAGGTGAATGGTAAGACGGTCTAAAACTTCGGGATGGGAATTCTTGGAGGCACGTAAAACGAGCTCGTCCCGTTCGAGGGTGTAGATAAAACAGGAATCGCAGCTGACGAAGTCGGTAACGAATTCGACAATCTCGTTTAAGACATCATGAAGCGGGTCTGCGGCGGCAATACGGGTGCCAACATCATGGAGAAAATCTAGCGCAGGACTTATCGGTTCCATAGTTCCATCTTAATGACAGAGTCAGGTTGTGCTGATTGATTGTCTTTATCGCGACGATTGCGATTTGTTATCCGCTTTCATCTGCCGTTTACATTGAGGTTGTGGGACGCAGCACCGGGAATGCTGCGTCCCTGCGCAGGACGGCTACAAACTACTGGGAACCTTTAGCGGAACCC
This sequence comes from Terriglobia bacterium, assembly GCA_963724985.1. GTDB lineage: Bacteria > Acidobacteriota > Terriglobia > Terriglobales > Acidobacteriaceae > JAJPJE01. The sequence goes on along the minus strand of CAVRWV010000022.1, from coordinate 236,164 downwards.
ACCTGCGGCGAAAGGCTGGCAAGCGTTGTTTTGGGTGAGCTCGCGCCGAAATAGAGCGCCAAGCCGGACTCATTGAAGCAAACAGAGCTAACGTTCCAGGCCGCGCCATCGCGGACGAGGTTCACGGAGCTGCTCTTGCAGGAACTGGAGTAATCGGCGATTGTGGGCACCGCGATGATGGAAGGTCCCTTGCGATCTTCGGCGCTGACAATGGCCCGTGGAACTGTGCCGCTGTAAACGGACATCAAGTAGGTTCCGGCGGGAAGGGTGGTTTTCTCCCAGCGTACCTCGTGAGTTAGACGTGAATTTAATGCGAGCGTCCTGCGCGTTTGCGGTAAAGGTGGAGGCGAGCACGACGAGAAGCGCGAGAGCGAGTTTCTTCACAGAATTCATTTTCATCTCCAATCGGAAAGTCGATGAGCGGAAATGCGCGGATGCTGGAGATCCGGGGATCTCGATAGCACGTTGCGATGCTCCGTTGTGGTTGTTTCCGCGAGCCTTGCCGCTGACGGTTGCTCAACCAGGAGAACGCCAGTTGCTTCAGAACGACTGCGGAACCGTTGAACGCCGGGCGAAATTGTTTGCCGCTCGACGCTGCGGTAACAGATCAGCTTGGATTGGAAGTGAATGCGCAGCCAGGGGCATTCACCGACATCAGCCTACGAAGAGAACTGCCTGAGCGCAAATCAGAAATTGTTATTGCGCACATAGCGCAGTTAAGGATTCTTAACACTTTGGTGCAGGTACCGTGGTGTGTGATGACGCATCGTTACGCGATATGTATCTATTGTTCCTGACAGGACCGCCCCCACTCAAGCCAAAAGCAGGCTTGAATGGGCCACCAGAGCAAGCAGGCTGCGTCGCGTGTGATAATGCCTGCCATATGAAACCCAAGGCCAGGAATCGCCGGATTCTTGTCTCACCGGAACACTATTCCGAACTCTTGAAAAGTGATTCGCTTGTATGTTCGAAATGTGGTCGCGAGCTAAGTGATCATGGCAAGCGTTGCAGCGGCGGATCAGCATTGCTCAAGCCCGCAATGAAGGCTAATTCGAAGCTGGCCGACGTGCTCGAGAGCTTCGGTTACAAGCGCGTTTTGCACGAGGATGTCTCGGGCGTCGCCTCAGACATCTATGTGCTCATCCACCAAGGGGTACACCGAGCGCAGGTTTCGCATAGTGGCAAACAGGTGAGCGTCATGCTACCCGGCCACTACGAGTTATATAGAGACACTAAAGCCTTGGAGAATGCGCTGATCGCAATGTTCGGCACGAAAACAGTGCCGACGATCTGAACTCTGGCAATTTGCAGGATGTACCCGGTCCGTACCCCCAAACAGGACCCTCCCCCCCGGGGGGTACCCCCATGCAAGTCTGCTGTTTTCAGATGTTTAACTTTCCCGTTTTTGCAAAATCCTGAAAGCATTGGGCGAAAATCTCAAAATCCTGAAAAGAAAGAAGTTATCGAAATAGTTGTCCGTAGCTCGTCATCAGTTGTCAGCAAAAGCCGAGAATTCCGTTGAGAATAATAGAGATACCTCGCTTGCGCTCGGTATGACAAATCCTCGCCAGGGCTCGGATAGAAGCAGCAGACACAGTTGTTGTCGAGTAGTTAATTCAATTATGACAAATTGGGTGGCACCTACTAGACACTTTCGCGAAGATTATTTCTCCAGGTAAATGAGGTACTTACGGTGATTCCGGGAGATTTAGGGGCTTGACATTGAAAGTGACGTCATAACGGGAAGGTAGAGGATTTCTGTTCAGGGACTTGTATCCCCTCTGTAAATTTTTTACGGCTGTGGTGAGATGTGCTTCCCTGAGAGGTGGTTCCGATTGAGATCAAGTTTTCAGGTTATTGAAAACATGTTGGTTAGCGGATGGACCGCGTTCTTAACATTGGCAGAAGGCGTGCTATTTCCTAAGACGAAGCGCTCGTGCCTAGATCGCGAGTAGAAGATGGGGCGCCGGATAGATCCGGCAGCCGGCACAAAAAGCGCTAAGGAGCTTTTCTCCATGAACAAGGTTCTTGTTCTCTCAGTTGCCGCCACTCTGAGCGTAGGTCTTTCTGTAGGGTGCTCGAGCAAGAAATACGTCCGCAGCCAAACCGGACCTACCATCAACAAAGTCAACGAACTGGATGACCAGACCGCGAAAAACACGAAAGACATCAAGGATGTCGACGCGCGGGCTCAGCAGGGAATCCAGGGCGTGAATACCAAGTCCGATGCTGCCGATCAGAAGGCTATGGCTGCCGGTCAGCAGGCCGATCAGGCGCAGACGCTGGCGTCCACGACCGCCGGCCAGGTGCAGTCCCTGGCGAACACGGTCGCGAACCTCGACAACTACCGTCCAGTGGTTGAAACCACGGTGCATTTCGGCTTCGACAAGTCGATCCTGACGGCGAAGGCGAAGGAAGCGCTGGATCAACTGGGCACCGAGATTCCCAATGCTAAGAACTACATCCTGGTGATCGATGGCAACACCGACTCAGTCGGTCCCGCGTCCTACAACTATGAACTGAGCCGCCGCCGTGCGGATGCCGTGGTCCAGTATGTGGCTTCGAAGTACAACGTGCCCGCCCACAAGATCTACTTGATCGGTCTGGGCAAGGACAAGCCGGCTACGGATGACAAGACGTCCAAGGGCCGTGCAGAGAACCGTCGCGTGGATGTGCGGTTGATGACGAACATCCAGGACCAGAACGCCACCGCGGCTTCGGCGAAGCCACCAGCCGCGCAATAGATTTGCCTCCCCTGTAAATGCCTCTGCGGGCCGCTCGAAAGGGCGGCCAATTTTTTTGTAAACCGATCAGTCTTTCAGTCTCTCAGTACGTCAGTATTTCAGCATGGCGACATGGCGTAGCGAGTATCTGACTGACTGAAGACTAAGAGACTGACGAACTGAAGACTGAACGACTTCGGAAAGGGCTAGAATATCGGCATGCGGCGTGTGCTACTTGGGCTGGTGATTTGTGTTCCGCTACTGGTTTTTGCGCAGGATCCAAACCTGAGCACGGACACAACTTTCCCGGGCGACAAACCGGCCACGAAGTCGGGAAGTGTGCCGAATGCGCCGGCTGCGGCGAAGAAGCCTGCGTCGAATGTGCCGGATGCACCGACTCCAACTAACAAGTCCGCGTCGAATGTGCCGGACGCGCCATCACCTTCGCCCTCGACCTCAAGCAAGCCCGCTGAAGATAAGGAAACGACGCCTCCTGCGGAGGATGCGTCGAAGCCGCCAGCCAGCGCCCCGTTGCCGAGGAGCGATGGTGAAAGTTCGAGCAAGGACAATCTGCCCGACATCAGCCCGCCACCGGGAGATGAGAATCATACGGGCGCGGAGCTGCCCAGCGATGTGGAAGAGATGCGTCCGTGGAATCCGCACCAGGCGGATAAGAACGTAGAGATTGGCGATTTCTACTACAAGAAAAGTAATTATCGAGCGGCGGAGGGACGGTACCAGGAAGCACTGAAGTATCAGTGGAATCACGCGGAGGCTACGTACAAGCTCGGCGTAGTGGACGAGAAACTCGACAAGCCGGAAGACGCGAGAAAGTACTATTCAACCTACCTGAAGATTCTGCCGAACGGACCCGAAGCGGAAAAGACAAAGAAAGCGCTGGATCGACTGGGTGGCCCGGTTCCGGTTACGGCGCAGAATACGAATGGTCCAGCGGAGGCGGGCAGTCACTGATGGGCAGGCAGGGCACCATGGAGTGCATCTTAAGGATTTGAAGCCGGGCTGCATCCATCTGGGAAACAGCCCGTGCCACACTATGCCGGGATCGGGAACGGCTTCGAACAAGTCGCCGCAAGATACGGGATCTACTTCTCCACCCGCACAAAGTCCCCAGTAGTTGCGTTCACGGAAACGCGAAGCTTCGCCTCATTGCCAGTCCCCCCGTATTGAACGTGCCAGAGCAGTAGGTTCTCCTGCGTGCTCCACTCGGCGAGGCAGACGATCGGAATGGTGGGAGTTTGCTTCACCAGCTTCTCGCCGCCGTGTTGATTGGCGACCTGTACGGCCTTATCGGAATCCACCTTCAGAAAAGCGATATCGAACGTTTTTGTGAAGGCGTTTGTTGGATTGTAGCTGTCTTCCGCTCCGAAGGAGATGCCCGGCTCGGGAGCATCGTCTTCCTTCACGCCGGACCATGTGTAGGTCTTAGCGACGCGGTGACTGGGTGATCCGAAGGAGCCGCGCCAAACGGCGTATTTTCCGTCTTGCCCGGTAACACCCTTGGTGGGCTGAGATTCGAGGCGGAAGGGCTGGCCGTCTGCTTGCCAGGAACGAGCCGCGACATACATTTTGTAGACCGCCTCGCGGCCGGTGTAGAGCGTAGGTTCGGTGGGCTGCGGCGCGGCTGCTTCCTGCGCGGGCTTCTTGGGTTCCGAGGTGCAGGCGAACATCAGGCCGAGCAAAACAAGAACGGTGAGTGGTTGAATTCGCATTCTGTGTTTGAGTCCTCGAATAAGGGAGCGCCGAAAGAGATCAGGCGCGCTTCATTCTAATTCATCAGACGTTGGCGGCCGTGGGGAAGGTGACGTGTCGCCCCTCCGGGGCTCGTGTATCTTTTTGGCCAGTACCCAGGCCTCACGGCCTGGGCTTACGAATGCCGCCGCTCCGCGGCTGTTAACGCCTCACGGCCTAGAGTTACGAAATCGCCGCTCCGCGGCTGTTTCACCGATCAATATTCTAATCAGCCACTCTTAGTCAGCAACTCTAGTCAGCGGCGTCGGTAGTGGTTGCGGATCGGCGTCCGAGATGGGCGATGGTGTCTTCCAGAACGGCGGCGGATTTGCGCAGGAGATTCTGCTCGTGCTCGTCGAGTTGCAGATGAAGCACGCGCTCAATTCCGTTGCGGTTGATGACAGTCGGCAGGCTGAAGCAGACGTTGCTGACTCCGTAGTAGTTCTCGACGAGACTGGATACAGACAGGATTGTGTACTGGTCGCGCAGGATCGCTTCAACAAGGCGCATTAGTCCGGCAGCGACCGCATAGTAGGTCGCGCCTTTGCGTTCGATAATTTGATAAGCAGCATCGCGCGTGTTGAGGAAGATCTTTTCCATCTGTTCGATCTCGTAACCGCAGTCGCGTGCTTTCGCGAAATCGCGTAGTTGCATTCCCGCGATATTTGCCGAGGACCAGACGGGAACTTCGCTATCGCCATGCTCGCCGATGATCCAGGCGTGGACGCTGCGCGGATCGACGCGGAAATGACGTCCGAGCAATGTGCGGAAGCGCGCGGTATCGAGAATGGTGCCGGAGCCGAAAACGCGCTGGGCGGGAAGTCCGGAGTCCTGCAGCGAGGTGTAGGTGAGCACGTCGACGGGATTGGTGGTGATGAGAATGATGCCGTCGGGATTGTAGCGAGCGACTTCGGGGATGATTTGTCCGAAGATCGCGGCGTTGCGCTTCACGAGGTCAAGGCGGGTTTCGCCGGGCTTTTGTGCGGCGCCTGCGGTGACGACGGTGACGGCGGCGCCAGCGCAATCCGAATAGTCTCCAGCCCAAATGTTCGTGGCGTGGGAGAACGGGACGGCATGACTCAGGTCCATGGCTTCGCCTTCGGCCTTGGCGCGATTTACGTCGACAAGAACGATTTCAGCGGCGAGGCCACTGAGCATGAGCGCATATGCAAAAGTGGCGCCCACATTGCCAAGTCCGACGACAGCAACACGAGTTGCGCGGTTGGAACTGTTCACTTAGATTCACCCCAGCTGAAGTCAATTGTGACACGAATGGCGGAGAAAACGCGCACGCATTCGGGATTACACTGAGGTGGGATTGCGCATCTCACAATCAGCCACATGCCAAAGATTTCTGCTCTACTGCATACGATGAACGATGTGAAACGGATCGGGCGCGCGCTCGATTCATTACGCAGCTGCGATGAAGTGCTGGTGATCGATCATGGCTCGACCGATGGAACCCAGAAAGCAGCCGAGGAACACGGAGCCGCGGTGAAGGCTGCGATCCCGGGCGTGGATCGCGGGGCGTATGTGCTCGATCTGAAGAACGATTGGGTCTTCTGTCTCTGCGCGAATGAAGCCTTGAGCGAGGAGTTGGAGGCGTCACTGCAAGAGTGGAAGCAGCGCGATCCCGATTCGGAGACAGGGATTGCAGTTGGCGTAAGGGAAGAATCCGATGGCGGCTGGAAAACGTGTACCAGCGAACTGAGACTGGTGAATCGTACGCGGCTGAACTGGACAGGCGATCTGCCGCCTAATACCGACGGACCGCCGGGCGTGGCGGGCGACCTGATCCGATTCCAGAATCCATAATTTTGCCCATACTAAGGTCTCCAGGAGCGATCCTAAGTACCCAGCGTCCATGTACCCATGAGATTACCTATGGCACGTTGGTACCCTTCGACACGGGCGATTGCGACATATAATCGGGGACGAATCCAACACCTATTGGGCGTGAATGTTCCTATTCTTCGCGATCGCGATTTTCTGCTTTGGACTGCTGTTCGGGAGCTTCCTGAACGTGTGCATCCATCGGATTCCGCGCGAAGAGTCGATCGTGTGGCCGGGTTCGGCGTGCCCGCATTGCAAGTCGCCGATTCACTTTTACGATAACGTTCCGGTTTTCAGCTGGTTAGTGCTGCGGGGCCGCTGCCGCAGTTGCAAAGCGCCAATCTCGCCACGATATCTGCTGGTGGAACTGCTTACAGGCGTGCTGTTCCTGCTGTGCTTCCTCGAGTTTGGGTTGAGCTTGAGCACGCTGAAATACTGCGTGTTCGCGTTCCTGATCATTGGATTGGTTTTCATCGATGCGGAGTGGAAACTGCTGCCGGACAAGCTGACGCTGACGGGATTGGTGATTGGACTCGGGTTCAGCCTGTTCGCTCCGGTGAACGATTTTCTTGGGCAGATCATGCCGTCGTTTATGCACTCGTCGCTAGGCGGCAATTCGTGGCGGCTGGTTTCGCTGATGGATTCGGCGCTAGGAGCGCTGGTGGGCGCGTCGTTCATCTACGGAGTGGGTGAGATTTATCTGCGCGCGCGCGGCGTGGAAGGAATGGGCTTCGGCGACGTGAAGCTGATGGCCATGGTGGGCGCGTTCCTGGGCGTACGGTTAACGGTGATTACGCTGTTTGGCGCGTCGCTCGTGGGATCGTTGTTTGGGCTGGCGATGATCCTGAATGTATGGCGGAAACGAACGCGGCGAAGGGTGGTTCGGAATCACGAACCAGTGGGGATCGCGCGCAAGCGTGCATGGCAGTCAGCGAGCATGGTGTACCGGTTCTATCAGATTCCGTTTGGAGTGTTCTTAGGCAGTATGGCTTTGTTTTCTCTGTTCTTCGGTAACGCGCTATTGCGAGGTTACTGGGGCTTGTTCTTGTGAGATTGGGAGGTCAAGCATGAAGAAATTAAGCGGAGTTATCCTGGCGACGTTCGTCCTGATGCTGGTGGGCACGGCAATGTCGCAGTCACTGGCAGATCAGGCGAAGGCTGCTCGTCAGCAGCCGAAGAAGTCCGCGGCGAAGGTGTACACGGAAGACGATTTGCCGTCAGTGCCGGAATCGAAGATGGCGGAAGAGTCGCATGCGGCAGAAGCGACCGCAACCAATGCTGAAGCGGCGAAGGAAGCTCCGTCGGCGGATACAGCGAGCGGTGATGCGGATAAAAAGGACGACCGCCGCAAGCGATGCGACGAAGGAAGACGATGCTGCGGCCAAGGAAAAAGAAGAAGCGGCGAAGGCAGCTGCTGAGGCGCAGGCGAACGACTTCAAAGCCAAGGTTAGCGACAAGCAGGAAGAAGTCAAAAGCCTGGAGAAGGAGTTGGACCTGATGCAGCGCGAAAACAAGCTGCGGCAGGCTTCCTACTACGGCGATGCCGGCAACCAGCTTCGCGATCAGAAGAAGTGGGCCGACGAGCAGCGGCAGTACCAGACGGATCTGGAAGCGAAACAGAAGGCACTTGCTGAAGCGAAAGAGAAACTGGACGACTCTCGCGAGCAGGCGCGCAAGAACGGAATCCCAGAATCGAAACTGGAGTAACTGATTCGTCTGTAGAATCTGCACGCATAAGGATTGAGGCGCCCCGCGGGGCGCCTTTTGTTTCAGTTGCGGTACTTAAGTAACGCCAGGAAGGTCCGGTTTCAGCAGATTCGGCATGGTACTCGGGATACAATCCCGAGTTCAGGGCAGATCACCAGTGCGCCGCTTGGTCGCTGACCCGAGTGTTTGGGGCAGGAGTCCCTTGCCATCGGTGGGGAAGAAACGTTCGCTCAAATTCGCGCTGCCGCAAAGAATCCCGATCCTGTATTTGATCGTTGGAGTGCTCGTGGCGTTGAGTGTCGTGCCGATGTACTTCTACGCGCGGCAAGTGCTGGAGATCAACCGCGAACGCCTGAAGACGAACGAGATGCTTCTGCAGAATACGATCACGCGCTCCTTGAGCGACGAGATCTCGCAGAAGATGGGCAACCTAGATTCGATGCTGGGCAATCTGGGCTCGGCAATTCAGGTCACGAGCGGCGGGGATCTTGCCGGAAACAAGGTGGGTGCTCCCGAACTGCGGGCGCTACTCGAACGATTCGTTTCGTCATCCAACGACATCGCGTATGTCACGCTGCTGAACACCGAGGCCAAGGGGCAATCGGTGGGACGCATCAATCCTGACGAGTTTTTGCAACGCGAGTTGGAACGCGCCTTTGCCGCGGCCAGGGAAGGGCGCGCCTATAGTGGCCAGGTGCTGCCGATTGACAGCGGCGAAAAGCATCGCACGGTGGTTCTGGTCAGTGTGCCGATCATGGCAGGCGGACGGTTCGTCGGGATGATTGGTTCGGCGGTGGATCTGGCGTTTCTTCTGAATGATCTGGATCAGGTAAGCAAAGGCGGGCTACTGGCCTACGCAGTCGACCGGCAGGGGCGACTAGTGGCAGCGCCGCAATGGACGCACCTTGCGGCCGGTCAGAACATGACGAAGTTGGATATCGTAAAGAGCTTCGCCGAGTCTGGTGGTCGCGTTCGCTGGGTTGCTACGTACGAATTCAATACGAATGACGATGGACGCAAGACCCCGATGCTGGGGACATACAGTCCGGTTCCCACGCTGGATTGGGCGGTAATCGCGCAGAAGCCGCAGGACGAAGCGTACCGCGGGGTGTATGAGATGCAGCGTACGGCGAAACTGCTGGCGCTGGCCGCCATCCTGGTGAGCTGTCTGGTCGGCATCATGGCGGCGCGATGGATTATCACCCCGATTGAGATTCTGACGGAGACCAGTCGCGCCATTGCTCGCGGCGATTTTTCACGACGCGTCAATCTGAAGAGCCGCACGGAGATTGGTGAACTCGCGCAAACGTTCAATTACATGAGCGAGGACCTGGAACACCTGGTGGCCGATCTGCGCCACGCTGCGGCGGAAAATCGCGATCTGTTCCTGGGCTCCATTACGATGCTCGCCGGTGCAGTCGACGAAAAGGATCCGTACACACGCGGCCATTCCGACCGCGTCACTCGCTTCTCGATGATGATCGCCAAGGAACTTGGATTGGCTCAGGAAGAGGTCGAGAAAATCCGCATTTCCGCGCAATTGCACGATGTAGGCAAGATCGGTATCGAGGATCGCATCCTGAAAAAACCGGGTGCGCTGACGGCGGAAGAGTACGAAGTAATGAAATCGCATACGGTGCGCGGCGCAAACATTCTGCGTCCGGTCGAGCAGTTGAAAGAGATGATTCCCGGTATCGAGCTGCACCACGAGTCGCTCGACGGTAAAGGGTATCCGTACGGACTCAAGGGCGACGATATTCCGCTTCCGGCGCGAATCATCGCTGTTGCGGACACGTTCGATGCGATGACGACGAACCGGCCTTATCAATCGGCAAAAGAGCCGGAATACGCGATCCGAATTATCCAGTCGCTCACGCGAAACAAGTTCGATGCGGATGTGGTGCAAGCGCTCACGCGCATTTTTGAGCGCGGTGAAATTCGGGTAAAACGTGCGGCGACGGTCGGGGAAGAGGCCGATCCGCAAGCAGTCCCCGCCCCCAGCGACGCAGCTCCGAGCGAAGCAGTTCCCGCAAGCTAAAGCAAACAACGCCACGGATCGCACGGATTATCAGGAATAAATCCAGGCGAATTTCCAGTCTTAAAGCCGTGCCTGTCACGGACATCATTCAATCGTGCCGAGAATATCCGTAAGATCTGCGGTTGGTCTTTCCCGCACAGCGGTCGCGAGTGTGCTCCCCGTATAATGAAAGATTCCGAAGTCCGTGCTGCGTCAGCTAGAAGCACGAACTCAGGCTGGCATTCAATGATTCAGACTTTATTTGGCAGCACAGAAGAAGAACCGAAAAAGCAGGGCATCTTCGAGCGCATGAAGCAGGCGGTCTCGCGCACCCGCGAGAACCTGAGCGAGCGCATCGACGAAGTGGTTTCGCTGAATGCAGAGATCGATCGCAACACGCTGGACGATCTGGAAGCCACGCTGATCGGTGCAGATCTTGGCACGAAAACGACGGAACAGCTGCTGACAGCATTGCGCGAGAAGGCGGATCGCAAGCAGATCGCCGATGTTGCCGAGTTGAAACGCTTGTTGAAGGAAGAGGTACGCAACGTTCTGCTGCGGGCAAATGTTCAGCCGGTCGAGACGGTTGATGGCGAGCCGGAAGTGATTATGGTGGTGGGCGTGAACGGAACAGGAAAGACCACTACGATCGGTAAGCTGGCGAATGTATTTCGGGCGGATGGAAAAAGTGTGGTGCTCTGTGCTGCGGATACTTTTCGCGCGGCGGCGATCGAACAGCTTGAGGTTTGGGGAGATCGCACGGGCACAGAAGTGATCAAGACCAAGCCAGGTGGAGATCCTGCGGCGGTGCTCTTCGATGCGTTGCAGGCTGCGAAGGCGCGCAATCTGGACTACGTGATCGTCGATACGGCTGGACGTTTGCATACGAAGTCGAGCTTGATGACGGAGTTGGAAAAAATGCGGCGCACAGCGCAGCGCATTATCACGGGCGCACCACACGAGACCTTGCTGGTGGTCGATGCAACGACCGGTCAGAACGGTTTGCAGCAGGCGAAGCTATTCACGGAGTCGTCCGGCGTGACGGGAATCGTGCTGACCAAATTGGACGGCACGGCCAAGGGCGGAATCGTGGTTGCAATCTCGAATGAGTTGGGGCTGCCGGTGCGGTATGTTGGAGTCGGCGAGAAGGCCGGCGACCTGTTGCGGTTCGATGCGGAAGCGTTTGTCGATTCGCTATTCGAATAAGAAGTCTATTCGTGCTGGGCTGAAGCCCTGCCCATGGGGCGAATGGTCGCCGCCTCAAAGGCCAGTGCTTTCACCACCAAAGATTCAAAGACAAATTGGAAATGAACACACAGGACGAGAAGTTCATGCGACGCGCGCTTGAGCTTGCGCGCGAAGGAGTCGGTCTTACTGCACCCAATCCGGCGGTGGGAGCGGTCATCGTCGATGCCAAGGGAAAGATAGTTGGCAGCGACTTCCACACCTACGACGGCCTGAAGCACGCGGAAGTTCTGGCTATTGAGCAAGCCGGAGAACGCGCTCGCGGTGCGACGCTATATATCAATCTTGAACCTTGCTCACACCAGGGACGCACGGGGCCATGCGCGGATGCCGTGATTGCCGCCGGGATTAAGCGGGTGTTCGCGTCGATTGAGGATCCGAATCCAGAGGTGAGTGGCGGGGGCTTGCAAAGACTGCGCGATGCAGGCGTCGAGGTGCACGTCGGGCTACTGGCGGAGGAGGCGAAACACCTCAACGAGGCTTTTGCGAAGTATGTGCGCACGAAGCTGCCGCTGGTGATCCTGAAGGCCGGCATGACGCTGGATGGGAAGATCGCGCCGCCGCCGAGCGACGATGTGTTGCCGGCTCCGGGAGCAGGTGGCTCGAGTGGCGGATGGATTACGAGCGACGAAGCGCGAGCCCACGTGCAGCAACTGCGGCATGCCAGCGACGCGATCATGGTCGGCGTAGGAACGGTTCTGGCAGACGATCCGCTGCTGACTGATCGGAGCGGGCTGCCACGGCGGAGGCGATTGTTGCGGGTCATTCTCGACTCGCGGCTACGTCTGCCATTGGATTCTGAAATCGCCGAGACAGCTGGGGATCACAACGATGTGCTGGTGTTCTGCTCGTTTCCCGACGACAAGCGCAAGGCTGAGTTGGAGGCGCTGGGAATTCGCGTCGAACAAGTTCCGCTGGCGTGGCCTGATGGGCGCCCTGATATGCGCCGAGCCATGGAGCGTCTGGGCGGCCTGGGTATCACCAGCGTACTGATTGAGGGCGGCGCGATGGTTAACTGGGCGGCTCTTGAAGGGCGTTTGGTCGATAAGATTTTCCTGTATTATGCGCCGAAGATTCTGGGCGGCACCGGTTCGGTGCCATTCGCCGGCGGACGTGGCTTCAGCAATATGCAGGAAGCCGCGTACGTGAAGAGGTTCCGGCTGCATCGTTTCGGAGAAGATTTTGCGGTGGAAGGATACTTACGAGATCCCTACGGGGAAGAGTGAGGCACTCATGTTTACTGGCTTGGTGGAAGAAGTCGGAAGAGTTGAGAGCATTCAGCACATAGGTGGGAAGCGGCGGCTCACGGTTGCGGCGAAGAATCTTACGCGCGAATTGAAGAGTGGCGACAGCATCGCTGTAAGCGGCGTGTGTTTGACGGCGGTGGAGATTGCGCCCGATCACTTTGGCGCGGATTTGGCGGAGGAGACATGGGTACGCACGTCCTTTTCGCGGATCACCGAGGGCGCGCTGGTCAATCTGGAACTGCCGATGAAAGTCGACGGCCGCTTAGGCGGTCACATGGTACAGGGGCACGTGGATGGCACCGGGAAGTTTCTGGGGCTGGAAAAAATCCAGGGTGCTGATGATTTCTGGCTGCACATCGAGATTCCCGAAGAACTGGAACGCTACGTTGTGTACAAAGGATCGATCTCGATTGAAGGGATCAGCCTGACGGTTGCGAAGATTGAAGGGAACCAGGTAACGATTGCGATTATTCCCCATACCTGCGAAATGACGAACCTGCAATCATTGAAGCCGGGTGATCCGATCAATCTGGAGACGGACATCATCGCGAAATATGTGGAAAAGATGATGGGCGGGGAACGTGCGGAAGGGGCGATTTCGCTGGAGAGATTAGTGGCGCAGGGATTCTAGGAATCGGGTAATCGGGGAATTTGCAAATCGGGTAATCGAAAATCAAACGTGCAAAGCGGGGGCGGATCCGTCTCCGGACCGATGACGGAATTGGTCGATGCTGGGGCTGTCGAGCTCGATGAACTCGCGTACGATTTCCTGTGAGCTATTCACCATTTCATCTGGCGTTCCGTAGAAAACAACTTTCGCCTCGTGCAGGAAAACTACCTTATCGGCGACCTTGTGGGCCAGGCGCATGTCGTGCGTGACGACGACGCTAGTGAGCTTCAACTGGAACTTTAACTTCTTGATCAGATCTCCAAGTAGCTGGGCCATTAGTGGATCGACGTTGGTGGTGGGCTCGTCGTAAAGAATAGCCTCGGGTTGGGCGGCGAGCGCACGCGCAATGGCGACGGACCGTTTCATTCCAGTAGACAAATCTGCCGGTAACTGTTCGCGCATGGTCTTCACACCGACCATGTCCAGGAGGCCGTCTACGATCTGATAGATCTGACCTTCGTCGAGATCGCCGCGCTCGCGCAATGGAAAAGCAACGTTCTCGCCGACGGTGAGCGAATCGAAGAGCGCGCCGTTCTGGAAGACCATCGTGACTTTCTTGCGAATGCGCTCCAGCTCTTCTTCGGGGTAATCGGTGATGTCCTGATAGGCGACGATGACGCGTCCGGCGTCTGGTTTGAGAAATCCCATGATGTGATGGAGCGAGACGGATTTGCCGACGCCGCTGCGGCCGAGGATGGCAACGGTCTCGCCGGGCATCACGGTGAAGCTGACATCGTCGAGCACCACGCGCGAGCCGAAGGCTTTGTGCACGTGCTTGAACTCTATGTACGGATTCTGTTGTGGATCGCTCATGCCGTATGTAGCCGGTGCTGCGCCCTGTCCCAATCTTCAGGCGTGTTCAGATTATCGAAGATTTCGTCGCCGAATCCCAGTGTTCTCAAATCGGCGTCATCGATTGTGCACGTTTGGATGCGCGCGAAGAGAGGATCGATCTTGTAGTGGCCGCTTTCGAGAGCGGCTTGGGCGATCGACCCGAATCCTTTACGGTAGACAGCGCAGAGCGGCTGATATCCGGTGGCGAGGCGCGGATAGGTGACCAGCGCGTCGTTTCCGCGGGCGCGTTCGACGAGATAGCGCACAAAAGCTTGGGGAATAAAAGGTGTGTCGACGGAGAGAATGAAATTCAATTCGGCGCTGGTGGCGGCGAGTGCGGCATCGATTCCGGCGAGCGGACCGCAACCGGGAAAGCGGTCGGGGATGGCGGTACGGTTGGGCGCTGAAGCCGGGGCACCGAGTAAGCGCACGTCATCGCTAGCGGCGTGGGCAATCTCAATCGCGCGTTCCAGGAGCGTGTTCCCGCTGAGGAGGAGCGCGGATTTTTCCTGGCCCATGCGGCTGCTCTTACCGCCGGTAAGCACGAACGCCGCAACGGTAGTCATGGATGAATGTTACAGGGAAGCCGAGATGGAGTGCCAGCGCTCGCCCTAGTTGGCCTTCTCCGGAGGCGCCCAGAGAATTTCCATGCCCACGATGCGACCGGCCAGATCGAGATCGAGATTGGCGGCCGCACGAATGACGGCGTCACCATTCTGACCAGGAACATCGATGAAGATGCGCGGAGGAACGTAATTCACTCCCTGATGTCGACGCAGGAACGTGAGGGCATGGTCGTTGCGGCAAGACTTGGGGAGTTCGAAAGTGAAGTCGGCCAGATCACCATTTTCGTTGACGGATACGGCGGTTTCGACGGGCATGCGCTGGTGAACGATGCCGCCACCTTCTTCTTCCATCATGTAGGGTTTGAAGTAAACGTAGTATTGGAATCCGACAGACGGGTCGAAATCGCTCCGTTCTACCTGGATCGGCATATGAGTTTGGGTCAAGACGAGAGCCTCATTTCAAGTGGCCGCCTTTTTTATCACAATAAGGAGCGGCGAGTCATGAGAAATTCAGTGATTTGAGCTATCTGGGAAGCAGGGGGTATTCCCAAAACGCTACCGCGTCAAAACCCTGAAAGACGGGTTTACAAGCTAAGAAAAGGAACATAGGCGGTTTCGTAAACCGAGGAAACCAAAGGGTTACGTCCTAATCCTGATCGCCGAAACCGCACGGATCATGTATATAAGGGAAAGCGTCTGGTCTTCGGTGTTGGGGATTATGAACCGGATTCCAGTGCTGGGGGTGCAATGTTATGGAAAAGAAAACAGTAATTATTCCGGCGCGGCTAGTAATGGTTGCGCTGCTGGTCTCATTGGTACTGGCGGTAGGCTGCAGCCGTACGCCCACGGACGCGAAGCTCACGTCCGATGTGCAGAGCCAGATACAGGCGGACCAGAGCATCACGAATAAAGATCAGGTCACGGTGCAGGCTTCAGGCGGAGTGATCACGCTGTCGGGGACAGTAGCTTCGGACGCGGAACGCAGCCTGGCGGGAATTGACGCCGGCAAAGTTGCGGGCGTGAAAACGGTGGTGAACAACCTGCAGTCCGCGCCTCCGGTAGTGGCGCAGACACCTCCGCCGGTTGAGGAAGCGCCAGCGGTTGCTCCGGCGCCCACTCCGGCTCCGGAAAAGAAGGAGCACAAAAGGGCGAAGCCTAACGCTGGTCGTTCGAACGACCAGAATCAGGCACCACCGCCAGCGGCTCCGGTGGTAGCGCAGAATGAGCCTCCGGCGCAGCAGGCAGCACCGCCGCCACCGCCTCCTCCACCTCCGGTTCAGAAAGTCACGATTCCGGATGGAACGCAGTTGGCGGTACGGCTGGTTGAGGCGTTGGATTCCGGTCGTAATCACGGTGGCGATGTGTTCCATGGAACGCTGTCGCAGCCGATTGTTGTCGGCGATAAGGTGGTGATTCCGGCGAACTCCGATGTGACGGGTCAAGTAACGGATGCGAAGGATGCGGGTCACTTCTCGGGCAATTCATCTTTGGCGCTCAAGCTGACGACACTGACGGTGAATGGGAAGACGTACCAGATCAGCACCGAGGAATTCTCACAGCAAGGAAAAGGCCGCGGCAAAAATACAGCAGCGAAGGTTGGCGGCGGCGCAGCGGTAGGCGCGCTGATCGGCGGATCTGATTGGCGGCGGCAAAGGCGCTGCGATCGGCGCTGGCGTAGGCGCTGGCGGTGGTACGGCTGCCCAAGGCGTAACGAAAGGGCAGCAGGTAACGCTGGCGTCGGAATCGATTGTGAACTTCAAGCTGGCGGACTCGCTGACAGTGACGCCGGTGGGCCATCACAATCGCAATGCCGATTCGATGGCAATGGCAATGGCGAACGGCAATGTGAGCCAAAGCAACGAAACGCAACGCACGTAGATTCGCGTGAGACGAAAAAGAGAACGGCAGCCCTAGCGGCTGCCGTTTTTGTTTGCGCACGAGAGTGATTCAGGATGAGTAAAGTCCGACTTCGCTGGTGCCGCGGCGCGTCATGAGTTCTCGGATCGCTTCGCGCGGCGACTTACCTTCGTGCAGGATTGCGTACATCTGCTCGGTGATGGGCATCTCGACCTTGTGTTTGCGAGCGAGGCCAACGGCGGCGTTGGTGGTGAGCACGCCTTCGGCAACCATGCCGCGCATGCCGGCAATGATTTCGTCGAGCTTGCGTCCCTTACCGAGTTCCACGCCGACGGTGCGATTGCGCGACAGGCCACCCGTGCAGGTGAGCACCAGATCGCCAAGACCGGCGAGGCCGGCCATCGTCTCGGGACGTCCGCCGCAAGCAATGGTGAGGCGGGTAATTTCAGCGAGGCCGCGCGTGATGAGAGCGGCGATGGTGTTGTGACCGAGGCCAAGTCCATCGCAGACGCCGGCAGCAATGGCGATGACGTTTTTCAGAGCGCCGCCGAGTTCGACTCCGGCGACATCGGTGTTGGTGTAGACACGGAAGTTCGGATCACTGAACTCACGCTGCACGAAGCAGGCAAGCTCCGAATCGGTGGAAGCGATGGTGACAGCGGTCGGATCGCCGCGGGCAACTTCTTTGGCGAATGACGGACCACTGAGCGCGCCGATGCGTGAGGTTGAAGAACCATTTTTCGAGAGGACTTCGGTGATCACCTGCGACATGCGCAGCAGGGTTTCGTTCTCGACGCCCTTGGTGGCGCTGACGAACATAGTCTCCGGACCGAGAAAAGGCGCCATCTGCTGAAAAATGCGGCGAGTATGGTGCGAGGGCATCACGCTGACCACGAGCTTGGCATTACGCAGCGCTTCTTCGAGGTTGTTAGTGGCGGCGATGCCGAGCGGAATCGGCAAGTCAGGTAAGAAGAGCTGATTCACGCCACGCTGCGAGATTGATTCGCAAACTTCTTTCTCATAGGCCCAGAGCGAAACATGATGAGTGCCCTTGCGTCCGAGGACGATGGCCAGCGCTGTTCCCCAGGCGCCAGCGCCGATGACGGCAATCTCGCTCATGCGCGTGCACCTTTCTTGCTGCCGAATCGGTTTTCGGTTCCGGCGAGGAGACGGCGAATGTTCTGGTGATGCTTGGCGATGATGAGAGCGGCCGCGCCCAGCGTCGTGATCACAAAAGCGGGCGTGATGTTACCCCGGTAGAAGAGCAATGCGAAGACTGGAAATGCTGCGGTGGCTACGATGGATCCGAGCGAAACGTAACGTGAGACCGCAACGATCGCGGCGAAGATCAGCAGCACTACCAGCACTGCTTTGGGGGCCAGCGCGAGGAACGAACCGACTCCAGTGGCGACTCCTTTACCGCCCTTAAATTTCAACCAGACGGGAAAGATGTGGCCAAGGATGGCGAAATGCAGCGGCGAGGGCCATAGCGATCGATCGATTAGCTGATTCGGCGGGACTGATCTGATGCGCCAGCGCTGAAGTTGCAAAGGCAGCCGCTAATGCGACCGCGCAATATCCCTTGCTAGCGTCGAGAATGAGCGTGGCGATGCCGAGCCCTTTTGATCCTGAGCGCATGACGTTGGTTGCGCCGATGTTGCCGCTGCCAGTGGCGCGGACGTCCTCGCCGCGAAACAGACGCACCAGGATGTAGCCGAAGGGGATAGAGCCGAGGAGATAAGAAACTACAGCGACGATGATGTAGATCAGCATGGTTGAGGACGAAACCGTTTAGCCCAAGACAAATCGTTCCAGCTTCGTATATTGCGCTCCGGCTGGAGACAGTTTGCTTCCGTATAGAAAGAATTCCTGCGCCGCCATTGTACCGAAGTCGGGAACCGGGAAGTTCTGTAACTTCTCTGCCAGGTATTTCAGTTTAGGATTCGCGCGCTCGCCACGTTTAGGTCGCGGTGATCCTGAGCCACCGCGTGCAAGCGTCAGATGCGGCCGGAACTCGTGCTCTTCGCGCGGAATGCCGAGTTGCGAACAGGCCTGATCGACAGCGTGTGCGAGTTGCGGCAAGACATCGTCGTGCTCCATGCCTGCCCAGAAGACGCGAGGCGAATTTGCATTGGGGAAGAACCCGAAGCCGCGAAATGCGATATTCACAGGTGAGCCGATGACTCCCGCAAGGATCTGTTTCAGCTTCTCCGCATCTTCAGAAGATCTTTCGCCGATGAACTTCAGGGTGACGTGGTAGGAAGCAGGTTTCACCCAGTTCGCGTCGGGGGCGAACTGCTGCAAGCCTTCGCTGAAACGAGTGATGCGCTGGCGAATTTCGTCGGGAATGTCTAAAGCTACGAATAAACGCATAAAAGCATTCAGTAGTCAGTAATCAGCATTCAGTAAAGAAGCGATCAGCTATCACATGGAGCACTGACTGAGTGCTGAAGGCTGATTGCTGAGTGCTAGGTGTTGATCAACTTTCTTCGCAACATGTCTAACGCCATCTGGGTGGAGAAGCGGCGAATGCGTTCGCGGTCTCCAGGAAAGCGGCGCTCGACGACCGCAGTTTCGTGTTCGTCGGCCAGGGCACAGTAAACGAGTCCGACTGGCTTCTCCTCGGTTCCCCCGGTAGGACCAGCGACTCCCGTGATCGCCAGCCCATATGTTGCCTGGCATTCGTCGCGCACTCCTTCGGCAAGCGCCTGCGCCACTTCTTTGCTGACCGCGCCGTGCTCAGCGATCATTATTGGCGGGACATTGGCGAACAGAGTTTTCAGATCGTTGGAATAGACAATGGCGCCTCCCAGGAAATAGCGCGAGCTGCCGCTGAATTGCGTCAGGCGGCTGCCCAGCATTCCGCCAGTGCACGACTCGGCTACGGCAAGAGTGGCGTCTTTCAGCTGCAGGAGAAGTCCCACGATATCTTCGAGCGGTTCGCCGCGCGAGTAGACGAAGTCGCCGAGTTCTTCTTCGATCTTCACGGCCAGTTCTTCGACGCGAGTCTCGGCAATCTCCTTCGTCTCGGCTTTCGCGAGCATGTGCAGCTGGATCTCGCCGCCGGTGGCGAGAATGGTGGTATCAACGCCCTCAGCAGCTTTGTAGATCGGCGAGACGCGGGCATCGCATTCGGATTCGGCCATCATGGCGATGCGCAATGTGCGCCGGGCGATGAACTGTTGCGAGACGTGCTTGCGCAATCGCGGCAGGCACTGCTCTTCGAACATGGGCTTCAGTTCGTAAGGAGGCCCGGGCAGCAGCATGATGTAGCGCTGGCGGTCTTCGTACTCGGCTTCGAGCCATTGGCCGGGGGCGGTGCCAAAGTTGTTCTTCAGTACGGTGGCCCCATCGATAACCGCAGCCTGCTTTTCGTTGTTCGGAGACATGCGACGGCGACGCTCGGCGAACATCTTGTAGAGGGCCGCGATCAGGTCGGGATCGGGATGGACCTCGCGACCGAGCGCTTCGGCAACACACTCGCGAGTCAGATCGTCTTCGGTGGGTCCGAGTCCACCCATGAAGATGACGATCTCCGCTCGTCCCAAAGCTGTTTGTGCTGCCTGGGTCAAATTGCGGCGGTTGTCACCGACGATGGTTTTGAACGCCACCTCGATCCCGATTTCATTCAACTTTTCCGTGAGGAATAGGGAATTAGTGTCTTGAAAATAAGGAGTAAGGAGTTCGGACCCGATCGCGACGATCTCAGCATTCACGAGACGAGTTTAAATGAGGGGAAGAGCAAATACATAGATGGAATCCGCTTCCCCTTCGGCACGCTCAGGGTCAGCGCCACCATGTCTTCGGAGGTGCGGAGATACTTTAGTCACCGGCAAACCAGTTAACTGGCAGGATATGAATTGTGGCGGGAAAGCTTGCGGCAGATTGCATTCAAGAGAGAAGAAGGTACGGCGCCCCATCCCCGTACCGTTGGTTCACGAGACTAGGTTAGCTGCCGGAATTCGCATTGCGATTTGCGCCGGAATTCGCCCTCGCGTTCAGGTCGAGTTCCTTGTTCTTCAGCTGGATCTGGTCCAAAACGTTGGCGCCTGAGTTGTTCTGGTGTGTGACAATCGCCTGCTGCTCGTAGGTTCCGTTGACTAATCGGGCAGGAGCCTGGGCGACTGTTTTGTGACCTTGCAGGATCGAAACTTCGACGTTCGGTCCGGTACCGTTCCATTCCACTTTGTAGGTGCCAGGCTGAATCTGTTTGCCGTTGACCACCACTTTGTCGGGTATCTCAACTTTCGAGCTGTTCTTGCTGGCTGCCAGAGCGGAAAGCGGCAACATCAAGACAATGGCTGCGAGGGTTATCCCTAACTTCGGTTTCATGTTGGTTCTCCTTGGTGAACATCGACGGCAGAGAAGCTGCCGAAAACTGATGTCCCTATAAATCTGGATGCGGGGCACGTTAAGAGGATGCTTCTACTCCGAGCGGGAGGAACACAGCTGGCAAAGATCGGGACTTAAGACTTACATCTCTGGCGATGCGAGGACCTTACCCTGGACGTCCCACGTGAGGCGGAAGACGGCATTATTCGTGGCCAGAATGGCGGCGCGGCCTGAGGCAAAAGCGAGGCCGACGAGTCCCTGTCCGGCGACGACCAACTTGGCTTCTCTCGCGGGATTGATGCGCACGATGCCACGCTTGCCGTTCAGCGAAGCGGCGACATAGAGATTGCCTTCTTCGTCGAAGGCAAGTCCCTGTGGACGTCCCAATCCACGATAGAAAACTTCGGCTTCGCCATTGGGATTGACCCGATAGACGGCGTCGAAACTGGAAGTAGTGGGTCCGGTAACGTAGAGATCGCCGGCGGGTGAGAATGCGAGGTGATACGCCGAAACGCTTGGGTCGAGCGTGGCGAAGACGAAAATCTGGCGATCGCGCGCGATTTTGAAAATCGTACCGCTACGGTCTCCGACGTAGAGATTCTGCTCTTGGTCGAAAGCGATTCCGGTGGCGATGCCCATCCCTTCGGAATATGCGCTCATGGTGCCATTGCGGCCCACGCGATAGACAGCGCCGTCGTGACGCGAAGAGACGTACATCTGACCTTCGCGATCGAACGCGATCGAAGTGGCGTTCATCATTTCGGTGAGGAACGGCTTCACGGTGTAATTGGTGTCGATCTTGTAGATCGAGACGGGGACCTTTTGTCCGCGCGATCCGGAAAACGTGACGTAAATGTTTCCTTCGGCGTCGAGCGCGGGGTTGGCAACGGGATGGAGATTCTCCGCGATGTTGACCGCGACCCGAAGCTCCTCCGAATTACTGGCGCCGGCCTGCGTTGAAACCGTGACCGGTCCTGAGGTGGCGCGTTTCCGGAACACGGGCGATGACGAATTCGCTGGTGCTCACGACGACCGAACCATCGGCTTCGCCGAAGCGAACCTGCGGACGGTGGAGATCGAGGGGATTCAGGCCGGAACCGACGATGCGAACCTCTCCGCCAGGAAGCGCAGCGGTGGGCTCGAGCGCATTGATATGCGGCTGTCCGTTAACGTTTTTCTTTCCCACCGACCGGTTTGCTGAGCCCATAGTTCTAGACTACTTCAGAATCGCGAAATGGAGCAGAAGCTGCATCACGGCCAGGGCATAGAGCCCAGCCCCGAGGTCGTCGACGACGATTCCGGTTCCCTCCGGCAGCTTTTCCAGACGTCGGATGGGGAACGGTTTCGTGATGTCGAATGCCCGGAAAAGTATAAGTCCCACCAACATGCTTTGCCAGTTGAGCGGAGCTCCGAGCAAAGTCAGCAACTGGCCGGCAGTTTCGTCGATCACTACGATGCCCGGATCTTTCTTCCCGAGCGCACGCGCAATTCGCGTAGCGGCGGGAATGCCCACGGCGGTTGCGAGCGCCAGCAGGGCTACGAGAATGGGGAGACGCATGCCAATCGGCAATGTGCGGCCGAGGGCAAACCAAATCAGGGCGGTAGCTAGAGAAGACCATGTGCCCGGACCGGGCTTCAACAGGCCAGTGCCGAAGAAAGTACCTACGACCCAAGCCCATCCCGGGGCAGCAGCACCTTTCGGATGCAACGCAGTCACTTCAGTTGTTTCGGCGTCGTTCATTCTGGTTCCGGTAAGCAGTTGTACCAGAACCTTCGGCTCGAACGCGAGAGGTAGAAGGAGGAGCGAAGTCCACATCCTCCGGATCGTTGATTGGCGTTGAAATCACATACCCTCCGCTGGCCCATTTGCCTAGATCGATTAGGCGGCAACGATCGCTGCAGAAGGGAAATCCTGCGTCGGAGCGTAAAACAATCTTCCGGCAGGTTGGACAGCGCAAGTTGAGAATTCTTTTGGCCATGGCGCGGGACGTTCTCAAATAACTTGGATGCTGCTGTTGGAATTGATGATGCGGAAGGTTAAACCAATCGGACGACTAAATCGTAGTCGTGAGTTTCTGTCACTTCGCAGCGGTAAAAACTTCCGGGTTGCGGGTCAGAGATCTGGTCAAAATCTGTGACGTAAACTTTGCCGTCGATCTCGGGCGCGTGCATCTCGGTCCGGCCTTCCCAGAGCAAGTCGCTCTCCGATGAGGGGCCTTCTAGGAGGAGATCGAACTCGCAACCGACTAGCGCTTTCTTTCGTTTGCGACTGATTCGTTGCTGGATTCCCATTAGCTTCTTGCGACGGTGCTCGATTTCGCGTGGCGAAAGTTTCTGGTCGAGGGCGAATGCGCCAGCACCCTCTTGATCGGAGTAGGCGAAGGCACCCATCCAGTCCAACTGGGCGGCTTGTACGAATTGGCAGAGTTCGTCGAAATCCTGCTCGGTCTCGCCGGGAAATCCCACGATGAAGGAGCTGCGGAGAGTGACGTTGGGAATCGTGTTACGAATCTTCTCGATCGATTTAAGAAAGATGTCGGAGCCGGCGCCGCGCTTCATGCGCTTCAATACATTGGGCGATGCGTGTTGTAGCGGGACATCAACGTAGGAACAGATTTTGTCGTACTTGGCGATTGTGTCCAGGAGGCGGCCAGTGATCTTGTTGGGGTAGGCGTAAAGGAATCGAACCCAGCGGAGATCTTCTATTTGCGCCAGCTTCTCGAGGAGCAGCGCGAGACCGTCTTTCAAGTTCAAATCTTCGCCGTAGCAGGTAGTGTCCTGGCCGATGAGAGTGACTTCGCGGACGCCACTTTTCGCCAGGCGCTCGGCTTCGGAGATTACGGATTCGAATCGGCGCGAGCGAAACTTACCGCGCAACTGGGGAATGATGCAGAAAGCGCAAGGGTGATCGCAGCCTTCTGCAATCTTGATGTATGCCGAGTACTTCGGAGTCGCGAGAACGCGCGGTGTTTCTTCGTCGTAGAGATAGTTGGGAAGATCGGCAACAGCGCCGTCCCAGTTCTCGCGAGAGAAGCGTCCAGCGGATTCGCGCGCATCGCCTTCAGCGCGGCTGGTGATGATGTTGAACGGGGAAGCTGTGGCTGAACGGGGCTTCGGCTGGATTCCCGCAGCCTGCAGGATGTTCTCCAACTCACCGGTACCGACGACGGCATCGACTTCAGGAATGTTCTTCTGAATGTCGTTGCGGAAGCGCTCGACAAGGCAGCCTGCAACGATCAGCTTCTTTGCCGATCCGCCCACCTTGTGTTGAGCCATCTCGAGGATGGTGTTCACCGACTCCTGCTGGGCACTCTCGATGAACGAGCAGGTATTGACGACAATCACGTCGGCGTCTTCGGCCTTGGGAGTGAGTTCCGCGCCGGCACGCGCCAGCAGTCCCATCATGACCTCGCTGTCGACGAGGTTCTTGGGACAGCCCAGGCTGACGAATCCGACCTTAGTCGGGGACGCCTGGGATTTGGTCTGGGGTGCCTCAGTGAGTTTCAGATCAGACATGCAATCGTTCTATTCTAACAGCGTTGGCGGTCGGGAAAGAGTCAGACTACGCCCACTCAAGCCAAGAAGGCTTGAATGGGCCGCCCTCTGCTGGGGCGTTCTTATTGCGCCGGCCTTATTGGGCGGGGGCAAAGCGGTATCCCGGTTTCAGCTCACAGCGGTAGGATTTTGTCTGGTCTTTCGCGACTGAGACTTTGCAGTCGGCCCAGGTCAGGCAGAGATTGGGACCTATTGGATAAACAATCGGCTCGGTATTTACGGTGGCTTCAATGCTCAAGCCTTGAGCGGTGGGAGGCAGGTTGAAGTTCAGAGCCTGGCCGAAAATTACCGGATAAAGATCGAGGTTCAGATCGCTGACCATGGGATGTACGACCTCGGCCTCGACGAGAAACGTGGTTGTGTCGGACCAGTTCAGCGCGGCAACTTCCATTCTGCGGCCGTTGTCAGAGACCGTGGTGGACTCGATTCGAGTGAAAGCGCACGGGCCGGAGATGCACGAAACGCGCGCATTCTGGAACTGATTGCCTGGACCGGAATCGAGGGTGATGTTGCCGATTGTCGCTCGCCATTTTCCATCAGGCGAGCATGGGAAGACTCCACCACAAGGAACGTTGCCGGTATTGACTACCTGGAAGGTTTTTACTGCGCTGCCAGTATTCGCCGCGGTGGTGGTCTGGATGGAATATCTGATCACGACATTGGTAACGTCGACAACGGGTCCCCTGGAGACAACGGTTTTCATCTCGTGCAGTGGATTGAGGCGAGCAATCAGGAGCCGGCCGCTGCGAGATCTCTTCCAAATCGAGTGGCTTGTAATCCGGATGGTGGAAACTGAGCGTGACCGCCGCGCCTTTGGGAACACCAGGGCGCATCACAAGATGAAAAAATCCCATCTCGTTGGACTTCGTTTCGCCGGTTGACGTGCCACTGGTGGCAACAACTTGTACATCCGCAATCGGCTGCTGCTTCTGGGTATCCTCGTCGTTCTTTAAGACTGACCCTTCCAGAAAAGAGGGCGGCAGGATATGCGGCTTGGGATGGTAGAGCTTCAGGAACAACGCGGCGGCGCAGGCAAGTGACGCCACCAGCACGCCAGCCCAGATCGCCAGCTTTCGCCGATTGGATTGTGTAACTACTTCGGGCGTGTAGATCTCAGGCATTTCTTTTCTCACAGTATCCTTGGTAGAGCAGGGAAAGCAAGATGCTCTGCCTTCACTCCGTCAGAAATTCGTTTTAGATTAGTGATAGGGTGTTTATCGCGTGAGCCACAACAAAGTTTCCCGTCGACAATGGATACGGCAACTTGCCGGAGCGGGACTGGCGATACCGCTGTCCCGTCTGGACGGCCTGGCAGCAGACAACCCGCCTGCCGGTCCGGATGCTTGTAGCGCGACAGCGCCTGTTCTGACGGCGCTTACTGCGGACGACAACAATCTTCTGGAAGAAATCGAGAAGGTTACGTTCCGGTACTTCGTCGAGCAGGTAAATCCTGAGACAGGGTTGGTGAGGGATCGCGCGAATGTCCGCTCGAAAGAAAACAATACGGTGGCGAGCATCGCCTCAACTGGCTTCGGGCTGACGGCGCTGTGTATTGGAACTCAACGGAACTACATTTCGCTCGCCGATGCGCGAACGCGTGCCACGGCTGCGCTGCGCTTTCTATTGAAGAAGGTGCCGAATCATCGCGGTTTCTTTTATCACTATGCCGATATGAACACCGGCGAGCGGCAGTGGGACTCCGAAGTCTCGTCGGTGGACACTGCCATTCTGCTTTGCGGTGTACTGATGTGCCACGAATACTTCCTGAATACAGAGATCAGGGCGCTCGCGCGAGAGATTTTCAATCGTGTGGAATGGAGCTGGCTTTCGGAAGATACGCCGCTGCTGCCGCATGGATGGCTTCCTGAGATTGGGTTTCTTCCGTATCGCTGGGACTACTACAGCGAGCTGATGATGATGTACCTGCTCGGGCTCGGATCGCCCACCTATCCCTTGCCAGAAGCGACATGGACGGCGTGGAAACGAAAAACCTTCGAGTACCGTGGGCTCCGATACATTGGATCGTTCGCACCGTTATTCGTTCATCAGTATTCGCAGGCATGGTTCGATTTCCGCAACAAACGCGACGACTATGCGGACTATTTCCAGAATTCAATGATTGCGACGGAGGTTCACCGGCTCTTCTGCCTGGAGCTGGGGAGCCGGTTTCCCAATTACAGCGAAGATTTGTGGGGAATCACGTCTTCGGATTCCGAAAACGGCTATGTCGCATGGGGTGGTCCTCCACAGATGGGGCCGATTGATGGAACGGTTGTACCCAGTGCCTCGGCCGGATCGTTGCCGTTTCTTACGCAACCAGTGATGCGTGTGCTTCACAACATGAGAAGAAGTTATCCGGACGCCTGGTGCCAGTACGGTTTCGTGAATGCATTCAACCCGTTGAGGAAGTGGTACGACAACTTCGTGGTGGGCATCGATACCGGGATTACGCTGCTCATGGCAGAAAATGTTCGCACGGGATTCCTGTGGAAGACATTCATGAAGAATCCCGAAGTGCAGCACGGCATGCAACGGGCCGGATTCACGGCATATTCAACGGCACAGGCGACCAAGGCAGCCGGATAGTACGCGTACCGATTTCTAAAGCCTACTTGCCCTTCACTTCTTCGAAGATTTCGGGCAGGCGGTTGGCGTCATCGGGCGAATCGCCAAAGCGCGCGCGCTCATAGGCGTGGGTGAAGTTCTCGACTGATCTTCGCAGGGATTCCTCGTGAATGGTTTCCACGAATTCACGTGGAGTCTGCGATGGCTGTTTGTGGTATCCCCGCTTTGCAATCGAACGCAC
The DNA here is from genome assembly GCA_963724985.1 of Terriglobia bacterium. Classification (GTDB taxonomy): domain Bacteria; phylum Acidobacteriota; class Terriglobia; order Terriglobales; family Acidobacteriaceae; genus JAJPJE01. The sequence goes on along the minus strand of CAVRWV010000022.1, from coordinate 209,023 downwards.
CATACGTTCATACCAGACGGCGGCGGCCAGTCGCGGTGAGTTGGCGGGTCTGCGCGCAACGTGGATATTGATCACGGCGCGAGCTATGCGGCGCAAGTTGGCGACCAGCAGTACGAAGGCGAGCAGAGCGATGGCAGTGGTCGACCATCGGCCCGGTGCTTGCGAGACCCGGTTCTGCATGCGTTCCGCGACAACCAGCAGGTGCTCGTAGGTATCGTGCATCCAGCGGCCGATGTTCCAAAGGGTGCGCTGGCTTTGTGCAGTTGCGGTGTTGGTAAGCGCACGCTGGTGGGAGAAGTCGTAGTTGATAATCCACTCGCGCCAGAACTCCTGGGCCGCGTCCAGGTAGCTCATCAGGCGACTCATTCCGGCTGATGCATATTGCGGATCGGGCGGCGTGGGATCAAAAGCAGTCCAGCCAACCGCGGGAAGATAAACCTCGACCCATGAGTGCGCATCGCGCGCACGAATGATGTAGTTGCGGGTGAGTGGATTGTATTCGCCGGTGCGGAAACCATTGACGATGCGTGCGGGAACACCGATGGAGCGCAGCATCACTGCCATGGAAGATGCGAAGTACTCGCAGTGACCCTGCTTGCGTTCGAAGAGAAACTCGGCAAGGGGATCGGGCGTGGGTCGATCGGAGAGTTGCAGGGTATAGCCGAAATTGGTGCGGAGATAGCTTTCGATGGCGGCAGCTTTGTCGAAGTCGGTGTTCTGACCGGCAGTGATTTTACGGGCGAGGGCGCGAATGCGTCCGTCAATCGGCGGCAAGCGCAGATCGCTTTCTTTTACGTCTGTGGGATAGTCGCCCGAGTTTTGGCGTAGCGCCTCGGCCGAGGGCTGCACGATCAGAGATAGTGCTTCATAGCTCTCCGTGTTGCGAGCGTGATCGGTGTTTACGACCGCGCCATTCTCGTCGACGCCCACATCGCGGAATCTGCCGTTCACTTCGATCGGAACGGGTGCGAGGAAAAGCACATTGGTTCCGATCGGTTCCATGATCACGCGATAGCGCAGCAGACGGGACTGGGCGGTTACGCGGACGGGAGGAAGGTTGTGCCGCTCGACTTGCAGGCTCCGAATCGGCGACTGGTCGGAGACGATTTCGAGCTCTGGATTTTCGTTCGTCCAGGTCCGACCGTCGAACTGGTTTAGAGCGATGCCGCGCCAGCGAAGGTCCAGGTTCCCTTCGCCGTGCTCGAATTGCACGTGCATCACGACCGCGTTCGATTGCTGGATGCGTCCGATCTCTCCGAGTTGAACGTGATCGCTGAATCCGGTGGTGAATTCGGTGCGAGGAGCGTACGAGCTCAGGTATCCGGCAGAGAAGCGCGGCAACAGGAAAAACAGGATCACGGAGAACGCCGCGATGCCGCTCATCAGGAGGAGGCTGTTGAGCGAGAGCCAGCGACCCACTTGCCGGCTGAAGTCGCGCTGATTGGGAATGTGTCCGCGATGAACGGCTTTGATCATTGCGCGGCGAACTTCCATCGCGATGAAAGTGTTGATCGCAAGCAACAGAAAGACCGTAAAGATGGGCAGGAAGCTACTGCTGACCGTCAGCACCGAAGCCGCAAGGACGGCAAGGAATGCCAGCACGGCGAGATAGACATAGTCGCGCGGCTTCTGAATGGAGAAGAGCTTGATGACGAGGCTGAAAAGAACGAGATGAACCGTGGCAGCAACGTAGCTTCCGGAAACCAGGAAGAGGTCACCGAAGAAGACGAGTACGTAGAGGAGCGTGAGGTAATTGGTCCAGCGAACGGGAATCTGAATGTCGCGATTGCGCGCGAGGAGGTATCCACGAAAAACGAGAGCGCCCGCGACGAAAAGTGTTGAGAGCCAGTCGAGGCGTCCCGTTCCGGCGAGGGCTACGAATCCGGTGACAATGAGAAGAAAGAGTGAGACCTGAAAATATCGTTCGAGCGCGGACGCAAACGGCGTGTTCAAAACGGCAAGCGTGAGTGGCTCTGGGGCTACGGCCGGGGCCGATTTGCGAAAGCGCTTCAGCACTCAGCTATTGTTCGCCATTCGGGCAGAGAAGAAAAGGGGCGAGGCGCACGAGAGGGCAGAGACGATTTGCTAGAATCAAGGGTCGGGCATCGGTCCCACGCGACGCAATCCCGCCAACCCCGCCAGGTCCGGAAGGAAGCAACGGTAACGGGCTAGTGCTTGTGCAGTGGGGTAGCCGGTGCTCGGCTTATTTGTACCTCCTCTATCCTGTTCATTTCCGCACCAGATCGCTACTAACTTCAAAAAAATTAATATTACGTTCTGTTTCCTGCTTCGTCTGGAGAGGGTAGGATTTGCTGAACCGAGGAGGCGCTATGAAGCGACGAGAGTTCCTGGTGAAGACGGCGGGCGCAATGGGAGCGGCCTGGTTGTCGCGAGGCGTGACAACTGAGCTTTTTGCGGATTCGACGCCGCTGAAGGTCAAAGCCACGGATACAGTGACACTCGGGCATACAGGCATTCAGACCAGCCGGCTGGCGATGGGAACTGGAACCGTAGGGTCGGGGCACCACTCGAATCAGACCGCGCTAGGAGTGAAGGGCCTGTCCGAGTTGTTGCTGAATGGCTACGACAATGGATTGCGTTTTTTCGACGCCGCTGATTCCTATGGGAGCCATCCGCATGTGGCCGAGGCGCTGAAGCACGTGCAGCGGGATAAAGTGACCGTGCTGTCGAAATCGTGGGCGCGGGATCCGAAGGAGATGCGGGCGGATATCGATCGCTTCCGGAAAGAACTGGGAACCGACTACATAGATGTTTTCCTGATGCACTGCCTCACCGAGGGGGACTGGACCACGCGCTATCGAGGAGTGATGGATGTGCTCGAAGAGGCGAAGCAGAAGGGGATCATTCGCGCGCATGGTTGTTCGTGCCACAGCATTGAGGCGCTGCGTGCGGCGGCGAAGTCGCCATGGGTCGAGGTCGACCTGGTCAGGCTGAATCCGATTGGATCGCACATGGATGCCGATCCGCAGACGGTGCTCGCCGTCGTAAAAGAAATGAAGGCCGCGGGCAAAGGCGTGGTTGGAATGAAGATATTGGGTCAGGGCGATATGCGCGATCGTCAGGACGAAGCCATTCGTTTTGCGCTTTCGACCGGCGTGCTGGATGCGTTCACGATTGGCGCGGAGAGCAAAGCCGAGCAGCAAGACCTGATGCGAAGAATTGCGGCGGCGTAGGAGACGTTTACTGAATCAAGCCATGCGGGTGCTCCTGAATAGACTTTTCAGTTTCGAAGCTTCAAAATAGAGGATTCTACTCAGGAGAAAGCCATTGATTAATGGTGCTCGGGTAAAAATTTCATCCCTAGGAACGTACGTACCACCCCGCATTCTTTCCAATCACGACCTCGAAAAGCTGGTCGATACCAACGATAAATGGATTATGGAGCGCACTGGGATTCGTGAGCGGCACCTTGTCGACAAGGGCGTTGCGACCAGCGATTTAGGCGCGGCCGCGGCGATACAGGCTCTGCAACGCCGCGGATTGAAGCCCACGGACATCGAGGCATTGATCGTAGCCAGTGTTACGCCGGACATGATGTTTCCGGCTACGGCTTGCCTGATCCAGAACAAGATCGGGGCGCCTGGGATTTGGGGCTTCGACATTTCCGCGGCGTGTTCGTCGTTCTTGTATGCGCTACAGGTGGGAACCCAGTTTGTACAAAGCGGCGCTCAGAAGCGGGTGCTGGTGGTGGGCGCGGATGTGATGTCGTCGATCATCGACTATACGGATCGCGCGACGTGCGTAATTTTCGGCGACGGCGGCGGCGCGGTGATCCTCGAGCCAGCAGATGAAGGGCTGGGCATGATCGATTATCTGCATGAGATCGATGGTTCGGGAGCCTGTTCGCTGTTCATGCCGGGCGGGGGAAGCTTGAATCCGCCGACGCATGAAACCGTCGATAAGAAAATGCATTACGTTCACCAGGATGGGCAGGCGGTATTCAAGTTTGCCGTGCGTAAGATGGCGGAGGTTTGTGACACTCTGCTGAAGCGGAACGGACTGACCGGCCACGACGTGAATGCGTTTATACCGCACCAAGCGAATAAGAGAATCATTCTGAATACGGCTGAGCGGCTGGGGATGGATCTCGACAAGGTGATCATCAACATTGACCGGTACGGCAATACGACCTCGGCGACGATTCCGCTGGCGATGCAGACCGCGCTCGATGAAGGCAAGTTGAAGAAGGGCGATCTGGTGCTGCTCGCAGCCGTGGGCGCGGGATTTACGGTAGGCGCTGCGCTGCTGAAGTGGGCGTACTAAAATCAGCTACGGATTTCACGGATAAAACCGGATCAGGAGTTCTTCGGTTTTTAATCGGCTGCAATCCGTGAAATCGGTGGCTAGCTTTTAAGGGTGCGTCATTGTTTCGGGTTTCACTGCCGCGTCGAATTCTTCTCCAGTCAGATATCCAAGCTTTAGAGCGGCTTCGCGCAGGCTGCTGTGGTCGACGTGCGCCGTGTGCGCGATTTTCGCAGCTTTGTCATATCCAACCTTAGGCGCGAGAGCGGTTACGAGCATGAGCGAATTGTTGACGTAATAGTCGACCTGCTCGCGATCCACTTCGATGCCGTTGATCATGAACTCCACGAAACCGCGGCACGCGTCGGCGAGCAATGTGACCGAGTGCAGGAAGTTGTAGATGATCACCGGCTTGAAGACGTTGAGTTCGAAGTTGCCCTGCGAACCGGCGAATCCGACTGCGGCGGTCGCGCCGTGAACCTGGGCGGCGACCATGGTCATCGCTTCCGACTGCGTGGGATTGACTTTGCCCGGCATGATCGACGATCCCGGCTCGTTCTCGGGAATGATCAATTCGCCGAGGCCGCAACGTGGTCCGGATGCGAGCCAGCGAATGTCGTTGGCGATCTTCATCAACGAAGCAGCCAGCGTTTCGAGAGCGCCTTGGGCGAAGACGATTTCGTCGTGAGCGGAGAGAGCCGCGAACTTGTTGGGATGCGAGCGGAAGGGCAGTCCAGTAAGCTGCGCGATCTTCAGCTGCGGCTCGTTCGGCGAATTCGGGATGGGTATTCAATCCGGTGCCGACGGCAGTTCCGCCGATTGCCAGGTCATAGAGCCCGTCAAGCACGAGTTTCAGGCGCTGGACGTCACGGTCGAGCAGGGAAGCCCATCCAGAGAATTCCTGGCCGATGGTGAGCGGCACTGCATCCTGCAAGTGCGTGCGACCGATCTTTACGATGTTCTCGAACTGCTTGGCCTTAGCGGCGATGGCATCGCGGACTTGCTCTACTGCGGGAATCAGAACTCGCTCCACGCGCTCGGCAGCGGCGATGTGCATGGCAGTCGGGAACGTGTCATTCGACGATTGCGACATGTTGACGTCGTCGTTGGGATGGATCGGCTTCTTCGATCCGAGTACGCCGCCGGCGATCTCGATGGCGCGGTTCGAAATAACCTCGTTGACGTTCATGTTGGTCTGCGTGCCGCTGCCGGTTTGCCAGATACGCAAAGGGAACTGGTCGCTAAGTTTGCCGGCAATGACTTCGTCTGCTGCCTGCACGATCAGCTTGGCTTTGTCGGCGGAAAGCTTGCCGAGTTCCTGATTCACGAGTGCCGCGGCTTTTTTCAGGATGGCAAAGGCGCGAATCAGTTCCGGCGGCATGGTGTCGCGGCCAATGTCAAAGTGATGTAGCGACCGCTGCGTCTGAGCGCCCCAGTAAACGTTCGTGGGAACTTCGATCTTTCCCATGCTGTCGGATTCAATGCGGGTGGGCTGCTCAGTCGAGGTGACCATAGAAAAACTCCTAACAATGCCAGATATGCACACGCTGATTTCAGGAAGAGAACCGAAAATTATAGCAACGCGTCCGCCCGAGGTGTGTTCTGCGACACTCGGCGGTGTGATCAGCCGCACCTCGCGAAATTGCCGTCGTCGTATGCTGTGCGTTGCTTTCGGGGGAGTGTTTGAACCGGAGCGTAGCTATAGGCAATCCAATCGCTAGCAATTAAAGTGATCTGAATGGAAGAACTGGATATACAAACACAGACGCGCACGGCGGCCGAGCGCTCGCGGGATCAGCAATGGGACGTGATCATTGTGGGTGCGGGACCGAGCGGCCTGGCGACCGCTATCGAATGCCGCCGCCGGGGCCTTTCCGCACTGAACATCGACAAAGGTTGCGTGGTGAATTCGCTGTTCAACTATCCCACCAACATGACGTTCTTCACTACGCCGGAGCTGCTGGAAATCGGAGAGATACCGTTCAGCACGGAGAACAATCGCAAACCGAACCGCGCTGAGGCGCTCGAATACTACCGGAAGGTGGCGGCGCATTACCGGCTTGATTTCCGGCAGTACGAAACCGTGACTCGAGTGGCCGGGCAGGATTGCCAATTTGTTGTGCATACCGTCGACCAGCATGACCGCGCGCATGCGTATAAAGCACGGAAGATCGTAATTGCCATCGGGTATTACGATCTGCCGAACTACCTTGGAATTGCGGGCGAGGATTTGCCCAAGGTTCTGCATTATTACCGCGAGCCGCATCCTTATTACGACACCGACGTGGTGGTGATCGGGGGAAAGAATTCCGCGGCGATTGCGGCACTGGAACTTTATCGCCACGGTGCGCGGGTGACCCTGGTGCATCGCGGTTCGGGGATGCATCCGCACGTGAAGTACTGGATCAAGCCGGACATCGATAATCGCATCAAGGCAGGCGAGATCAAAGCGTACTTTCGGAGCGAGGTTCGCGGGATCACGACGGATGAAGTGATAATTGCTACTCCCGATGGTGGAGTCGAGTTGAAGAACGATTTCGTTTTCGCACTCACCGGCTATCACCCGGACTACGATTTTTTGCGTGCGCTCGGAATGGAGTTGACGACCGATCAGTGCCGCCCGCTATGCGATCCGACGACGCTGGAGTGCAATGTGCCGGGAATTTACGCTGCAGGCGTGATCGTGGCGGGCGCGAAGACGAACGAGATATTCATCGAGAATGGGCGGTTTCACGGAGTGCAGATCGCGAAACATATTGCGGAGAAACTAGAGGGCGAGGGAAGACGCGAAGCCGGACTATTCGGAGTCGACGTAAGAACCCACATCTGCGAGACGGAAGGCGGACATGGGGCACACGCGGCGCTACTCAAGATCAACCGCTTCTTCGCCTAATTGTTCATTGATAAGACGGGAGACCAGCGGCTTCAGTGCTTCGCCGGTTTTCGTCAGGACAAAAGTCTTCGCATCTTCGGACCAATCGAGCTTGAAGCTGGTGGAGAGCGCTGAAATCCAGATCTGGCGCACGGGAGCATTCGGAGAGATCACGAAACGGCCCGCAGGTTCGTCGAAACTGATATGCAGTGCGCCTGACTGATCTTCCACTTCCATGTCGGCGGACTCTTCGGCAGCGATCAAGCTGCGCTTCAAATCTTCTAAAGCCGCATCGGCGGCGCGGCGGAACTGCTGTTCATCTTGCGTCATGCGGTGATTCTAGCAAAGCGAAGACTATTGGCCCGACGCGGCAGCGGACTGCGTGTTGCCGGTGCTGCTGCAGGCGTTGATACCGTGTTCGATCGCGGTGCCTTCCTCGTAATCGTTCCAGGTGACGATCATCAGGAAGGGAAGCTGGCGGCTGTCGTTGTAATAACGCCGGAAAAGGCGAACGGATTCTTCGAAGGTGCGTCCACAGCGATCGCTCATATGGCGGTTCTGCGACCATGAAGCGCGGGTGTCGTTGAAGCCGGGCCATGCTGCTCCAACGGCAATCTTGCTGGGATATTGCGAGCTCATGCGCGTGTAGAAGTCTTGCAAGTATTGCTCTCCCCAGTTGCTGCCGTCGCGCTGCCAACCTTCGCGACCGGGCTGTACCCACGCGTAAAAGCCGTCGAATGCGTTCGGATAATGCGTGTTGATGTCCTTGAATATGAGCAGCGGTGGATCTTCCCAGCTGTTTACAACTTCACGCACGCGATTCCAATCGGTGCCGCCGCTCTTGGGGAAAATGAAGATCATGGGACGCCCATTGAAGCGTAAGTACGCGCTGCGAGAGGCGACGGCGTGCGGTCCAATGTAGCGGTCGTAGGCGTATTGCAAGTCGACGAGCACGGCCTCGGTGTTCTGGCCGACGTACTCAGTGTCTTCGTCGTACATGATCGCCGTCTGAAAGCTATTTTGCGAAGCGGCCTGTTGCAGTAAGGCGTAGCTCTGATCCTCGAACTGCTTGCGCGGACCGTACCAATTCACCACGAAGGCGTCGATGCCGAGGCCCTTGGCTTCGGAAACCTGGCGCGTGAGCACGTTCGGATCGTGCGAGGAATACCCGACATTGATGTGCTTCGGCTCACCAAACCAGGGCTGGTAGGCCGCGAGCAGACGCGGAGATCCTTCGGTGCCTTGCAGTTGAGCGGCTTGCGCGAGGCTCTGGCGGACGTCGGTCGTATGACGACTGCAGCCTGTGGCGATCGACAGAGAAAGAAATATGAGAGTGAGCTTGCGAAAATCTGGCATCCCAAGCTCTTGGATGTAGATGGCACGAGCAGAGTTGGCAGGCTTTCTGAGTGTCACCTGAGGCGAGCGGACGGTGGTAGTATTTCCGCGTTTTAATGCAGGCTAGTTTGGCCTGCGGGAAAGAGAGAAATCATGGCGCAGAAAGTGATTGATGTGGTGGGAGTATCGAAAGAAAGCTTCGCAAAGGCGGCGGAGAATGCTGTTCAGGAAGCAGCGAAGACGGTGCGCGGATTGAAGTGGGCGCGCGTCTCGGAGTTTGAGATGGAGATGGACGGAAAGAACGTGACGCTGTATCGAGCGACCGCGAGGATTTATTTCGACATAGAACACTAAGGAGAATAGGTAATCGGGTAATAGGTAATCGGTAATCGAAAACACCTGGATTACCGCATTTGTGTTCTTCCATTACCAACTACCCGATTACCAATTCTCAATGGTTCAGCGCTTTGTCGAAGAAGTTGGCCATGAGGTGGTGCGCCTCGACCGACTCCGGCAATTTGAACTGGTTCCAGTAGGCGTGCGGAAGTCCTTCGAACACGACCAGTTCAGCGTTGCTGTTGCCGGCATTCAGAAATGCCCGATGGAGGATGGAGGTGCCACTGAGCAGCAAGTCGCGTTCGCTAGTGATGAACAGCGTGGGCGGCATTCCTTTGAGATCGGCGAACACCGGCGATAGGACCGGATCGCGGCGATCAGTTGAGCCTACGTAGGGAGGATCCGGCAGTGTGTTGGGAGGATCGTTAAGCGGCCCTTGCAACCCGCGAAGTCCGAAGAGCGCTCTGGAATCTCCCGGACGCGTGAAGTCGCCAAAACCGGAAAAGATGCCGAGTGCCGCTGGAAGCGGAAGTCCGAGCTGTTTCAATTTCACCGCGACTTCGGCGGTCAGAACGGCTCCCGCGGAAGTTCCATACATAACCATGTTTTGCGGCTTATAGGTTTTCAACAGCTCTTTGTACACGGCGACGGTGTCGTCGACTGCGGCCGGGAAAGGGTACTCCGGCGCGAGTCGATAGCGAATCGCAATCACTTTCGTCTGCGTCAGGCTGGCAATCGGAATGGTTTCGGCAACGGAGCCCCAGTCAGCACGAAATCCGCCGCCGTGGATATTGATGAGCACGCGATCCTGCTTATTGGCGGGAATCGTGGGCGGCGTGATGATGCGTACGGGCACGCCTGCGATTTTGTCTTCCGTCACTTTTGTCGGATACATCCCCTGCATGTCGATGGCTAATTGTTTCTGCCACGCTTCGGCACGCGCTTTGTTCTGCTCGTCGGTAACAGGCGGGTCGGTATCGGGAATTGGTTCGGAGAGCCACTTCTGCGCTTCGGGGCTGACGGTTTTCGGGACTGGCACGACGCGTGTCACGTGCACGACGCCGTTGGCGTCGATGAAGCTGGAGTTGGTTTGCGGAATGGCTCGATTTTCTTGTGCGATGGCAACGGTTGAGATCAGTGCGAGTGCAGCGATGAGAAGCGAACGAGGCAAGGGCGTCTCCCATGGTGATTACGGCAGCGCTGAACAAATTACGTCGGCGAGGCGAGTGGCGCAAGGAAAACCATTAACCACCAAGGACACGAAGAGCACGAAGGATGTCAGCGAGCTCGTTTTTTCTTCGTGATCCTTCGTGTCCTTTGTGGTTAAAGCTGTTGCGGAGAAGAAATCACTTCGTAGTGCGCTGCGTGCTCGTCATGATGCTTCAGATATTTCCTGCGATCTTCCGGGATGATGGAGACTTCATAGTCCGGCCCGGCGAAGGCTTTGAGAGCGTCGATGGATTCCCACAAAAGAATGGTGATGAACTCGACATCGTTGCCGACGTTGCGGCGCAAGAAGTAGCTGCCCTTGAATCCCGGAACTTTGCTGATGCCAGGAAGCAGTTCGGGTTTGAGCATGGACTCGTAGGGGTCTGCATTTTCGGGAGTAGTGGTGCCGTGCCACACGCGCGCGATCATGAGGAGATTGTGGGACGGTGGAAGTACGGGCGCAAGAGAAACCAGCCACGGATTACACGGATTTTACGGATCAGGAACAGGAAAAGTGCTTGTAATTAGAGGCCGACGTTATTCAACCATCGTCGATTCTTTGGACCGTTTTCTTTATTTGCTCATCCGTGGCGATCTGCCGGGGTGAGTTCTTGAGAGGAACGTACGGGCCTCGTCGAAAGCAGCGTGCGCTTCGTTGGCATTGCCTGCGGCTTCTTCGACTATTCCGAGACGTGCATACGCGATTCCTAACTCACCTGATGTGGCAGAGCTTTGTTGAAGCTGCTGCTTCTGCTCCAGTGTGCGAATCTCAAATAGTACGGCCGCGCGCGCGTGCTCATTATCTGCATACTTAAGTTGGCGGGCTGAGAGTCGGACGGTGCAGCGTCAGAGGATACGACGTTTGCCTGATCGATTATGTTCTTAGTGATTTTCCAGTACGGATGCCGATGCCCGAACTCACCAGAAGTCCCGCGACCGCACAAATAGCAATAAGGAGCTTAACAGGGCGGCTCATCTGGCTAACCTCGACTCCAGTTGTTTCTCCGCAACATCGTTCAAGGTCTTTTCTGACACATTGATCCATCCCAAGTTGCGAAACAGGCGTTGTGCCTGTTCTCGGTTTTCATCGGCTTGAGTCTTGTGATGGGTTTCTTCATAGAGATGAACCAAGACCGCATGGTCAATCGCAATACCAAGGTCGATGATTGGCGAAATGTCCGCAGCGCCTTTACCCGAAGCTTGTTCAAGTAAGTGATATGCCGCTGGATGGAGTCCACATCGTTCTTTCTCACAATTCTGGATAACTCATACTGATTGAGAGCCTGGGTCACAGCACGAAAACGTTCGCCTTCGACGGCGCCAATCGAACCGAATGAGTGTGATTGCTGATACCGGTATGTAACATTGACCGCTGCGATGTAACCGACGTATCCGCACACCATGAAGAGCAAGGCAGAAACGCAGTATGGAGTTAGATGCGTGGTTTTCACACGACAATTGTCGGCCAAGGTTCACGGACTGCAATGAACTAAAGTAAGCAGCGAGTCCCGTGAGCCGCGAACGTCGACGCCTGCGCGGAAAGCGCTGGTGCGATTCACAAAAAGCAAATCGGGCAACCGCGGCTCGGCTGATTACCCGACTGAAATCTCCCGTTCTCGCCTAGAACGGAATGTCGTCGTCGGTGATGCCTTGGCTGCCGGCGTCGTCGTGAGCAGGCGCATGACTTGCCGAGGCGGAGCGGGAGCGCGCAGGTGCGGCTTCTTCGTCGTGATCGCGACCGCCTCCACCTTGTCCCTGGCCTTGACCGCCAAGCAGGACGAGGTCGCTGGCTACGATTTCGGTCGAATATTTCTTCTGGCCGGATTCCTTGTCGTCCCAGGAGCGCGTCTGCAGGCGTCCTTCGATATAGCAGGTGCGGCCCTTCTTCAGATATTCGCCGGCGATTTCTGCCAGGCGCTGCCAGGCGACGATTTTGTGCCACTCGGTGCGGTCCTGCCAGTTGCCTTCTTTATCTTTGTAGCGCTCGTTGGTGGCGAGAGAGAAGCTGGCCACAGCGGTGCCGCTGGGCGTGTAGCGCAATTCAGGATCTTTGCCGAGATTGCCGATGAGGATGACTTTGTTGACGCTCTTTGCCATGAGAACTCCAGGAGGTGGTGAAACGGCAGTGTAACAGCTTCACTGCGGGAGTTTCGAGTTCGAGCTGCCACTGATCCGTCAAAAAACAGCCCGGTTTGGAACTCCTAGCAACGTTCTGCCCGTTTTCCGCTCGTGCCGATCATGCGGAATTGAGTCCTTCAGGCCAGCCACTTCATTTATCCTGCGTGTTCTGCTTTCAGCATGCACTGGAACCATACTCTTCTGTTGTTTACCGCGGCCCTCGTGGCTGGCGGTCTAAACGCCGTCGCCGGAGGCGGTAGCTTTCTCACATTTCCTTCGCTGATCTTTACCGGAGTTCCTCCCATCCCCGCCAACGCGACCAACACGGTTGCGCTATGGCCGGGAGCTGTGGCCAGCATCTTTGGATTCCGACAGCAATATAAGGGCGTAGAGCTGAAGCTGCTGGCGGAATTTATTGTGGTGAGCTTCGTCGGGGGCGCGGTGGGAGCGCAATTGCTGCTGCACACGCCGCAGCACACCTTCTCGAAGATGATTCCCTGGCTGATGTTGGCCGCGACCTTGATCTTCACGTTTGGGCGCAAGGTGATTCGTGCCACTCGTGGGGAGCAGGGTCATCATATGAGTCGCCCCGTAGCACTGCTGCTGCAGCTGGTGGTCTCCGTCTATGGAGGATTTTTCGGAGCCGGCATGGGAATCCTGATGTTGGCTATTCTGACCATCATGGGCTACGAGCACATTCACAGGATGAACGCCCTGACTAGTATTTTCGCCACTGCAGTAAACGGGGTGGCGCTGGTCACATTCATCGTCGCCAAAATCGTCTGGTGGCCACAGGCACTGCTGATGCTGCTAGGTTCCGTCGTCGGAGGCTATTGGAGCGCCCATTATTCACAGAAGGTAGATCCGAAGTATGTTCGTGCCTTCGTGATCCTTGTTGGGAGCTCGATGACGACTTATTTCTTCTGGAAGTATTTCTAGCGATTAGCGGTCGGCATGACAAAGTGCGGATGTTAGCCCTGAGAATCAAGTCCGATAGCCCGATGCTGATCGCCGAAAGCGGACGCTAAGTATCTGAAAAATAAACGAAATCACTAATACGCCCAACCGCTTTTGTGCCCCGTTGGACCCTCGAATTGCTCCATTCGATACAAACAGTTCTTCTTATTGGACAAAGAGGTCAACAATGCGTATTGTTGCCGTGGGTTACGAGGATGGCAGCGGGGAATATCCCTATCATTCGGCAGTTCTTTGAAGAAAAGGTGAAGAAATGAGCACTTCCACTCATCCGGCCACCGGTGGCGGACTGGTGCAGATTTCCTCGTTGGAAGAGTTAGTACGCCAACGGGTAGCGGAAGAACGAGCCCGGCTAGAAAAAGAAGCCGGCATTCAGCATAAAGAACTTCATCACTTCCACAAGCCGATTGAGCGAGCATTTACCGCCGATCAGCGCCACAAGACCACCCTCCTTTTCGGGGGACTCACCTGGAAACACGAAAAACTTGTGCATGGAGCCCTGGAAGGATTGGGCTATAAGTGCGAAGTCGTGCCGACGGCGAATGTTGCTGCTTTCCAGCTTGGCAAGGAATACGGCAATAACGGCCAGTGCAACCCGACATATTTCACGGTCGGAAACCTGGTTCAGTATCTGCAGAAGCTCGAAGAATCGGGCATTCGGCGTGAAGACCTCATCAACAACTACGTCTTCCTGACTGCGGGCGCGTGCGGTCCGTGCCGTTTCGGCATGTACGAAGCCGAGTACCGGCTGGCGCTGCGCAACGCGGGTTACGACGGATTCCGCGTGATGCTCTTCCAGCAATCAGGCGGACTGGATCAGTCGGACGCAGAAGCCGGGTTGCAGATGAACCTGGACTTCTTCCTGAACCTGCTGAACTCGCTGAACATGGGCGACATCATCAACGAGGTGAGCTACCAGGTGCGGCCGTTCGAAACGAACGCCGGCGACACGGATGCGATTCTCGACGAAGCTGTCGACTACATGCACGAAGTGCTGAAGAAGAAGTCGCCATGGTCGGTTGAGCAGAAGCTCGGCAAAGTCGCGAACAAGATTCCGATGAAGGGAACGGTCGAGTATCTCGGCAAGTTCCTGAACCAGCTCATGTCGGACGACTATATGGTCGCCCTTGAGCATGTGCGCGGACGCTTCAATCAGATCAAGGTTGATCACTTCCGCGTGAAACCGATCGTGAAGATCACCGGCGAATTCTGGGCGCAGACCACAGAAGGCGACGGCAACTTCAACATGTTCACCTTCCTGCAACGCGAAGGCGCGCAGATTATCGTGGAGCCGATCGGCACCTGGATCATGTACATGATTCACCAGGTGGTGCAGAAGATCCGTGACGAGCGTGGCCTTGAGGAGGGCGTTGTTATGCCTCCGAAGTGGCGTCTCGACAAGCAGGCCAAGATCGAATGGAACTACCGCAACAAGCTGATGAAGCTGAAGGCTGCGGAAGTGATCTTCGCTCGCGAGTATCACCGCATTGTCGACGCGCTGGGCGGAACGGCTCACCGGCTGGTGGACCAGTACGAACTGCAGCGGCTCGGACATCCTTACTACAACTCGCGTGCGGGTGGTGGTGAGGGTCACCTGGAAGTCGCGAAGAACATTTACTACACGAACAAAGAGATGGCGCACATGGTGCTCTCTCTGAAGCCCTTCGGCTGCATGCCTTCGACACAATCGGACGGCGCACAGTCGGCGGTGGTATCGCACTACAAAGACATGATCTTCCTGCCGATCGAGACCTCCGGCGAAGGCGAAATCAACGCGCACAGCCGCGTGCAGATGGCGCTGGGCGAGGCGAAAGCTAAAGCCAAGCTGGAATTCAAAGACGTGATGGAGAAGATCGGCAAGCCGCTCGACGAATTGAAAGCGTATGTCGAGCAGCATCCCGAGATGTCGAACGCGCTCTACGCCGTGCCGAAATATAAAGGCGTGGTGGGAACCGCCGCGAATTACGCGATCCACGTGGCGGAAAAAATGGGCGTGCAGGTGCCGTACCACACGGACGCGCACTAAGCCACTGAAGTCGATCAGTCTCTCAGTCGGCTGGCACAACGGCCGACTGAGAGACAAAAACCCCAAACGAAATCTGAGCGACTGACGGACTGAGAGACTAAATGCCCGGACTTACCGACAAAGCGATTGCAGATAAGAAGTACGACTTGCTCTGGATGGGTGTG
Source organism: Terriglobia bacterium (assembly GCA_963724985.1). Taxonomy (GTDB): domain Bacteria; phylum Acidobacteriota; class Terriglobia; order Terriglobales; family Acidobacteriaceae; genus JAJPJE01. The sequence continues at coordinate 193,725 of CAVRWV010000022.1, read as the reverse complement.
GACGTAGGTTCAACGACCGTGAAGATTGCGGTGATTGACGGAACCACGGACGAGATTCTCTGGCAGGACTACCAGCGCCACGAGACCAAGCAGCCTGAGAAGGCGCTGGAGATGCTGAGGCAGATCAAGACGGATCTGCCGAATGTTCCCGACGAGAACTATCGCGTCTTCATCACCGGTTCGGGCGGCTCCGGCATTGCGAAACATATCGGCGCAAAGTTCGTGCAGGAAGTAAATGCGGTCTCGTTGGCGGTGGAGAAGCTGTATCCAGAGTGCGGATCAGTGATCGAGTTGGGCGGTCAGGACGCGAAGATCATCATCTTCAAGGAAGATCCTGAGACCGGTAAGAAGAAGAAGCTGCCCTCGATGAACGACAAGTGCGCTGGCGGTACGGGCGCCGTCATCGACAAGATCAACGCCAAGCTGCGCATTCCGTCTGATCAGCTCTGCAACATGGGCTACAAGGGCGAGAAGCTGCATCCGGTGGCTGGCAAGTGCGGCGTGTTCGCTGAGACGGATATCAACGGCCTGCAGAAGCAGGGCGTTCCGCCGAACGAGTTGATGGCGTCGCTGTTCGAATCCATCGTGCAACAGAATCTTTCGGTGCTGACGCGCGGCAACACGCTGCGTCCGACGGTGCTGCTGCTGGGCGGCCCGAATTGCTACATCAAGGGCATGCGCGACTGCTGGAAGCACAACATCCCCAAAATCTGGGAAGAGCGTAACTATCCGCTGCCCGAAGGCGTGGATCCCGAATCGCTGATCAAGACGCCGGACAATGCGCAATACTTCGCCTGCATCGGCGCAGTGGAGTTCGGCAAGCAGGAAGATCCTGGAATCGGCGTGTATGTCGGCTACGACAAGCTTGAGTGGTACATGACCGAGGGACGCGCTCAGGAAAAGGCGAAGAAGGGCGGCGCGCAGGCGCTGGCGAAGAGCCCGGAAGAACTCGCCGAGTTCACAGCGAAGTACACGAAGAAAAAGTTCATTCCGACGACATTCCAGCCCGGTCAGGTGGTGGAAGGCTTCATCGGCATCGACGGCGGATCGACTTCCACGAAAGCTGTCCTCGTCGACAAGGACCGCAACATCCTCTGCAAGACCTACCAGCTCTCACGCGGCAATCCGATTGAGGATACGCAGGAGGTGCTGGCCAAGGTTGCGAAGCAGGTAGTCGACCAAGGCGCCGTGCTCAAGATTATGGGCGTGGGGACCACCGGATACGCCAAGGACATCCTGAAGGACGCAGTGGGCGCGGACGTTGCGCTGGTGGAGACCGTGGCGCATACGCAAGCCGCGTTGCACTTCTATCCGGATGCAGACGTAATCTGCGACGTGGGCGGCCAGGACATCAAGATCATCATCCTGAAAGATGGCCGCGTAAAAGACTTCAAGCTGAACACGCAGTGCTCGGCAGGCAATGGCTACTTCCTGCAAGGCACATGCGAGAGCTTCGGCTTCAAAGTAGAAGACTTCGCGGACATCGCCTTCAACGCGAAGGGATTCCCGCAGTTCGGTTACGGCTGCGCAGTGTTCATGCAGTCGGACATCGTGGACTTCCAGCGCCAGGGATGGAAGCCGGAAGAGATCATGGCCGGACTCTGCAACGTGCTGCCGAAGAATATCTGGCTGTACGTTTCTCAGATCCCGAACCTCTCGGCGATCGGCCGCAAGTTCGTTCTTCAGGGCGGCACGCAGCACAACATGGCCGCGGTGAAGTCGCAGGTCGATTTCATCGAGTCGCGCTTCAAAGGCAAGGACGTTAAGGCTGAGGTGATCGTTCACCAACACTGCGGTGAAGCGGGCGCCATTGGCTGCGCGTTCGAAGCCGTGCGTCTGTGGGAGAACGGCATGAAGACCGAGTTCATCGGTCTGGAAGGCGTTGCTTCCATCACCTACACGACCACGCGCGACGAAGCGACGCGGTGCTACTTCTGCAAGAACAAGTGCCTGCGTACCTTCATTGACGTAACGACGGCGACGCCGAATCCGAACTACAAGCCGCCGGTCAAGACCAAGGTTCCACTTGCCGAGGGCGCGCAACGGTTGATTATTGCGACCTGCGAAAAGGGAACGGTCGAGAACGTGGAAGAGATGCGCGTCATCAAGGGCAACATCGACGCCATCAAGAAGGAAAATCCGAACCTGGTGGAGATCGCAGCGAAAGCTGCCTTCAAGAGCTACGAGCCGCCGGTTGTGGCCGATCCGCTGCCGAAGCTGGCGATCACCAAGTCGCAAAAAGAACGCATCGAGAAGATGAAGAAACGCGCCGAACTTCGTATCGGCATGCCCAAGGCGCTGAACATGTACAGCTGCGGGCCGTTCTTCACCGCCTATTTCGAAGCGCTGGGTGTGAAGGCCGACAATATCTTCTGGTCCGACTACACCAACGAGCAGCTTTACAAGGAAGGTGCGAAGCGCGGCGCGATCGATCCGTGCTTCCCGTCGAAGGTCGGCATTCCGCACGTTCACAACCTGCTGTACGCCGTCCATCCGAAGAAGAACCTGAATATCATCTTCTTCCCGATGATCGACTCGCTGCCAACGTTCCTGAAGCATGTGCAGTCGAGCCGCGCATGCCCGACAGTTACGGCAACTCCGGCGTCGGTGAAAGCGGCGTTTACCAAGGAAGGCAATCTCTTCGAGGAGAAGGGCCTGATCTGGAAAGACACGCTGATCTGTCTCGACGATCCGAAGATCGCGCACCGGCAGATGTTCGACGATTGGAATGACATCCTCGGCCTGAGCGAGGAAGAGAACTATCGCGCGGTGGAGCTGGGCTTCGCCGCCATGGAGAAGTTCGACAACGTCGTCATGCGCGGAACAGCGCGTGAGGTGTTGAAGAAGCTCGAAGAGGAAAACCGGCTGGGGATCGTGCTTTTGGGCCGTCCATATCACAACGACCCGGGAATCAACCACGAGATCCTGGAAGAATTCCAGAAGCTTGGTTATCCGGTGTTCTCGCAGGACTCGCTGCCGCTGGACGATGAAATCGTCTGGAAGCTGTTCGGTGACGAGGTTCGCGCGGGCTACATCCAGCACCCGATGGACGTTTCGGACGCGTGGAAGAACTCCTACTCGGAGAACACCTCGCGCAAGGTTTGGGCAGCGAAGTATATTGCCCGCCATCCGAACCTGGTGGCACTGGAGCTCTCAAGCTTCAAGTGCGGACACGATGCTCCGATCTATACCGTGATCGAAGAAATCGTCGAGCACTCAGGGACGCCGTACTTCTGCTTCAAGGATATCGACGAGAACAAGCCGAGCGGCTCGATCAAGATTCGCGTGGAGACGATTGGTTACTTCCTCAAGCGCTATCGTGAAGACATGGTTCGCAACCGCAGCAAGGAAGTCAGCATTGCGGATCAGCTGAAGAAGTTCGAAGATCAGCTGCGCCACGAACTGCAGCTGGCGGGCAGTTCCAGTGACCGCGGCAACAGCTGCGGTACGCACGAGAGCGTTCCCAGCGAGCTGATTGGCATTCAGCCAGCGCAGAACGAACTGGTGGAGCTGAGCGGAGACTAGTGGAATCCCACCCACGCCAACAGAAGGCGAGGGTGGGGCACCCGAGAGCAGTGGTGAGATTGAAATCGCTTCCGAAGGCGGGAGCGATTTTCTTTTGATGTTGCGAGTCGCGCTGTGTCAAGGTGCAAGCTGCGTGGGACTCCGGTATGCTTAAGCGAGATCAGGACGGGGTGTGTCGATGGCGATGGAATCCGACAAGGTGATGTTCGAGATTTACCGGGAAGCCACTTATACGGGCAAGTACCGCGTGGTGTATTACACCGAACTCAACGAGAACAACAAAGAGTGGGAAATCAATAAGGCGATGTCCGGTGAGCACTTCTACGACGGGTTCATCAAGAACTACGGCAAGGACGAAGCGAAGGACATTATCGACGCGCTGCTGAAGCGCATGAATGAGGGCGAGAATCTCACGCCGGAAGCCATTGAGCAGGCGCTCGGGCAGTACGCGGCGGCGAAGTAGCGTAAGTCTTTCAGTCAATCAGTCTTTCAGTCGAATCCAGCCGAACCTGCTTATTCCAAGCGCCAGCGAGGATCCTCTGTCATCCCGAGCGAGGCCGTATGGCCGAGTCGAGGGAGCGCTATTCAGTGTGAATCTGCATTTATGTGTCGAGGCACTTCTGCAATACTGACCGACTGAAAGACTGATCGACTGACAGACTGATCGACTTACTGCAGTTTCAGAAATACCACTCCATATCCATTCAACAGCAGCTTCAGTTGAGGCGAGAATGTCAGCGGCTGCGCCACGGGGCCAAGCGTCAAATTGGTATTCGCATCAATGATCAGCTGAGTCGCGGTGGAGAAATTTCCCAGCGCACTGATATCCACCGTGACATCGCGCGGTGATCCAGCACCGTTATTGTCGGACGCATTCGCCACCGCGTGGTTGGAGACCATGACGACAACGCTGCCGTCCGCATTCTTCACGGCGAGGGCTTCCACGTTCGTATTGTCGCTGTTGGTGGCCTGAAGAACGTCAACTCCAGCGGTCGTAGCAGGGAAGTATTGCTGGAGGGTCTTATCCACCCAGTAGCTGAGGCGATTGTTGCCGGTCTGATCGTCGAGTTCGCCATATTGCGCGTCGGCAGCGAAATCCCAGTGGTGAAGCAGTTGTGCTCGGGCTTGTCCCACCTGCGAGAAGAGGTACGGACGCCATGCGGCAAAGAAGGCGCTGGAACCACGGGCGTCGTCCACGAACTTTTGCCCAGGATTGCAGGTGCTGTTGCCGTTGGCGTCGCCGAAGTCGGCGTTGACGTTATTCTCGGTGATCCAGACCGGCACGTTCGCCAGGTTCGGATTCTTCTGGAGAATCGAGTAGATGTTTTTGACCCCAGCGGCAAAGGCCGGAATGGTGTTGAATAAAGTCTGGTCGGTGCTGCTCTGGTTACACGTGGAATAGAAGTGAGTGGCGACAATATCGACCTGCGCGGTGACATCAGCTGACAAAGGTTGGCAGAAAGTCGTTCTCCCAGGTTCCGAAATCTGACAGCTCGACGGCAACGAACTTCAGGCTGGGATCGACTGCCTGCATCTTGGGAACTGTAACGTTGTAAAGCCTTGCGTAATCGGCGGGCGTGTAGTGTCCGGCGGTATTGTCGAATCCGTTGATGTTGGGCTCGTTGTAAATGCCCCAATAAGTAATGGGGTTCGGACTGGGTGATTTTATTGTTTTGCCTGTGCCGTCGGAAAGCCCAAACCCGTTGTAATACTTCACCAGGTTGGCTGCGTAATCGCCGAAGGTGGCGAAGCTCGGGTCGTTGAATATCTTCGTGTTCGGTTGATACATGAAGGCCGGTGCGAAGGCGACCTGGAACTCGGGGCTGTTATCGCCAACGCCGAGCACGGGCTGAAGAATCGCATCCAGCATGGTGAAGTCCCAGGCGCTCACTCCGGTTTGCGGTATCGCCTGCGACACGGCCTGAATGCGAATGTGCGAGGCATTCAGATCTCCCAGCGGCCCAATTGCTGTCGGATGATTGGTGAAGAACTGGTAGTCCCATTCGGCCGGCTGGAACGATGTGGACATCGCCAGCTTGAACGGGGTCCCCGTCGTCGTATTGCTTATGGTAACGGAGACCGTCTGCGCGGGAGTCGGTATCGGCGTCGGAGTCGGCGTTGGGAAAATGTTATTTCCGCCGCCTCCGCACGCTATGAGAGTCATGAAGAATGACAGAAGGATGGAGATATCACGTACCTTGTTCATGGGCGCTGAACAGTGTAGCTGAAATCAATTGGAGCGGGATGTGACTTGTATCAGGTGAGTAAAGCCCTGTGTAAGCGACAGGAGCATTAGTTGCCAGGATCTTCGTCCTTGTGGCCGAAATCAAGTCCGATCTGCGGTTCGGACTTCGTGCCGGTGATCTTGATAGGAACATCGGTACCGGCGCCGTGCTTGCTGAAGAAGGGATCGACCGGTTTCAGGAAGATCGATTTCCATCCACCGACAAGTTGCGAAACTTTGGCGTCCATGCGCGCATGTCCGTGAAAATCGAATCGATTTCCATCGAGGCTGTACACGCCGGTGAGGTTAACTTGCGTTCCAGGAACCTGGAAATGAACGCGAGAAAAGTTTAGGACGCCGTCATTAAGGACGAAGGCACCGGCAAGAATCGAGTGAACGTCCGGATTCGACTCGGCGATCTGGCCGACTTTGCCTCGACTGCGGAGGCTGAAGCGATCGATCTTCTCCTGAATCTTTTCGTTGGTGAAGTGCGCGGATGAGACGCGAAAGTTGGCGGTCAGTTTGAGCCGGTTCGCGATATCAGGTTCGCCCGGCGGGAGATCGAGTTTTGCCTTCAGCGCAATAATGCCGGTCATAACCACGGGATCCGTTTTCACCCCAAGCTTCAAGAAATCCTGGATACGTCCTTTTTCCACCACTACGTCCAGCTTGATGTGGCGTCCAGGTGGTTGAGTTTCTTTCACGATGAAACCGTTACACACAAAGAACGAGTTCAGTAGCTGTGCTTTGACTGGTTGCAGATACGTATCGCCGTCGGTGCCATCGACGATGGCATGAAACTCGGTGTGCAGAGGAACCGGATGTCCGCTGATGCTCAGGCGGAAATCGGGCGTGTCGGTAGTGCCGTCGACGATGATGCCGCCGAGAGTTCCGCTGTACCGGCCGGTAGAAGAGAGAATGCCACCGATCCCCTTGATGGTGCTGAGGTCGGCGTTGCTGAAGGAGTAGTCGCCTTTGACCGGAGTGTCACGCGGGCTATCTTCCCGGAAGGGACCGAAGTAGCCGCTGGAGGCGATGTCGCCGACCGGCTTAGGGTTTACCAGCGTGGCATCGAAGTGTAACGGTTGACCCGATGCGATCGTGCGCAACACCAGATGAGAGATGTCGAACTCAGTGGGCAGCTTGCCAGGCTTCAGGGTGTTGATAACGAGCTTAGCGTCGTCGGAGACGATCTGGCCGACAGAGATGCGGATTTTTCCGCCCTTTGGCCGAAGCTGCGGCGCCTGCTTGCGCTCCTCCTTGGGAGGAATATTCAGAACCAGGTTCTGTACGTGGACCGAATCGATGTGCATAGGCGTGCGCAGAAGACTGCGGATCGTGGTACGAAATCGAAACGAGCTGACGGCGAACAGAGGCTGAATCCCTGTTTGACTTCGATTGGGATCGAAGCTGCCGAAGACCCTTAGCCCACCACCCGAAACTTGAAGTCCGTTCATCACAGAGACGTGAAGTTCGCCGAGCTCCACACGGCTGTTGAAGCGCGTCGAGAGCGTTTCGATGATGCGCGCCCGCAGGATCGGCTCTGCATGAGAGATCAGCAGGCGAGCGCCGACCAAGCCGCCAATGAAGAGCACGAGCAGGACAATGCCGATGATGCGCCACCGGTGGCGACGGTTTCGAGTGGCTAAGTCGGGCTGTGAGGGAGCAATGGAGTGCATCTGGGCGCGTATGACCAGCTTCTCTCAATAAGATGTGCGTCAATAGGTCAGATGATGGCTGAGGGAAAGGGTTCCGAAGATGGGTCCGGAACCCCGAAGCAGAAGGGCAGCCGCGAGCCCGCCTTGAGCGAAGTCGAAGGATCGGCTGCCCCCACGTAAGTAGTGGCCCGGCTCAGGAGATGGTGAAAGTGACACGAACCTGGGTTTCGACTTCGACCGGTTCTCCGTTCAGCATGTAAGGCCGATAGCGCCATTGCTGGACCGCATCGACAGCGGATCTAATCAGCATGGGATGCCCGCTCACGACGCGCAGGTTCTGGATGGTACCGTCTTTGCCAATAACGGCCTGGAGGACTACTTCTCCCTGGACGTGCGCAGCGATTGCAATCGGTGGATATGCGGGCTTGACCTGGTGAATCAGCAGGCCTTCGGAAACGCCCGTTGAGACGGGGAACGGTTTACTCGGGCGTGCGATCGAAGGATGTGCCGGCGGGCGCACGCTGTTGAGGATGTTGCTCATAAGGGTGTTGCTGGAGGTGGCAATATTGGTTGATCCGATCACTGAGCCATCCGGCACCCCTACTTGCGGCGGCGGGCCATCGTCAACCGGAGTCGCGATGTGATCCGGAATGCGCGGAGGCTGTAGGATTCGGTCGCCCGCCATGTTTGTGTCTGGAGGTTGCGCGTTGTGACGGGTCGGTTCTGCAACCGAAGGCGGCGGTGCTGGCGCTGGCGGCACCTCCAGGATATTGGCCCAATGGGTCAGCGGCAGGGCTTCGGTGAACAGCAGCGGAAGCGCTACGAGCACGCCAATGAAAAAAGTTTGAACGAAGAAGGAAGTAAGCGCGGTCCATCCTCGTCGCGGATTAGAGACACTGTTCGATGCAAACAGGCTGTCTTCAAACATACGCCCTCCTGAACGGCTTTCGGCGAGCCCCACATCGCTCGCAGGTTCTTGGTGGGAGCGGCCCACCGGGATTGCGCATGCGCTAACGGAATAGACACCACGAGCGGAGAAGGTTCCCAGTTTTGCGAAGAAATATATTTCTGCGTTTTCGGGAACGTTTTGGAGGGCGGCGTTGTCTACAGGGAGTTAATGGCAGGTCAAGCCTGATCTGTTGATGTCCCTGCTGGAGTCGCTGCTCACGGATGCCCCCGGGGGCGGCGGCTCCCTATAGTCGTTCAGTACTTCAGTATTTCAGTACATCAGTTTCATTTCATCAGTTCGTCGATGCATCGCTGTGCGATGTCCTGGTACCGAAACGCATGGGCGCTCATATTGAGTGTGAGAGACGGTAGGGCTCGCTCGACTCGGGCCTGCGCCCTCGCTCGGGATGACAGTCCTCGCTGAAGCTCGGACTGGCGAAATATTTTCTGTACTTCGGTTGCTCAGTGTGGTGCAAAAGTCAAAATCCCCACCCAAGCCAACAGTGGGCTTGGATGGGGCACCCGTAAACATTCCTAGTCCTAAATGGTTATTTGGCTGGATTGTTGAACAGATCCAGCAACGCGGTGGTCTCGACTTCCATTGCGGTTTTCAGTGTGGGCTCGCGGTCGGGCGCAAACATGGATGAATGCAATGAGGGAAGAGCTTCGCCGCTTGCGCTGGCGGCCTTGAATTTCGCGGGATTCACGGCTCCAACGAAGAAGATGGTGGCGGGAACACCTGCGACTCCGTATTCGGAGAAATCCTCGGAAACCATCTTGGGTGGGATCTGATACACATTGGCGTCGCCAAGGGTATGTTTTTCCGCGGCTGCGAGGCGTTCGGTGAGCGCGGGATCGTTGTATGTGGCATGGCCGCCTTCCTTGGCAGTAATGAGCGGCGGCTTGGGTGCATTGGCGGCAGCGGCTTCAGCGCCGGCAATACGCTTCATCGAGTCGAAGATGTGCTTGCGCACTTCTTCTTTGTAAGAGCGCACGGTGAGCTGCAGATGGACCTCGTCGGGAATAATGTTGTGCTTGGTGCCGCCGTGAATGGATCCGACGGTGATGACGGCAGGATCGGTGGGAGCGAGTTCGCGCGAGACGATGGTCTGGACCGAGAGGATAAAGCGCGCGGCGATTACGATGGGATCGACGGTGGTCTGCGGCATCGCCCCATGACCGCCCTTGCCGTAGAAAGTGATGTCGACGGAATCGGCGTTGGAGAGCGCGTAGCCGGGGATGAACCCGACCTGTCCGGCGGGAATGCCGCTGTCGTCATGAACGGCAAAAGCATAGTTGGGTTTGGGGAAACGAGTGAAGAGGCCGTCCTTCAGCATGGCAGGCGCGCCGGCGCCGATCTCTTCCGCGGGCTGGGCAACCAGCATGAGCGTGCCGTGCCAGCGATCGCGCGCGTGGCTCATGAGCGTGGCCGTACCGATCAGGCTGGACATGTGAATGTCGTGCCCGCAGGCATGCATGACGGGAACATCGTTGCCGGCGGCGTCTTTGGTGACGACGTGACTCGCATAGGGCAGGCCGGTGTCTTCGTGCACGGGAAGAGCGTCGAGTTCGGTGCGCAGCATGACCACGGGGCCGTTGCCGTTCTTCAGGATTCCGACAACGCCGGTGCCACCGACTCCGGTGGTGACTTCGAATCCCAGCTTACGGAGGGCGTCGGCAACTTTGGCGGCCGTGTTCACTTCGTGCAGCGAGAGCTCGGGAGTGCGATGAAAGTCGAGATACAGGGCTTCGACGCTTGGATAGACCGAGTTGATGTCAGCTTGGGTGAAGTTCTGGGCCGACGCAGCAAGGGACAGGAGAAGAACGGCGATGAGTGGGCGCATGCGGGAGTAGTGTACCGGAATCTGTAATCGGGGAATCGGATAATCGGACAATTGAAAACAGAGCTTGCTACAGAGAGGCTTGTCCGAAAAGCCTGTTCGTTTCATCGTTTGAGTGGGCACTGTAGGGCTCCCTCGACTCGGGCGTACGCCCTCGCTCGGGATGACAGATCCTCGCTACGCTCGGATTGAACACGCACAAGCGCTGCTCTAGCTGACGAAGATCTTGTAGAGCATGAAATAGACGACTACGCCGGTGATGGAGACGTACAGCCAGAGCGGGTAGGTCCAGCGCGCGATTGCACGGTGGCGGTCGGAGTGGCCTCGCCAGGCGCGCGTGACCGTGATGATGACAAGTGGAACAATCACGGCGGCAAGGATGGTGTGCGTAGTCAGGATCGTGAAATAGAGCGGGCGGGCCCAACCGTGTCCGCGGAAGTGATAGCTGCCAATGTGCGCGTGATAGTAAAGGTACGAGATCAGGAAAAGCGTGGAGGTGGAAATGGCGAGGACCATCACGGCTTTGTGGGCGCGCTCGCGTCCGGTCTTGATGAGGTAGACGCCGGTGCCGATAAGGACGGCAGCCGTGCCGTTGAGCGAGGCGTTGATGACCGGAAAGATCGAGTAGTCTTGCATAGTTGTCTGCGTATCAGCGGGCGCCTGTTTGGGTAGCCAGTAGCTGGTTGCAAGTCCCGTTGGCTATCTACTAGCTACCAGCTACCCCCGTCTACCTAAGCTGCTGGCTTGGTGGTCCTGCGGTTGGCCATGAAGAAGGCCACGGCAAACATGATCAAAGAGAAAATTCCTAGAATCAAAATTGATGTGCCCACGGGAAAATCAGGCGAAGCGCTCGCAGGAAAGAGCAAAGCGCGCAAGGCTTCAGTTCCATAGGTGAGCGGGTTGATGCGCATCAGCATGCGAATCCAGAAAGAGGCTCCGCTGAGCGGGAACAGCGATCCGGAGAGCAGCCAGAGCGGTATCAGGAACAGGTTGATGATGGCATGGAAGCCTTGCGTCGAATCCATGGGCCACGCGATCGCGAAACCGAGCGCTGTGAGTGAAAAAGCAACCAGGAATACAGTTACGGCGATCAGGGCGAAGCTGACGAGGCTGAAGTGAATGCCAACCAGCGGCGCGAAGGCGAGAAAGATCAGGCCCTGGATGGCCGAGAGGGTTGCGCCTCCAAGAACCTTGCCAAGCACGATGGCGCTGCGGCTGACCGGCGCGACGAGCACGGTGAGCAAGAAGCCTTCGTTGCGATCTTCGATCAGCGACATCATGGCGAAGATGGAGGTGAAGAGCACGATCATCGTCAGTGCGCCGGGGAAGAAGAAGTCGAGATAGTGCTGGCCTCCGGCAGTACCGCCGCGGAAAGACGATCCGAAGCCGGAACCGATGACGATCCAGAAGAGCACCGGCGAGATGATGACGCCCACCACGCGCGAACGCTGGCGGTAGAAGCGTACGATCTCGCGCTTCCACAAGGAAAGCGCGGGCAGCATGGTGCCGACGGAGATGGGTGCGGGGAGTACTTGTACTTGAGTTGCCATGAATTCTTTTAGCTGTCGATCTTGGGTCCCACCCAAGCCAAAAGAGGGCTAGGGTGGGGCACCCGATTAACGCAGATGAGCGCTGATTTTCAGTGCTTCTTCTTTTTCTTGCCGCCTGCCGCCTTCTGGGCGTCGGCTTGTTGTTCTTCGGTCCAGAAGCGATGTCCGGTGCGACGGATGAATACGTCTTCCAGAGTTGGTTTACTCACGGATACGGACTGAATCTCGCCGGGGAAGGCTTCGACCACGTCGGTGACGAAGCGGTGTCCCTGATCCTGCTCCAGGCGGACCTTGCCGTCATCAAGCACGGTGGCTTCAGCTCCATAACGCTGGCTGATACGCACGGCCAGTTCTTCCGGATTGTGGCGGGCTTCAAGTAAAAGGACGTCGCCACCGATTTCATTTTTCAATTCAGCCGGAGTACCCAGTGCGACTAGTTGCCCTTCGCTGAGGATCGCAAGGCGATCGCAACGCTCTGCTTCTTCCATCAGGTGCGTGGTCACGATCACGGTGACATTTTCCTCATCGCGAAGGATGGCGAGATATTGCCAGAGATCGCGACGTGCGCCGGGGTCGAGGCCGGTCGTGGGCTCATCGAGCAAAAGCACCGACGGATGATGCAACAAGCCTTTGGCAAGTTCGAGGCGGCGCTGCATGCCTCCAGAGAACGTTTCGGCACGCTCATTCGCGCGATCGGAGAGTCCGACGCGACCGAGCATTTCCTTCACGCGCGAATCAAGAGCGGCTCCACGCATTCCGTACAGATGACCGACGTGCTGCAGGTTCTCGTAAGCAGAGAGCTTCACGTCGATGCTGGGCGCCTGGAAGACGACGCCGATGTGCTGGCGGAGGCGAGCCGGATCGGAGGCAGAGTCGCTGCCGTTAATGACGGCGCGGCCTCCCATGGGCAGCATCAGGGTGGAGAGGATGCGGAACATGGTCGTCTTGCCGCTGCCATTGGGGCCGAGCAGGCCGAAGATCTCGGCGGGATAAACGTCGAAGGATACGCCCTTGAGTGCGGCGCGTCCGTTGTAGGCGTGCTGCAAGTTTTCGACGTGAATCACCGCATTGGCGGCATTCGCCTCAAGGGACGGAGTTGCGGAAAGGGATGTTGTTCCGGAGGTCACCTAATTGATTCTACGCTACGTTCAGCATCATCAGGAGGAAGAGCAAAGGTAAGTAGATGACAGTCGCACGGAGCAAATGCCGCGCCGGAGCCTTGGAACGCGGTGAATCAGCGGGCAGATCGCTGAGGGCCAGGCGCAGGCCATAGTAAAAAAGACCGCTGCTGAGGATGAGCGCGCCGAACAGGTAAACGCGTCCCGCCATGCCAATGTACGTAGGCAGTAGGCTTATAGGGACAAGCAGGCCCGAGTAGATCATGATTTCGCGCGCGGTAGAGCGACCGTCGGAGTGGACGACGGGGAGCATGCGAATGGCGGCGCTTTCGTAGTCTTCGCGATAAAGCCACGCGATGGAATAGAAGTGCGGAAACTGCCAGAAGAACAGGATGCCGAAGAGAACCAGGGCGCCGAAGTCGACGCGGCCACGCAAGGCGGTCCAGCCAAGAATGGGCGGCATAGCACCGGAGAACGCTCCCATGAAGGTGCAGATCGGGGAGACGCGCTTCAGCGGAGTATAGACGCCAAGATAAAAGACGGCTGTGGCGAGCGTGAGCAAAGCCGTGAGGGCGTTGGTCGCCAGCCAAAGGTAAGTGGCGCCACCGATGATCAGGGCGGAGCACAGAATGGAAGCGTGCGTCAGGCCCATGCGCTTCGCGGGCAGCGGACGCATTGCGGTACGGCGCATGTGCGAGTCGGTATCGCACTCGATGACTTCGTTGAAGCCGGCGGTCCCGCCGGAGACGAGGCCGATGCCGATCAAGGCGTGGAAAAGAGTCCACGAGAACCCACTGACACCTGACTTGAACGCCGCAAAGTAGAACCCGGTCCATGCGGTCAGAACGATCATCGAGGTTACGCGCAGCTTGGTGAGTTCGGCATAATCGCGTAACAACACAGAGATACTGCTGGGTGAGATCGCAACGGCTCGAGGTGTAGTGTTCATGCGGTCACGGGCCTCTGGGCACCGGTACGGACGGCGTGCTCGTCGAGAACGGCAAGATGACGTCGCGCCTGGATGGCGAGAACGACAGTAGAAGCGAGAAGCAGGGCTCCAACGGCGGTGTGAGCCACGGTAGAAGAAACCATCAGCGGCGTGGGCTGCACAGCTTGTGCTCCCCAAACAACCTTTGTCAGGAAGGACATGAAGCCCAGGCAGAGTTGCACGATAACAAGGCTGAGCACAAGGATCGCAGGACGACGCAGACCTTCAATCTCAGAGTAGTACGAGAGCACGCGCACGGAGGTCCAAATCAGGATGAAGGTGACCAGCGCGGCGTTGATCACGTGCGGCTCCCAACTCATGCCTTTGTGGCGGAACATGCCGCCGAGGGCCAACTGGACGTAAACGATGAAGACGGACAGGTTCGTAAGCGCAATGAGGCTGGGGCGGCGGCTGTCGCGTGCGGTACGCGGTTCTTCCTGCACGAAGCGGCGTCCAGTGAACAGGGCAATCGCTACAGCGATACAAAAGAAGGTTTGACCAACGATGGCATGGGCCGTCGAAACGGCGGGCGGCAGTAATTCAAGAACGGTAATTCCGCCGAGAACGCCTTGGAGGATCACGGTGCCGAGTGCCGCGATGCCGAGTTTCTTCATCCACGAGCGGCGGTCGCTGCGCCAAGTCCAAACGGCAATGATGATGGTGAGCGTGCCGATGAACTCGGCGATCATGCGATGCGTGTGTTCGAATTTCACGCCGCCGACCATGCGTGGCATCTGGGCTATGTGGCCGAAGCTGGTGGGCCAGTCGGGGACGGAGAGACCAGCGTCGTTGCTGGTGACCAGTGCACCGGCAATGATGAGGATGAAGGTCGCGAAGGCGGCAAAGACTGCGAAATTATGATGCGCCCGATTGAAGGGCGTGGTCAGAGAGCCTTTCAGGTGCGTGTCTCCTTATGTCCCCACATCACATCGCGCTGTGATGCGCAACCAACGATGGTATCACTCGGACGGGCGGTTGCGGCAAGGGGATTAGGGCGACAAGTTCCGACATCGGACCGAAATGGGATGGGGAACAGGCAGGTGCTACCTGGCTTGAAAAGTGAAGGCTGCCTGCTTCGCTTCTTTCGGAGCGACTGTGATTCTCATTGTTTGCTCGCCTAATTGCTCGTGGACTGCTCCGACAGTGTAGTCGCCCGGGGGGAGCCCTTTGAGTTCGAAGCGGCCGTCGGATCCGGTGACAGCATAGAAGGGGTTGTCGATGACGTTGAGGTACATGTGCATCCATGGGTGCTGGTTGCAGTGGATCGGAAGCATGATCTCGGGTTCGGTGAAGGTCTTGGTCAGCGCCGGGGAGTTAGGCAGTTGCGATGCATTCCACTGGTGATTGGCATGTCCCAGGGGATGGACGTTGTGGGTAGTGCTGTCGGAGTTAAGGATCTGAACGGGCTGTCCGGTCATTACGCCGAGCACATGAGGGACGTAGCGGCAGCCGCGCTGGTCGATCGTGACAGGTGCCTGTGGAGCGGCAAAGCCGCGATCGCCGAAACCGTCTTTCACGTAAACGAATACGTTTGCAAGATTGCCACGATCGACGATGAGGTTTTCCGAGGAGGCGAGTTTTGCGCCGCAATCGGGATCATTGGACATGTCGATCTTCGCGGGCGAGGGAACGGTGCCTTCGAAGTGAACCGTGCCAGTAATGGTGGCAGCTGTTGCGGGATCGATGGCGGTGACGGGCTTGGACTGGGACTTCTGCGTTGGCTTGTTGCAGGAAGCGAGAGTGAGACCGAGTAAGAGAGCGAGAATTGTCCGTGACATGATGGGAGTTTGCTGGAACTCAGTATTGTAATTGCTCTGTAGGGAGAGAGCAGACGACCACGTCTCTTCTTGTTCCCCAAATTTCTCACAGAGGGTAGGGATACCTCGCTGCACTCGGTATGACAGATCCTCGCGGACTGACGTCCGCTCGTGATGACAACCATCCCGTAACGGCGGTTGATCGGATTTTCCTCGGATCCGTTGGGAGGGGGGAGGGGTCTCGAAGACTTTGGTGGGAACAAAGGACTTATCCCTCGGACGGGAAATTTATCCGTCGGATGCTATGGGACCGTCCGTCGGATGATCCGACGGATGAGGTTGATGACTCCATTCAGTATTTATTTATCCACTGCTTCTATTGTGACAAATTCGAGGGGACCTACTAGACACTTTGGCGAAATTTATTTCTATCGTGGAATGAGATAGTTGGGGAGAAATTTCAGATTTTGGGGGCTTGACAAGAAATCGCAGAGGCGAGCGTTCGTGGTGCGATAGGGATACCTCGCTGCGCTCGGCATGACAGATCCTCGCTGGCGCTCGGATATGAAATGGAGCACGCGGGGAGAGGGCGTGCCCTGAGCGAAGGCGAAGGGGCGCCCGCGCGACTATGAGTTATGAACCAAATGCAGATCCCTCGCGAGCTGAAGCTCGCTCGTGATGACAAAAAAACAGAAATAGTGACGGGAAAAAACTGAAGCTCGCTCGTGATGACAATAAACAAAAACAGGGTGACAGGAACAAAAACAGCGCGACGAAAACAAAACAGGGTGACAGGAACAAGAGGTTCCACCCGAGCCATAAGAAGGCGAGGGTGGAGCACCCGTAAGCCAGCCCCGGGAAACTACCTCAAGCAGTGGTGGAAGCGGGCTGAGTTTTCTCGCTCTGGATTGCGGCAATCACTGCGTCGGCGAACTGGCTGGTGGTGGCCGGACCGCCGAGATCGCGCGTCAGGTTCTGCTTGTCGCGATAGACATACTCAAGCGCATCGCGAACCTTGAGGGCTGCGTCGTGTTCGCCGAGATGGCGGAGCATCAGCAGTCCCGAACGGACGACCGCAGTCGGATTTGCCAGATTCTTGCCTGCAATATCCGGGGCGGAGCCATGGACGGCTTCAAAGACGGCGATCTCATGGCCAATATTTGCGCCTGGGACGAGGCCGAGACCGCCGACGAAAGCAGCGCAGAGGTCGGAGATGATGTCGCCGTAGAGATTTTCCATCAGCAGCATGTCGTACTGGTATGGGTTCATCACCAGTTGCATGCAGGTGTTATCGATGATGTGTTCGCCGTAGGTGATCTCAGGATAGTCTTTGGCGATGGCGCGTGAGCACTTCAGGAAGAGTCCGTCGGACATCTTCATGATGTTGGCTTTGTGTATGACGTGAATCTTCTTGCGATTATTGTTGCGGGCATATTCGAAAGCGAATTTTGAGATACGCGTGCAAGCCTTCTCCGTCATGATCTTCAGGCTTTCGACTACGCCGGGGACGACTTCATGCTCGATGCCGGAATAGAGCCCCTCAGTGTTCTCTCGAATGATGATGAGGTCGACATCGGGATAACGGGTGGGCACGTGCGGCAGATTTCGGATCGGGCGGAAATTCGCGTAGAGCTCGAATCGTTTGCGAAGCTCGACATTGATGCTGGAAAAGCCGCCGCCAATGGGAGTTGTGATTGGTCCTTTAAGCGCAACTTTGTTGCGTTCGATTGACTCGATCAGTTCCTTGGGAATGTATTCGCGATACTTCTCGTAGGCATCAGCGCCTGCCTTGTAGCTTTCCCATTCGAACTTGACGCCGGTTGCTTCGAGAATGCGAACAGCGGCGCTCGTGACCTCTGGTCCGATGCCGTCGCCGGGGATAAGAGTGACTTTGTGTGTCATAAATCAAAAATCCTGTTCAATTGCGGATGAGTTGGTGTTGATGACTCAGCTCTTGGCGGTCGATTTCGCCTTCTCAGTTGTCGATTCCGCGGCCTTCAGGAGATGCTTCAACTCCTCCATGAATTCCTTCACGTCTTTGAAGTCCAAGTAGACGGAGGCGAAACGGACATAAGCGACTTTGTCGTAACGCCGCAAGCGATTCATGATCAGTTCGCCGACTTCGCTGGTCTTGCGCTCGCGTTCGGGAGAGTCGATGACAAAGCCCTCGGCTTCGTTCACGATCTGCTCGAGTTTGCCCATGGGAATGGGACGTTTTTCGCAGGCGCGCAGCAGTCCGTTCAGGACTTTCTGGCGATCAAATTTTTCGCGGCGGCCGTCTTTTTTCACCACCATATACGGGATTTCGTCGATGCGCTCGTAGGTGGTGAAGCGCTTGGAACATTTCAGGCATTCGCGGCGACGCCGGATCGACTCGGCTTCTTTGCTTTCGCGCGAGTCCACAACTTTGTCATTTGGGAACCCGCAAAACGGACATTTCATTGGAGTTAGCGCTGACCTGAGTATCTCTCACCAATTGTAACAGCCCAGACTGAGGGCGAGAGGTTACTGCGGATGCTCGGGCGGACACGCAGGCAGAGAGGGTTCCGACTCTTCGAGAGATTCGCTTTCCGCAGTTATTTTGCGCAGGGAGAGATGTTCGAAATGAGCAAGGATCAGGCCGACCGGCGCAATTGACATGAAGGTCACAAGCCAGAACAGAATGCCTGCACTGACGGCGAGTTCCGGGCCGGTGTCGAAGACGTTGTTGAGAACGGCGATGGTAGCCAGTTGCGCCCCTCCGCCAACCATAGGTAATTGCAGGACTCCGCCGACTACGCTGGCACCCATGAGGAGGATGACTTGTGGGAGGTCCAGGGCGGGAATGCCGGTATCGATGGGATATGCGTGGGTTACCTCGCGATAGGCGAACGCGACGAGGATCCAGATCACCATCGAAATGCCGGAGACCTCAAGGATCGAGAGGGGATCACGGAGCGTGTCCAGCCCTTCACTGAAGGAGCGGATCTTCTTTTCGGTAGCGGTCCCCAAGCGCGGCGATATTGGAGTCAGCATGCGACAGACCCAGGCAGCGAAACGCGGTCCGATAAGGCGTAGGGTAACCGCGAGACCGACCAGCAGCACAACGATGCCGATCAGGCCGTAACCGAATTCTCGAAATGCCTGATAGTGGTCAATGGTGCGCAATGAAGGAACAAAGAAGATGACGATAACGAGCATGATGACGACGGCCGTTATGTCGAAAATTCTCTCGATGGCCCAGATCGCCATTTGTGCAGAAAAGGCGGTTTTGGTCTTCAGGCCGATAAGGTAGGGCCGGATCAGTTCGCCCGGGCGGCCGAGAATAGCAAGACCGGCGAATCCTGACATAGGTAGGGGCGACCAGGTCCTTCCAGCGCACATCGGGACGGGTGGGACGCAGCAGGATCTTCCAGCGAATCGCCCGGAGAAAGTCCGCAAGATAAACCAGCGCCACGCCGAAGAGGACCCGATACCAAAGGATACCTTCGCTGCCTTCGGCGAATTTCTGCCAGTCAAAGCGGCGCCACTCCCGAATCTGCAAGTAAACCAGCGCAGCCAGAACGATAACAACGACGATCGAGATGATGATCTGCTTGCGCTTCATGCAGTGACACGAGGCAGCCCTGATGGCGCTTGGGCGAAGAGTCACAGTAAATGAGGGGGCGTATCAGGTCAATGTTGCCGGGATTGGTGCATAGAAGGGAAATTATTGCGAAGCAGTCGCTGAAGCGGTGAGTGGCAGGTGTTTTTTCGCAGTGGCTTGAGCTGACGCTTGGGATTTTTGTGCGGCCAGCTTCTTGCGATTGAAGTCGCGCACGATTTGGGCAACATAGGCCCGAGTCTCATGATAGGGCGGCACGCCGTGATACTGCGCGACACGTTGCGGGCCAGCATTGTAGGCCGCGAGGGCCTTCACGATGTCTCCATGGTAGAGGACGAGCAGATCACGAAGATACTGGGTTCCGGCATTCACGTTGGCAGCAGGATCGAAGGCATCCTTCACACCGAGTTTGGTGGCGGTATCGGGCATGAGCTGCATCAATCCTTGAGCGCCTTTGCGGGAAACCGCGTGCGGATTGAATGCGCTCTCGGCGCGAATCACGCTGTTGATGAGGTCAGGGTCGATCTGATGTTTGTCACTGGCAGCATTCACAGCGTCAGAGATCGACAGAGTCGCGGGTTGCGGTGTGACCTTGTCGGCGACCTGAACTTCCTGGATCGATTGAATCTGAGCGGTCGGAATATCGATGTAGCTAGTGGCTTCGTTCGAAACGAAGAGGCGTGTCGTCTGGCCCAGGATCTCGCGGCGGATGTGATGGATTGAGAAGCCGTTCTGCAGAACGGCGTCGAACTCGCTGTGCGAGGGCACGATAGCAGCAGTTTGCGGGGCGTCGGCGGCCATTGCCATTAGCGAGAGCAGCGCAATGAAAATCAGGAGGCCGAGTTGGCGTCGAAGATTCAAAATCAGGTGTTCGCAATCTCCAGGCCCAGCGCCTGCTCAACCGCGGCGGCTACTCCGCCTTCATCATTGGAGAGGGTAACGGTCCAGCCAAGTTGTTTCAACTCCTCTGATGCATTGGCCATTACCACCGGCATACCGGCATATTCCAGCATTTCGCGGTCGTTGTAATTGTCACCGATGGCCATGATCTGGTCACGCGAAATGTGGCGGTGCGCGGCCCAGCGTTCGACCGCATGTCCTTTAGAACAGGCATAGTTAAGCACGTCGAACATGCACAGGTCACGGTGGGGGTATTCCGTCTTTAAGACGGTGATTTTGCCGTCCAGACCGGCCAATTTCAGGTGATTTTCGGCTTCCCGCATACGGGTGATGGTCCCGCAGTACATGGCCTGGACGGGGTCGGTGGTGAGGCAATCTTCGAGCGGGATCCGGTATTCGAGAAAGGCAGCGTTTTTCTCCAGCCAGCGGCTGATGCTGTGGTGAAGTTCGTCGGCACGTTCGAGGACGAGCGCGCCTTTCGCCTCAATGTCAAAGGTGACGACAGCGTTTCCGCGGAAACGGTCCATGTGGCGGATAAGTGTGCGGGCGGTTGCGGCTGGCAGCAGATCCCGGTGAAAAAGCTCGCCTTTCAGAGAACGCGTAACTGCGCCGTTCGAACTGATCAGCGTTACATCGATGCCCAGCATTTCCGCAATGGGCAGAGCGAAAGAGTGACGGCGTCCAGTGACGAGTGCGATTTCGACTCCCAGTTCGTGCGCACGTCGCAGGGCGAGGATATTAGCCGGAGGAATCTTGAATTGCGAGTCGAGCAGAGTGCCATCGATATCGATGGCGATGAGGCGAATGGGAGAAGTCACTAGAGCGATTTTATCAGGCTGACGGTCAGCCGGAGAGCCTGACGAAGGTCGACTTGCGCGCCGGCGACGTGGTCCGGCCACTAATTCGAGCTAGAAGCGAAAGACGATGCCACCGGTTGCGAGCAACTGGTTTTGGCGGGCGTCTGCTCCGGGGAGCAGATTAGGGCTACCGGAGTAATAGTCGCGGACTTCGCCACGAAGGCTGAGATAAGGGAAGATCTTCATTTCCAGTCCTCCGGCGAAGTCGAAGGTCCCGGCATTTGTCGAGGAAGAGGTGGCGAGCGCGTTGCCGCTCTTGCTGAAATGCGCGAGACCTCCGCCGATGGCCAAGTATGGAGAGATAGGAGAGCCGGGAGCGAGTTTGAGCCTGAGTCCGGGGGTAACGAACACGGCGGAATAGGTGCCGAGGGACAATAGATGCCCGGTCGTGAAGACGTCGGAGTTAAATGTGCCGGTGACCGGAACTTCGACGAAGAGAGAGGCCAGAGGAGCGTGAAAGATCCGGTGTCCGAAATTGCCTTGGATGGCAAACGAGTTGCCGACAGGGATCTGGCTATTAATCGGGAAGTAGCCGCCGAAGGTTACTGCTAGATCATTGCTCTGAGCGAAGGCAGGCGCAGCAAAAAGAAGGAGAGCGATCACAAGAAAATAGTTTTTAAGCATGTGCACTTAGACGCGTCCAGCAGCTCTGGCGTTGTGTTACATGCTTGATGCCTATTTCGTGGTGGCGGCAGATAACCAGAGCCGTTTATGCTGGTCAGGCTAATCTCACTTTAAGCCGATGTAACCATACGAGCCGATGACTGCGATCCTGGACTGGTTAAAACGCTGGCGCACGCAGATTTTCCTGTTCCTTGCAGTCGTTGGGCCGGGCTTTATCACCGCTAATGTCGACAACGACACGGGCGGCATCTTCACCTATTCGCAGGCCGGAGCGCAGTTCGGGTACGCCTTGCTGTGGACTCTGGTGCCGACCACTCTGGCGCTGATCGTCGTGCAGGAAATGTGCTCCCGCATGGGAGCGGTTACCGGCAAAGGCCTGAGCGACCTGATCCGCGAGGAATACGGCCTGCGGACGACATTCTTCCTGATGATCGCGCTGGTGGTTACGAATTTCGGGAACGTAGTTTCGGAGTTTGCTGGTATTGCCAGTAGTGGGGAACTGTTCGGCATATCGAAGTTCTATTCCGTGCCGATCTGTGGGGCGCTGGTATGGCTGATGGTGGTGAAGGGCAGCTATAAGAGCGTCGAGAAGATATTCCTGTTCGCTTCGTTCTTCTACATCGCGTACATCCTCGCTGGCGTGCTGGCGAAGCCGAACTGGAGCCTCGCGCTGATCTCAACCGTTCGGGTTCCCAAGCTGCATGAGTTTCAGGATCGCGATTACCTGTTGATGATCATCACGATCGTGGGAACGACGATTGCGCCATGGATGCAGTTCTATCTGCAGGCGTCGGTGGTGGAAAAGGGAGTCACCCGGCGCGACTATGCCGCGTCCCGGCTGGATGTAATCGTCGGATGCGTTTTTACCGACGTGGTGGCGTGGTTCATTATCGTGGCGTGCGCTGCGACATTGTTCGTTGCGGGACATCAGGTGAAGAGCGCCGCCGATGCGGCATTTGCTTTAAGGCCCCTGGCAGGGAATTACGCTTACATACTATTTGCGGCGGGACTGTTTAACGCCTCGATATTCTCGGCATCGATTCTGCCGATCTCAACGGCGTATACAGTTTGCGAGGGACTGGGATTCGAGTCGGGCGTAGGAAAGAAGTTCTCGGAAGCGCCGTTCTTCTATTGGCTCTACACGTTTCTTATCGTCGCTGGCGGCGGCGTAATCCTGCTACCGAGAATCAACTATGTGAAGATAATTCTGCTTTCGCAAGCGCTGAACGGTATGGTGTTGCCGTTGGTGCTGATCTTCATGGTGCTGCTGGTAAACAAGAAAGAACTGATGGGCGAATATACCAACTCGCGTGTGGCAAACCTGGTGACATGGGCGACCACGGTGATTCTGATCGGAATGACGGCGGTCTTGTTCTGGTCACAACGGGGCGACGTGCTGAAGGCGCTCGGAATGCAGTAAGCGGTATCGGAAACATTCCCACAGATCTTTAGCGATTTCGCACCGTCTTAGAGTTTTTTAATCTTCTCCTAATCTTCTTCCAAGACTTCAAGAATACAAACGAGGGGCTATGACGACTGCCCCCCTCTTCCAGTCGAACGCCGGCGTATTGATTGCGAGTTCCGATCCGGGATTTCGCGACCGCGTGGCGGCGAACTTCCTCAACCAATGTGCCGTGGAGTTGGCTTCGAGCGGCGCCGACGCGCTCGCGAAGCTCGAGCACAGTGAATGCGATCTGCTGATATTGGATCGTAACCTTCCCGACTTGAATGCAGATGAACTGCGTGAACTTGCGGCGCGAGACTATCCGGGTGTGCAGGTGGCGATACTCGACTCCGCGAGTCCTGATCCATTTTCGAATCTGAAAAAAACTTGTGCGGGAACAGGACGCGTGCTTCCGTGGACCGCGACGGACCAAGGGCCCTCTGCAACGCACCTGAAGCTGCCTTTCGAGCCGCTGCCGAGAATGGTGGGAACGACTCTACCCATGCAGAAGCTGTCGAGGATGGTGAGACTGGTTTCGCCGCGGAGCACAGCGGTGTTGATCACCGGTCCAACGGGCAGCGGGAAAGAGTTAGTGGCAAGGGCGATTCATGACTTAAGTCCGAGGGCAGAACGGCCATTCGTGGTCATCAATTGTGCCGCGATTCCAGAAGCTCTATTAGAAGCCGAACTGTTTGGCTACGCGCGGGGAGCGTTCACTGGAGCCGTGCAATCACGGGTTGGGAGAATTCACGCGGCGCAGGGCGGAACTCTGTTTCTCGATGAAATTGGCGAACTGCCCATGGGACTTCAGGCGAAGCTGCTGCGCTTCCTGGAATACGGCGAAGTACAGAGGCTGGGCAGCTCCGACGTTTTCAAAGTGGATGTGCGGGTGGTAGCGGCGACGAATGCGAATCTGGAGAACCGGGTGAGCAAAGGCGAGTTTCGCCAGGATCTTTATTTCCGGCTGGCCGTGTTTCCAATTGAGTTGCCGCCCTTGCGCGAGCGCGTGGGCGACATTTTGCCGATTGCGCAGGAATTCCTGCGACGAATTTCGGCCGACCAGAGTGCGTTATTCAGCGAAGACGCGGAGAGGATGCTGGAGAAGCACAGTTGGCCGGGAAATGTGCGTGAACTCATGCATGTGATCGAGCGCGCGCTGATCCTGGCCGAAGGAGACGAGCGGATTACTCCGGAACATCTTTACTTTTCTGCGCCAAGCCTGGGCGAGGTCTCGTAATTAGAGTTTGCTGAGCTTCGGCAAAGGCCTCTGGCAGGCGAGATGCGGATGATTCTTAGGACGAACCAATGGTCGAAGAACTTGAGAAGACGATATGAGCATGATTGACACGCCAAACCTGGAGCGGCTGACGCAAATCCTCGACCTGACTACGGCCCGGCAGGCGCAGATCAGCAACAACGTGGCTAACGTTGACACGCCCGGCTATCACACGCGCGATATCAATTTCGCAGCGGAACTAGACCGTGCGCAAAGCGGTTTGCAGCTGGTGAGCAGTGGGCCGCACGCGACACAAGTTCGGGGATTGCTGGAGCGGCCCGACGGAAACAACGTAAGCGTGGAGCGGGAAGGCCTGTTAATGGCGCAAACGCAGCTGCAGTTCAATGCGAGCGTACAGCTGGTGAAACTGGAATTCCATCGACTGGCCTCGGCGATCAACGGAGGCAGCTAGAGATGAACTTGTTCGGGATGCTGGATGTGAGCGCATCGGCAATGACTGCGGAGCGACAGCGCGCGGAGGTGGTGGCCAGCAACATGGCGAACGCGGAGACCACGCGCACACCTGAAGGAGGGCCATATCAGCGCAAGCTGGTGGTCTTCCAGTCAGGTGCAATGCAGCGTTTTCCGCGGCTGCTGAACGCGCTTTATCGCCCAAACGCGCAGGCAGAGGGCGTGAAGGTGGCAGCGGTGGTCACCGATCCGGCGCCTCCGCAGATGCGTTATGACCCATCGCATCCCGATGCGAATGCGCAAGGCTACGTGGCATTTCCGAACGTGGAGCCGGTGCGGGAGATGGTGGACCTGCTGGGGGCGGTGCGCGCCTATGAGATGAATTCCTCGGCGGTGCAGGCGGCGAAACAGATGATTCAGCAGTCACTCGAGATTGTGAAGTAATCCGGTGCAGAGAAGAAAATGAGCGGCGCAATATCAGGAATTCGCATACTTCCGGCGGAGATTGAAAGCAGCCAGATTCGTCCCAAGCCGGGCAGCGGGTCGAGTTTTGGAGAGGCGCTGAAAAACGCCGTCGCCGATACCGATTCGCTTCAGCAGACCGCAGAGGACCAGATCGGCCAGATGGTGAAGGGAAACGGAGCGGACGTGCATCAGGCGATGATCTCGGTAGAGAAAGCCGATCTGTCGTTCCAGCTGATGATGCAGGTGAGAAACAAGATAGTGCAGGCATACCAGGAGATTTCCAGGCTGCAGTTCTAGCTGCTGCAGACGAGGTAATTCGTGCCGCCAGAAACACAGGGATCCGGACAAGTCGCTGACCAGGTGAAAGAGTTCGTGCTTGGTTTAAAGCCTCGTCAACGCGCGATGTTTGCAGCGGCGGCGGTGGTAGTCGTAGCGGTGTTGTGGATTTTTGTGCGCATGCTTACCAGTCCTGATTACAAGACGCTGTATTCGGGACTGAAGCCGGAGGACTCCAACGGTATCGCTAGCAAGCTCTCGGCAAAAGGAATCAGCTATCAGATTTCGCCGGATGGGGCGAGTATCTCCGTTCCCGCGGACCAACTCGATAAGGGGCGCATGGAAACAGCCTCGCAGGGTCTGCCAAAAAATGCGCGTCTTGGGTTTGAGCTCTTCGACACTCCGAACTGGATGGGAACCGATTTCACGGACAAGGTGAATTACCAGCGTGCGCTAGAGGGCGAACTGGAGCGCACAATTCAGACGCTCGGGGAAGTCGAGTCGGCACGCGTGCACCTGGTGATGCCGCCGGAGTCGCTGTTCGTGGATCGTCAGGAGGAGGCCAAGGCTGCGGTGATTCTGAAGACGCGCGGCGCGATCTCGGAAGACAAGCAGTTTGGTATTGCGCAGCTAGTGTCCAGTGCCGTCGACAAACTTAAGCCCGAGAATGTGACGGTGCTCGACGCAGATACAGGGCGTCCACTTTCGCATCATAGTGGCCTGGTGGGAGGCGTAGCGTCGCGAGAATTGGGAGATCAGCTGGAGAAGGAAATCGTTCGCACGCTCGAGCCGGTGCTGGGAGCAGAGCGCGTGCGTGCCAGCGTGCGCGTTGAGATTGACAGCAGTACGAGCGAGGAGAACCAGGAATCGTACGATCCGAAGTCGGCGGTGGCGATAGCGTCGCAAAGGTCTGAGGAAAATGCGGGAGGAGTTGCCCCAGGAGGTGTTCCCGGAACTGCGAGTAACGTCCCTTCGGCCGGGGCAGCGAACTCAGTCGCTGCGATGCGTGTAGTTCAGGATCAGCAATCTTCCAAAGCAGAAGCGAACACATTTGTCGTGAACAAGTTGACCCGCCACACCCTGGAACCAGCCGGTCGTCTTAAGCGAATTGCAGCAGCGGTAGTGGTGGACGATGCAACCGAAGTGGCCGGCGAAGGAGCGCAAGCGAAGACGACGCGGAGGAAGCGCACGCCGGAAGAGATGAAGAACATTGAGCAACTGGCGGCAGCAGCGATCGGGCTGGACGCGAGTCGCGGCGACGTGCTGGCCGTCGAGAATCTGACATTTCAGCAGGCGCCGGTTGAAACGCCGTCGAAGCCATCCAAGCTGGTGCAGGTGCGCACGGTGCTGGTGCAGTGGTCGAGCCTATTGCGATACGCCGGAATCGCAGCACTCTTCCTGGTCGTCTATCTGACCTTCCTGCGTCCGATCAAGAAGCAGCTGATAACGGCATTCCGGGAACTGCCCGCGCGAATTGGCATGATGAAAGCAAGCAGTGCGGATGTTGCAGTACTGGGGCGCGACAATTTACTGGGTGCCAATGCATTGCCCGGAGAAGGTACTTCGGAAACACAACGGCTATCGGGCTTGAAGAAACAATTGTCGGAAAAGGTGAAATCGGAGCCCGCGTCAGCAAGCCGGCTGATCCAGGGCTGGATGCATGAAAGCTGACGATGGCCCAGGGAATACAAATCAGTGGCGCTAAGAAGGCTGCAATCCTCGTCTGTCTGCTGGGCGAAGATGCGGCCAGCACCGTCTACAAGAATTTATCGGACACAGATGTTGAGAGACTCACGCAGGAAATTGGCGAGCTTCAAACGATCAATGCGCAAACGGCGCTACAGATCCTGGAGGAATATCACAAGCTGACGCTCACCCAGGATTACATGGCGCAAGGGGGAAGCGATTATGCCAAGCGTCTGCTGGTCAAAGCCTTTGGCGAAGATGGTGCGCGCACATCTGATGGATCAGGTGGCGCGGGCGCAAGAGATGAGCGCCGGCAAGCTGGATTCGCTGCAAAAATCCGATCCGCAGCAGCTGGCGAAATTTCTGGAGAGCGAACACCCGCAAACGATTGCGTTGATCCTCGCGCACCTGGATTCGAAGCAGGCATGCACGTTGTTGATGCGGTTGCCGGAGACAGTGAGAGCAGAGGCAGTGACACGCCTGGCGCAACTACGCCAGTTTTCGCCGGACGTGGCGCAGAAGGTATCGCTAGTGTTGCACAACCGACTGCAATCACTGGGCGAGCAGAGCAGGCGCGCGTATGCCGGATTGAAGGGCGTCGCCGACATGTTGAACCGGTTGGAGCCGAATGCCGCGCGATCGATTCTTGAGGTAATCGAGAAACAGGATGCGAAGGTCGCGGTGAATATACGCAACCTGATGTTTACCTTCGAAGACTTTCTGGGCGTGCCCGAGACCGGAATTCGCGAACTGCTGGCGCATCTCGACAAGAAGACGCTGGCTGTTGCTTTGAAGGGAGCGTCGGAGGATATGCGCAGCCATGTATTCAAGTCGATGTCATCGCGCGCGGTTGAAATGTTGAAGGAAGATATCGAAATTCTCGGGCCGGTGCGCTCGAAAGAGGTCTCCAAGGCGCAGCAGGAGGTGGTGGCAATCGCCAGAAAGATGGAGAGCGAAGGAAAGCTGACGCTGAAAACTGAGGGCGAAGATGAGTACATGGTCTGAAGCAAGGACAGCGATTAAGGAGTTCGAGTATCCGGTGGTGAGCGGCGGAGGAGGGACGCAGAACTCCGGTTCTTCGTCCGAGGAAGCGGAGATCACGGAAGAAAAGCTTGCGCGGCGGGAATCGTATGCGCGGCAAGCGGGCCGCCAGGAGGGAGAGGCGGCGGCGCGAGCGGACTACGAGTCCGCGATCCGTGAAGAGCGCGCAATTCTCACGGCGGCTCTCAATTCGTTTTATGCGGAGCAGGCACGCTATTTTCGCGCCGTGGAAGCGGAGGTGATTCAGTTGGCGATGGCGATCGCTCGCAAGATTTTGCATCGGGAAGCGCAACTGGATCCGCTGTTCCTGCGGGCCGTGGTGCGAGTGACGCTCGACAAACTCCAGGAGGAGACGCAGATTTCCCTGCGGGTTACGCCGCCCCTGGCAGATGAGTGGCGGCGATTCCTGGGGAACGAACGAAATCTATCGCAACGTGTCGATGTGCTTGCCGACGAGGCTATGACAGACACGTCGTGTGTCGTCGAAGCCAGCGTGGGTACAACCGAGATTGGAGTGGAGGCGCACCTGAAAGAGATTGAACAGGGATTCTTCGATCTGCTGGCGCAGCGGGCCGAAGGCGGAGTGAGCCGATCGCTGCTCGAACCCTATTTCGAAAGCGTGAACAACAGCTGCTCGAATCGCTGGCAGGGCAAAGTGAGCCAGGTTGTGGGGCACTCTGCTGGAATCCGATGGCCCGTTTTGTTCGGTAGGCGAATGCTGCGAAGTGGAAGCGGCAGGTCGTCGCTTTGGCGGAGAGATCGTTGGATTTCGCGGCAGCGAAGGTTCTCTCGATGCTGCCTGGAGCGGCCGCAGGGAATTCGTTATGGTGACCGCATTCTCACCTGGGGACAGCGTCCGGTGATCCGTGCTGGAGAGTCGATTGCTGGGGCGCGTGATTGATGCTGCGGGACAGCCGCTTGATAGCCTGGGACCGTATGCGGCGCGGGCTCAGTAGCATAGCGGTTGACGGAGCGGCGCCGTCGCCGCTTGTCGCGTTGCCGATTCGCGAACCGCTGGGCTGCGGCGTCCGCGCTGTTGACGGTTCCTGACCTGCGGCCGCGGACAGCGCATGGGAATTTTCGGCGGCAGCGGCGTGGGCAAGAGCACGCTCATCGGAATGATGGCGCGGGAACGTCCGCCGATATGACGGTGTTGGCGTTGGTAGGTGAGCGCGGCGCGAAGTGGGAGAGTTCCTGGAGGAGCTAGGTGAGGCGGGGCGGCGTCGCGATCCGTCGTGGTGGTTTCCACATCGGACCAATCGCCTCTGTTGCGATACGTGCGGCCCTCGCGGCTACGACGGTTGCGGAATATTTCTGCGCGCACAGGCAAAACAGGTTCTGCTCGTCGTCGATTCACTCACGCGATTCGCGATGGCGCAACGCGAGATCGGACTGGCGGCCGGAGAGCCGCCGACGGCTAAGGGATATACACCTTCGTGTCTTCACGCTGCTGTCGCGATTGGTCGAACGGCCGGACGATTCGCGCACGGGCAGCATCACTGCGTTTTATACCGTGCTGATGGAGGGCGACGATCAGCAGGATCCGCTGGTGATGCCGTGCGCTCGCTGCTTGACGGCCACGTGCTGCTCGATCGCGAACTGGCAGCACGAGGGCACTATCCACCGATTTCGATATTAAACAGCCTGAGCCGCCTGATGCCTGCGGTCTGTTCGGACGAACACCGCAACAGAGCCGCGGAATTGCGATCACTGTTGGCGCTGTACACGCGCTCGGAGGACCTGGTTCGAATTGGGGCATACCAGAAAGGTACCGACAAAGATCTGGATAAAGCACTGTCGATGTTGCCGAGAGTTGAAGATTTCCTGAGGCAGGATTCAGCGAAGATGGCCAAACTCGACGATAACATTCAGCAATTGCTGGCGCTCGGGAATTGAAAATGGCGTACCGCTTCCCGCTGGCCACGCTGCTTCGGTTTCGGGAGAACCTGGAACATCGCAGTTGGCTCGAGTTGCAGGCAGCAAATCAGCAGGTGCAGCGAGTGGAAGTCTCCCTTTCGCAATTGGAGCGCGAGCGTATGGAGTGGCGCACAGGGCGGTCGTCGGCGCTCGACAGAGGAGTTAAGGCCGCAGAACTCGAGATATGGGGTGAACCGTATTACCAGAGAAAGCGTTTGGACTTCGAGCAGTCTTTGCTGGCGGCGAAGCAGCAGGCAGCAGCTAAGCTCGCCGAGTTTTCTCGAGCAAGACAGAAGCGCCAGGTTTTGGAAAATCTCTACATGCAGGGAAAGAACATCTACGATGCAGAACGAGCGCGGCGCGAGCAGGCCCTCGTCGATGAACTATTTCTGCTTCGCCGCGGTAGGATCGCCGGCAGCTGAGTTGATGAAGCCTCTAATCTCTCCGTCTCGACAAATCTCCAACAATCTTTAATTTTCCCAATCTCTCTGGCGATCCGCTTGCACTTAAACATTGCGTGGACGCGATCCCACAGGGCGGCGGCAGTCAGGCACAAGGCTTGGCCGGGTTGTTCTCACCTACCGGAGGTCCAACGGCGAAAGACGGTAAGGCCTTCGGGACGGAATTGACTAAGTACATCGATGACGCCAATCCAATTCAAGAAAGTCGTATGGGCGGCAAGCCTGAGAAGAGCAAAGACAAAAAAGACGACGCTGGAGCGAATCTCAGGCAGCAAGCGGATATTGACCTGCCGTTTGTAGTCCCTGCAGTGATACCGCGCTCAATCTGACGCCGGTCAATGCGATCGCTGTCACTCCCGCAGGTATTGAGAGTGCGACCGCAGTGCCTGCCAAGGCTGTCACGAATCCGGCAGCAGCCGTTACAAAGCAGAACATAGTTGACACAGTCGACGGCAGTGGCGGGAACGACGCTCCAGTGACTCCAGTTGAACGCCGGATGCGTAGCTGGAAGCACTTCGCGGGAGTGGTTGACGAAAAGAGGATCGTGGAACCACTTCAACAAATGCAAATGGCCGATCCGAGCGAAGCACAAGAGGTCCACGCTGCGAAAGATGATCATCGGCAGCCGGCTAAGGCAGGCGGTAAAGAAGCAGAAACTCAGGTAGCCGATGTGCCTTTCAATACAGTCAAGGCAGAGTCAGAGCCGGTGAGAGCCAGCAGTCCGATCGCACAGACCAGGCACAAAGACGATATTTCGCAGCGCACTTCAGGCGAGGTGCATGAGAAGAAGAAAGCAGTATCTGAAAAAGAGCAAGGTCAGATGCAATCGGCGAGTTCGCCGGAAGCCGCACCGCCTCCGATTGATCAGACAGAAGCGCCCGCGCCGTTCGATCCTGTCGCAGAAGCCATCCCGGCCTTCCCAGTGTTGACGAACAATGACACAGTGAGCACTCCGCTCGAAGAAGGTAACCTGAGCAGAGTTAGTGCAATGGAGCCGCTCCAGGCGAAAACACCTGTCGACCGGCCTCAACCTAAAGGGAACGACACGAAATCAGCTTCGCCGCTCGAGAACTTAAAAGGGACTAGAGATCACAGAGGCGGGTTGGAAGAAGGCAAGCGTCTTGAGCAGCGTGCTGGTGCAACAACTGCACAGCCAGGAACGCCGTCGGACGAACAGGTGAAGCAAGCCCTCGCGAGAGTCAACGGGGAGAAAATGCCGGAGGTTTTGCCGGGAAGGCACCCTGTGGTTAACACGCCGAGCGTACCTGCGAATACGGAGCACCCTGCTGCCGCGAAACTGCCTCAGGGCGGACAGATGAGTGCGCCGGAGATTGTAGCGCCGGTCACTAGTCCGGCTGATGTCGTGCGCGCAGTCCGCATGTTCGAGCGGGATGGCCAGGCGGAGATGCACATCGGCGTGCGTTCGGAGACACTCGGCACGATCGACGTAAAGGCCACCGTCCACGACGGCAGTGTAGGAGTATCGCTCGGAGTGGAGAGACACGAGGTCCGCTCCGCGCTGGTTTCAGAGTTGCCGGGCCTGGAGAACACCCTTCGGGAACGCGATCTGCGGCTTGGTGAAGTGAAATTTCATGATATGGGTTCAACGCTTGCGTCCGAGTACGGAAATGGACAGCAGCATCCGTCGCAGGAGTTCTCGCGGCCGCCGGCGTCCGCATTTTATCGTGCGGCAAAATCAATTTCAGAAAGTAGCGAGCTGCCTGTCGAGATGGTTGCGACCATTGCGCGACGAGGCATCAGCGTACACGTGTGAGGAAGAAATGAACGTCACATCAGCAACTCATGCAGACATATCGGGCAGCACGACGCCAACGACTTCGACGACAAGCGATACAAGTTCTGTGTTCATGCAGTTATTGCTTGCACAACTGCAGAATCAGGATCCCATGTCGCCGATGGATGGGAATCAACTGGCGAGTCAGATGGTGCAGTTGAATTTGTTGGACGAAGTGACGCAGATACAGCAGGACGTGGCTCAATTAGGTTCTACGCCGGCAGCGGGCAAATAACGATTTCAGGAGAGAGTGTATGCCACAATTTTCGATTCCATTGTCAGGCTTGAACGCCAGTTCCACAGCGCTGGCGACCATCGCGAACAACCTCGCTAACCTGAATACGGTTGGCTACAAGCGGGCACAGAGCATGTTTTCCGATCTGTTTTATCAGACGATCGGATCGTCAGGCAGTGGCGATCCCATACAGGTCGGCGCGGGCACAAAGGTTGGAGTGATTGATACGAACTTCACTCCAGGAAGCACTGACAGCACGGGCGTAGACACGAACGTAGCCATCGGTGGTGACGGATTTTTCGTAGTGCAGGACAACAATGGTGTGAACTCGTACACCAGAGCAGGTAATTTTTCGAAGAGCACAGATGGTTATCTGGTCACGGCAGATGGCCAGGAGGTGCTGGGATTTCCTGCGGTCAACGGAGCGATCAGCCAGACACAGGGGCTCTCGCCGTTGCAGGTGGGAAGTGGCACGGTGAGTCCGCCGAATGCGACAACCAAAGTGGAAATGACAGCCAATCTGGATTCTCGGACCGCGCTGAACGATCCGTACAGCACTCCGGTTACGGTCTACGATACGCTCGGAGAGGGCCATGTTCTGACCTTCCAGTTCACGAAGACGGCAGCGAACGCCTGGGATTACCAGATCACAATTCCGGGCGCAGATGTTGGCGCAGCGACTCCGCAAGTTGTCAAAACCGGCACGATGACGTTCGACAGCTCCGGAAATCTTACGACTCCAGCGGCGGATGTGGCCGGGATAACGGTTACGAAGCTGGCCGACAGCGCGGCAGACATCAACTTCACCTGGCAGCTGTATCAGAACGGAGCGGGCATGATCTCGCAGGTCGCCTCGGCCAGCAGTCCGTCGTCCGCGAACCAGGATGGTTTTGGAGCAGGGTCGCTGCAGAGCTTCGCCATAGGCAGCGATGGCGTGATCGAAGGCACATTCAGCAATGGCAAGACCGCGACGCTGGGCCAACTGGCGCTGGCGAATTTTGCCAACACCCAGGGCCTGATGCGAACTGGCGGAAATAACTACGCTCCCACGCTTGCTTCGGGTGCAGCTACCGTTGGCGCACCGGGCACCGGCGGCAGAGGGAAGGTGACCGGAGGCGCACTGGAGCTCTCAAACGTCGACATTGCAACCGAGTTCGCGAACCTGATTCAGGCGCAGCGTGCGTTTGAAGCGAACGCTCGCACGGTAACCACTTTCGACCAGATCACCCAAGACACGATTAATTTGAAGCAGGGATGATCGCTCGCGGAAGTGGTCGTAAATGAAAGCGCTTGCTAACAACGGCAATCGCGGCTACTCTCGGCAAAACCGGTATTTAATACCGTTGCGTTGGGGTGGTTGCATGCAATTGAAGTTGGAAAAACACGTCATCGACGACGTTACCGTGATCCGCTGCAAGGGCCGTATCGTTTTCGGCGAGGAGGCAGTAGCCTTGCGCGAGATGGTGAAAGGGCTGCTGCCGGAGACAAAGAACATCGTGATGGACCTGGCGGAGACCACGCACATCGACAGCGGCGGCCTGGGAACATTGGTAGGTCTCTACACGTCGTCGCGCAAAATCGGATCTACCATCCGGCTCGCCAATCTTCACGAACGCATGCTGGATCTGCTGCAGATGACCAAGTTGCTCACGGTCTTCGATGTTTTCGACAGCGAAGATAAGGCGATCAAGTCTTTTTCGCGCTCAATGAGTGCTTAAGGGACAGCTCGAGATTTCTTCTTCGTCAGCAAGCGTTCTTTTTTGGCTGCGCGCTCGCGGCGACGGATTTCTTCGCGCGAATACAGAGTTCCGCGGCAACGCTTTGATCCGCAGTAGCAGGGGGCATCACCTTCGCCGTCAAACAGGTTGTAATCGTAGGTGATTTCATCGCCCGGCTTAATATTGCGGATAGCGCAAACCCAGACGTGCCCGTCGATCTCTTCCGTCTCGCAGTTGGGGTCGCAACTGTGATTGATAAAAGCTGCAGTACCGTGTCCGTCAATCAGAAGCTCCGGATCGTCGAGAGCGAACAGATAAGTTATCGGGCGATCGTCGTAAAGACGCGAGCCCTCGGACTGCGAGATGCGCGGTCCGGTGTATTCAACTACCTGCTCGCCTTTGGAGATTCGGGTGGTAGCGAACACTCCGGCGGCATGAAGATCGGAAGAACGGACAATCAGACCCATAGACGGCATTGCCTCGGCTAATCAGCTTTGTGAGAACGATCAGAGATTGTTCCTGGTTGGGAGTTCGCCACTCAGTAGCTTACCCAGATCTGCTGCCGGGCAGCGCAAGCCGAGATAGAACGTTCCAAATAATGCGTACACGGCACTGACTTCATCGAAACGCATTTCATAGATCAGTTTCTTGAAAACCAGCGCATCGTCAGCGAAGAGATCGACTCCCCACTCCCAGTCGTCGAAGCCGATGGAGCCGGTGATAATCTGCTTCACTTCTCCGGCATATCTGCGGCCGACCATGCCATGCTCGTGCATCTGGCGCTGACGTTCGCGAATGGGGAGGGTGTACCAGTTCTTCTCCTCGCCGCGCCGGCGATCCATCGGATAGAAACAAAGGTAACGGGCGTTCGGGATGTCGGGATAAAGACGCGATCGCATGGCTTCACGCTGGCGTTCGAGAACTTCGTTGATCGCCTGTTTCCACTCCTCGGAATGAGGCTCCAGGCCGCGTCCCATCAGTTGTTCGTAGGTCTTCACTGTGGATTCGTACAATCCCAGTTCGATAACCGAGACGTATGAGGTGAGCGGCTCGAGATAGTCGGCGAGCCTTAACTGCGAGAGCTTCAACTCGGCGGCATTTACTTCGTCGAACGAATTGCGGAAGTGCAGAAAAAGAAGATCACCTTTGTGACCAAGCAGTGAAAAGAGCGCCGTCTGCTGCGGTTCCATCTGCTGAAGAACTGCTTGTGCTTCTTCGACCACAGCTGCACGTTCGGATTGTGATAATGCGCGCCAGGCAGACCAGTGGAACCGCATCATCTGATGCAGGACGCTGTAACCTTCAACGGTTAGCGGCACTTCTGGCATGGTGGCCGGAGCAGTTTGCGGACGTGCGTTTGTGGTCGCGGACATAAGTCACCCTCAGCGGAGTGCAACTATTGTAAATGCAGGGGTGACAAACGCGACCGGGCCGGCTGCGAAGAGCCCACTATTCCATGAAGAGCTGATCGATGTAGCACCAGAGCCAGTCTTCTCCGGGTTCGAAAGATTTGATGATCGGGTGATTCGTCGCATGGAAGTGCTTGGTCGCGTGCTTGTTCTTGGAGCTGTCGCAGCAGCCGACATGGCCGCATGTCTGGCACAGGCGAAGGTGAACCCACTTATCGCCCATTTTCAGACACTCTTCACAACCCTTGCCGGAGGGCGTGACCTTATGAATCTGGCTTAGGTGCGTACATGCTGCAGCAGCCATTGAGTTCTCCTGTTTCTTTGAAAGACCAAGTTTGGATTCGGGCGACTGACCGGGAGATTCAAGCTAATCGGCAGACTCAGCAGAAGGCGAGGAAATCTGTGCCGCATGTCGTTCGTATTTCCAACCTGGGCGCCCGAAGACGAAATGCCACCTCTCGCTCCAGGTGCGCGCGGCGCGCAAGTCACGAGCGATGTCGATCCATTCGTGGAAGGCGATGTGAATCGGATTGTAGGTGTTGATGTTCCTCGTCAAGCCATAGATTAGCGGCTCAGACTCATCTTCCGGCTCGAAGGTCCCGAAGAGACGATCCCAGATGATCAGCGTTCCGGCGTGATTGCGATCGAGGTAACGTGCGTTGGAGGCGTGATGAACGCGATGATGCGAAGGCGTGTTAAAGAACGCTTCCATCGGCCCGAGGGAGCGGATCAGCTCCGTGTGAATCCAGAACTGGTAAAGCAAGCTGATGGCCTGCATGGTCATCACCATGATGGGTGGGAAACCAATCAGAGGCAGCCACAGCCAGAAAATGAAGCTGAACGAAATGCTGCCGGTCCACGTCTGGCGGAGAGCGGTGCCGAGGTTATAACACTGCGACGAATGATGGACTACATGCGAAGCCCAGAAAAAACGGCATTCATGGCTACTGCGATGGAAGACGTAGTAGGTGAAATCTTCGGCGAAGAACAAGAGCACCCAGGCCCACCACTGGTATCCGATATGGAAGATGGCGAAGCGATGGACGAAGCTATAGCTGGCGAACAGCAGGACCTTGGTGAAGAGACCGATGATCACGTTGCCGATGCCCATGGAAAGGCTGGCGGCCGTGTCTTTCCATTCAAATAGCTCCTGATGCATCCACGCTGCCGCGATCACTTCGATCAACAAGAGCAGCAGGAATCCGGGAATCGCCAGATGAATGAGATTGTGCATGCCTCACCCCGGTTCGGCAGGAAAATAGTTTAGCCCAGATTCGAATGAGTGGCCTACCGCGTGGGGTGGAAGAGGAACACAAGTTCGATCACCAGGATTATGACGACCATCAGTTCCAGGATGAACGCGCGACTCTGCTGGAAACCATCGATCAGGAAGCGATAAAGATCTTCGGCGGTGTGGAGCTTCTGGTTTACGAGGCTTTTGTAATCATGCACGCCAACTTTGGCCGCAGCCAGCCGGTATAGGCGCGCGGAAAACATGTCGCTAAGGAACTTGATGGCATTGTCGGCGCGTTCGACCAGTTCCGTCACTTCCACGGTTACGCTTTGGAGCTTGTAGGCCTCGCGACCCAATCGCCAGCGGCGAAGTACGCCACTGCTGTGTTTCAGGAAGTTGTAAACGGAACCCAACTCGCGCGTGAGCAGATCGTCGTAATGCCGGAATTCCAGCAACTGCGAATTCGCATATTCGAGCAACTGGATACTGGTTTCCGCACCGGAAGGCGTGTCGTAAACGAAAGCTGCGTTCCAACTGACCACCGATAGATCTGTGGGGTAGTACGAAATGCTCGATTGCAGCACTTCTGCGCGTTCGCTGTCGGCCAGTTCGACGGTTTCGCCGCGCACCACGCGGGCGATGTCCGCGCTGCGCTTCTGAAGGAGTTCGGAGGCGGTCGGATTTCCAGCAATCGCGCGAATGTTGAAGATGAAGTAATCCTCGGAAAGCCACTGCGAATAGGGACGAATGAGGGCTGCCTGAGCACGCGCGGTCTGCGAACGAGCGAGACGTTCTGCCTCACGCTCAAAATCGGTGCCGGCCATCCACTTGGCGGACAGGGTGACCAGGTCTTCCCACTCACCGGCGAATGGGATTTCAAAGATCACGCTGACAACGCCGTAGTCGTAATACTTAATCTGCCGGTTGAGGGTCAAATTGCCGTCAATCCGCGCCGGCTCCAGCTGTTCGACGACCGGAGGCCGCGCGAATCGAACATACTCCGGTGCTGAGTGCTTAAATGCCTGTGCCAGGCGGCGCGCACCGAGGATCTGGTTCAGCTCCGGAAGTTGGATCTCCTCGCAGGTATCGAACAGCATGAGCACAAGAACGGAGCCCTCCAGAGACGGTGTGGTGGGACGAACGACGGACATGAGGGTTTCCGGCTGAGACAAGGGTAACGCCCCACTCAAGTGTACTAAGAGGGGCGGCAAGCGGCCAGAACTAGGACTGGCGACGTAGCGTGAGCAGGCTGATTTCCGGATCGACGCCCAGGCGTGCCGGGATGCCAATTGTGCCTAGCCCGCGATTCACGTAGAGGGCGGACTTGGCTGAGCTATTCGTGGCAGAGTCGCGCGAGCGCAGCGGCAGCTGATAGAGACCTGCGACGAAGGGAGTAATGAAACGGGCAGGACTCCAGCTGTGATCGATGATCTCAACCTTCACCTGACCGCCGTGCGTATGACCAGCGAGGCTCAGTTCGATGCCAAGTTCGGCGGCACGATGAAAGCTATTGGGATTGTGCGACAGAAGAATGTTGGGAACATCGTGCCGGACCAACGGTTCGATGGTCTGCAACATTGGTACTTCCAGTCCAAGAGGAGAGTGCTGACGCTGATAGTCCACGCCGATCAGATTGAATGCCTCGCCCTTCCAGGTGAGCTCCGCATTGTTCTGCCGTAGCAGGCGCATGCCGTAACGGTTGAATAGTTCCTCGGCGAGATCCTCCGCATCCGCGTAGATCTCATGGTTGCCATTGCACCCCCAGACCCCAAGCGGAGCGCGGAGACGGCTCAGTTCCGCGATGCATTGCTGCAGCGGGTCGCCATTGGAGGTGATGAAGTCGCCAGTGACGACGGCGAGATCCGCGCCCAGGCTGTTGGCAAGATCGACGGCGCGGCGAACCTGGTCCGCGGGCATGAAGTCGCCGGCGTGAATGTCGCTGAGTTGCGCGATTTTCAGGCCGTCTAAATCTGCAGGCAAATTCGCGATCGGGATGTCAACGCGATGGAGTCTGAAGTCGAGCCGTTCCTTGCCGAATCCGTAAGCGGCTGCCACGAGCGGAATGGCTCCGGCGACAAAGGACGCCGCTCGAAGAAATCCTCGGCGTGCCGGACTGGCAAGCTCGGACGTAGCTTGCGGACGAGCCCATTGGGTGATCCGGTTCCAGAGTCGCTCAAGAAGCTGGATGGCTTCGATTCCTAAAAAGCCGAAGAAGGAGGCGAAGAGCCAAAGCTGCGCCATCGCGATCAGGAAAGAAATCGCTCCGCCTCGGGGAAGCGCGTGGATGAACATGCGATCCGCGATAACGACAACCAGGAAGCCGACAAATGTGTAGAGAACTGTATGGCTTGCGCGACGGAGATTGCGATCTTGAATGCGCCGAATGAGGGCGAGAGCCCGCCTAACCCAAAATCGTTGGGCGAGAAAAAACAGCGCTAGAACAGCTAGCGGGATCAGCAAAAACGTGAGATGAAATTCAGAACCAGGTCCCAAAAGTGCTCCTCAAGTATCTGTTCAGATGAGCGAGCTAGGCGCAGAGTCGCACAATTGCTGTAACCCTGGAGTGGAGAGGGAGTTCCGGCGAAAAGCTTCGGTTGCTAGGTAGTGAGTGACAGGGCACGATCGCGAATCTGATCGGCGTGACGACGAATGTCTGCGGCATGCTGGCCCAGGGAGCGCTCAAGGCTTTGGAGCTGATTCTGAACGAGCTCCTTATGTTGAGACGTGGTCGATCGCGACAGTAGATCATTCGCCTTCAACAGTGCGGCGTAGGCGAGCTCATCCTGATGATCACTGTGGAGGAGAAGCGCGAAGTTATACCAATCGATGGCTTCACCCTCGCGGTCTGCGAGAACGGCGTCCAGCTTCAACGTGGCTTGGAAGAGGCGAAGGGCATCTGAGGTACGTCCCAACTTGGCGAGAAGATCAGCTTCGCTTCCAGCCGCAACGCTCTCGTAGTTGGGGGCGTTCGCCTTCGAAGCGATCATGCGCGCCAGATCGTAAGATTTCACGGCATTTTCCCGCTGGCCGCTTTTTACCTGGCAGTCGGCTAACTGAAGGACGATGGGAATGATTCGATCAGCTGGAAGATCTGTGGCCTTGGAGATTTTCGCAACGCTATCAAGAAAGAAAACGTAGTGCGGAATTGCGTCAGAACAGCGCCCACTGGATTGATATTGGTTCGCGAGGTAAAGGTGCAACGTCACCTGCTTCGGGTCGCGTGCGAGAGCTTTTTGCCAACTATCGATTGCTTCGTTGGAAAGGCCGAGTTTACTGGCGAGAACTCCATTGTTCGTGAGGAGTTCGACATCCCTGGGCGATTTCTCGAGTAGGGCAAGGGTGAGTTCGTGTGCTTCACGGTAGCGCTTCTCAGAAATCAGCAATTGGAGAAGTTCGTTGCGCGCCGCCGGAAATGTGGGGTTGACTGCTACAGCTTGCTGCAGATTCAACAGCGCCTGCCGATCATCTCCCGTTTGAATCTCTTGTCGAGCCAGGCGCAGCGTTACCGTGCTGTCGTACGGGTTCAGCTGAGCCGCAGAGTTCAGTCGCTTCACATTGGTTTGATCGACGGCTAGTGCGTAGCGAACAACGTCGAGCGTTGCGAGTGCAGCGAGGAGAAAGATCAGGCTGTAGCGAAGTCCGCGCGCAGGGAGTGTCGCGCCCTTGAACCATTCCAGCCCTGATGTTGCTTGATCACGCGCATTGCGCGTTACGTATGCGATTTCCTGCTTGGAGTTCAGCAGCAGTGAAGCGATTCGACCGTCCCGCAGCTTCCAGATTGCGCCGTCGAGTATGAAGTGATGAATATTCACCAGGGCCGTGAAGATCAGGAAGCTGGCGCTGTAGTCATAATGGAAGACGTAGCTTGCCAGCCATGGGCCGGGGATAAAAAGCGCAATTCCGCCAACTACCAGAGCAGCAAAGTAAGCAAGCGGCTTCCATCCGGCGAGCCGTTTGGCCGCCGCTTCTTTTCGAGCATAGAAGGTAGTGATCCAGAGGTATTGCACGGAGTGCATGATCGCCAATACGCCGGTACTGTAGCGGCTTTGCGGAACCTGCAAGCCTGCAATCAGAGCAAGCAAACTAGGCGCAATGAACCAGAGCGTCTGCGAACTGAGGAGCGTCAGGGATGGAATTATTGCCTTGCCGCCAATCTTTTTGGCGACCGAAATTAAACCGGAGCACGATGCAGCCACGAAGCCTATGCCAAAGATTACGCGCAGAACAAGGGACAGTTTGACTGGAATGCCCAGCGAAATGAACAACGGATCGCCGGACGCGCCAGTGTGCAGCGTCAGAAACAAGAATCCGTAGGACAGTAGAAAAGCCGAATAAAGCGCACGACGTTGCATTGGCGTGGATTGGGCGCCGGCACGTCGGAGAAACATCATGAACAGGCCGTAGTTCTGGCCGCTGTAATGCCAGGGACTCCAGGTCAGGTAAATGGTGATCAGCCAGGGCAGGACCGCAAAGGAAAAATGCGCCAGCAAACCGGTCAGGATAACCAACCCGGTGATATGAACTGTAAAGATACGGTATTTCCGGAAGTCCTCGCGCGTGTGATAAGCGCGATAGATAGTTGCCATGTAGTGGGGATAGTTAAAGACCAGGGCCAATGCATAGAACGCAACGCCCCAGGCGAGCTCGTGCGAGGTTGAGAGATACGTCAGCAGGAGTAGCGGGACGGTCCAGGCGCCGCAGCCAAGAATAAGATCGGCCCACGGATTGTAGAGCCACAAATTAGAGTGGCTCGATCCCTGTTCTGAAGTTGTTGTCATGGCGGAAAGAGGCTGATTCAAAGCGGATTATAGGTGGATTCGACGTCCCCTACGTTATCCATCAGGGTGCGTACCTAGGTAAGCAGAGACGGCCGCAGCGGCTTGACTGCTTGGGTAGCCAGCAGCTTCGTTGTATCCTCGGCATGTGCCGCGTTCAACTGGTAGGTCTCCGACAAGCGCCCTGCTTCTGGGCCTGATCGTCACGCTTGTGGCTGTCGTCGCCTACTCGTGGTACATAACCGTGCAGATTTCCGGCCTCCGCGATCTGCAGCGCAACATCGCTGATCGCAATCGCAAGGACTCGCTGCAACTCCTCCGTATCCAGAATGACCTGAACCAGGTCGCCTTGTCGATGCGCGATATGCTCGACAATGATGAGCCGTATCCTCTGAGCGCGTGGTCAGCGCCGCTGCAAAGGATTCGTGGCGATCTGGATGACGCGATCAATCGCGAAGATCAGCTGGCTACCGCAACCCGCACGCCCGAACAGCGGCAATACCTCCGAAACAATCTGGCCCAATTTTGGGACGCTGTAGATCGAACGTTTGCGCTGGCGCAATCAGGCAAGGAAGATGAGGCGCGCGCGC
This sequence comes from Terriglobia bacterium, assembly GCA_963724985.1. Classification (GTDB taxonomy): domain Bacteria; phylum Acidobacteriota; class Terriglobia; order Terriglobales; family Acidobacteriaceae; genus JAJPJE01. The sequence goes on along the minus strand of CAVRWV010000022.1, from coordinate 151,419 downwards.
AGATTCGGCTGTCATTGCAATCGCGACAGGAAGCGTTGAGCAACGCGGTTTCGCGCCTACTGGTGCAAAACAACGAAAGCGAAGAGCAGGCCGCGCAGAGGGTCAGCCAGATCTACGATCGGGTACAGCGGCAGGTTTATATCTTTCTGACAGCGGTGCTGATTGCGATTGTTCTAACCAGTTTGTATCTGATTCGCTCAAATCGCATGCTGTTCGCCCGACTGGCAGAGCTCTCGCAGCAGCGCAGCGAGCTGGCGCAAACTCTGATTGCGACGCAGGAATCCACGCTACGGCATATTTCGCGCGAACTACACGACGAGTTTGGACAGATCCTGACTGCCATGGGATCGATGTTGGGGCGCGCTGGAAGGCATGCACCCGAGGGTTCCAAACTTCGCGAAGACCTGCGCGAGGTGAATGAGATTGCCCAATCGACGCTCGACAAAGTGCGCACGCTATCCCAGGCATTACACCCGGTTACACTCGATGAAGCCGGTCTGGAGAGCACACTCGACTGGTATCTGCCTACGGTGGAAAGGCAGACGGGAATTACCGTATCCTATGAGAAGTCGGGAACTCCCTTTCCGGTGGAAGGCAGCGCTGCTGTGCATGTGTACCGCGTCTTGCAAGAGGCGCTGAACAATGTTGCGCGGCACTCCAAAGCGAAAGAGGCGTGGGTGCGGCTGCGATTTCTCCCGCAGATGTTGGATCTCGAAGTAGAAGATCATGGCGTGGGATTCAGTCCCGACGGCAAGAGGCGGGGCATTGGGCTGGTTGCGATGCGGGAGCGCGCGGAGTTGGTCAACGGCACGCTGGAATTCAGCCGGCCGACTCAGGGAGGAACGCTGGTGCGATTGATGGTTCCAAGAGAGGCAGCAGACGGACATGCCGGATAAGATTTCAGTTTTGCTTGTCGACGATCACAGTCTGGTGCGGCGTGGTTTTCGCAAGATATTAGAAGACGAGCCTGGAATCGAAGTGGTCGGCGAAGCAGGCGATGGGGCTGAAGGCGTCGATATGGCGTACAGACTCAAGCCGCAGGTTGTGGTGATGGACTGCGCGCTTCCGGGCATGAGCGGGTTGCAGGCGACAAGAAAGATTGTTGACACCTGTCCGGAGACAGTGGTGCTGATGCTGAGCATGCACTCGGAAGACACATGGGTTCGTCAGGCACTGGACGCGGGGGCTCGCGGTTATATCCTGAAGAACGCTGTCGATTTAGAGTTGGTTAACGCGATCAAGCGTGTTGTCGCAGGGGAACAAGTGCTCGATCCAGGAGTGTCAAAAGCCGGAAACCTGAAGGGCGAGCGCGACTACGGGTTGACGACGCGCGAACTGGAAATCCTGCAGTTCATTGTCGATGGCAAGTCAAACAAAGAAATCGCCACGCAACTCGATCTCAGCGTGAACACCGTTGCGGTGCATCGCGCAAATATGATGGACGCTCTTGGTATTCACAAGACCGCAGAACTGGTCGTCTATGCCATCCGGAACGGGCTGGTGAATATTCCGTGAACCGGCGGTCTTTTCTGTCTGGTCTCATCGCTTCCGCAATTGCAGCCAAGGTGATTCCGCCTCCGGCATTCGCTCTTCCCGGAGCATCCGGTCTGGGCTTCCAGTTTGTCGACGTCACGCAGAGAGCAAGCATTCAGTTCCAGCACAACACAGGCGCCTATGGCGGAAAACTTTTGCCAGAGACGATGGGCTCCGGCTGCGCTTTTCTGGACTACGATCGCGATGGTTGGCAGGACATCCTGCTGGTCAACGGAATGGACTGGCCCGGCCACAAGCGCCAGCGAAGCACGCTCCGGCTCTATCACAACAATCGCGATGGCACGTTCACGGATGTAACCCGCGCAGCCGGCCTCGATGTGGAGATGTATGGCATGGGCGTGGCCGTTGGCGATTACGATAACGACGGCTTTCCGGACATTCTGATCACCTGCGTAGGACAGAATCGCCTGTTTCACAACACCGGCAAGGGAACATTTGTCGACGTCACGCGCAAGAGTGGCCTGTTTGGTAAGCAGGCGTTCAGCACATCCGCCCTGTGGTTCGATTACGATCGCGATGGGCTGCTCGATCTGTTCGTCTGCAACTATGTACGGTGGTCTGCCGATCAGGACGTCTTCTGCAGTCTGGATGGGAAACACAAGTCGTATTGCACACCAGAAGCCTATCGAGGCGCGACCTGCTGGTTGTTCCACAACCGCGGGGATGGAACCTTCGAGGACGTAACCGCCAAGAGCGGCATTTTCGATGCGACTTCGAAGTCTCTGGGAGTGGCGCTGCTCGATTACGACCGCGACGGCTGGCCCGATCTGCTGGTGGCCAATGACACGCAGCCGAACAAACTCTACCGAAATCAGAAGAACGGGGCCTTCAAAGACGTTGCCGTCGAGGCCGAAATCGCTTTCAGCAACGATGGTAAGGCTCGGGCGGGAATGGGTGTAGATGTTGCAGATTTCGAGAACTCCGGCGTCGTCGGAGTGGCGATTACCAATTTCGATAACGAAATGATCGGCTTCTATCGTGAGAAGAACGGCAGCTATGTCGACGTTGCCGATGAAACTGGGATAGGTCGAGCCTCGCGCAACTCGCTCGGATTTGGCTGCAGCTTCCTCGATGTCAATCTGGATGGCTACCTTGACCTGCTTGCGGTGAATGGCCACATTGACGATACCGTACGTAACATCCGCCGCGACGTGGGATATGCGCAGCCTCCGCAGCTTTTTCTCAACAACGGCAAAGCGCAATTCCGCGAAGTTGCCGCAGAGACCGGCGGCGATTTCAGCCAGCCGCGGGTTGGACGAGGTCTAGCCTATGGAGATTTCGATCGCGACGGTGATCTCGATGTGCTGATCACCACGAATAATGGGCCTGCATTTCTGTTCCGCAACGATCAGACCGCCGGGAACCGGAGCATCCGTTTCACCCTCATCGGAACGAAATCCAATCGCGATGCCATCGGGGCTACCGTGCGTATCTTTTACGCCGGCATGAGCCAGTCGCGCATGGTTAAGGGCGGATCGAGCTACCTCTCGCAGTCGGAGCTGCCGGTCACATTTGGATTGGGCAGAGAGGATCGCATCGAGAGAGCGGTGATCTACTGGCCAAGTGGGATCAACGAGGAGCACAAGAATCTCGCTGCTGGGAAAGCCTACGAGTGCACCGAAGGGAAGGGCATCAGAGCCCTGCCTGGTTTCTAGCGACAAAAATTACTTCGCCTGCTGTGCCCTTTGCGCGTCTAATTCCGCCATGGACGTTTCTGCGATCAGCGAAGATGCAGTGCGAAGAGGAGCAGCGGTTTATAGCCGGCCGGTGCTCGCGATCTACGACCTCTTCGTGTTACGGTTCACTAACACTTTCGTCTGGAAGTGTCCGTCTTCCCACATTCTGAAGTTCTACAGCCAGAATGTCTCAGACAAGCACCTCGATATCGGCGTGGGGACCGGTTTTTTTCTCGATCGCTGCAGGTTTCCGTCCACGACGCCGCAAATCGCGCTGATGGACCTGAACGAGAACAGCCTTCAGAAAACTGCTAAGCGGTTGCGGCGGTATCATCCCAAGAGTTATCTGCGAAATGTGCTCGAACCAGTCGAAATTGGGGACTCGGGATTCGGGTCAATTGGGTTGAATTTTCTCCTGCACTGTCTTCCCGGAAATATGGTTTCAAAGCAGGTGGTCTTCGAGAATCTCAAGCCTCTGCTGCGCGAGGGCGGCGTAATTTTCGGGACGACGATCCTTGGTGTTGGCGTACAACGCAGCTGGCTTGGTGACATCTACATGCGAATCTTCAACTCAAAGGGAGTTTTTAGCAATTACAACGACCGGCGCGCCGATTTGGAAGATGGACTTTCAAAACACTTTCGGCCGGTATGAAGTGACCACCCGAGGCTGTATCGGGTTCTTCAGGGCGTGGAAGTAAGCTCTCTTTCGCTGCCGGTGGCTGTTGCGCATTCGTGGCCTTTAGCATTTGCAAAGCCTCGTCCGTCTTTTTCCACTTGCCGCGCTTAAGAGAAAGACTCGCGGCATTCGTAGAGAAATACCACAGTATGTTTTCCCGCAAACCAGGCGTCACGCCTGTAAAGTTGTGCTTTGCAAGCAGGAGTACCAGCTCGCTGTAGGCGTCATCTGCCAATTGGTATTGTCCAGGCTTGGTGAGAGCGCCTGTATCCAGGTTCCGATCGGGCAGATCGTTTGTGCCGTCTGCCATCTTATGTGCCTGCTCAACGTAAATTCGTACGACGTTGTTCATGCTCTTGATGTAGAGGTCTTCCGTCTGCGGGGTCGGGTCCTTATACTGCAGCGCTTTCAGCGGACCGAATTTCGGAATCAATTTGAACAGGAAGGCGAGAGTCTTCGCGAACCATCCTGGGTGCTGATATTCCGAACCAAATTGCTTTTCGTAGTCAGCGCGGGAGAGGTGAAAGAGGAATTCTCCGTGCGCGGCATCGTGCTTCTCTTCGAGATGCTGATGGTCGCGCGATGCAAGAGCCACCTTCGTCATCTCCGGGATGACCTGGCTTACAGCAAAGCGAAAGGTGCCAATGCTGAGCTCCTCATTGTGAACAAATTCCGAAAGCGCGACTCCGTAGGTCTCCTGGAAAGCACGCTGAAGAAGGTCTTGAGCGATCTCGAATCCGATGAAGTCGTGATATTGCTTGGCGCTGTAGCGGCCTTTGGCGACCTGCACGACATCGAAGCTGAATTCGGTTTTCAGGTGCGCCTCGGGATTGTCCTCATAGGTAACGATATTCCCATGCTTCTTGCGTAGCTTCGGGTATTCGATCGGCACCGACTCGTTCACCGCGGGATGCCCCCAGCTGTCACTGACATAGTGAGCGAGCGCTCCCAGAGCGAATGCGTATTCATTGACATTACTTGAGTCGCGAACCAGGCGATCGACAAAATTCCCGGTGCGAATGTAATGCAGCAAGTTCGTAAATTCGTGACTGCCGAACGGGTAATAACCGATGTCCTGGATAACTGAACCGCCGTATGCGTAGGCATGCGCTGTCTTGAGATCTTCAGGCGTTGATTGCGGGAAGCGTCGCAGCAGCGCGGGCCGAATCGTGCTGTCCCAGCAGATATCGACGAGCTCCTCGTGGGAGAGGACGGAGTATGCCCGTGCTTCATGGGCGTGTGCAACCAGGAATGCGAAGAGGATCGTGATTGGAAAGAGTAGTTTTCTATCAGAACGCATCAGCAGCCACACTGGGGCAAGCTGATTAGATGCAGTTTACGTAGAGGACGCAGTGCGCGATCCTGACTGTCGCAAGTGCCGGCAGAAACCGTGCCGCGCGAAACCAAAATTGGGCGATGATATTCAATTTCCGCGACAGTGGCCAATTTTGGGGGTATTGTCAATAACGGTACCGAGCACTTATGCGCCATACCATATTGATCGCGGACGACGATGCCGCCTTGGTCGAAATTATGACCGTTTTTCTGCGCTCCGAAGGTTACGAGATTTTCGCGGTGGATAGTGCACCTGCCGCTATGAGAGTGATTCAGGAAGAATCACTGTCGGGATTGATCATCGACTCGTTGCCCGGTTTGCGCGGTCTCGATGTCGTGAAGATATTTCGCAAGAAGAATCCGTTAGGAGCGATTATTTTCTTCACCGGCCTGGTTTACGACGACACTTCCGAAACCGCAATGGAAGCAGGAGCGAACGCCGTGTTGTTCAAGCCTGTTGGACTGGAGAAGATTGCTTCAGCACTGCGGCGACTGCTTGCGAAAACAGCCTAGACGCAATTCGGCTTGATTCCTACGGAAGTGTGCGAGTCCCCACTGCGGCTTTCAGTTGTTCCACAGCAAGCATGTAGCTGGCCAGCGACTGCCGGTAAGATAATTGAACTGAACGGTAGCTGCGTTCGGCATCCAGAAAATCGAGAAGGCTTGCCGCGCCATGCTGAAATGCATATTGGCTGATATCGAGCGATTCCTTAGCCTGATCGAGATATCCTGAGGTGTAGAGCTTAACGACCTCATCGTTCGAACGAACGGCAGCGTAGGCGCTGTAGACATCCGTTAGAACGCCATCAGAAGCAGCCAGATCCATTTGCTTGGCCTGATCGATTGCATAGCGCGTCCGCGCGATTTCTCCTTGGTTACGATCGAAGACCGCGAGGGGGATATTGAAGAAGAATGCAGCGGTATTGGTCCCTGAGACGTGCGAGTAGGTGAATGTGGTTCCAAGATCTTGCTTACCATTGGCGATCGCCAGGCGATTCTGGCTTCCCGCCGCACTTACACCTGCATTCGCTTCGAGAAGGTCAGGCCTTTCCCGCAAAGCTCTCAGCTTCAAATCATCAACGTTCAGGTTGAGCGGTTGATACAGCAAGTCGCCGGTAATGTCGTACGTATCAGGCAACGCGTCGTAGCCTATAAATTGCCTGAGTTGGGCCAGGCCCTGAACGCGGGCAACATTGGCAGCCGACACATCCGACTGAAATTGCAGCAACTGCAACTTCACTTTCAGCAGATCGCCTTCGCTGATATCTCCCGCCTTAAAACGTTCGTTACTGATGCCGACTGTTTTCTGATAACTATCGAGCGCCTGCTTTGCGAAATCGAGATTGGATTCGGCCAGCAGCACGTTGATGAACTGCTGTGCAACGGAAAACGCGAGCGTGCGTTCGGTATCGGCCACCTGGTAACGGGTTACGGCGGTCGCATCCTGCGCGGCTGCGAGACGTGCCTGACGCTTCTTGCCACGTTCGATGGTGTAACCAATGCCGACATCGTACTGAGCGTTGTCGTTCAGGAATGTCGAGGTCAGCTGGCTAGGCTCAAAGATCGGGATAAATTGGGCATCCCACGAAAGCAATGGATTAGGCCGGAGGTTTGCCGTGACCTCATTGGCCTGGCCCTGGAGAATCTGACTCTGGGTAGCTTTCAGGGTATGACTGTGTTCGATGGCAAGCTTGATGGCGTCATCCAGCGAGACTCGCGCTGGAGTCTGGGCGCCGGCTATAGCCGAACATGTAATCAAGACGATGAAAAGGGCGATTACTTTCGGGAGGAGCAGTCTGGACGTGCGATGGCGGAAATCCGTCATGATTGAGTTGATTTAAAGCTTCTAACTGCTTGGGATTGTAAATCCACGATAAAGTTCGAAATAGTGTAAAGCTACGGCCTGACAGATTGGCGCTGAACAGTGATTCAACACCAGATGCAGAAAAAGTTGCTTAGAAATAGCGAAAGAAACCGGCGCCAAAAGAAAATCCAGCTGCGATAGATCAGCAGCTGGACTGTGAAATTAGAGTCAGGCAGAAGGTTATTTGGGCAAACCGTTACTGCTGTTCGAGGAGTTTGCGGTGCCCGGGGATCCCTCACGAATCTGGTCACGCCCGGCAGTCAACTCTCCAGCATCGTCAATGCGGTTGGCCTTCTTGGCATCTGTCACCATGCCATTGATTCGGCGATAAGTGTCTCCGGCTTCGGATATTTGGTCTGCGGGGACCTCGTTGTCTACCGCCAAACCGTCAGTGGCAGGATCATAATGAGCGGCTGTCTCGGCAGCCTTGGTGCTCTTAGGTTTGCCAAGCTGATCGAATAGATTCTTCTCAACCAGCGCATTCATTTTCTTGGCATCTGCCTGAATCTTCTTCCAGTCAACCTTGCGTTCGTTGGCGATCTGAACCGCCGTTTTGCCGCCCTTTATCTCCCCACCAAGTTCGTCCATGCTGACCCCGGTGGCGGAGATTTCCTGCAGCAGAAACATGGAACCGTAATCGATATTCAACAACCGGCGGGCTTGAATCAGCTGGTTGCGATCCAGTTTGTAAGTGTCGGCAACGCTCTTATTCACTGCTTCGCGAGCCGTCTGGTCCCAGGCCATTGCCTTGATCTTTGCGATTTGTTTCTCGGCGCCCTTTTGATCATCGCTGAAAGCCGGAACCGCAGCCGCGAGCACCAGTATGATTGCCATCCAACGTACTGCACTTCTCATGGTGTAAGTACCTCCGCTCTATTGAGTGTTATCGAAACAAAAGTAAAAATCAAGGACAGCCGCCAAGCCTTTGTGACGAACACGGCCCATCTCTGGTCTGCTATACGCGAACAGCGGTCAATTCGTTCCAACCTACGTTGCAAGCTGCCTCCAGAGTGGAAGCGGACTTTATGAGGGCAGCGCAGCTCACAGCGATTCAGCTTACGGCAGTTTATAGTTGCCATACAACATGACCAAGCTTCGACCTTGCATTGGAGTATTCGACTCCGGTTTTGGCGGATTAACCGTCTTGCGCGAGATGGTGCGCATGATCCCCGATGCCGACTATCTGTACTTCGGCGACACTGCGCGTCTGCCGTATGGCTCGAAGTCGGCGGAGACCGTTTCCCGCTACGCCGTGGGCGCTGCGCACTTCCTGGAACAGCATGGTGCTGAGCTATTGGTGATTGCCTGCAATACCGCAAGCGCGCTGGCGCTCGACAGCATTCGTGCTGGCGCGCATGTGCCGGTGATCGGCGTAGTCGAACCGGGCGCTGATCGCGGCGCACGGGCCAGTAAGGGCAAGAAGGTTGTGGTCGTTGCGACTGATGCGACGGTCAGCAGCCATGCGTATCTGAAGGCGCTGGAGGCGCGTGGGATCAGCGCCAAAGAGAAGGCGTGTCCGCTGCTGGTTCCGCTGGTCGAAGAGGGGTGGATCGATCACAAGGTGACGGAAGAGGTCGCGCGCATTTATCTGGACGAGGCTTTCCGCGATGGATTCCAGGGCGCTGATGTGCTGCTGCTGGGCTGCACGCATTACCCACTGATCAAGCCGCTGCTGCAGCGCGTTGCTCCAGCGCACGTCACCATTGTGGACTCAGCGGAATCGACGGCAGCTGTGGTGGCGAAACAGCTCGCGCAGTCTGACGAACCCGCGGCCGAAACTCCGGGGCTGAAATTTTTCGCGACTGACTCAGTCGAGAAATTCCGTCGGTTGGGCGCACGGTTCCTCGGACAGCCGATCGAGGCTGTCGAGCACGTTCAACTGAGCGAATGAGTTAGTGCGCGGCCGGCTCCGAGCCAGGATCGGTGTCGGCTTCCATGGCTTCCGGGCCCGGGTCCTCGGCTGTCATGCTTTCCGACGTGCCCAGGTATGTGTCCCACTCTTCTTCGGAGAGTTCGACCTGGAAGGTGTCGTGAAGCTGCAGCCACGCCTGGAGCATCTCCAGCCGGTCTTCGAAGACCAAAGGCGGATCGTAGGTGTCCACTTCAATGATGGCGCCGCGAATCTTGTGAAGGGCGACGCGCTCCCACAGGGCGGGGACGTGTCCACGGGCCTGAATGCGGAAGAGGATGGAGTTGATGCTGTCGTCGATCATCGCGAAGACCCGACCGTCCGGCGTTGCGAACTGAAACTCGGGCCACGCCGTGGCAATTTCGCGGAGATATCTGGAGACAATATTGCTGAGTCGCATTGTGTTTCCCGCCTGGGGTCGGGTTTTCACTCAAGTGACGCAGCGGCTCGGGGGATTCGCCACAGCTGTCGTGCTATTCCTATAGTGCACTTTTCGCTCCACAGCAAGCGCTTTTAATTCAGACGCGTACTGGCAACGAACGTGACACAAGTGCAAACAAGTGCACACATCGCTCAGGAAAATTCATCTTCCATTGTGACAACAGCCAATCACTCCTAAATAGCAGAGCCATCGTGAGTTTCCAAAGCCGGAATTGGCAGCCTTTTTCTAATAATTCTGCAGTGATCTGAAACGCTTTTCAGGTGGCGTGCACTATCCAACAGATTCGGTTTGACCCTCGTCCCATTTTGGAATCGGTCGGCCGAAGCCAGCCACAGGATGGGAGTGCATCACAATGCCGCTGTCGTTCCTGGTAGCCACTGACCAAGAGATGTTGATCGTCGACGCCGAATCCACCCCACAAATCCCCGTCAGCGCGGACGCCCTGAAACCGACCCATGCCTACAACGTGTTCGCGTTCCTGCAGAATACGGATCCGCTCGAACATCGCGATATCGAAGTTACTGCCTGGCATGACACGTTCGGGATCGGCATACGCGAGAAGGCGCTGGCGATCGTCCAGCCGGAGCCGATTACGGTTCCGGGGCGGCGTGGAGATACCCCAGGTGTGGCGGCCGTCAATTTCTCACTGATTACTCCGCCTTCGGGACGCGGACGCCTGGCGCTGAAGGTGGTGCCCTACGGGCCGGCGCTGGTGCAGCCGGTGAAGATTGTGGCGCCGGAGACGCGGCCGTATGGTGGACGGGTAGCGGAGCATCCCCGGGAAGCCATGCATGCGGCGAGGGAGTAGTCCGGCCCTTTCCAAAAGAAGGAAAGGACCGGGCACCCAGTCTCGCGATACCCCTCGGCGGCGAGGGCGCCCGCGCCACTCTTGCACGCGCCATCGGTTCTGCGCACACGACACGGGAGGGCACCCCTCCCCCCTCGAACCGTTAACCTGCTGGGAATCAGCAGCTTGGCACGAAGGTTCTGCCAGCTCGGGCAAAACAAAAGACTTAGCGGTCAAAATATTAAAAACAAAGAACTTGCCAGTTGGTAGTTGTCAGTTGTCAGAGAGTAGCCCCCAAGCCCTTTCAGCAACGGAACCATTCGGTTTCCATGGCCCGAGCATTTCGTGGAAAGGTAGGGATACCTCGCTTGCGCTCGGTATGACAGTCCTCGCTACGCGAGGATTGAAAGCAGTTTGGCCGCGCAATCTATTTTCAGTCCTCTTTCTATTGTGACAAATTGAGGGGGACCTACTGGACACTTTGGCGAAGTTTATATTTGGCGTGGTTTCATCGGGATGCGAGGAATTTGGGCGCGAGAGGGACTTGACAGGAAAGTTGCTGGTTGTCGGTTGTCAGTTGTTAGACGCGGGTAGCGGCGCAGCGTGGGGATTAAATACCGTTCCGGCCCTTGCTGCGCAAGGACCGGGCACCCGAAGACTTTAATCTGGCCGAGGTTGAGATTCCGGATCCGGTTTCTCAGTCGTCACCGGACGGAGTGCGGGGCAGACACTTGGGGTTCTGCCCCGCTCGAACCTTGGTAGAGCTGGAAGGGTGCCCAGTAGAACGGGCGGCGGTAGACGCCGTCGGAGTGCAGCATTGCCAGCTTGGCGGCGCGTAAGGCGGCGGCTGGATCTTTGCCCTTATCGATTCCAGCATAGAGCTGGTCCATTAATTGTGCGGTAGAGGCGTCGTTGACCTCCCAGAGGGCCGCGATGGTATTGTGCGCGCCAGCGCGGAGGAAAGCCCAGGAGAGTCCGACCAGTCCTTCGCCGGTGTAGGCGCGACTGCCCGCGCCGTAGCAGGTGGAGATGGTTACGAGGTCGGCGTGGAGCGGCTTGGTGACAATGTCGCGAGCGTAGAGCTTGTAGGAGTCTCCCTGGGGCGAAAGGATGACGGCGGACTCAAGCGGCGTGGTGCGGCTGGCGGTTCCGTGGGCGACGAAATGGACGTAGGAGAAACGACCGGTATCGCTGGCCAGATAGGCCTGGGGTGTGGCCTGCGCACCTGCAAGCACCAAGCGAGCTTTGGCTGGGAAGTGCTGTTCGACACGGTCGATCTCGGTAGCGCCCTGCGGAAGGCGCGGATATTCAGGCGAGGCGGAGACGGGATCACCGACCAGCAGCAAGTTTCTCAGCCTGGGCGCGGTTGCGTGCCGAGAGCCCGCGAGCAGGGCCAGGGAACTGGCGTCACTGAGGGTGACGTCTTCGATCCAGTAATGCGGCTTGGGAGCGGGCGCGATCAGGGTTTCGAAGTTCAGGTTATTAAGACCGCCGTCGGCAATCACGATAACGCGCGCGCCCGGGCGGATGAGGTTGTGCGCGGGCGCAACCAGCATATCGTAAAGCTTGGGGCCGGAGGTGTTGCCGGTGTCCAGCGGATCACGCGGGCCGAGGAGGGCCTTGCGGTAGTCCTGCACGGCGGCGTTGATTTCCGTATCGGCGGGGAGCTTGAAGAGCGCGACGTTATTTGGCGTGACAGCCCAGAGGTAAGAGTGTTCGGGCTTGAGCCAGTATTCAAGGATGATGGCGTTGGTGTGTTGGGAGATTCGTTCAGGGGAAAATGCCGAGTCGAACGGAAGTGCGGAGTCAATCGTCCGATTACGCGGACTTGATTCGTTCTGCTCTGAGTGACCCAGGATTTCGTCCTGGGCTACTTTCAAACGTCCGCTGTCGCGGACTGGATCTTCCTGACCTGCTTTCAGAGATCCACTATCGCGGACCGGATCTGTCTGGGCTGCTTTCAGCGGTCGACTAACGCGGCCTGGAGCCGGTGTCGTTCCCAAATTGATTCCGAGGCCTTCGGCGAGGGTACGTGCACGACTGTGCTCGGCGATGCGAAGTGCGTCTTTGACGCGTCCATGCTCGACGAGGAAATCGATATAGCTGTTGTAAAAGCGGCTAGCACTGGTCAGGAATGAGAGGCGATGTTCTTCTACGTTTAGCGCGGCGCGGGCTTCGTCGATAGCGACCAACCCTCCTTGAAATTCGCGATCGGCATCAGCGCTCCTGGCTTCAAGCGCGTAGACCTTCCCTAGTTCCGAAAGCGCTCTCCACCGCAGCCACGGTTCCCTAGCGGACCGAATTACCTGCATCAGCGCCGTCTCGGATTTCTGGTACTTCTTTTGTGCCGCATCAATCTCAGCTATCGTCGATAAGGCTTCAAGTTGACTCATATCGTCGCCGGTCTTGCGACCCAGCGACAAAGACTCCGAGGCATATTTTGCTGCAAGGTCTAAGTGCCCGTTCTGGAATGCGACATCCGCCAGATTGCCGAGGGCGTTAACCGTTGTCTCTTGGTTCTCGATCTGACGCGAAATGGACAGCGCCCGTTCAAGGTAGTTTGCCGAGTCTGTAAGTTCTCCTTGGTCGACGCTGACGAGCCCGAGATCATTCAACAATCTTCCTTGCTGCACCAGCATACCTCGACTCGCAAAGGCCAAGGTACCCTGCTGCAGGAGCTCTTTCGCTCGGTCTAAATCGCCGAGCCGGTAGTAGCACCAGCCTAAGTTTCCAAGTGTTACAGCTTGTAGGACTTGGTTCTGGATCCGCGTGGCTATAGCTAGGCTCTCATTAAACCAATCGATTGCTTCGTCGTATCGTGCCTGCTGCATGCTCGCGAAACCAAGACCGCCCAACGCATTCGATCGAAGGTAATCGTTGTTTGCAGCTTCTGCCCAACTAAGGCTTTTATGATATTCAGCCCTGGCCTTAGCGAATTCATACTGCGAAGCAAAGAAGGTCCCTCGATTGATTGCGACCTCGGCTCTGAGCTGTGGGGGCTTATCAATGCCGATACGTTGCGCTTCATCCAGAAGCGTCAGCGCTTCCGCAGAGTGCTGCAGTCGAGAGTTCGCCACACCCAGCGCGATCAGTCGTCGAACATTCACATCGTCGTGTGCTAGAGAAGAGGGAAGAGGCGCGGCGAGAATAGTTAAAGCCTGCTTGCTTTCGCCTTGTCGGACCAAGATTTCGGCCTTTAGGATGAGAAAACGAGCAGCCCATTCGGGTGATCGCTTGCGAAAACGATGGAGAGCGCTATCAGCGATTTCATTCGCTGAAGCCCATTCAGCGCGCTGCATACGTTGACGAGCGTCAGCGTATAGAATTTCCGGCGGTTGCGTTTTCGCGCATCCGCCGGAGATCAGCAGAAAGAAAATTATGTACCAGCTGGTGGATAACCATTTCCACCGCCCCCACCGCCATCGCAAACCATCCCTTTTACTGGCCCGTCTAACTCGACGCGGACCATCTCCAGACGGGTCGAGTGTCTGTCGATGAAGTAGTCGCCGAGATAGATGGTGCCAAAGTCGGGCAGCACGATGATGTTGCCGAAGACACGTGCTTCTGGATGATCGACTTCGGCCTTGTCTACCAGCGTGCACAGGATATGACCATGTTCGGGAAGCTTTTTGTTTAAGCGCTCAGCCCATTTATACCGTGTCTGCACGCAATCGGGAACTTTTGCTTTGGGTTTCTCCGGCACCCAGTGGAACTTCTGCTGCACGTGCTTGCGGAAGGGACCCTTTTTATAGGCTTCGCGCAGGCGAGCATAGTTCGAGAAATCATGAAAGAAGTTCTTATCGAGAGTGATGTTGACGGGATGGCCATCGATCTTCACGCCGGAGATGTCGCTATCGACAGGGATGATCTCAGAGCGATCCTTGTTTTCTTTGCCGAACTCGCCCAGCGTGTGTTTGCAGCGGATGTGCGTGACCACTCTGTCGGCGGTGAAGCGGTCGCAAATATTCAAGCCTTCGATGGTCACCTTCATGTCGGTTTCGTACACGTTGTCTTTGGGGGACATTCCCGTGATCACGGTTTTTGCCCCTTTGAACGAGACGATGTCCTTGAAGGTGTACGGCGGGGAGGTGGCTTCGGCGAGACCGCCGGTAGTAGGCAGCGTCGCCATGGCCTGGGTGGGAATCATTGCCTGATAGGGCTTGGTAATCATTCCGCTGATTGCGAAGCCGTGGGCGTGATACAAGAAAGCTCTTGGGGTTTTGAAGCGCTTCATTTGTGATCACCTGTTTTTATTGCAGTGTGGCCCCTGCCGGGGTTAGTTATAAAACTGTGCCGTCCGCTAAAGCGGACTCGCGTTGATTCACCGTGCATTCCCGGCACTTACGTGCCGGGCTATCCTGTACCACCGCTGCGCGGTTTCTACTACTTACTGAACGGAGAATGGGTACCGAGCGACTTCCGTGCCTGTGGCCGACGACGTCGGCTGCGACCCGACAGACGAGATCGCCTGTCCTACGACGACCAGAACATAATTGCCAGGCGACAACGTTTTCGCAGGCAGCAGAATTTGCACGGACTCTTTCGCCTGTTCACGAGACACGGGCACGGCGAACTTGCGCGCGCCGGAGTCGGTCTCAACGGCGGCACTATAGTATGCGAAGGAATCGTTGGCGGGAATATCAATGTAGAAGCTGAATGGCTTTTCGGCCGGGACGGTCAACTGCGGACCTATCGCACCACGAGATCCAGCGGTAGTGAGATTGAACGAAGTAAGCGCCTGCGGAGTGGTCGCGGCAGCCATCTCGGTTTTCAGGTGCGGAATGGTGACCAGGTTCTGATAGCCAACGACGGCGAGTATTGCGGCAGCGGCGGCCAATCCCCAAGCAGGTTGGAGCCATCCCCACCAGGATTTCTGCCGGGCGGGTTGGAACTGACGGGCCGGAACCGGGGCTTCACGCAGGGCAGCGCGGGCGTTATCGATAAAGACCGCAGCGGTTTTCACGTCCTGGGCGCATTCCGTACACGCAAAGAAGTGGTCCTCGAAGGCCTCCCGCTGGTCGGTTGGAAGCTCTCCCAGCAGGTATTTCTCGGTTGCCCTGAGTTGTACGGCCTCAGAATGATCCATCGTGAATTCGCCCGTCTTACGAAAGTGTCTTCGACTGCCGAATCCCAGGTTAGCGTCCAAAGGAAGGACGCGAAACCTGGGGCACCAAGCCTAACTTCACCAATCGGTCTCGGATGTCGCCGTCCTCCCCAGAAGCAGTCGCCACCCGAGACCAACTGTGTACTTCATCCGGATAGTGCTGGAGGAGGGCTGAACGTTTCATCCCATTTTCTGTTTTTTGGCAGTTTCCGCCATCATGCTCTCGTATAAGGACTTAAAGTTCTTCTTGGCGCGGTGCAGCAGGACGCGCAGGTAGTCGCGCTCGATCCCCAAGCGACGGCAAAGCTGGTCGCGGTCGCCGATTTCATCTTCAAGAAAGACCTCGCGGAGGACCTCGCGGTCACGTTCGGAAAGCTGGTCCAGAACGCGCTGGACGTGCTTTTTGGCCTCGGCGGAAACGAGGGCGCTGTCGAGATCGGCGCGGCGGTCAGGCGGGTCGATGAAGCTGCCGTCCAGTTGATCATGGCGGGAGTTCGAGCGGAAGAACTCGCGCATTACGTTGTTGCAAACCGAATTCACGAAGGAGCCGAGGCGATCGGGCTTTTCCAGGCCGCAGTTCTTGCGAAGGGTGACGAGGACGCGCGCGAAGGTCTCCTGCTGAATTTCCTTGATGGTATCGCTCGGAAGCAGACGCGAACGCAGCTTGATCAGAATGAGATCGCTGAAATAGGAGACAAAGTGGCGTTCCGTCTCAGGATCGCCAGTCCTAAGGCGTTGATAGTATGCGTTGTCGAATGCATAGAACTCCACGTCTGCCTCTGGGGAAAGCCAGTATAGCCAGCGCACCGTACAGAGTGCAATGAACTGATAGTACATTGATTGTGGTTCGGACCGAAGCGGGAGGAAATGACCAGACGGCGGCGGTGTTTCGATAGAATCGCTGGCCGGATGATTTGTTCGGCGGAAACACTTTTCGTGACTTTCTAAACGCACGGCGTAACACTTCTTAACTTCCGAGTGCGACCGGAGAGCATTTATCGTGCTGGGTGCTGGACAACGCTGGGAAGTTTTTCTGGCAAAGAAGGAAGAATGGTGTCGATTTCGCGACGTAAGTTTCTAGCTGGTCTGAGTGCAGCGAGTGGTGCGGCGATCGCAGGGACGGCGCCCGGCGCGCAGGCGCTGCTTCCGAGGCCGCTCTATCCTGCGATGAATCTTGCGTATTTTGATACGAAGATCACGCCCGCCGCGGCGGACATTCGCGTTGGCTATGCCGCCATCACGTGGGGAGGGAATGATGGGCAGGCGATCGATGACATTGCAGCGGTCGGATACAAGGGCATACAGCTCCGGTCGAATTGCATAGAGGAATTTGGGAGTCCGCAGAAGGTGCGCGATTTGCTGGCGGCGCACTCGATGCAATTTGTGGCGCTGTCGAGTGGCGATCTGGATGTGGACGCTCCGGATGCGGCGGCAGCGGTGGCACATCATGTGTCGAATTGCCGGTTCCTAAGAGAGGCGGGCGGGATGTATCTGCAGATTATCGATAAGAAGCCGAAGCATGCTCCGACTGCCGCGGACTACAAGCGGCTGGGACAGATGCTGACGGAACTGGGGAAACAGACTGCCGATCTGGGGATTCCGCTGGGATATCACAATCACATGGGAGCGATGGGACAGACGCCGGAGGAAGTAGACCGCGTGATGGATGCGTCCGATGCGCGGTATGTGAAGCTGGAGTTGGATATCGCACATTACTTCGAAGGCGGGGGCGATCCGGCGAAAGCGATTTTGAAGTACAGCGACCGACTGCTGTTCCTGCACCTGAAAGATGTGAAGCCGTTGGCCGCTGCGGCCGGCGCGAAGCGTGACTACCAGTTTGCGGAGTTGGGACAGGGCAATGTGGATTTGACTGCTGTGTTGAGGGCGCTGAATCGCGTCAAGTTTCGCGGGTGGGCGATTGTCGAACTCGATGGGCCGACGGATGGCACGCATACGCCCAAGCAATCGGCGGAGGTCAACAAGGAGTATCTCGAGAAGGCGGGGCTTGCGCTATGAACTCGCCATTCCGCGTGGCGGTGATCAATGACGAGATCTCGCAAGATTTTGGGCGGGCCTGCGAGGTGGTGGCGCGTGAGTTCGGATTGCAGTGGATCGAGATTCGTGGCATGTGGAACAAGAATGTACTGAATCTCGACGCGAAAGAGGTAGACGAAGCGCGCAAGGTCCTGGAGAAATACAAGCTGCGAGTGACGGATGTTGCGAGTCCGCTGTTCAAGGTGGATTGGCCGGGCGCGCCGACGTCGAAATTCAGTCCGAAGCGTGACCAGTTTCATGCAGACTTCACTTTTGATCAGCAGGATGAAGTGTTGGAGCGGAGTATCGCCCTGGCGAAGGCGTTTCAGACTGATCGTGTGCGCTGCTTTGACTTTTGGCGTCTGGAGGATCAGACACCTTATCGCGCTGCGATGAATGACAAGCTGCGGCAGGCCGCGGCGAAGGCGGCGCGCGAGGGCGTGATCCTGGTGCTGGAAAACGAAATGTCCTGCAACACGGCGAACGGCGCCGAGGCGGCGAAAGTTCTAGCTGAGGTGACGGCGCCAAACTTTTTTCTGAATTGGGATCCGGGGAATGCAGCGACTACGGGAGAGGTGCCGTATCCGAATGGATATGACTTGTTGCCCAAGGCGCGCATCGGGCACTGCCATTGCAAAGATGTGGTGAGGACGGCAGATGGTAAATACGAGTGGGCGGCGATGGGGACGGGGATCATCGATTGGGTTGGGCAGTTCAAGGCGCTTAAGCGCGACGGGTATCGTTATGCGGTGAGTCTGGAAACGCACTGGCACGGTGCGGGAACGCCAGAGGAGTCTACGCGCAAGAGTTGGGCTGGCATGAAAGCGCAGTTGCAAAAAGCTAATGCTTTGTAACTCAGTAGTGGAAAGAAGAGCGAATGGCGTTCAAAGGGCTTGAATTAACCGGAAAGACAGCGGTGGTCATCGGCGGCACTTCAGGGATCGGACGCGCGATCGCACTCGGCTATGTAGACGCGGGCGCAAATGTGATCGCGACCTCGCGGCGCAAAGAGCAAGTGGAGGCGGTCGCTGCGGAAATCGAGGGCCGCGGCGGGAAAACACTGGGGATCACCAGCGACGTGGGTGAGCGAAAGTCCGTCGAGCAATTACTGGAAGCGGCCGTCAAGAAGTTTGGCAGTGTGGAAATTCTGGTGAACTGCGCCGGACGTACAAAGCGAGCCCCGACGCTCGATTTCTCCGAGGAAGACTGGAACCAGATCATGGAGACGAATCTGACCGGGACCTTGAGAGCTTGCCAGGTCTTTGGACGCCACATGATTGAGCGCCGCTATGGAAGGATCATCAACATTGCCTCACTATCTTCGTTCGTATCACTGATGGAAGTTGCGGCGTACAGCGCGAGCAAGTCTGCGGTGGCTTCGCTGACCAAGTCGCTGGCAATCGAGTGGGCAGCGTATGGCGTCTGTGTAAACGCAATTGCGCCCGGGGTATTTCCGACGCCGCTCAACCAGAAACTGCTGGACGGAAGTGCGCGTGGACAGGAATTCATCCTGCGTACGCCGATGAAGCGATTTGGCAAAGTCGAAGAGCTTGCGGGAGCGGCGATATTCCTCGCATCGGATTCTGCTTCTTTCGTAACCGGCGAAATCCTGTGTGTCGACGGCGGCTTTCTTGCCAGCGGTGTGAATCAATAGGAGCAATCAGAAGGAGAGGGAATGGCCGACAGCACTCGACGAGAGTTTGTGAAGCGGGCCGCGCTGGGGACAGTTGCCCTGGCAGCGCTTTCGCCTGCGAGAGTTCTTGGCGCGAATGATCGGGTACGGGTAGGCATGATTGGTGTGGGCGGGCGCGGGCAGGAGCTGTTGAAGCAGGTACAGCAGGTTCCTAATGCGCAGCTGGTTGCTATCGCCGATATATACAGCCTTCATCGCGAGCAGGCGAAGCAGATGGCTCCCGGAATCGACGTTGTCGACGATCATCGGCGCTTGCTGGAGCGCAAGGACATTGATGCGGTGATTGTCGCGAGCCCGCTTCACATTCATAAGCTGCATTTCGTGGATGTGCTTGCAGCGGGGAAGGACCTCTACTCCGAAAAGACAATGACTTGGTCGATTGCGGAGGCCGAGGAGTGCCTTGCCGCGGCGAAGAAGTCAGATCGCGTGGTGCAGATTGGATTGCAACACGAGAGCTCAGGGTCGCTGGCAGATGCGCGAGATTGGCTCAAGCAGGGGATTGTCGGGAATGTGACACAGGTAGAGTCGTGGATGAGCCGGAATACACCGCACGGGCAAGGACAATGGGTACGGTCGATCCCGGCTGATTGTAATGCGCAGAACGTGAACTGGAAGGCATTCCTGAATGGCCGTCCCGATCATGGCTTCGACGCTAATAAGTTCATCAACTGGCGATTGTTCTGGGAGTTCTCAGGCGGCAACGTGACCGAGAACATGGTGCACCAGATTGCGTGGATCATGACCGCGCTCGATCTGCCGCTGCCTGAATCGGCATATATGTCGGGAGGCGTCTTCTCGGAGAAAGATGGACGCGAGGTGCCGGATACGATCGCGGTTACGCTCAACTTCCCCGGCAAGGTGGTGACGTGGCAGTCGACGTTCAGCAACAACCATTTCGGATTGGGCGAGCGCATTCTCGGGAGTGATGGAAGTATCGAGCACTTGTGGGGCACCAACGATATGGTGACCGGGCGCTCAGTGCAGAGCGTTCGCTACTATCCGGAAAAAGTGAATCGGCCAAACGGCGCTGCGCTCGCGGGCGAGTCGCAGAATCAGGATCACATGGCGAACTGGATTGATTGTGTGCGCACGCGCAAGACTCCGAACGCTCCGGTGGAGATCGGATGCCGGTCAGCGGTGGCAGCGCACATGGCGAATATCTCGTATCGGCAGAAACAACGCGTTACACTCGAAGAGGCGCGCGCCTTCAAGACGCAGTTCTGAGCCGCAAGCGAGCGCTGAGTCGAACTGCTGATTCATGGACCTGGCAAAACTAACTAACACACCGCACCGCCGGCTGAATCCGCTGACCGGCGATTGGGTATTGGTGTCTCCGCAACGAACGCAACGCCCATGGCAGGGAAGAGTTGAACGCGCGTCGAGTGAGGCGCAGTCCGCGTACGATCCGAATTGCTATCTTTGTCCCGGCAATACGCGTGCGGGCGGTATGAAGAATCCGGAGTACACCAGCACATTCGCTTTCAACAATGATTACCCCGCACTGATTGCGGAGACGGCAGACGTGTGTTTGCAGGAATCGGAGTTGTTGGTTGCGCGAAGCGAGCCGGGTGTGTCGCGAGTGGTCTGCTTTTCCCCGCGGCATGATCTGACGATTCCGCGGATGAAGCTGGCTGAGATCAGAAACGTGGTTGACGTGTGGGCGGAGGAATACGCCTCGCTCGGTTCTCAACAGTGGATCAATCATGTGGAGATATTCGAGAATCGTGGCGCGATGATGGGCGCGAGCAATCCGCATCCGCACTGCCAGATTTGGGCGAATGCCAATGTGCCGAATGTTCCTGCGCGCGAAGAGCAGATGCAGGGGGCGTATGTCGCAGAACACGGGCGTTGCCTGCTTTGTGATTATGCAGCTCTCGAAACAAAGCTCGGGGAGCGCATTGTTTGCGAGAACGACGGCTTTGTGGTGGTCGTGCCCTTCTGGGCTGTCTGGCCGTTCGAGACGATGCTGCTGAGCAAGCGGCATCTGACGGCGATGGACGAATTATCGGACGGTGAGCGCAAAGCACTTGCTGACATCCTCCGGCAGATAACAACGCGCTACGACAACCTGTTCGAAGTGTCGTTTCCCTACACGATGGGATTCCATCAGAGGCCGACGGATGGGAAGGCACATCCGGAGTGGCATTTCCATGCGCACTATTTGCCGCCACTGTTGCGATCGGCCACCGTGCAGAAGTTCATGGTGGGATACGAACTGCTGGCGACACCGCAGCGAGACATCACGCCGGAAACGGCGGCGGAACGACTGAGGGGTTTGGCGGCGGAGCATTATCTCGGGGCGGTGGAGTGAATAAGTTGGTCCGGGGCTAAAGCCCGTCTTTTTCTCCCCGGTATTCACCGGCCTAAAGGCCGGTGCTTCCACGGCCGTTCCAAGCATCTGTGACGTGCGCCTTCGAGAGCTCCGTTCGGCATCGCACGGGGAGATTGCTATGCGCTGATCGCCTGCGGTGTCTCGGTCTCGTTGAAGCGCACCGACACCAGTTTCGACACGCCGGGCTCCTGCATGGTGACGCCGTATAGCGCCGGAGCGATGCTCATGGTCTTCTTGCTGTGGGTGATGATGATGAACTGCGTGCCCGCGCTCATCTCGCGCACAAGTTGCGTGAAGCGTCCGATGTTGGCTTCGTCGAGCGGCGCGTCGACTTCGTCAAGGATGCAGAACGGGCTGGGTGCGAATTGAAAGATGCCGACCAGCAGCGAGAGAGCGGTGAGCGCCTTCTCTCCACCGGAAAGCAGCAAGACGTTTTGCAACTTCTTGCCCGGAGGTGAGGCGACCACGTCAATGCCACTCTCGTAGGCGTTCTCCTCGTCGGTGAGGCGCATGAAAGCCGTGCCGCCGCCGAAGAGCTTGCTGAAGGTTGCGGTGAAGTTCGTGTTGATTGCCGCGAAGGCCTGCTCGAATTTCTGGCGCGAGACTACTTCGATTTCCTTGATGGTCTTCTGGGTGTTCTCGATCGAGTCGAGGAGGTCCTTGCGCTGCGTGTCGAGGAATTCGTGACGCTCGGCGGTTTCCTTGTACTCCTCGAGCGCCATCATATTCACTGGGCCCATCGCGTCGAGGCGAGCGCGCATCTGGCGGTACTCTTCGTCCTGAAGGGCAAGTTCGTCGCCGGCGATGATTTGCAGTGTCTCATCGGCGATTAATTCCTCGGGACGCTGGCCGAGTTCAGCGACCGAAGTCTCGCCCATGTGAATCGAGTCGGATTCCAGCTTGCCGGCATGTGCGCCGAGTTCTCCGCGGCGGTCGCGGCTCTGATCGAGAAGCTGACGCTCGGACTTCAGACCTTCTTCGATTTCAGCGATGCGAGCGCGAACGGTCTCGGATTCAGACTGGAGTTCCGCCACGCGGACTTCGAGTTGCTCGCGCTCGGCGATGAGTTGGGTTATCTGCTCGGCGATCTGAATGTTTTCAGCGGCACGTTGTTGGGATTCGGCGGCAGCTGAGTCGGACTGCGCGCGGAGAGCTTCGATGCGAGTGCCTACTTCTTGCAGCATCGATTCGATGCGCTGCAGACTTACGGCTGCGCCGCGACGACGCTCTTCGAGCGCCGCGACATGGGCCATCATTTCTGACGCGGTTTGCGCTGCGGCTTCACGCGCAATGCGCAGGCCAGCCAGGCTCTCCTGGGCTTCGGCGATGCCGCGCTCAATCTCCTGACGACGCTGTTCGCATGCGGTCAGCAGCTGTTGCTTCTCCGCGATGAATGCTTCCTTCCCGGATCGAGCAGATGCTACCTGCTGCAACTCGCGTTCGTAGGTAGCGAGACGCTCGCGGGTGCGGGCCATTTCGGAGTCGAGTTGCTTCAGCGAGTGGCCCGAAGTCATCGCCTGACGGTCGGCTTCGCGCTTTTCGGCTTCGAGACGTTCAAGCGTTCCGGTGAGTTCACCGATCTCCCGCGTCAACAGCGCAGAGCGGCGTTCTTCTTCCCGAAGCGTGTTCTCCAGATCGGCGACCTGGCGAGCAATTTCACGCAATTCGCGTTTCATTGCCAGCGGGCCCTCAGCGCGCTGCTTACCGCCGGTGACGGTTACGTTGTGAAAGCATTCGCCGGTAGCCGCGAGGAAGAAGGCGTCGGGATTTTCGAGCGCGAGGTCGCGGGCAATCTTCGGATCCTCGACGATATAGCCATCGCGCAGCTTGGGGAGAATCACTTCGAGAGATTTTCCGAAGCCATCGAGTACGCGGATGCACTGTTTCAGCGGAAGCACGGCATCGCGGCGCATCGATTCACTGGTCACAGCTTCGCCGGGAATAAAAGAAAACTTGGCCTGCGCGTCTTCTGGATGGACGAGGAAGGTCGCGCGTCCCTCGACATCGCTGCGCAGGAGTTGCAGACCGTTTTCGGCGGCATCCCACGACTTCACAACGACGTAGTTCAATTCATCGCGCAGGAAATCATCGACCACGTGCTCGTAGCGATCTTCGACTTCGAGGAAGTCGGCGAGTACGCCCGCTGGCGTCGATCCTGCGTTCATTGCGCCGGATTGGAAGAGGCGACGAACTGAATCGGTGGAATAGCCGTGCTCGGCGATGACGGATTCGAGCGAAGCCCTCTTTCCGAGCGCGGTGGCAAACTCGGCCCGAAGTCCATCGAGGCGATGCTTCGACTCCGATTCTGCGGCACGCTTTTCTGTTAGGGACTGCCGCGTGGCGTCGATCATCGTTTGCAGGGTGGTTACCTGCCCAGAAGAAGACTCAAACTGGAAGGCGATCTGCCCACGTTGCGCTCCGAAAGCTTCCACCTGCGCGTTGGCGGCTGCAAGTTCGGCGGTGAGGCGGGAGGACTCGCGATCGTAACCGGCAATCTGCTCGGTGGCTTTGGCGATCTCGCTGCGCACGCCGGATTCTTCCGCCACGGCCTGCATGACCGTGACGCGGCGCTGCTCCTGCTGACGCTCGACTTCACTGAGATTCGCGGCGGCTGCGCGCGCTTCATCCTGACGGACGCGCGCCTGCTCCTGCGCTGCGGCAACATCGGCGTCTGCGCTGGCGAGAGTCTGGCGATTCGCGTCGCATTCCTGCGCAAGCGCACTGCGGCGTTCTTCGGCGGCGGCGATCTCGTTGGCGGAGGCGGCAACGCGAGCTTCGAGTTCGAGGCAGCGTTCTTCGTTGTTCTTCTGGCGATTGAGGAGCCGGTCGTTTTCGCGAGTGATGCTGCTGAGGCGTTCGCGCGTCTCGCGCGCTTCATTCTCGACGACGTAACCGCGTTGCATGCGCTCGGCTACTTCGGCTTCGAGCAACTGTACTTGCTCGGATTTGACGCGGATCTCTTCGGCCAAATGGTTAAGCAGAGTTTCGATTTCGGCGCGTTCGGCTTGGAGTGCGGTCCATTTGCTGGCGAGGACGAGGCGCAGCTTGGCACGCATCTCATCGCGCAACTTCGCGAAGCGTTCAGCTTTTGCGGCCTGGCGCTTCAGAGAATTCATCTGGCGCGTGACTTCATCGAAAATATCGTTGAGGCGCGAGAGGTTCAGCTTGGCTTCTTCGAGGCGTGCTTCGGCAAGGCGCTTCTTCGTTTTGAACTTGGTGATGCCGGCAGCTTCTTCGATGATGGCGCGGCGATCAGTGGGCTTGCTGCTCAGGATCTGGCCGATGCGACCCTGTTCGATGATCGCGTAGGATTCTGGCCCCAGACCGGTCCCCATGAAGATGTCCTGGATATCGCGCAGACGGCAGAGCTTGCCGTTGAGCAAGTATTCGCTCTCGCCCGATCGGAACAAGCGCCGCGTAACGACGATCTCGCCCTTCTTGAAAGTGGTGCGATTAAACTTGCGACGGCGAATCTTGAGAACGACGGCCGAATGTAAGTTGTGTGCTTCGGTGGTCGACGCTTCGGGCGCGTCGGGGACTGGCGAATCAACGGCGGGCGGATCAGCATCCGCGGCTTCGGCGGTCTGGGTCTCAGCGACTGCCTTTACTTCTCCCGGGACTTCTTCGGTCTGTCCAGGGCGTACGTCCTCGGTGTACTCGTCGGTTTCGTGCTCGGCCTTGGTGCGCAGGCTGGCTTCGTCCCAGTCACCAGGCATTTCGTCGACAATTTCGATCTCAGGCTCGGCGACGTCTGCTCCCTCGTAGGCGTCGGGATCAATCATGGTCAGCGAGACTTCGGCCATGCCGTTGGGCTTGCGGTCACGCGTACCGGCGAAGATCACATCTTCCATGCGCGATCCGCGCAGAGTTTTGGCGGACTGTTCGCCCAACACCCAGGCGATAGCGTCGGCGATATTGGACTTGCCGCATCCGTTGGGGCCGATGATGCCCGCGACGCCTTCGCCCTGGAACTTCAGCTCCGTGCGGTCACAGAACGACTTGAAGCCAAGGATCTGTAACTTCTTAAGTTTCAGCAATGTGACTCCTTTTGATCCCCCACCCTTCGCCAAAAAAAGGCGAGAGGATGGGCCACCCAGCAATCGCCGGCGCACGAGGGATGCGCAGGCGGAACCACGATGCATCTTGCCCAATCCACAGCCACGGGACAAGAACCCGGTCGTGCAACGAGGGGCGCGATATCGTTCACCCCACTCAAACCAAAAGAAGGTTTGAATGGGCCACCCGTTCGACCAAGCTTGTCTGCAAGCCCGCCAGAGCCTGCATCGTTGTTCGGATGGCGGCCACCTTGGCTGGGAAAGCTGTGGCTGCGTAACTCCGAAGTCTGGATAAATCTAGCGGGGTAGTAGGCGTGCGTCAACCCTATAAACACCACATATAGGGGCTTATCTGTGGAAACTACGGTATGTTGCACAGTCAATGCAGCAACTTCGCAATACACGACGAACAAACCAATTGCGTGGCAGGAAAGGAAGAGGCGGGAAAACCACTAGAGCAAGGTCGACTGTAGCGCGAATGGTGCAGGGAAGCAAGGGAAGTAAGAAGGAAGATCGGCGAGGTAGAAGGACAGTTAACCTTAGATGGCTTTGTTCCTCCCACACATCCAAAAGGAAGATGTGTGGGACACCGGCAGGACTTTTGTCATAGCCGAGGCTGCTCCCGTAATCTAAACAATAGATATGCCGGTTCAGATTGGCGCCACTGCTCACAACTTCTCCGACCCAACGGGACTGCTCTCTGATTGCCATCGGCGGATTGAGATGTTCCTCCGTTCGCTGCAGGCGGTTGCCAGCGAAGGGCCGCGGCTGGATGACGAGCGCCGCCGGGCACTTGATCTGGCGTTGCGATATTTTCGCGAGTCCGCTCCGAAGCATACGGCGGATGAGGAAGAGTCGCTATTTCCGAGATTGCGATCGGTGGGTGATCCGGAGTTAAAGACCGCGCTGGAGAAAGTGGAAGCGCTCGAGCGCGATCATCGCGAGGCGGACGCCCTGCACCGCAGAGTCGACGAGTTGGGGAAGCTGTGGCTGGAGGCGGGAGAACTCTCGGCGGCTGATTTCACGAAATTCAGAGATGCAGTGACGAGGCTCGCAGATATTTATCCGCAGCATATTCAGGTGGAAGATCAGGTTCTATTTCCGGCTGCGGAGCGAGCTTTATCTCGCGAGCAGAAGGCGGAGATCGCGGCAGAGATGGCAGGGCGAAGAAGCGTAAAGCTAACGAATCTCTGAAAGTGTCGAGGCCG
The DNA here is from genome assembly GCA_963724985.1 of Terriglobia bacterium. Taxonomy (GTDB): domain Bacteria; phylum Acidobacteriota; class Terriglobia; order Terriglobales; family Acidobacteriaceae; genus JAJPJE01. Next base: position 124,750 of record CAVRWV010000022.1, on the reverse strand, counting down.
TGCTTGCGGCATCTTTACAGTTGTGTCGCCCCTACGGGGCTTGTGGATTTTTCTAAATATGACCCAGACCTTACGGTCTGGGCTTACGAGTGCCGCCGCTCCGCGGCTACTTTGGTCGCCGAAGGCAAGAAACCCGCAAGGTTTCTCGACTCCTGGCCGCGCGATCCAACAGCAGGATCGCGAAAAGCAACGGCGGCCAGTCGCTCGAAATGACAGAGTGCTGGCCGCATTGCAAGGCAAAAAATTTCTGACTTCTCACTTCCTACGCTGCCAGACGATGGAAGAAGTTGATGATCGACTCGATCCCGCGGTAGAAGTTCGGTATGTGGAACTTCTCGTTGGGCGCGTGCAGATTGTCGTCCGGCAGGCCCAGGCCCATCATCACTGAGGGAATCTGCAGCACGTTTTCGAAGTCGGTCACGATGGGAATCGATCCGCCTGAGCGGATGTACACCGTGTCCTTCTTGAAGACGTCGTGCAAAGCTTCGGTGGCGGCCTTGATGTACTTGTTGTCGGTGCCGACGACGATAGCCTCGCCCTTGCTGTGCACCTTGATCTTGATCTGAATGCCCTTGGGCGTGATCGATTTGATGAAGTTTTCGTACTTCTTCAATATGTCGTCGGGATTCTGATTCGGCACCAGGCGCATGGAGATCTTCGCGGAGGCTTTCGCCGGAATCACTGTTTTTGCGCCGGGGGCAACAAAGCCGCCGGGCATGCCGTGGACTTCAAGCGTGGGACGCGCCCATGTGCGATAGAGAACGGAATAGTCCGGCTCGCCGGTCAGCACATTGGATCCGACTTCTGTCTTGCGATAGTGCTCTTCGTCGAAGGGCAACGACTTCCAGGCTTTGAGCTCGGCGTCGGTGGGCTTCTGTACATCGTCGTAGAAGCCGGGGATCAGGATGCGACCGCTCTCATCCTTAAGCTTGGAGATGATTCGTGACAGGGCTTCCAGCGGATTGGGTGCGGCTCCGCCGTAGACGCCAGAGTGAAGATCGGTCATTGCGCCGACGGCTTCGAGTTCGGTGTACACGAGGCCGCGCAGACCAACACACAGGGTCGGCAGTTCGGGCGCAAAGAGTTCCGTGTCGCTCACGAGCGCGAAGTCGGCTTTCAGCTTATCGCCGTGCTTGCGGATGTATTCGGCGATAGCTTCGCCGCCAACTTCTTCTTCGCCTTCGAAGAGGATGCGCACGTTGATGGGCAGCTTGCCGTTGCCAGAGCGGAAGAGCGACTCGAAGGCCTTCACCTGCATCCAGAGCTGGCCTTTGTCGTCGACGGCGCCGCGCGCGTAGATGTTCTGATTGCGCTCGGTGGGCTCGAAGGGAGGCGTGGTCCATTCTTCGATCGGATCGGGAGGTTGCACGTCGTAATGCGCGTAACAGAGCACTGTAGGTTTGCCGGATGCGTGCAGCCAGTCGGCGTAGACCATGGGATGACCGGAGCTGGGGATGACTTCGACGTGCTCGAATCCGATGCGCTTCAGTTCGCTGGCCACGAAGTCGGCGGCCTTCTGAATGTCGTTTTTGTGTTCGTCCATGGTGCTAACGCTGGGAATGCGCAGCAGTTCTTTCAGTTCCTCGAGGAAACGTTTCTGATTCTCGCGAGCATAACTGACGGCGGCTGTAGCCATGAGATCCTCACTTTCGCGAATGCGATGAGTGCTGTGGAAGCAAACAGGGAAGTATAAATGAGTAGCCAGTAGTCAGTCGTCAGTAGTCGGTTTACGCAGGGTGGAAATTGGGGTATGTTCCCGAATCATGCGATCTACGTGGATGACCCTTGGCTTGACATTGCTCGCTCCGCTGGCGGGAATGACGCAAGTTTCCGCTGAGTCCCATAATTCGGCGGTTTATATCAATGTTTCTGTACGAAATAACGGTAGGCTTCTCCCGCCCCTTAAGGCTGAAAATGTTCGCTTGAAGATTGGAAATAGGATCGTTCCGGTGAATCGCATCGAGAAAGATAAGGCGATGCGACGGATTGCCATCGTTCTGGACAGTTCGGGCAGTATGCAATTTGTTCGAGCAGAGTGGTTGGCGGCTTCCTCGATAGCAGCCGCAATCGCTGCAACAGCGCCCATATCAACTGAGCTTTCCTTCGTGTCATTCGGGTCTGACGACAAGAAAGCTTTTCTTGCAGATAAAGAGCACAGAGAGTTTGTTGAACAGATTGCTGCTCTCCGCGGTGTGAAGCCTAGCATTCACTCGCATCGCACGGATCTGTGGGACTCGATTGCTAAGGCAACTCAAAACCCACTTCCACTTCACAGCGGAGATGTGGTTTTCGTGATAACAGACGGCGGAGATACAGGAAGCCACATCTCAGTGAATGAGCTTGAGAAGAAGCTCTGTAAAGCAGGTATCAGAGTTTTCGGATTCGCCCTACAAGCCACAGCTCCGAGAACTGAGGAAGAACGCGAGGGTCTCAACAGACTATACGAACTAGTCCGACAAACAGGTGGTGACTCTTTTACTATGGGCAGCCTAAGTCCGAAAGATCGGCAGGAAGTTCAAGACACAATCGTTCAGTTCTTGACGGAAGCGGTTCAACCCTATCGTGTGGAGATCAGTGCCGAAGCCGCACCGATATCGGGAAAGCTCATGGTAGAAATAGTCGATAGCGGCATTGATAAAAAAGATTTATTGATTTTGGCCCCGGCAACAGTGTTTCCGTAGAATCAGCCCTAACCGTTTCTCTTCATCTGTTCCAGCAGGCGCCGGTTGCCCAATTGAGCCGCGATCTCTGCGTGCTCGTGCGCACGATCGAATTCGCCTTCCGCGATGAGAAGTTCCCCAAGCGCGATGTGTGCATCGGTTAAGAGAGGTTTTTTCTCGAGCGCGATCAAGAGCTGACGTTTGGCTTCCAGTGGTTTCTGCTGCACTCGCAGCAATTGAGCGAGGTGGTAGTGGCCTTCCGCCCAGTCAGGATTCTGTGCGATCGCCTGTTCTTGTTCGGCGATCTGGCGGGCTGTTTCGTTGTCGAGCATTTCGTCGGCAACGCGGCGGAAGAAAGGTTTGTTATTCATCGAACGTTGAACTCAGTAGCCAAGTGTGGGTGTATCGCCCCTCCGGGGCTCGGTGGTTTTTCGCCAATCCACCCAGACCTTACGGTCTGGGCTTACGAATGCCGCCGCTCCGCGGCTTGTACTGAGACATTCGACTCGCGCTACGCGGCGGAAGAAAGGTTTATCAGTCATTGGGAAATTGTGCCGTCCGCTGAAGCGGACTCGTTCTCTATAACGCGCTTTTTCCCGGCACTTACGTGCCGGGCTATCCTGTACCGCCGCTGCGCGGCTTTTTTGTGGTCTCAATTCCAAATTCAAACGTCCACGAGCTTCATCGTGCGTAGGCGAGTTGATGGTATTGCTGCTCGGCTCCGTGCGAGAGCAGCACCCAGATGGTGTAGATCCCGATAGCGGTGCCGAAGGGGAAATCGATGAGCGACAGAAATCCGAGGATCAACGCCAGGATTCGGCCCCAGCTTTGTTTTGCATAGAGAGCCCATCCGGCGAGCAAGCGTACGAGAGCGGTGATTACCAGGAGCGTGCCGATGAAGCCGATCATTGGACGAATGAAGGGAGGCATGGGCGTTTCCTGGCCCTGCATCCATGGGCCGAAGAACGCATTGGCGATCAGCAGCATCACGAGGCCCCCGATGGCGGTCAGCACTCCGTAGATGATCCAGAGAATGCCGAGTGTGTTCACATGCTGCGCTACGCGGTTCGCAATGACGGGAGCTACGCCCGGCGCGGTGTTGCCAACAGCGGGAGCCCATGTTGCTTTGCCACAGGAAGGACAGGCCGTTTGCCCGGCTTGTATATGCGTGCCGCAGGAATTGCAGAACATGATTGCGCCTCTGCTCGACCCGTCGCTAAGACGACACCTTCACGGGGGGAATGCATTTATTCTACTTCGCCTGCCTGGTTTCGCTAGTCTGAAATCGGCTGAGACGAAAATGCGAGATGTCGAGTTCAGGATCCTCCGCGCGAATCAGACGTGACATCAGCTTTGCAGTGATAGGCGCCAGCAAGATTCCGTCGCGAAAATGGCCGGTGGCGACGTAGTAGGCGTCGACCTCGGTGCGCCCGAGGATCGGCAGACCATCTGGCGTACCGGGTCGTAATCCAGCCCAGTCTTCCAGAATGCGTGCTTCGCCGATTGCTGGCACCAGATTGGCTGCCGACTGATGCAGGTTCTGGATTGTGGGCGCGTCGACTCGCTTATTAAAACCGGCGTCTTCGGATGTGGAACCTACGACGATTCTTCCGTCGCCGCGAGGGATGATGTAGACGTCTCCGCGAACGACATGGTGAACCAGGCGCTTCGGAGTAGTTAAATTCGCCGGGGTCACTAACGGGGCCAAGGCCAGCATCTGCCCTTTCACCGGGCGGGTGGGGATCCTCAACGGACCAATTTGCCCGGCCCATGCGCCTGCGCAATTCACAATCGCAGCACCCGGATATCGAGTCTTAGTAGTGATGGCGGCGATAGCGCGATCATTGACTACCTCAATTTCCTGCACCTCGGCACCGGATGCGATGTCGACTTCATGATGCTTCGCCGCTTCGACCAGGGCCGGGAGCAGTGACCGCGGATCGACGCAACCTTCCTCGAGGAAAACGGCGGGAGCCATGTAGCCCAGATTCGGTTCCAACTCGCGCAGCTCGACTTCAGTTAGCAGAGGAAGCGCACAATTGGCGAGCTCCTTGGGGAGAAGAAACCGGATGGCTCCGTCAGTGCGAAAGTCAACGGGTGTTCCGGATTCGTCCTGAATCTGGTGAACGAACTCCGGATATAACTCTGCGCTGGCGATTGCGAGTTCCCGCAACACAGGCTTTGTTTCGGGATCACGCGCTGCGAGCATGCCGCCGGCGGCCCACGATGCCTCGTGTCCGGGCTGGTTGGCGTCGAGGACGATCACGCTCTGTCCGTGACGACGGAGCTCGAGCGCGAGCGAGAGTCCAATGATGCCGCCGCCAACGACGACTGTGTCCCACACCTTCACATTCTTATTCTAGAGGACGAGATGCGAGCCGACTGTTTTAGTTCAGCGGACGACGCCCTGCGAGGCTGAAGCGCGGGTTGAATCCTGCAGGGAAACCAGTTTTGCGATCACGATGGCCCGCTGAGGCGCAGGACCGATGTAGTAGGTTGGATAGCAAGTAATCAGGGTAAGGCGCGCATCTCTTGTTTGCCGTAGTACTTCGCACATCGTCGGGATCGACCACCTTCTTCTCGGTTACTTCGTAGACCGCTGTTTTACCGCCGTGTTGGACTTCTACCTGATCGCCTCTGGCGAGTTCGAAGACGTGGCGGAAGAAAGTATCGCGATGCGCGCTGATGATCACATTCCCCGGCTGGCCCGGCTCGGCCGAACTCTTCAGACGGCCCGGTCCCCGGAGCAGCGCTTTGTGCGAGGTTCCTTCGACTACGAAGGAATCCAGACTGATTTTAGGAATGATGAGGCGGGTAAGGGAGGGGTCAATTGCGGCATTATTTGCCGGACGTTCCTGAGCGGTCCATTGTGCGGCCATGTCTTTTTGGCTGCGGTACATTTCCGCGTATTGCGAAACCACGTAGCTGAGCAGGCCCGCACCAAGCAGGATGAAGAGGAGTGATACCCAGCGCTGTCGGATCTGTTTAGAGCGAAAATGCGAGCGGAGGACGATAAGAGATAGATGCCAGCGTTGGTCGAGCCAGGTAGATGCTCTTTTTAGCACGTCGCCGTCAGGCGGCGTTTCCGCTAAACGTGCAGGAGATTGCTGAGCCAGCGGTTTCGTGACATTGCTTGGGTTTCGGGACCCTTGCCGTATTCTTCGTCGTGTACGAGGCGCGTCTCGCGGTGGCATGCATTGAATAGGATGCGTGCGCCGGTAAGGGAGAAGACCGCGAATATCGCGGATTTCATCGTAGAAGAAGCTTATGAAATTCCTAAGTACGAGTCTTCATCGCCGAAACCATTCCGCCAACCAGGACGCCTAGTCCGATGACGCTGAGCAGCGGCATTTCAGCGCTTCCGTCACCGGGATCGATGGGTGCGGCGGCTTGCGGGAGAAACATAGCCACTTTTTGCAGACTCGGTGGCAACATCGGTTCCACGACGAGTTCGGCGGCGGAATTTGTGTCGGGCACCGCAGACACAAAGCTGGTCTTGACGAGCGATGAGGCGAGGGGGCGGTCCCTCGAGTCAAGGAGTTCGACGGTGACGTCGTGCGGCCCAGGCGCCAAGGAGTCGAATGTATGCGCGGTTTCAGTCGTCTCGACTGGCGGTTGAGAGTCCATCTGAATGCGGAACATGGTGGGGTGTGCCGAGGTTCGTTTAGTCGAACTTACCTCGTAACGAATCGAAACAGAAGTTCCTTGCAGATTCTCTCCAAAAGCAGGCGAAACAATATGAATCACGTGCCGTGTGTTTGCGTGATTCGAGGCGGCGGAGCGGACGTTTCCAGAGTTCTGAGCTCCGGCGATAGAAATGGCGGATAAAACTAAGATAGCGATTATTGCTGACTTACGCATAAGACCTGCTGTATGACTTTGCGACTTTCTGTTGGAATCTGTGTTCTCACCGTTGGCACCGTAAGTTGATTGGGCCTATGCACCTCCAGCTGCCTTTTAGCCCTGACTGCATGGCCTAAGCCGCTGGTTGTGTGCTGCTTATGACCCGGCCCTCTCAGACGCGGTTACGATTGGGGAACAACTACCTGCAGTATTGTGCAAGTATCGTGCCGAACCCCGCTTCGGGTGAGCTTTTTGGGTCAGCAGAGCGCAAACCGAGTGCTCTTCGATGTAGTATCGGTGTTGACGAAATGTTAGATGCTGCTGAACAATGGTCGCGATTCCTCCAGGAGAAGGTTAAAGATGCAAGATCAGGAAACAGCTTACGAACCGATGCAAGAAAGCCACACGTTACGGAACGTGCTGCTGGCCCTAGGAATCCTCTTCGTCATTGGATCTTCGATTCTCATGTATTCGCTATACACGCGTCTGGGCGCTCTTGAGACGGCGCAGAAGCAGGCGGCTGACGATGCTGCCGCGCACAATGAAGCGATCATGAAGAAGCTGGGGATCACCCAGGCGAATGTCGAGGCTGAGGCGAAAGCGCTGGCCGCCAAGCTTGGACAAACGCAGAAGGATGTTACGAATCGCACCGCCGAACTTCGCCGGCAGCAAGAGGCTTCAGAGAAATTGCTGAGTTCGAATATTTCTAACGTCGCTACAGAAGTGGGCGGCGTGAAGACCGATCTTACTGGCGCAAAAGGTGACATCGCCACCACGCGTAGCGATCTGAACGCTACGAAGGCCAAACTCGACCACGCGGTCGGCGACCTCGGAGTACAAAGCGGGCTGATTGCGCATACGCAGTCGGATCTGGAATACCTGAAGCATAAGGGCGACCGCAACTACTACGAGTTCACGCTTAACAAGGGATCGAAACCGACGCCGGTTGGGACCGTGAGTCTGCAGCTGAAAAAGGTGGATGCCAAGAAAGGCCGCTTTAGCCTGAACGTGATTGCGGACGATCGGACCATCGAAAAGAAAGACCGCACTGTGTCCGAACCGATGCAGTTCTACACGGGTCGGGACCGTAATCTGTACGAAATCGTCGTTTTCACCGCCGACAAGAATAAGGTCACGGGCTACTTAAGCACGCCAAAGAACGCGCCTACACCGGTGCAAACCAGCTCGAATTAGCTAGACTGCCTCGTGCGAAAAAGGCCTGCTGCGGCAGGCCTTTTTTCTTTTGTGCACCCGCGCAGCTAATAGTCATGCCTCGCGCGCTGAGGTATGAAGAATCATGTTCTTCCCGCATCCGCTGATCGTGCTAGGCCAGATCGTGGTCCGCACGGCGATCGTTTACCTGCTGGTACTGATTGGCGTACGCCTATCCGGCAAACGCGAAGTCGGACAGATGACACCGTTCGACCTGACGCTCCTGCTCCTGCTAAGCAATTCCGTTCAAAACGCGATGACGGGACCGGACACGTCGATCGGCGGCGGTGCGGTTGCCGCGATCACTCTTTTCGCGCTTAATCACCTTGTCGCCAACCTGTCGGGTATGAATCGCAACTTCCGCAAGTTCGTCCAGGGACAACCGTCGATGCTGATCCACGATGGCACGATTATCGAAGCTCACATGGCAAAAGAACACGTGAGCATGGATGAACTGGAGCGCGCGCTGCGTGAGCACAGCATCTCCAGCCCGAAGGATGTAGCCATTGGCGTGCTGGAAGTCGACGGTTCAATGAGCTTCCTGAAGTACGACGACGTGAAACCGGAAGTTCTGCCGCACCGCCGGGTTCGGTTCCTGAATAAAAAGCAATAGCCTTTCTCAGCACCCGCACATTCCGGCGGGACGAAATATTCCAAAAAAATAGAGCCGCCGATTAGATGCATATACATCTAATTGTTTGATGAACAAATCTGCGCTTCCGAAACTTCCATGCGCGTGCGCCACCCTTCGCCGGACGGCCCGCGCGTTGACCCAGCTTTATGAGGAGGCCCTGCGTCCCTTTAGCCTGCGTTCAACGCAATTCACGATTCTGCAGGCGTTGTCGTTTACGGGGGAAATCACGCAGGGCGAGTTGGGGAGAATCCTTGCCATGGATAGCACCACGTTGACGCGCACGCTCGAGATCATGAGGCGTCAAGGGTGGATTACGAAGCGGCGTGGGAAGGACAGGCGGGAGTGGCGGCTGCAACTCGCCGCGAAGGGCAAAGCTCAGTTCGCTCGCGCTCTTCCAGCCTGGCAGAACATACAGGAAAACCTGAAACTACGGATGGGGGCCGAACCTTGGGAGCAGCTGATGAAGTTAGCTAATGACGTCACAGCGGAGATCGCAACAACGGAGGATCGTCATGACAAGCAAAGGGTATAACAAGCTTACTGCCGGGCTGATCGCAGTCTGGTTCGCTTTCTCAATCATCGCGTCGGCGCGACATGTATTCGACACATCTCCCAACGTCCCGCCGCTTCGTCTTTTGCTGGCGGTGCTAATTCCAATCGTATTGTTCGCGGCGTGGTACCTGCGATCAGCCGGATTTCGCGCGTATATTCTCTCGCTGGAACCGCGCACATTAACGGCTATGCAGTCGTGGAGGATTGCAGGTTTCGTGTTCCTGGTTCTGTATAGCTATCGAATGCTGCCGGGAATGTTCGCGCTACCCGCGGGGTGGGGAGACATTTTCATCGGGGCGACGGCATTGGTGGTAGCAGCAAAGTGGGCTACTCCGACTTATCGGAAGAGCTTCATTTTTTGGCAATGGCTTGGAATTGCGGACTTGATGACGGCGCTGGTTACTGGCGCCGCTGGACGATTCATTCGTCCGGAAGACTTCACTGCCGCAAGTGGAATCGCTACAAGTTCGATGACGGCACTGCCGCTCAGCCTGATTCCGACCTTTGCGGTACCGTTGTTCCTGATGATTCACATCATCTGCATCGCACAGGCCAGGAGGTGGCAGGAAAGAGAGTTTGAGACTGATCGATTGCGTTCTCTTGCAGTGCATTCCTGAAGTGTCAGACCGAGCCAGGAGGCCCCGCCCTGTGGGTGGGGCTCAGCTCCTCTTTAAACAAGCACGCGACTCACCTCTCGACCACTCGCATTTTCCTGCCTCGCGCGCCCGATTCAACCGATCCAAAGTCGTTTTCCAAGATATGTGTGATATCGGACCATCGGTGCTAAGATGTCGCCAACCGACATCTCCCCTTTCAGCACACTTCTGCTGAGGCCAGGGACAACTTGCCGGGACAGAGCTGGCATCTGGCTGGCTGACTGACGGTGGGGAGCGGCCATCTGAAAATCCTTCTCTACAACCCTGACAACGGCATCACTCAGAATTTCATGCCTCATCTGTGGATGTTTCTGCTGCAGGCGCTAACGCCGCCTGGACATGAAACCATCCTGATCGATGGCAATACGCGACCGATGAGCGACGCCGAACTGGTTCAGTTTGCCGTCGAACAAAAGGTTGGTCTAGTCGGCATTGGCGCCATGACTCGCATGATCGCGAAAGCTTACCGGGTGGCGGATTCACTCCGTGCCGCTGGTATTCCCGTGGTCATGGGCGGCCCACACGTGACTGAAATCCCCGACGAAGCGCTGGGACGAAATGGGGAACCGCGTCATGCCGATGCACTGGCTCTGGGGGAGGCGGACGAAACGTGGCCGCTTATTGTCGAAGACGCAGCCCGGGGTCAACTCAAAGAGATTTACACGCCGACGGATGCTTCCGGCAAAGAACGCAAGCCGCCGTTGAAGGACTACCCGGCAATTCCGTGGGAGTCGCTCGATCTGAAGCAATTCAATCGCATTCCTGCGGTTTTTCGACCGATCATGAGGCACTTCAAAGCCGAATGGGAAACATTTCACATTGTTCCCATTGAATCCGGACGTGGCTGTCCTTACGGTTGCGAGTTCTGTACGGTCACGGGTTTCTTTGGTGACTCCATCCGTTTCCGGACTAATCAGAGTGTGGTTGACGAGATGCTGCGGCTGAAACAGCGCGGGCGGGGAAGCAAAGGGAAGGTCGCCGTCTTCTTCGTCGACGACAACTTCGCGATCAACGTGAAGCGTACCAAGTCGTTGCTGCGCGACATCATTGCCGCAGGAGCGGAACTTTCCTGGGTGGCGCAGATCAGCGCCAATCTTCTGCGCGATGAAGAACTGCTGGACTTGATCGCGGCTTCCGGCGGCAAGTGGATATTCATCGGCATGGAGTCGCTGGATCCCGCGAATCTGGCCAGCGTTAAGAAGGGCTTCAACAAACCGGCGGAATATGCGGGTGTCCTGCAGGCGCTGGCCCGGCGGAACGTCTACGCCATCACATCGTTCATCTTTGGTTTGGATCACGATACTCCCGGCGTAGCCGAACGCACCCTGTCGCAGATCCGCCAATGGCCGCCGGTTTTGCCGGTGTTCGGACAGATCACGCCGTTTCCCGCGACTCCGTTGTACGACCGCCTGGCAAAAGAAGGACGGCTCACCCGGCCAAAACACTGGCTAGAGTTCGCGCCGTTCCAGATGGCTCATACCCCGACCAACATATCAATACCCGAGGTGCAGAGTGAGGTGCGGTACGCATGGACGAACTCGTATAGCCCGGCCGCAACCAATCTAGCACTGGATTCGATCGCAGATGAGCCTGCGCCTTACAAGATCAGCATTCTCTTGTCGCGATTCTTCTTCCGCGGGATCTATTTCCCGCAGAAGGGAACGTGGCAGTGGTTGAAGCTGATCGCTCAGAATCGTAGCTCAGTGTGGCGTATTGTTAAGGACTCGTACACACAATGGAACGGGACGTCGGATCGTCGGCAGGTGCGAGATTTTGAGCACGGCGTGCAGAATGCGACGTTAGTCGCGCAACCGGAACGAGAGGTTGCGGCGGACTGAGTCCGCGCAGGAAGCCGCGCTACGGTGTAGTACCGGTCTTGGTGAGCACCACGTCGCGCTGATCGTAGGGTGTGACAATTACCGACAACGATTGGCGCTTGTCGAATGCGTCTTTGTTGATCGGGAAGCTTACGAGGATCGTCCCACTCTGCCGGCCACCGGGAGCGATCTTGGTTTCGACGAGCATAGGAGTTCCCGCGTGTAAGCGCAGGTCAGGGAAGCCCTGGAAATAACGCTCGAAGTCGGAAGCAGATGCAGCGGTGTCGGAGAATTCGCCCTGGTCCGTTTTGATTTTCGCACCCATTTCCTTGATCCAGAGCGGCTTCTCGGTGGTGTTGTACATGGTGAACTGAACCACGGCGAGCACACTGTTATCTGATACCTGCACCACTCCCACGTCGTTGATGCTGCCGGACGCTACCGGTTTCGCGCGACCCAGAAATGCGATTGCGGCAACAACCACGGCCACGATTCCCAGCGCGATAAAGAACATGCTGGCCGGAGGCAGGGTCCATTTGGCGCGATCAAATTCCTCGGTCAGCGGAGTGTGGCCAGCTTCTGTCGTGATTTGACCTGAGGGACGCACTGGCTTGGAGCGAACGGCGGCTTTGCGCACAGGCTGCCCCGGCTTAGGTGGGGCCGGCGGAGCGGCGCGGCTTGCGTGGCGGCGGGAGTGACGGGCGATCGGAGGGTACAGGCTGCGCCGCTTGTGCGGGCTCTTGTGACGGCTGCGGCAGATTCGTATTCTCGTCTGGCATTCGATCCTCCGATGGTGCGGTGCTACTCATTATCTCTCCAGCAGCTATGCTACGCCCAATTGCCCGGTGACAGGCAAAACGTGAGATGCACAATTCCGAGGGTGCGCACGGCTAAGCGTGCTTCATCACTTTCGCAAAGTCCGCAACAGGGAGCGTATTCAGGACGTCCGCCTTGGTCAGCCACGCACGTCGCGCCTGCAAAATCCCAAAGCGGATCTTTCTCCAGGTGCGAGGTATGGTGCGAATCCGTGTTGATCACGATTTTCACGCCGCGATCTTTGGCCATGCGGAGGTGAACGTCGTTCAAGTCGAGCCGGTCGGGATACGCATTCAGTTCCATGGCGACGCGGTTCTTCGCGGCTTCGCGCAGAATCGCTTCCATGTCGTACGCGTAAGCGTCGCGCCGAAGAAGAAGGCGTCCGGTGGGATGGCCGACGATTGATACATTTGGATTGCTGACGGCTTTCAACAGGCGATCGGTCATCTGCTGCGGTTCCTGATTGAAGTGCGAGTGAACGCTGGCGATCACCAGATCCATTTCTGCAAGTACAGAATCGGAAAGATCGAGTGTGCCGTCGGCGAGGATATCGACTTCGATTCCAGCGAAGATACGAATTCCCGAAACGTTCTTATTCACGGCATGAATTTTCTTGATGTGCGCGAGCGCGCGCTCATCGTCAAGACCATTGGCCATGGCCAGGTTCTTGGAATGATCGGTAATGGCCATGTATTTGTATCCACGTTCAAGCGCGGCTTGGGCCATTTCTTCGATGGTGTTGCGGCCATCGGTTTCGACGGTGTGCATGTGCACGTCGCCCTGGATGTCCTGTTGAGTAATCAGCTCCGGCAGGCGATTTTCTTCAGCGGCGTCGATCTCGCCACAGTTCTCGCGCAACTCTGGTGGTATGTATTCAAGCCCGAGCTTCTGGTAGATCTCCGACTCAGTTTTTCCGGCTACGCGTGCTCCACCCTCAAGTTGGGCCAGTCCGTATTCGTTCAGGGTCAGGCCCATCTTGAGCGCGCGCTGGCGAAGCGTGACGTTGTGGGATTTCGAACCGGTGAAGTACTGCATTGCTGCGCCGAAGGAATCACGCGGAAGGAGGCGAACGTCCACCTGCATTCCGCTGCGCAGGCGGAAGCTGACTTTATTGTCGCCCTTGGCAAGAACGTCCATGATCCCTGGAAAACGGAGGATGTGCTCGATGGCGGCCAGTCGTTCTGCGTCGTTCTCGCACACTTCGCCGGTGACAAGGATGTCGAGGTCTCCGACGGTTTCGCGTCCGCGACGTAAGCTGCCGGCGGGAGTAATTTTCTCCACTCCGGCGAGGTCTTTCATGTGGTCGATCAGCTTAAGCGCGGTGCGGTCCGCTTCGTCGATGAGGAAACGCCCGGCGATACGTTTGTAGTCGGCGATCGACTTGAGGATCTTCTGTTCCTGCTTCTCGCCCATGCGCGGGAGAGTGCGGATCTTGCCTTCCTTGGCAAGCTTCTCGACGCCATCGAGATCCGCAACCTGATATGCGCTCCATAGAAGAGCAATGGTCTTCGGACCAAGGCCGGAGATCTTCAGCAAGCTCCAGCATCGAAGGACGATATTTCGAGAGCAACTCACGGCGGGCGGTCAAGTCACCGTGTTCGCAGATTTCCTGCAAGTTCGCGAGCATGCCCCTGCCAATACCGGGGACTTCCAGCATCTTCTTGGGCTCGCAGATTAATTTTTCAACCTGTTCACCCAGCGATTCGATCGCTTCGCCTGCTCTTCGATAGGAGCGGATGCGGAACGAATCGTCACCGTTGATTTCCATCAAGTCTGCTGTTTCGTAAAGCAGAGTAGCTATGTTCTTGTTATCCACGTGCGTCCATTCAGATGGGATCAGAGCCGATACACAGATTTTAGCTGGAGTGCGTGAAGGCGTGACGGAAACCTACCTAGAAAAGAAAAGCCCAACCGCGAGGGCTGGGCAAGGGGAACTTTTAGACTGAAAAGGTGGCTACACTGCCTGGGCTAGTTTTGTCACATTTGCTGCCTGGGGACCTTTTTGGCCATCGACGATTTCAAATTCAACGTCGTCGCCTTCTTGCAAGCTTTTGTATCCGTCGGCTGATATTCCTGAGTAGTGCACAAAAACGTCTGGACCATCGTCGCGACCGATAAATCCGTAGCCCTTGGCATTATTGAACCATTTAACTTTTCCTTTGATCCTTGCCACTGTGTTGTCTTCCTCCGTGCAGATGAAGCACATGCAGAACGTGCCTGAGACTGCCTCAATCAGGTAGTGAAGCCAAACGCACAGGGGGGCGAACTATCTTTCAGTCGGAGCCGGGGTCGCTTGGGCTAGAAAAGACCTGCTTGAAGACCAATGCTGTAATTCTCGCTGCATTGATTCGCTGTTGTCAATACAGTAACTACGCTCAAAGCGCTCTCTCAGTGAGTATTTTCGCACCTAAGGCTTTTTCCAGCCAAAGGACAGCCCCGATCGTCTTACCGTCACGGATTGTGCCCCGCAAAATCATATTCGTGACCTTAGAAACAGGGAAGAATCGGTGTGCGATAGACTCGTCTTCTTCCGGCTGAGCCTGTCCGGCTGTTAAACCCGTGGCCAGGTAAACAGCCATCGTTTCATCCATGAACCCTGGACTGGGATAGTAGAACAACACTCGTTTCCATTTTTTGGCGGTGTAGCCGGTCTCTTCCAGCAACTCACGCTTGGCGGCCGGCAACTCGTCTTCGCCCTCATCGATGCGCCCAGCCGGTACCTCCCAAAGAAATTGGTTTGCGGCGTAACGGTACTGCCATTCAAGCAGTACGTGGGGCTCGGCTTTAGTAGATTTGGCACCTTGTTTCTTGCTGCTTGGCCCAACTTGTACGGCGATGATGACCACCGATCCCGGGTGTCGAACGATGTCGCGGCGAGCGGTAACGCCGCTTGGTTCCTTCACCTGGTCGGAGGTGATTTGAAACAGCGGTCCCCGGAACACCACGCGGGAGGAGAGGATCCGGACCGCCTTCTTCTTCGAATTGTTCTTCGTCTTAGCGCTTACCATGACGAAGAAATATAGCGGGTAATCTCTTTGGCGTCTCGCCTTTTACGCTTTTGCACCGTTTAGAGTGCGCCTGCTATTCTGCCGCGCAGTGAGAAAACCGAAAATCACGATTGTTGGTCCGGGACGGTTAGGCTTGGCGTTGGCTCAGGCGCTTGCGGACGCGGGCTATAAGCTCGATGAGATCGTATTTCGTCGGAGCGCTGTCGGGGAAAGACAGCAGGGCATGGTTCCGAGCAGAATGCGCGAAAATTAGCGCGGCGTTATCGGGCACGTGCGGTTGAACTTAGCAAAGCGGAGTTCGCAGCTGAGGTGGTGTGGCTTTGTGTCGGAGATGCGTCGATTGCTTCGGTTGCGCGCAGCATCTCTGGGCAAGCTTCATGGAAGGGAAAGGTTGTATTTCACTCCAGTGGCGCACTTACGAGCCGGGAACTTTCTTCCCTACGGGAAGCCGGAGCATCTGTGGCGTCGGTGCATCCGATGATGTCGTTCGTGCACCACGGCGCCGAGGCGACGTTTGAAGTTCCTTTCGCCCTGGAAGGCGACGCGAAGGCCTTGCGAGTCGCGAACAGCATCGTGCGTGGTCTTGGCGGCGAAAGCCTGCGGATTTCCGCGGCGAACAAACCTCTTTACCACGCATTCGGCGCTTTCCTTTCGCCTTTGATCATCGCGAATCTGGCGTTGGCGGAGCGGATAGGGATCAAGGCTGGAGTTCCGAAGGATTTTGTCAGGCAGGCGATTGCGCCCATTCTGGCGACGACGGTGTTCAACTACATCACTCTGGGCACTGCGGGAGCATTCAGCGGACCGCTGGTCCGCGGGGACGTGGAGACAGTTCGGCAAGAATCTGGCAGCTCTAAAGAAAGTTCCTGACGCCGAAGCAGTCTATCGTGCACTGGCGCGCTCGGCGCTGAGAACACTACCCGTCGGGAAAAGAAAAGACTTGGCGCGAGTGCTCGCTGGAAAGCGGAAGTCTAACGCGTGAAGAGGTGTCCCATCTTTTCTTTCTTCGTTTTCAGATACGCCTCGGAGTAAGACGAACCGGGTTCAACTTCACAGGGAACGCGTTCGACCACTTCGATTCCGGCATTTTCTACGGCTTCCACTTTGTCGGGATTATTCGAGAGCAGGCGAATCTGTTTCACGCCCAGTGCTTTCAATACCTCGACCGGCAAAGCGTACTCGCGGTAGTCGTTTTTGAAGCCCAGCTTCTCATTGGCCTCGACGGTATCGAGACCCTGATCCTGCAACTCATAGGCTTGCAGCTTTGGCATCAAGCCGATGCCGCGGCCTTCCTGCTCTTCGTATACGAGGATGCCGGCGCCAGCTTCGGCAATGAGCGCCAGCGCCATCTCGAGCTGCTGTCGGCAGTCGCAGCGCAGCGATCCGAAGACGTCGCCAGTGAGACATTGCGAATGAATGCGGACCAAGGGAGGCGTGCTCAGGACGTCGCCCATCACCAGCGCAACGGCAGATTCCTTACGGCGCTCGCCGATGCCGTCAAAGTGACCTTCAAAGCCGTAAATGCGGAACTTACCCCAAATTGTGGGGAAATTTGCCTCCGCCATCTTCTTGATGGAGATAGAAACGTTCACACATTGATTATAGCGGTCGAGGCGAATCTGCAGTTCAATTGCAGCCGACCAGGTAGCGTGAGGGCAGCGTGCAATTCAACCGAGCCACTGCGGGTTGTGATATGTGCCGTCGAAAGTGTGCGAGGTCTTGTAAAGCTCATATTGACCGTTTTTCGCGACCTGCTCGGTTTTCGCGAGCAAGGCTGCGACCTCCGCTTTCGATAGCGGCTTGAACGAGCGCGCTGCGTCGAGCGCCTGCTGCAGGATCTGCATCGAATCGCAACCGGTAATTACGACGCTCGTAGGCAGGTTCATGGAATAGTGCAGAGCTTCCACAGGTGTCACAGTTTTGCTGCGCACGATCTGTTTGTCACCGAGGGGCTTCATTCCCAGCACTCCGATATTGTGCTTCACCAACTCCGGCAAGACCTTCTGCTGGAAGCTGTCGAAATGAGCGTCCATCACATTTAGAGGCATTTGCACGCTTGCCGGGGTGAAATTGTGTGCGAGGCAAGTATGCAGCATCTTCAGGTGGATCTCGGGGCTCTTGTGTCCGGTGAAACCGATGTAACGAATCTTGCCAGCCTTTCTGGCTTCAAACGCCGCTTCCATTCCGCCGCCCGCGGCCCAGAGGCGATCGGGATCTTCCATACGAATGATTTCGTGGAACTGGAGTAGGTCGATCACATCCGTTTGCAGGCGCTTGAGCGATTCGTCGAGCTGCTGAGCAGCCATCTGCTTGGTACGGCCATCGATCTTGGTCATCAAGAATGCTTTTTTGCGATATCCGTCTTGCAGAGCTTTGCCCATTCGGAGTTCGCTGACGCCATTGTTGTAGTCCCAGCAGTTGTCGAGGAAGTTGACACCGTTATCGAGCGCTGTTCGTACGATACGAATACTCTCAGCTTCGTCGGGAACGCCCAGATGATAGCCGCCGATGCCCACGAGAGACACTTTTTCGCCGGTGTGTCCAAGAGTGCGATAAGGGATGTCGGAAGCAGAGGCTGCGTCCATTTTGGCGGGAAGACCGGCAATCAGGGTCGTGCCGACGGCTAAGCCGACGAAATTCCGGCGCGTCATTGTGGATGGGGGCTCGCGGGGTGGCGTCGTCGTGGAATTCCCGGGGTCGATCAGACATGGCATCCTCCAGTTAAGGAATTCGATGCCGTGGACCATTGTTCGACACTATGAATTGAAGGCATCGTGTGGCGATGGCGGGAGTTATCTATAATGAACGGTGGGACAAGAAAAGAAGTTTTTGCAAGCCAAAATAGCCGCAGCTTGCATCCAACTGAGCGCCGAGCATGGATCAAACGCAAGTCAAACCAAAAGTGCTAGTAGTCGACGATGAGCGGGTTATCGCAGACACGCTCGCAATCATTCTGAATCAGCACGGCTTCGATGCAGCGGCCGTGTACACCGGTACGAGCGCCGTTGAGCGAGCCCGTGCGGTTAAACCTGACCTCGTGATCAGCGACGTCATTATGCCCGACATGAATGGCATCGAAGCGGCCATTCATATACGAAAGTTCCTTCCATCCTGCAAGATTCTCCTGTTTTCCGGCCAGGCGGCAACGGCCGACCTGCTGGAGAGCGCGCGGGCCCAGGGACATGAATTCGAAATCCTGGCAAAACCCGTTCATCCTCAGGACCTATTGGCCAAACTGAAGGGCTGAAGTCCGTCCAAAAGCAAGAACGTTCTACCCGGCATGGCTTCCGGCTACAATCGAAACGCTTATCGTAAGCGCCTCGAATGAACTGGGAAGCCATTTCGCTTACCGCACGCCTCGCTTCGATCGTCGCCGGAGCGCTGCTGGTCGTCGGGCTGCCGATTGCGTACTGGATCACGTTCAGCCGCTGGCGATGGAAGTTCCTGGTCGAAGCCCTGGTTTCGATGCCACTGGTACTGCCGCCAACCGTTCTCGGTTTTTATTTGCTGATTGCTTTCGGCGCACATAGCGCGCTTGGCCGGTTGTGGCAGTCGGTTACGGGGCAGACGCTCGCGTTTTCATTTCAGGGGCTGGTGTTCGCGTCCATCCTGTACAGTCTGCCGTTTGCTGTGCAGCCGTTCGCGGCGTCGTTCGCTGGGGTTGATTCCGCGTTGCTGTCGGCATCGTCGACTCTCGGCGCATCGCGATGGCGGACCTTCTGGCGCGTGATTCTGCCCCTATCGATTCCTGGGGTGATTACAGGAATTGTTCTCAGCTTCGCGCATACCGTTGGCGAGTTCGGCGTTGTGCTGATGATCGGCGGGAACATTCCCGGAGTCACGCGAACGGTCTCGATCGACATCTACGATCGGGTGCAGGCGCTGGAGTATGGGAGCGCGAATCAAACCGCCGTGGTGCTTTTGATCTTCTCGTTTACGGTGCTTTCCGTGGTTTATGCGTTGAACCGGCGAGTGTGGGCGGTGTATCCATTCAAGTGAGACCTGACATTCCGGTGAAATCCGAAGAACATGGAGATGCGCTGCTGCGAGTGGAAGTCACCAAGACATTTCGCGGCGGCAGCCGAGACACAGTCGAGCGCGAGTTTTCGCTGGACGCGGAGTTGTCTGTTCAGCAGGGAATCACGATGCTGTTCGGAGCTTCGGGCTCCGGCAAGACAACTCTGCTGGATTGCATCGCGGGTGTTGCAACGCCCGACTCAGGCAGAGTCGAATTGGGCAGCGAATCTTTGTTTGACTCCGCAACGCGAGTGAATCTCCCGCCGGCGAAACGTGGAGTTGGATACGTCTTCCAGGACCTCGCGCTGTTTCCGCATCTGAGCGTCGAAAATAATGTCGAATATGGATTGTTTCGATTTCCAGCTGCGGAAAGAAAGACTCGATCTGGTGCGATCCTGGAAAGCTTCCGCATTGCGCACCTGCGAGATCGCAAACCTGACGGAATCTCTGGTGGAGAGAGACAGCGGGTAGCGCTGGCGCGAGCACTGGTGACGAGTCCCAGAGTTTTGCTGCTGGATGAGCCGCTCTCGGCGCTGGATCCAGCCACGAAGTCGGGAATTATGGACGATCTTCGCAGCTGGAATGAGCAGCGTCGCATCCCGATCCTTTATGTGACCCATAGCCGCGAGGAGGTATTTGCCTTGGGCGAGAGAGTGATTGCCCTGGAGCAGGGAACGGTAGTGGCGGCGGGAAGTCCACTGGAAGTCTTGAGCGCACCGCGTACCGAGGCGATTGCCGGGTGGATGGGGTTGGAGAATATCTTCGACGCCAAGGTGATGGCGTTGCATGAAAGACAAGGAACGATGCTGTGCCGAATCGGCGGTGCTGCGAATGCTGGGCCGGAACTGGAAGTGCCGCTTGGACGATCGCTAGTTGGAGACGCAGTGAGAATCGGAATTGGTGCGGGCGAGATTCTGGTGGCGAACAAAGTTCCGGACGGATTAAGTGCGCGCAACATCTTGAAGGGTGAGCTGAAGACGCTCAAGCGGAGAGACGTGATGCTGGTTGCCCAAGTCGATTGTGGCGTTCCGTTCGAGGTTCATCTGACGCCGGGTGCGCAGGAATCGTTAGCTCTGCGGCCGGGAGACACCGTCTGGCTGGTGATCAAGACCTATTCCTGTCATCTGCTGCAGCAATCACCCAAGCACCTGCTTTAGGCGAGAATCGGCGGCTTAAACTTTTCCGGCTTCGAAACCGACGAATACAGGTTCCGGTTTCAGTTCGATGCCGAATTGACTGAGAACGGCGTTCTGGATTCGGTTTTTGAGCGCAAGGATGTCGGCAGCAGTAGCGCCGCCGCGATTCACGATCGCCAATGAGTGTCGGCGAGAGATTCCGACCGGACCGGAAGTAAATCCCTTGGGAAATCCTGATTGTTCTACGAGCCAGGCGGCCGGAAGTTTCGCCAGGCCATTACCTGCAGGATAGGTCGTGAGGCGTAGTCCACGTTGTTCGGCAACGCGCGCGACTGACTCAGCGATAGTGCCATCGACGACCGGGTTCTTAAAGAAAGATCCGGCGCTGCGGCAGTCATCGTCACCAGGAACGATCAGCATTGCCTTGGAATGGCGAATCTCGCGGACTGCTTTGCGCGTATCCGCTAAGGAAGGAGCAGGCTCTGCCGCGAAGCGCTCCTTAAGATCCCGATAAGAGATGGTTGGTGAACCGCCGGGATCGAGGCGATAACGCACGCGAAGCAAGACATAGTTGGCTCGCGCGCGAGTGTTGAACATACTGGCGCGATAAGAGAATTCGCAATCAGAATTGGTGAAGAGGCGCTTCCTGCCAGACGCGACTTCGATCGCAGCAACACACTCGACAGTCTGGGAGACTTCTTGTCCATAGGCGCCGACGTTCTGTACAGGAGTGCCGCCGACGGTCCCCGGAATGCCGCTCAGGCACTCAAGTCCCGCGCAATTCTGGTCAACGGCATGCGCGACGAACGCGTCCCAATCTTCGCCTGCGCCGACATCGAATATCCGGTGGCTGCCCGCGGCTTCCGCTTTGATCCCGCGAATTTGAATCTTGAGCACGAGGCCGGGAAATCCACGATCTGAGACAACCAGATTGCTGCCACCGCCGAGGACAAAAAGAGGGAGGTGCCGCACCGCGGCAAAATCGAGGGCATCCAGAACATCTGATTCGCTGTTGGCGCGAGCGAAGTAGCGGGCCGGTCCCCCGACTTTGAAGGTTGTTAGTTCGGCGAGTGGGACGTGTTCCTGCAGCAGCATCACTGGCGCCATCTTAACAGCAGGTACGGCCGCGAATGGCAGGCGGCTGCGGTTGGGGCTTTTCGTGGATGGCCTGTTTAGTGTATTAATGATGGACAAATCCCCAATACAAAACTGGAGCGGGAGACGGAATGTACCCAGAACTGATGGTGATCCCCATGCGTGAGGAACTGACGCGCATCGGGGTCGAAGAATTACGCGTGTCGGAAGATGTGGAGCGGTTCGTAGAGCGTCCGGGCATCAACATGATCGTGGTGAATTCCATTTGCGGATGCGCGGCGGGACGGATGAGGCCGGCAGTGCGGGCGGCGTTGCAACACGGTACTTTGCCGGATTCGATCGGCACGGTTTTCGCGGGACAGGATCGCGACGCAACTGAGCGCGCACGTTCCTATTTCGCAGGTTATGCCCCTTCTTCGCCATGTATTGCGCTTTTGCAAGATGGCAAATTGATCTACCTGATGCAGCGCAGCGACATTGAACATCGCGATGCTGAAGACCTGACTGCCGAGTTGACCCGAACCTTCGATCGGTTTTGCGGTCAAAAATCGGCATTGCAGGCCTGAGAATCAGGTCGCCGGACTGAAGACCCCTTGGGGACTGATGTCGGCTCGTGATGACAAGTCCTCAACAACCCCACCTTTACGCCAAGATTAGGCTGAAGGGTGGGGTCCCGAGGCTGTAATTCCCCTTTCCCGGCCTAATGCCTGGGGTTGTCGCCAAAGGTCCATCTACCGAAGGTAATCTTGTGTGGTTACCCGGCTGTTGGTAACTTCGCGGGCCACTGACACAGAATTCGTGTGTCGCCAAGGAGTTTTCAATATGGCCCGTGGGAAGTGCCTGGCCCTAGCCCTTCTGTTGCTCAGCGGACTATCGAGCGTTGCGCAAACGCAGCCCGCCGCGAAGCCTTCCGCCAAGAATGGTCCAAAGCTCGGTCTAATGATCGCCGATCTGCGCCACGAACGCTGGCAAACGGACGTGGAGCAGTTCACGATTCGCGCCGGAGAACTGGACTCTGCTGTCCTGACGCGGGACGCTCAGAGCAACGCCGATCTGCAATTCGATCAGGCCAAGGAACTTATCAGCAAGGGCGTGAAGGTCCTTGTGGTAAACGCGGTGGACGGCGATAAGGCTGCCGAGTTGGTGGCATATGCCCACAAGCACGGGGTGCCGGTAGTTTGTTACGACCGGATGATTCTGGGTGGCCACCCTGATTTCTTCATCTCTTACGACAACGAACGCATAGGTGAACTGCAGGCGGAATACCTGTTGAAGCTGGCGCCGCAAGGGAACTACGTTCTGTTGGAGGGATCGAGCACCGACGACAACGCGACTCTCTTTCACCAAGGTCATATGAAGGTGCTGAAGGCGGCGGTCGATGGTGGAAAGATCACGGTCGTGACGCAGGAGTGGGTGAAGGATTGGAGCGAGACCGAGGCCTACATGCAAATGATGAAGGCTCTGGCCGTGACCAAGAATATCCAAGCAGTTGTAGCTGCCAACGACGACACAGCTTCGGGCGCGGCGCAAGCGTTAGCCGATATGAATGTGAAACCGTTTCCGGTGATCTCGGGACAAGATTCGGATTTGTCCGCGGTGGTGCGAATCATCAAAGGGACACAGACGATGTCGATTTATAAGCCGATGACTCCGTTGGCGCGAATGGGAGCCGAGGTTGCGATCGAATTGGCGAATGGCAAGAAACCAGCCGCACAAACGGCGCTGAATAACGGAGATTCCCAAGTGCCTTCAGTGCTTCTGACACCTAAGGCAGTGGATCGCAGCAATTTGATGCAGACGGTTTTTGCCGACAAATTCCAGAGTCCCGCGATCGTACAAAAAGAATTGACCGAACAGGAATGGCAAGCCTTCGCCGCGCAAACCAGCAACAACGGCGGCAGCAACTAGCAAAAGTCGGGTGGTAACACTGAAACCCAAGGAGGGAGGGCTTAGGCGCTCCCTTTTCTTTTTGGGCGGAAGTGCTTGGATTGCAGGGTAATCGATGCACCTGAGTCGACAGGGCAAGAAATGAATCCTTCCGATCGAGGAATTCCTCAAAGAACATGATCCGGCGCCATCCGGAGCAATGTGGAGTTGCGACGGAATTGGCGAGAGACTGAGGCTGTTGCAGTGTGAGCCGGACATCACCCGCCTGCTTGGTAGACTCGAAAAAAGGGGATTGATTTCGCACAAGGACTGTCGGAGACAAACAATGGCGCAGATTGACAACAAGAAGCTGCACACGGCTGTGACCGATGCAGGGGCCACTCTGAAAGAACTGCATCGTGAACTGGTGGAGCTGACTAAGGGACACTACGAGAAAAAGTTCGGACGGGTAAACAGTCCCGGCGAGCTGCTGCGCTTGCTTCTGAATGCGCCAGAATTCGCATGGCTGCACGCGATGAGCGAGTTAATGGTGGATATCGACGAGTTGCTCGTTCATCCAGAGATTTCACCGCTAGATGCGGCAGCCGTGCGATCGGAGATCAGCAAACTGGTTGCGCCTCCGGAATTGGATACGTCCGATTTCTACAGGAAATACAAGGAGGCGCTGCAATCGCCTGAAGTTGCCGTCAGCCACGGAAAGTTACGCAAGGTGCTGGCGGAATTGCCTGAGCCTCAGCCGGAGGATATCGCCGAGGTGATGAGGGTTCGGCACAAGTGGGCGGAGAAGAATCGGCAGAGATCGCGAAGGGTGCAGTGAGGATCATCGAGTCCTTGGGTAATTTTCGTGATTGGGTAATCGATCACGATGTGGTCTTGGCGGCTTCTTCCTGGGGGGCAGGCTCGGTGTAGAGCTGTTCGATTTGCGAGCGATAGCGATCTTCAATCACTCGGCGTCGTAACTTCATGGTTGGGGTCAGGAATCCGTTGGCGATAGTGAACTCGTCGGCGATCAGCAGGACTTTCTTTAGCTTCTCGAATTGCGCCAGGCCGGTATTCACTTCCGCGACAATCTGATCGTAGACGGCACGAACCTCAGGACGAGCAACGAGCTCCTCGCGATTGTTGAAGGCGATGTTACGCTCGCGTGCCCACTCTTCCAGAGCGACGAAGTTCGGTACGATCACCACGGCAGGGAACTTGCGTCGGTCGCCGAGCAGGGCAGCTTCGCCGACCATAGGATTCGATTTCAAGGTACTCTCGATCGGCTGGGGAGCGATAAACTTCCCGCCGGAGGTCTTGATGAGATCCTTCTTTCGATCGGTGATGGAAAGAAATCCGTCGGAATCGATGTTGCCGATGTCGCCGGTCTTGAACCAACCATCTTCAAAGGCATTGCGGGTTTCATCAGGAAGGTTCCAGTAACCCTTAAAGATTGATGGACCTTTCACGAGCACCTCGCCGTCTGGTGCGATACGTACTTCGAGGTTACTAAGCGGAACTCCCACGGTTCCCAGCTTGTGAGTGCTGGGAGTATTAACGGCGATGACCGGTGAAGTTTCGGTGAGCCCATAGCCTTCGTCGATGCGAATGCCCATGTCGGAATACCACTCTGCGAGCTCGCGACCGAGCGGCGCACCTCCCGAGATAAATAGCTTCACGCGACCTCCAATTCCCTCGCGAAGCTTGCTGTACAGCAGTTTGTTGGCGAGGCGCCAATCCCAATCGGTAGGCTGGCGATCGCCAAGTATCTCCTTGCGATGGGCGCGGCCGACTTTTAGTCCCCATTTATAAATTGCTTGTTTGACGCCAGTTGCAGCCTTCTTCTGAACCTGCGCTTTCATCTTTTCGTACACTCGCGGGAACGCCGACAAAGATGGTGGGCCGAATCTCCAACAGCGTAGGCGGTAGATTGTCGATGACGGGGCAGTATGCGACCAGACACACGCATGATGCAGCATGACGATAGTCGACGTGGCGCGCAGTGATGTGCGACAGCGGAAGAAATGAAATGTAAGTATCCGCGGGACCGATTTCGGCTCCCTGAAGAGAGCACTGGAAATTCGAGGTCAAATTGCCATGGGTGAGCATGGCGCCCTTGGGCGTGCCGGTGGTGCCAGAGGTGTAGATGATGGTCTCGATATCATCAGCTTGATTGATGGCGCGAGCGTAAGCGTCGAACTCCGCATCGCGGGATGATGGCCCCTCCTGCATGAGGCGGCTCATGGGCACCGCCTCGCTAACGCCGACGTAGTCCATCACGATAGATTGTTCAACTGCAGTCTGCTCTTTGACGGAACGGAACTTCTTAAGCTGATCGAGAGTAGAGAGAAAAATGACTCGAGCACCAGAATCGCGCAGCATATATGAGACCTGCTCAGGTGTCTGCGTCGGGTAGATGGGAACGACGACGGCTCCGAGAAGGGCTGCGGCAAACTCGGCGAAGGCCCACTCTGGGCGATTTTCGCTGAGGATCGCGATGCGATCATCTTTCTTGATGCCCCATTTTGATAGGGCGAGGGCAACGCCCACGACGCTGCGATAGATTTCCTGGCTGGAAATTGGGTTCCACTCGCCGGACTGTTTGGAGAGCATCACCCGTTCTGAACCACGGTCCACGATCGAGAAGAACAGATCATTTATAGTTTGAAGATTCATGGCCGAGTCTCTCCGCTGACACAGATGAACGTGGCAGCCAAATGGCAGCTCTAACTGAGCTTGTTCCATTGAGATGAAGGTTCGAATTTGGGAATTTCCCCGCAGATTCCCAAGCGGAAATCTAGCGAGAATTGCGGCCAGAATCAATGGCCGGACAGGTTCCAACAACAATAATAGGACAAAATCGGGAAAGAATAGTGACACGGTGGAATTGACCGCGATGCGCGTGTGCTTTAGGCTGAGCGCACCTGTGAGGTGAAACGAATGAGGAAATCCGTACTAGCCGCGGCAATCGCCGTGGGACTGCTGTCCACTGTGGGCGCGGGATTTGCCGCTGACGAGGCGGCGCCAACTCCAACGGTGAAGGTGGGAAGCATGGCTCCCGACTTCACTCTACGTGATCAGACCGGGAAGGAAGTATCGCTCCATGATTTCCGAGGGAAGAAGAGCGTAGTCGTCGCGTTTTACGTGTTTGCATTCACCGGAGGCTGAACGAAGGAACTCCAAGGATTCCAGCAGAATATGCAGAAGCTGGAAGCCACAAACACCCAGGTCCTGGGTGTAAGCATGGATAGCATGTTCGCGAACAAAGCGTTCGCGGAACAAATTGGTGTCACCTTTCCGCTGCTGAGTGATTGGGGGGGCGACGTGACTAAGCAGTACGGAATTTACAATCCCAAATACAAAGCCGCACGACGAGTTACCTACCTGATTGATCCCACAGGAAAAGTAGTGGAGATGAAAATCGATAGCGAGGCTATCGATCCGACGCAAATCGTGACAGCATGCGAGCGCCGAAAAGGGAAAAGCTAGCCGAGAGCGCGCGTGAATTGTTAACGAAGTTTGACCGAGCTACCAGTGACTGCTAATATCGAAATGCGGGGTGGAGCAGCCTGGTAGCTCGTTGGGCTCATAACCCAAAGGTCGCTGGTTCAAATCCAGCCCCCGCAACCAAAAACAGTAGCTAACCTATTGAATTGCAAAGCGTTCGCTTCCGTCGAACGCCTTTTCTTTTTCAGTGCTGCACGCATCTGCACGCACAATCCCGTCGCCACTGAATATCTCATCGAATTCCGCAGCGACACGCTTCTCATCTTCACTGACAGAGTGTGTGTATCCCATGGTGGTATTCGGGTCTATATGGCCTAGCCTGTCCTGCCTGATCTTCATTGGCACGCCATGCTGATCCATGATGGTCGCGTTGCCGTGTCTGAATGCGTGCATCCATAATTGGGCCAAAGATCAGTACTCCAACGATGAGCACCGGCAGCCAGAATGCCAGCCCAGACACAATGCGATCATGGAGGCTTTTACCGTTCGTTACTGCGCTCAAGATGAAGAAAGCAGTTCCGAAAACAAAGATTCCAAACAGTCCATACCCGATCTTCTGCAACGTCGTGAGCGGATTCTCGCCGAGATTGCGCCACAACCGCGCCTCGTTTTCCACGGTGTCGGGGAACACAATGTTTCTTTGGCGAGCGTAAAGATCACGCTGCCATTCGTCGCGATTCGGCTCTCTCTTCATCGCCCGAATGATAACGCAGCATCTGGTAGGAGTATCTCGGATAACCGTTCGGAACGGAGAATACCACTCCGTATCTCAGCTTGAGATAGAGAGTGGGATGGAGATTAATGAGATGGTCCACCGCCTGGATCAGTCGCCGCGGTGGGATGATCTGGAGAATCACACGGAGGATCATCGCATGGACGTTTCTCTTATCGCTTCGGTCGGTATTGACCTCGGCAAAACCACCTTCCACCTCGTAGCTCTTGATTGCCACGCCAGAGTGCTTCTGCGTAAGAAGTTCTCGCGTGCGCAACTGCTCGCCTACACGGCCAATCTGCCATGGTCAATCATCGGAATGGAAGCTTGTTCGGGCGCGCACTTTTTCGCAGCCAAGATCCGCGCCCAGGTCACGAAGTACGACTGATCCCGGGGCAGTTTGTAAAGCCCTTCGTGAAAACCAACAAGAATGATTTCAACGATGCGGAGGCCATCGCGGAAGCAGTCACCCGCCAGAACATGCGTTTCGTTCCCATCAAGACGGACGACCAACTGGATCTTCAGGCCATGCACCGAGTTCGTGACCGACTGGTACATCGACGAACTGCACTCATCAACCAGATTCGCGGATTCCTGCTGGAGCGCGGCATCGCTTTCCCCAAAGGACCGGCGAACCTGCGCAACCAAATGCCCCTGATCCTCGAAGATGCCGAGCAGAACATTACGCCACGGATGCGCAGGCTTCTTGCCGATCTCTGGCAGGAGTGGAAGCAGCTCGAGGCCAACATCACCAAGATCGGCGAAGAGATTGAGCACATATCGCAGGCAGACCAAGCGTGCCGGCGCTTGCGTCAGATTCCGGGAGTGGGGCCGCTGGTTTCGACTGCGATGGTAGCTGCCATCGGCAATGGAGCGGCCTTCCGCAATGGACGCGACTTCGCTGCCTGGCTCGGCTTGGTACCCCGCCAGTATTCCACCGGCGGCAAACCCAGACTGTTCGGCATCAGCAAGCGCGGGAATACCTACTTGCGACGCATGTTCGTCCACGGAGCGCGGGCGGTGCTGCTTCGGGTGAAGTATGACACTGGCGGTCTGGGTCAGTGGGTGCATCAGCTCGAAGCACGCACAGCACGCAACAAAGTGATCGTCGCTATCGCTAACAAACTGGCGCGCATTGCCTGGGCGGTGTTGTTCAACCAAGAAGATTATCGGGCTACGGGTGCTGTTGCCGTTGCAGCATACAACTGAAGAGGTGAAGTTCTAAGATTGCTCTCACCGAGTCTGCTGAGGAGAAAAAACAGGACGAAGAAACAGTCAAACGGCGTGCTGGAAAACCTGCGGCGAGAAAAGGTTGCGATAACCGAGAGATTTATCAGGACCACACGCGCGGATCATCATCGTGGCCCGGAGAACATAAAATCTCCAACCAGAGGCCGGATACATTTACGCAGACTGATCTTTGCTCTGAACCAATCTCTTCTTGCAGTCAGGCGGCGGACCATACATTATCGCTACTTATCCTCATTTGGAATCACGTGCGCATCGAACCAGCGCTGGGAAATTGGTTTGCGGTGACCTGATGTTAGGTCAAAAAGAACGTTCCCTTACTTCAACCGGCGCGGCTCTGAGGTTTTTTTAAATTGGCAGCAGCTTCCGCCAGATACCGTACCTTGCCCTCACAAAAGATGCAGTGGGTCTCACGGACCTCGCCTGCATCCTCGTCCGGCACGGAAAATGACCTTAGACATTGGGGGCACGTAATCACAAAGTAGCCAGCGTCGTTTTTCGGAGTCCAAACTGGAGCATTGTTGGTTGTGCGAATCTGGGGACGGATTGGAGCTTGTTCCAGCAGCTCGATAATCCTGGAGAAAAGTTGATCGGGGGTGTAATCACCCTTGGAAAAAAATGTGTCTGCAATCAGCCCCTCAGGAGTAATGCCGTTGTATTCGCCACTGATAGCAATTACTGGGATATGAGGAAAGCGCCGTCTGACTATCGATAGCAACTCGAAGCCGCTCATATTCGGCATTTTCAAATCCGAGATGATCATGTCTGGGAGAGCGCGGCGCAGGGCAACGAGAGCCGCAAATCCGTCTTCTGCAACATGAACTTCATATCCCTTGCTGGACAGAAGCTCATCGACGACGAGAATTCGGTAATTGAGGCCGCCTTTCTGAAATTTCAAAAGGGACCGAACTCAGTTTTTTCGTCGCACCAGAAGCCACGCAATTGCCGAGATCCCGGCCAAGGTGCCAACAAACCCCGCGGCTTGTTTCATAGAGCGACGCCTCGATATGTTTCGGCGATCTACTTGCGCTTGCTCAGGACGTATCAGATGCTGCCCGTAGGGACCTTCTTTGAGAGCCAGTTGCATCACTTCGGCAAGATGCAGCGCGCGGCGTGGAGTCTCTTGGGCAATTTGTTCTCTGCAACTGAAGCCATCGGCAACGACGAGAGTGGAGAGACCTGCTTTGCGTACCGCAGGAAGCAAGGCACGTTCTCCGCACTTGATCGACACGTGGTATTTATCAGCCTCGTAGCCAAAAGAGCCAGCCATACCGCAGCAACCGGAAGCAAGCGTCTCGAACTCGAGGCCCATCTGTTTCATCACTGCTTCCTCATCGTGGAACCGCATGATGGCCTTATGATGGCAATGACCCTGTACGATCGCCTTTCTCCGCAATTTGGGTAACTCTGTGCCATTCAGGTTGCGCATGACAAATTCCGAGAGCGTGAAGGTATGCTCCATCAGACGATGGGCACGAGCGGATTCGGGCATGAGTCCATTCAGTTCGTCACGAAACACCGAACAGCAACTCGGTTCCAGGACGACCATAGATGCACCGGCGTCGATCTCGGGGATCACAGCGTCCAGTGTCGACATCAGATACGATTTCGCCCGATCGAGAAATCCGTAGTCATAAAGCGGGCGCCCGCAACAGAGGTGCTGCATCGGCACGCGCACCTGGAAGCCGAGATGCTCGAGCACTTCGACGGCAGCCTGCGCAGTTTCCGGAAAGAAATAGTTGTTGAATGTGTCAGCCCAGAGAATCACTGATGGTTTTCCGATATTGCGCACCGGGCGCTGGCTGAACCACTTCTTAAACGTCATCGGAGCGAACGCTGGAATCTGACGAGCCAGAGGCATTCCCGCCATTTTTTTGGCGAAAGTTCTTGTAATCGGAAGTTGGGTGAATAGGTTCACAAATCCCGGAGCTACAGATGCTATGCGCGCCCACTGATCAACCAGTCCGAACGCATAAGCATAACGAGGACGCAATCGGCCTTCCCAATAGTGAGAGAGAAACTCCGCCTTGTATGTGGCCATATCGACGTTGACGGGACAATCTCCCTTGCAACCTTTACAAGCGAGGCACAGATCCAGAGCCTCTTTCACACTTTGGTCGCGCCAGCCGTCACGCAAGACATCCCCGTGCAGCATCTCCCACAAATGGTGAGCCCGGCCACGGGTTGTATGCTGCTCTTCGTGCGTGACCATAAAGCTCGGGCACATTGTGTCGTCATCACCTTTGGCTCCGTTTTTGCGCCGGCATTTTCCAATTCCTACACATCGCAAGGCTGCATGCGAGAAACGGCCATGATCCTCCGGCCACTGAAAGTGTGTTGCCGGTTCCCACGGACGATAGTCCGCCCCTAGCCTGAGATTCTCATCGATGCGATTCGGTTCTACGATCTTGCCTGGATTCATCTTCCAATCGGGGTCCCAGATGGACTTGAATTCGCGGAAGGCCGGCATCAATTCCCCAAACATTTTGTAGAGGAACTCCGCGCGCGCCTGACCATCGCCGTGTTCACCGCTGAGGCTGCCACCGTATTTCACACAAAGATCTGTGGCCTCCTCCATGAAGGACCGCCACTTTCTGATGCCGGCTGCGCTCGCGAGATCGAAGTCAACACGGCAGTGAACGCAGCCTTGTCCGAAGTGTCCATAAAGTGCCGGATGGTAATCGTACTTGTCGTATAAGGACCGAAGATCTCGCAGATAACCTCCGAGCTTATCCGGCGCAACAGCGGAATCCTCCCAGCCGGGCCATGTATCGGGCTCGCCTGGAACAAATGCCGTGGCACCCAATCCAGACTCGCGCACGTCCCAAATGTGTTGCATCTCGTCAGAGTCGGTGAATAGCCGCATGTTGGGAGCGTTCGGCCTGGTCTTCAACATCTCCATGACTTGGTGGGCAAGATCGAGCGCATCCTCTTTTCTGTCCGCTCCAAATTCGGCCATGAGCCAGCCTTTTCCCTCTGGCAACATCGACAAGTACTTGCGATGCGGACCGCCTTTCTTCTCAATGTTTTCGTAAAGCCGGTGATCGAAGCCCTCGAGCGCGGTCGGTTGGTAAGGATCGATGTCCATGACGTGGTCGGCAGATTCGAAAACGTCGTTGTAGCCGAGCATGAGAATCACGCGTTCGGCTTTCGCATCAATCAAACGACACTTGGCTTCAAGGATTGTCACCAAGGTTCCTTCGCTCCCCACCAGCGAGCGTGCAACATTAAAGCGGCCGTCTTCGCCAGGGAGCAGCTGGTCGAGGTTGTAGCCTGAGACGCGTCGCGGAATTGGAGGATACCTTTTGGTGATCAGAGGCGCGTAGTGCTGTCGGAGAGATTTGAGATAACGATAAATATCAGCAACTCTTCCACGGGAATTGATTTCCCGATCTAAGTCAGCCTCTGTCATCCAGCCAACACGCATTCGAGTACCGTCGTATAGAAGTACCTCAAGCTCCTCAATGTTGTTATCGGTCTTTCCTGACATTTGAGCGTGCGCGCCGCATGAGTTGTTACCGATCATTCCTCCAAACGAGCAGTGATTATGCGTCGCGGGATCTGGTCCCCAGTTAAGGCGATTGCCTGTTTCGTGCATCACACGATGGCGCAATTCGTCACAAACGGTTCCAGGCAAGACTCTCGCCCATCGTTCCTGCGCATTGATTTCCAGCACTCCATGCAAGTATTTCGTCCAGTCGATGACGACAGCGACATTGCAGCACTGCCCCGCCAGACTCGTGCCGCCTCCGCGTGACAACACAGGGGCACCAAACTTGCGGCACGCTGCCACCGTATGCACGACGTCTTCTTTGGACTTCGGAATCACGACGCCGATCGGGACCTGCCGATAGTTGGAAGCGTCGACTGCATACATCGATTTGCTGCCAGCATCGAAACGGACCTCACCCTCAATGCTGTTCCGCAGTTCCGCTTGCAAGCCCGGAACATCGACGTCGATTTCGCCAATCGGTGATCCGAGTGGCTTAGTCAGTTCTTTCGGCGAGATCACGGGGAGTTTCACTGCAGACATTTCGTCTCCTTTATGCGGCGAATCGTCGGACATCGGCGAGTTTGAGTTCCAGACCGTTTCCAGGTCTCGAAAGGTCGGGACGCAGTTCGCCATTCACCGGTTTAAGAAAGCCATCAAAAAATTCTGATTCAATACGAACGTGATCGTGAAAATATTCCAGATTCTTGAAGCAAGGCACCGCACAAGCGACATGGGCATGCAGGGAAGGAGCAGTGTGACCGGAAAGAGGCACATTGTAGGCCTGGCAAAGTGCAGCAACTTGCAAGAATCCAGTCACACCCCCGCACCGTGTGATGTCCGCCTGCTGCACATCAATCGACCCCGCAGCCAGCATTCTTCGAAAATAGAAAATGTCGTAACCGTATTCCCCGGCGGCGATTTGCATTCCGGCAGGAGCGCGATCACGAATCAGTCGCAATCCATCCAAATCGTCGGAAGAGACCGGCTCTTCGAACCAGTGCACGTCAAAATCCTGAAAACGCTCTGCCTGACTAAGGGCTTGCTTGCGGCTGTATGCCCCGTTTGCGTCCACGTAGAGACCCGCTTCTGGCCCGATCGCTTCACGGGCGACTTCCACCCGCAGGAGATCTTTCTGCGTATCGCGACCGACTTTCATCTTTACGGAAGTGATTTCTTTTTCTACCCAGCCCGCCAATTGCGAGGCTAGTTGCGCATCGGAGTACGAAGTAAATCCGCCGCTACCGTAGATTCGAGCGCCGGCGCGAATGCGGGCCGAGCAATGTGACAAGAGGAATTCGCAACAGGCGGGCTTTCAGGTCCCAAAGAGCGCAATCGACCGCGGAAATTCCCATTGCGCAGAGTCCTGGCCGCCCGAGGTTCCTGATCCTTCTCCACATCGTGTTCATACGCGGCCGTCGGAGACATCGCGTCAAGGCCAACAACAATGGGAATAATTGTGTCGCGTATCAGGGCAGCTACTGCAGTGCTCGCATATGTGTAGCCAATGCCGGTTGATCCTCCACTGGTCGCTTCGACTAGCACTAGGGTTGTCTTATCCCATTCCAGCGTCCCGTCGGACTCCGGAAAATCGGTAGGAATAATGTAGGGCGATACGGTGATTCGATGGATTGGACTTTCTTTCGCACCAGAATTCATCGTGACTCGTCCGGACCGGCTCTCACGTGCTCTCCGAGGATCACTCAAAGAGTTAGGATGTGCAGGAAAAGCGCATGGTTCGCTCTTCTTCTTTTGAAAACATGAGCAAACATCGTTTCAGGATGTAGTCAGGTGCAGGGACGCGACGAATTCACACGCTGATTCGTCGCGATTGAGCAAACAGCGCTCTGTCAATCTGGCATCCATTAGGAATGAGCGGAATATCCCACTCCATGCACGCACCGCAAGGAAGGAATAATCCATGACGGCATCGGATGTACTGGTCGATTGTCTGCTTGACTGGGGAGTCGAAGTGATCTTTGGCTTGCCAGGAGATGGCATCAACGGAGTCATGGAAGCACTGCGAACACGTCAAGACAAGATTCGATTTGTTCAGGTCAGGCACGAGGAAGCAGCTGCTTTCATGGCCTGCGGATATGCGAAGTACACGGGCAAGTTAGGCGTATGCCTGGCCACTTCCGGCCCTGGTGGGATCCATCTGCTTAACGGTTTGTACGACGCGAAACTGGACGGCCAACCCGTGTTGGCGATCACGGGTCTACAGTTTCATGACTTGACCGGTACGTTGACTCAGCAGGATGTAGAGCTGGACAAACTGTATATGGACGTTGCGGTCTACAACGAGCGCATTATGGGGGCTGCGCACGTTCAGAATATCGTCGACCTCGCCTGTCGCACGGCTTTGTCGCGCCGGGGAGTAGCGCACATCACCATCCCGGTCGACTTCCAGGATCAGGAAGTAAAAGACGGGAAGCGTTCGAAGCGGAATCTCGGTCAGCATACGAATGCCATTCGCACCGAGAGTTACAAGCTTCCGTATCAAGAGGAACTGCAGCAGGCAGCGAAGATTCTCAACGACGGCAAAAAAGTTGCCATTCTTGCCGGAAGAGGAGCCCTCGAAGCAGGCGATCAGGTCGAGCAGGTTGCTGATCTGCTCGCCGCTCCCATTGCCAAACCACTACTCGGGAAGGGCGTGGTTCCGGATGACAGTCCTTATACCACAGGCCCGATCGGGCTGTTAGGGACGCGTCCCTCGCAAGAATCGATGGAGCAATGTGACACCCTCCTGATGATCGGAACCTCGTTTCCGTATATCGAGTATCTGCCGAAACCCGGACAAGCAAAAGGCGTGCAGATTGACATCGATCCTTCCCGCATAGCGCTGCGGTATCCAGTAGAAGTGGGACTTGTTGGAAACAGCCAGACGATACTGGATCAACTAATTCCGCTGCTCAAACGAAAGACCGACCGGGGCTTTCTGGAGAAAGCCCAGGAAGGCATGAAAGAGTGGTGGGAACTGATGGAGAAGCGCGGCACTCGCATGGACATGCCCATGAAGCCGCAAGTGGTTGCTTGGGAACTCGGCAAGCGGTTGCGGCGAGACGCCATCGTGAGCTGTGACAGCGGAACGATCGCGACCTGGTGGGCGCGCCAAGTGCCGGCAAAACGGGGCCAAATGTACAGTCTTTCGGGAACCCTGGCGTCGATGGCGCCGGGCTTGCCATATACCCTGGCGGCGCAGGTCGCGTACCCGGATCGCCAGTGCGTCGCATTTGTCGGCGACGGTGGCTTCTCCATGCTGATGGCGGACTTTGTGACCGCCGTGAAATACAAGCTACCGATCAAAGTTGTAATCATAAAAAACAATACGCTCGGGCAGATCAAGTGGGAGCAGATGGTATTCCTCGGAAACCCGGAGTATGCCGTTGATTTAGCGCCGATCGATTTCGCTGCCTTCGCGCGTGCCTGCGGAGGTACCGGATATGCCGTTGACGAACCTCGCGCGTGTGCCGATGTCATGGAACAGTTCCTGAACTCCCCAGGTCCGGCGATTCTGGAGGCAGTCGTGGATCCCTTTGAACCTCCTTTGCCAGGCAAAATAAAGCCTGAGCAAGCGTTGCACTTTGCAGAATCGCTTGCGCGTGGTGAGCCCAACCGCAAGAAGATTGCCCTAACCGTAGCTTCGGACAAGATTCGCGAGATGATATGAGCAGCGAGAGAAATCAGAAGCGCAAAGAAGTAGTCGTCATCACAGGAGCGTCCGCGGGCGTCGGTCGTGCCACGGTGCGTGAGTTCGCGCGTGATGGGGTTTCAATCGGATTGTTGGCTCGCGGCCTTGATGGCCTCGAGGGCGCACGTCGGGAAGTGGAGTCTCAGGGAGGCAGAGCGCTCGTGATCCCCACCGATGTGGCTGATCCGGGACAGGTCGAATCGGCAGCAGCGAAGGTAGAAGCCGAACTCGGACCGATCGACATTTGGATTAACAATGCCATGACATCTGTCTTTTCGCCCATCAAACAGATGACGGCCGACGAGTTCAAGCGCGTCACCGAGGTTACGTATCTGGGATATGTGTACGGTTCGCTGTCAGCTCTGAAGCGGATGTTGCCTCGCAATCGCGGTGTCATCGTGCATGTCGGATCGGCTTTGGCCTACCGCAGTATTCCGCTCCAGGCGGCATATTGCGCTGCGAAGCACGCCGTCTTGGGTTTCCATGCTGCTCTGCGAACAGAACTGCTTCATGACAAAAGCGGAGTGCGCACCACGATGGTCCAAATGCCGGCTCTCAACACGCCCCAGTTTGGCTGGGTAAGAAATAAGTTACCCCGCAAGGCTCAGCCCGTTCCACCGATCTATCAACCTGAAGTTGCCGCACGAATCATCTACTACGCTGCGCACCATGCTGACCGGCGCGAGTACTTTGCAGGCTGGTCGACCGTCAAGGCAATTCTAGGTAACAAACTTGTTCCATCGTTAGGCGATCGATACCTGGCGAAAATGGGCTACGACGCTCAGCAATATGATGGCGCCAATGACCATCGTCCCGATAACCTCTGGAATCCCGTTCCTGGCGATCATGGCGCTCACGGAGCTTTTGACGACCGCTCCCACAGCTTCAGTATCGAGTCATGGGCTGAAAGTCATCCCTTGCAATTCGCGGCCGGAGGTATCTGCGCGTTTGCTACGTTCTTTGAAGCATACAGATCGCTGTCACGACAAATCAGCCATGGCCGGCACGCTTCCAAAAAGGAGGAGCGAAAGGCGGCATGAAATCCCGCCTTGTGAGATGAATCGAGATCGCCATTCAAGTCCACAACTCAGCCAAAAGCAGCGCCTTGTGCGTCTTCATCCACGCGAGGACAGTTTCGAAGTAAGCCAGGGCCGCACCGTGTTGTCTACCGCTCTTAACGGCTTCGTTCCTCCAAACACCTCTCACGGCCTGTACGTTCATCAAACGCGCCTAATCTCGAATTACCGATGGCTGGTTAACGGGTCCGAACCATTTCCTGTCGCCCTTTCCAATGTCGAGCAGCATTCTTGGCTCGGCTACTACATTCAGTCTGCGCCTGGTTCAACATCCTACAAAGATACTGGCAGTGGAGAGATGACAGCCGCCTCCGAGTGGTCGATCGAACTTCGGCTCTCGCGGTCGGTTTCTTTTGGCATGCATGAGGATGTGGACGTCACGAACTTCACGGAGAAAAAGCTCGATCTGCTGCTGCAACTGAATCTTGACGCCGACTTTGCTGATCAAGAAGAGGCAATCGGTACCCGACGGCAGTTCGGAGAACTCAAGAAATCATGGCGAAAGAATGGCGATGGCAACTGGGAGCTGTACTTTGACTATGTTGCTAGCCACCACTATGCGCACCAGGGAGATGTTGGTGAGGCGAGAATTCATCGTGCGCTACGCGTAGAGATTGTTGCTCCCAGATCAACTCCTGAATACTCGGGAAAAGACATTCACTTTCGGTTGTTTCTCAAGCCACTTGAGTCATGGCACGCTTGCATCCGCTTCCATCCTCGTATCGACGAAGAACCGTCTTTCCCTTTATACGATTGTTATGCGTTCTCGCCAACAGGCCATCAGTTTGACGTCAATCGCCAGAAGTTCTTTCAGGGAGCGACGAAGTTCAGCACGCCGGGAGCTACGAATCTGTCTTCAGTTGTTGTCGGCGCGCTCGAGCAGGCCAAATCTGATCTCGCTGCTCTTCGACTGCACGATCTCGACTACAACGAATGTGCTTGGGTACCGGCTGCTGGAATTCCTATTTATGTCGCCTTATTCGGGCGCGACACGCTAACCGCTTCGTGGGAATCCGGTTTGCTTTCGTCCGACATGATGCAAGGGACTCTGCCAGTTATTGCCGAGTTCCAGGGCCGCACCGTGGATGATTGGCGCGATGAGCAACCCGGACGCATGCTGCACGAAGCGCACACCGGTCCAGTCGCCAAGCTCGGTTTTAATCCGCGGGCACGATACTACGGCTCAGCAACGACATCAGGCTTTTACCCAGTCGTCCTCGCCGAGCTTTGGCACTGGACGGGCGATAAGGATCTGATT
Source organism: Terriglobia bacterium (assembly GCA_963724985.1). Lineage (GTDB taxonomy): Bacteria > Acidobacteriota > Terriglobia > Terriglobales > Acidobacteriaceae > JAJPJE01. Next base: position 86,456 of record CAVRWV010000022.1, on the reverse strand, counting down.
CGCCCCCTGATTCAGCCTGCTCTCGATGGTCTTCACTGGAAAGATGAATGGGCTGACCTGGACGGTGACGGATTTTACGAATACCTCACGCGCTCGACGCAAGGAGTGAAGAATCAGGGCTGGAAGGATTCCTCAGATGCCATCGTTTACGCCGATGGGAGCGAGGCCGAGCCGCCGATCGCTACGTGCGAGGAACAAGCATTTGTCTATATTGCAAAGCGGTACATGGCCGAGATTCTGTGGTGGTTCGACCGAAAGGGCGAAGCCATACAGCTTTATCGCGAAGCGATGAGTCTTAAAGAACACTTCAACGAGGCCTTTTGGATGGAAAGAGAAGGCTTCTACGCCATGGGACTCGATTCCCAGAAGCGTCAAATTACTTCTATCGCTTCGAACCCCGGTCACTGCCTGGCCTGCGGAATTGTGGATGACAAATTGGCAAGACGAACTGCAGACCGGTTGCTTGCCGCAGACATGTTCACTGGATGGGGCGTGCGCACGCTCTCATCCCGACATCCAGCATTCAACCCGTTCAGCTACCACCGTGGAAGCGTATGGCCGGTCGAGCAAGGTTCATTTGCCATGGGCTTTATGCGATTCGGCCTGCATCAACACTTGGAGACGCTATCGCGTGGGATGTTCGAAGCCGCCTCTCTTTTTGATTTCCAGCGACCGCCAGAGGTGTTTGCGGGTCATCAGCATGACCAGCGTCATCCATTTCCCGGCATGTATCCGAAAACAAATTGGCCTCAAGCCTGGTCCTCATCGGCGCTTTTCATCTTGCTCCAGGCAATTCTCGGTTTGTATCCCTACGCCGCACTCCACGCGCTGTTCGTGGATCCGCACCTTCCTGAATGGCTTCCTGAAATTACATTGACCAACCTGCATGTGGGCAAAGCCGTGGTTGCCATACGCTTCTATCGCGAAAAGGACGGAAATAGCAGCTACGAAATCTTGGACGACCGCGGGGCAATTCACGTGATTCGTCAACCAAGCCCCTGGTCTTTGACCTCTGGCCCGATCGAGCGGGTCGTGGATGCGCTCTCAAGTTTGGTACCTGGGAGATGAACCTCACGGTGATGCAGTTCAGACTGGCGAGGTCGCGCGGGCCGGGCGAAGAGGGATAACCCGACGAACTATGCGCGCTTCGTAAGCGATGTTTCAAAAAGATGAAACTTTCCGCCCACGAAATGCTCCGCCCAACCCGCCATGTACAAACGCCACACCCGGTACGTCGCGTCGTCCGTGAAATGTCTCGCCTGCTCGGCACAACTTTCCAAACGGCGAAACCAATTTCGCAGTGTCAACCCGTAGTGTTCGCGTAGATTCTCGGTCGAACGCCTCATAGCCGGCCTTCTCAGCAGCCGTCAGGATCTCTTCGATCGACTCCAACTCGCCATCGGGAAATACATTACGCCTCTGTAAAGGAGCCCGGCGTATGCGCAGGCCTACCGAATGGTTGGCGATCCCGCGGTTAAGGAAAAGCCTGACTCACCTACCAAAATTGGTGACGATTAACACGCGTTATCTCTCGATAAGTGTTGCGAACGGAGAATACCACCACCTATCTCACGTTGAGATAGTGAGTGGTATCGCGATTTCGCGACATCTATTTGTCGGAAAACGGAACAACACTGGCAAACATCTTAGAAGGTCAAAACGGGGATAGAATTATTTGCACTTGCAGAGGTGTCGTCATGAGGGCTCTCCGGCTGTGTATTGTTTTATGCTCGTTGCTCCCAGCTTCTCTCGCACTTGCGCAAGACGCAAGCATAGTCGACCTTCAGAGCACTAGCGACTCCACTGCAAAACCTGAACAGCATAAGGATCGACCTTCGGTTCTGATCTCACGCGTGTCCTTCTCCAGCACACCGGGCGTTGATTCCGTCGAACAGGATCAGATCGCATCGCTTGTCGAAGACCGGAACTGCCCAGCCAATGACTTACAAGTCTGTGCGGCCGAGCGTATTCGCGATGCTTTCCAGCAGCATGGCTATTTCAAAGTAGTGGTCCAGCCTCCCCAGATAAGCTTTTCACGCGTTGATCAGTCAGAGGTGGAAGTCAGCGCAGTAGCGAATCCGGGCGTGCCGTATCGCCTTGACCAGATCTCATGGAACGGAGAGTACATTTTCCCTCAAGACAAGCTCAACGCTCTTCAGGCGATTCACTCCGGAGAGATTTTCGACACCAACAAGGTTCGTAAGACGCTCGAGCAGCTTCGCAAGTTCTATTCGGAACGAGGTTATATCAACTTTAGTGCTGTGCCGGATACCCAAGTAAACGATGCGTCGCGAACCATTTCCGTGACAATCGACATCGATCCGGGAAGGCAATTTCGCCTAAGAGCAATTGAGATCCATGATTATCCGGACGCTGATCGGCGGATCATGAAGGCGCTGAACGCCTCTGGTGTAACGCTGGGGTTGCCTTACAACGCCGCAGCACTCGAGGATTTCTTCGACAAACATGCCGATCTGCTGCCTCCCGGCGCTTCTGTTGAGCACAACGCAGAGCTCACGACCGATAACAAAAGCGCTTCGGTGATGTTGCGGCTCTTTTGGAAAGGATTATGAAGAGATTTCGCTTCATATGTGCGGCAAGAGAGTTCTCACGGTAGGTGGCGGTAACGGAGATTATCACTCACTATCTCAAAATAACATTGTGAGCCGACAGCTATACGCGCACACCTCACGGAACGACAGGAAGATCAGTGTTTCGCGAGTTGAAAGCCACCGAGGCTTCGATGTTCTCCGAACTGATGTGCATTGTGCAGCCAGTCGCACGGTGATCGACGGAGATTAGAAGGCTCTTTGCCGGAAAAGGCACATGTGAGATGGACAAAGGGATGCGAATTGCATACTCAGAATTGCTGTCGCGCTGCATGCCGCGCTCAGGGTACTCTGTCATAACCATGGTCCAAGTTTCGGAATTGGGGATTGTGGAAACCGTGTACGTTCCCGCCTTGATATTGCCCCCGGCAACTGTGACCAAGTCATCGCCAGTAATAAACGTCGTAGGTTGATCTACGCCGTACCTTACTACAACCAAATTTCCGTCGGGCAACTGGCACCGAGCAACTGACAACGATTTCTTCCCAATATCCTGAGCGCAAAGAACGCCAGCTGCCGAAGAAATGCTCTTGCGCCTGATCTGCGTTTACCGCAGGAAGGGTAATGTAGCCCCTGCGTTGCAGAATCAGACAAATCGTTTCAAGCGTGGCGACGTGGTCGTCGATTACAAGGATAGTTCGCATGGTCCGGCCTCGGCGGGTGTGACTAGGCCTGAGCGTTCGAGAACAAGTCACCGATATAGGTGATTGAGGAACCTTGCGGACACTGCGTCCCCTCAAGATGGACAGCAGGTAGGAGTCACGAATAGCGACCGGACGTACTGTACCACGTTCGGTCTGGTACCAGACCTTTTTTCCGCGATTATCGCGCTACTCTCAAAGCGCCTATACTCAAGGTCGACATCTCCATACGAACGTCCTCCCAGCGCCTATAAAGATCATCTGTGGGCAGCGATTACAGAATTGTGCTGTCTGTGCTCTCGCAATCGTCAGCGCCTCAACTGTGAACCAGAAAACAACCACTGCGTGTGGACCGTAGACTCAACGTACGGTCAGATAGATGTGGATATATCTCCATACCACTCCGTATCTCAGGTGGAGATAGAGAGTGATAATCTCCGTTCGCAACAGTTATCTGGGACTTGGTACTGTTAGGACGTAAAGTGTTCGCGTATGTCTTTCAATCCCAACCGGCTCGCAGTGCTCTACTAACTTTGGTGATTTGAGCTACTGGCAGCTTCCGATGATCGCCGCAGATGCGTTAGAGCACGGCTTCGATGGAGCATCGTTGAGGAAATTGGCAGGACTTGCAAATCCGGTTGCGAGCGACATTCAAGCGGAAGAAATAGATTCGGCGTTTAGAGAGATGGGAGTATCTGCGCCAATCCCGAAGGACATTGCGCGACTAACGCTGGCAGAGGAAGCTGCCACAAAGGCACTTCACGGGCAGGCTAGTGTTTTCGACGAAGCCACGCATATAAGAATCCACCTGTGCAACTTCAGTGAAGCACCATCGGAACTCAGGCGTAGTCAAATTGTCGCACCCTGAAACAGTACAAACGTGAAGACGGTGAAAATTTGAGTCACCTATTATTATGCGCACTCGTATGCCGGGCGTGTCATGCGGCTTGGGGACTCGTGGCACAGCCTCCTGATTTCCAGTGGAACGTGCGGATCCATCAGCGAAGCGCCCCAATCGACAACCGTCCACTAGTATCAAAATGAGGACGCTGTAACGGCTACTCTAGCGAAAATCCGCGAGTATGGGTCGGATGGTTTTGTCATTCAAGCCGATGCGCGTCACCCGGAAGAGGTCAGCCATATTTTCGCAACTCGAACTCCCTTTTGAGCCAATTTTAGCGCGGTACCTCTACCGATACCCCTTGAACTGCCCATCACCAGCGCGTATCTGCCGCCTAGGCTCATATGCACCTCCCGCTCGGGGCGCATTGTAACGGAGAATGAACGGCCACTTTGGGCAGCCAGAACATTCCCATCTCGGATGTTGACGACGCTTGGCAACGTGACCAGCAAGGCCGCCGATTCGTAGTCATCCCATAGACACCGGCCTCGTTCATTGTGGCCGTTAAATTGTGATAAGGATTTATCGACACGTATCCGCTGCCGACCAGATTTCGCGATAACTTCCGGCCAGCCGACCACCTAAATCCAAGCGACGACTATAACGCGTGCCGTTCTTTTCGACAAAAGCAGAAGCCGTGCGCACATCTTGCGGGACGCGCACATGGACCTTTACGGGAGCGTTCCGGCCGACAGCCGTGACTGCCGGCAGCAATTCAATAACGGGTTTTGGGGGATCCCTCGCTTCCGCACTTCCCGCAACTTGCGTATGGAACTTCGTTTGCTCTCAACATGGCAACAGCCGTTGAGACTTCGGGCGATATTTCTTGATGTTTTTGGAACTCACCAGGTTCCAGTGTGGGGCTATCACTGCGCCTTTTCTTCACATTGATTGGTTTGGGCTCGCTTTCTACTTTTGATTTCGGCTCCTCGCGGTAGTGTGCAACGACAAGGATAACCATGACAAACAGTGAACCTGCTTACATCTTCCCTGTGAAAACCATTTCACTTGTGTGCGCGATTATTTTTATTTTTGCCACTCTCGGAACTGCGCAAACTGTTCTGTTCGGATCCCAGGCAATTGAGGCCCAGCATGATTCAAACGCACTGGGCACCGCGGAAGCTTTCCAGACCACGGCTACGGCGTCTGGCACCCTCTCGACTTTAGCAATCTACGTCGACAGCACGTCGACTACGGGGCGGCTCTATGCCGGTCTTTACACAAATAATGCCGGGAATCCGGGAACATTACTGACTCAGGGAAATATCACGACCATCACTGCCGGAGCCTGGAATACCATCAGCGTACCAGCCGTAAGTGTGACTTCGGGAACTTCTTATTGGATCGCCGTACTCGGAACTACTAGCGGCGTAATACACTTTCGCGATCGCAAAGCTGGATGTACGAGCGAAGCAAGCGCCCAGACGAATCTGACCTCGCTCCCCGCAACGTGGTCTGCCGGCCCGAAGTACACCGACTGTCCAATCTCAGGTTACGGAAGCACTCCGGCTGCATCGTCTCCGATTTTGGCGGTCAGTCCTGGCACGATTAGCTTTTCGGCTGTTCAAGGTGGACCTAATCCGGCGTCCGCCAATTTGAGCGTTACAAACACGGGCTCCAGCACGCTCACTTATAGTATCGCCAGCGATGCTGTCTGGCTCTCAGCCACCCCATCTTCAGGAACTGCACCGCAAACGGTCCAGGTCTCCGCAAATGTCGCAGGATTGACTTCCAACACCTACACAGGACATCTGACGATTACCTCGGCGGGGTCACAAGGATCGCCCGCAACCGTCACGGTGACCCTGACGGTTACGCCTCCTCCGCCACCGAACCCAATTTTGTCAGTAGCGCCCCAGACAATCGCTTTCAACGCGGTTCAAGGTGGCGCGAACCCCAGCCCGACAGGTGTGAGTGTCACGAACACGGGATCAGGAACTCTGAGTTTCACCGCGAGCTCTGATGCGAGCTGGCTCGGCGTTTCCCCTGCCTCGGGGAGCGCACCTTCAAATCTCCAACTAACTGCGGCCGTGGGTTCACTAGTCGCGGGTACATACACTGGCCACATAACAGTCACCGCAAGCGGTGTTCAGGGCTCTCCCGCCACCATCACGGTGACGTTTACTATCGCGTCGCCGCCTCCGCCGAATCTTGTTGTCAGCCCATCAACTCTTACTTTTAGCGCAACACAAGGTGGAGGAGATCCATCCGCCCTCGGGGTAAATATCTCGAACAGTGGAAGCGGAGTCCTTAGTTTCACTGCCACAAGCGACGCGGCCTGGCTTGGCGTTAGTCCAGCTTCGGGAACTGCTCCGCAGACGCTTACGGTGCAGCCCAGCATCGCAACCTTGGCTCCGAATACTTATACCGGGCACGTAACCATAACCGCAGCTGGAGCGCAAAATTCTCCGTCTACTGTCACAGTGACTCTCACAGTAAACCCGACAGCTCCACCTCCGCCGCCTTCGGCGATTGGTGATTGGCTGATGATCAATCATGATCCGGCTCGCAGCGGGTTCGCTTCCGACGAAAGTGCCTTGTCAACGAGCAACGTTGCCAATCTGAAACTGCGTTGGACCTTGAGCGTTGATGGACAGGTTTCAGCTCAACCTTTGTATGCGGGTAGCATCCCCATCGGATCGACTATCCGCGACATACTCGTCGTCGCTACGGCCGGAAACTCTATCTATGGACTGGATGCGAATAGCGGGGATACCTTGTGGAGGCGAAACTTCGGATCGCAGACGAGTAACTGCGTCCTCGCAGGAGGCTTCGGCGTATTTGGTGCGCCGCTCCTCGATCGCAGCACGCTCCGCGCCTATGCGGTCTCTAGCGACGGATCACTCCGAACCATTTCCCTGGTAGATGGTACCGATGCGGCACCGGTATTGAGTCTGATTACAAATTCGGATACTAACAAGGTGTGGGGCGGCATTAACCGTTTCGGCAACAAAGTCTACATTGCCAGCGGCAGCGATGGGTGTGACACGCCACCGTGGAGCGGACACATCTATCAAGTGGATATCTCGGGTCCCAATCCAGTTCTGTCGAACTCCTTCAATGTCGTTCCGGGTATAGCTCCGCCCAACAATGGTGGCGGAATCTGGGGGTACGGCGGCGTATCACTAGACACCAACACTGGAAATGTTTATGCGACCACCGCCGCGGATTCAGCAGAGACATTTACTCCCTGGTCGAACCGCTTCATGGCTCTAGATTCTAACCTCAATCTGCTTGGGGCGTATGTGCCATCAGAGCCGGGAACGTTCCCCTGTAGCGGTGCCCCCTGCGATCTAGACTTCGCATCGACCCCAACCTTGTTCCAACCTAACGGTTGTAGCTTACTGGCCGCGGGAGGAAACAAGAATGGCAACCTCTACCTATTCAATACACCGGATTTGATTGCGAATGGCTCACCTTCTCAGATTCTGCAGCTGTCCACAGCAAACGACTCCCTCGGTAGTGGAGGAGTTGGTGGCGTGGCCGCATGGTGGCCTCAAGGCAACATGTTGTTTGTAACCGATCGTGGCGGAGCAAACGGAATTGCCGGGGGTGTGGTTGGGATGCGTGTTACCAACGCATGCACGCTGCAGGTGGCCTGGAGTGCCGCCTTGGGCGGAGCTGGCCAGCCGAATTCGGACGCTTCACTAGCAAACGGACTGGTGTTCGCGGGTGCCGGAAATGGCGGACAGGTGCACGCATACGATGCGAACACCGGGACTGAACTCTGGAACAGCGGCACTCAGAACGGCGCACTTACCTTTGGGGCTCCGATGGTAGCTCGGGGAAAATTGTATTTTGGTTCATGGGGTGGATACGGTGCCGGCGCGGGCGGGTCTGTTTACGCCTTCGCTTCTGACCCTTTCCCTGGTCCCGTTCTTGGTGGCAATCAAGCCGTTGAAACTCGCCTTGACTCGAATCCTGTTGGAATTGCAGAGGCATTTCCAGTTACCCCGACGACAAGCGGAACGGTAGCCGCATTAAGGATTTACCTGGATTCTTCTTCAACCGGTACGCAGATCTTTGCGGGTTTGTATTCGGACGCGAACGGCCACCCCGGCACATTGCTAACGCAAGCCAACGTAAACAGTCCTGGCGCTGGCAAGTGGGTCACAGTGACGATGCCAACAGCTAACGTCACGGCTGGAACACCATACTGGATAGCTATCCTGTCCACTGGCTCGGGAACGTTGTTCTTCCGAGATCGAACGGTTGGTCCGTGCACAAGCGAAAGCAGCGCGCAGAACGGACTCTCCCGACTACCTATGACCTGGACCAGCGGCCCAGTCTCTAACAACTGTCCTCTCTCCGGTTACATCGTCGGAATCACACCATCGCAACCAACCTTAGTGGTCACGCCCTCCTCGCTTTCGCTCAGTGCACCACAGGGCCAGCAAGCCGGCGGGACGTTGTCAGCCAGCAATGCTGGTGGTGGCACTCTCTCGTTTGCAGCATTGGTAGATTCTCCGTGGCTGTCAGTTTCGCCTACTTCCGGAACCACCCCACAGTCGTTACAGGTCACGGCAGACTCGACAAGTCTCTCGCCTGGCAATTACACAGGCTTTGTGACCGTTAGCTCTAACGGATCGCAGGGATCGCCAGCATCCGTACAGGTGAACTTCACAGTCCAGCAACCACCACCCCCGTTTCCAGTATTGAGTGCCTCTCCTCTGACGTTCGCGTTCAATGGCGTACAGGGCGGAACGAACCCGCCCGGCACAACCGTTTCGGTAAGCAATTCCGGGACAGGAACACTCTCCTTCACCGCGGCTAGTGATGCGGCTTGGCTTTCCGTAACACCGGCCAGTGCCAACGCGCCACAGACGCTCCAAGTGAACGCCTCGTTGACGGGTCTAACTGCCGGAAGCTACACCGGGCATATTTCTGTCACCGGCGCAACTGGGGTACAAAATTCGCCTGCAACCGTCACGGTCACGCTCACTGTTGCGCCTCCGGTACCGCCCTCGCTGCTTTTATTTGGAGATACTGGCATTGAAATTCAACGTGACTCGAACGCACTAGGATCAGCGGAAGCGTTCCAAACGACCGCAGTTGCGAGTGGACCGGTAGGAACGATGTTCTTCTACCTCGATTCTTCTTCGACTGTCAGTAAAGTTGCGATCGGCATTTACGCGGATAACAGTGGTCACCCAGGAACACTGCTTTCACAAGCATCTTCCACTGCCCTGACGGCGGGTACCTGGAATACAGTCAACGTCCCAGCGGCCAATATCAATAATGGCACCAAGTACTGGATTGCGGTGCTCGGAACGGGCACCGGCTCATTCTATTTCCGGGATAAGGCGAGAGGGTCCTGCGTCAGTGAGGCCAGTGCTCAAACTAATTTAACCACGTTGCCGGCGAGTTGGTCTTCGGGCGCGGTCTATTCGGATTGTCCGGTTTCAGCCTATGGCAAGACAAGTCCTTAGCTCGGAGTTCTCTCTGCACCTCACAATCGAGACTGGGATCTGACTTGCCACCACCGACATAGTCCTCGGCACTTAGCCGCTCGCTACAATCTAAGATCAGAGTGGGCTTTCGCTCGGGACCAGCGAGGCCCATTCGCCTACCGAATGTGGTCCCCGCTGTATACGTCACCAACTGAGTCCGAGACTCGGACAAGACCTGCAAAACCTAGATTAGAAAAATCGAGAACAACAAAAATAAACAAAACAAAACTTAAAATTTTCGCGTGCGAGGTCGGGTCCTAGAAAATGCGGGCCGCAACTGTCTCCCCCACCCCTTGCCGTGAGAGCGTCTTCGTGGCTTGTTCAGGAGGGCAAAGATCGCATTCACGACCCTGTGCAGCGACGCGCGGCCATTACTGTCCCGAAAGGTGTCCTGTAACTGACGAATGACGTCGCATCGCATCATTTGCGACCGCTGAGTGCGACTGTAGGTGGCTGAGAATAGGTTGCGTCAGGATCGAGCGGAGAATTGCTAAACCGTTGTACGGTCAAAAGCCATCTGGCGGCTGTCGGCGAATTCCTCTCGCGCAGAAATCTCGTTAAGCAGCGTCGTACCGGCCACGCTCTTAGTTACGAGAGGAACTCCAACCAAAGGGACCCTGGTGTCCATTTGTTCCACGATATTCTCAGTGCGCTACTAGCCAAGTATGATTGAGGGTAGATTTCGCGGCCACTTCACGGACATACATTTGTAGGCTGCTGAGCAGCAAACCACTTATAGCAGTACATCCGATTGCCAATCGGACGCCCCACACGTTACGCCGATCCTAATCATTGTGAAATCTCGATACCACTCACTATCTCAGGTTGAGATAGGTGGTGGTATCGCGATTTCTCAACAGTTACGTGACGATAACCCTTTGCACGACGGAACGTCTGGTCCACCAAGCGCCTCAATTGGAGACGGATTCGGCACGCGGGTTCTGTTTAGTGAATAGAACCTTAAGCGCCAGTAGCGTTGCACCGGTGACGATTGAACTGTCGGCGACGTTGAACACCGGCCAGTGTTGACTCCCCAGAAAAAACTCCAAAAAGTCGACTACGCGTCCGCTGAACATCCGGTCCCAGAGGTTTCCCATCGCTCCACCGAGGATCATCGCCAGGCCTACATTCGCCAGATCAAATTTGCGGCTGTTCCTCCAGAGGATCGCAACCACAATGCACGTTGCAAGGAGTGACAGACCGATCAGGAGGGGTTGTTTCCACGAGGCGGTTGAGTAGCGAAGAATGTCAAACGCGGTGCCAGGATTTTCGGTGTGCGTAAGCTGGAAGAAACCGGGAATTACAACCACGCCGTCGTACATCGAAACATGCTTTACGATGGCCCACTTCGTCCAGCGGTCAAACAGCACAATGGCCGCAGAAATTGTGAACAAGAACCAGCGTTTGCTGTGCCCCGGCTGTGAATTGTTGCCGCTCATTGAGAAATCCACAATAAAGTTAGCGCGGGTTCGGCGCGAGTACCTCATCCGTGACCAAGCAATCGACCGTTCTTGTTGTTTCATTCCCTGTTGCGAGATTGCGCGAGGGATGGTTGACGGGCAACTCGGAAGTCAGTTTCCGAAATCAGGCGTTTACGCTTATCGACCGCGAGTGTTCCCTAAGATACTAAGATAGCTGTCGATAACGGAGATTATCACTCGCTATCTCAAATTGGGACAACCTGCGGCTAGGCCGTTTGACCGGACCCCATTGGTCCTTGCCAAACATCTTGTGCTCCATAGCAGACCTGCAATATGTAACTGTCGCCGTGCATCTTCTCACGGAATCCAACGCCGTACACGGTTGGAGGCTGTGTTTAAAGCAGCCGAAAAAGACCCCGTCGCGGTGGAACCGTCAAAATAAAATACAGCCAGAAAGACAACACGTTCGATTAGTTTGGCCGGCCGAGCCAGCTGTACTGCCACGCAACGGAAAGGCTATTAAAGTTTCCTCCAAATTGCACGTACGCGCCGCTGCTGTAACTGAGTTTCGTCGACTGGTGCTTGGTCCTCCGGCGGCAACACCACCTACGTTGTGGTCAACCACCCGTAGCGACAGGTGCAGCTGTGACGAGGGGCCTCTTTGTTGTGCAAATCATGAGACCCCTCAGCAGGACACTGCGACGGAATAGGCATTGAGAGGCTCATCATGAAGGACACTCAGGAAGATATTCAAGAGGGGAACGTTACAGTTCTCGATCCCGAAGTTTCGCTCATTCGCGGGGGCCCGTTCTACCGCGCGCAATGCAAGGCCAGGCTTATCCTTCCACGTCAGTGGAATCTTGGGCGGCGTGTGATTTTCGCGGTTGCGCTTGGTTGGATACCAGTGGTCCTTCTAACCGCCTTGTTTCGCTCGGGCGCGCTCGGCACTTTACTGACAGATTATCGGGTCACGTCGAGGATGCTGATTGCCGTTCCAATCTTGCTGCTCGGCCAAGTCTTGATGGAATCAAGGTTTCGCATGATCGTCAGCCAGGTGCGCGAGGATCTCGTAGCGCCGCAGAACTGGAGAGGATTCGATGGCACCATCGCAGGGCTTATGCGCCTGCGAGATTCAGTGTTGCCAGAGTTGGCGATCGCTTCGCTGGTTTGTCTGCTGATTGGTTTGACGTTCAACGAGAGGACAGGCCTGGCGAGCCTCTGGGCAGTAGAAGGCGCCCACCTCACTCCTGCGGGTTTGTATTACGCGCTCGTAAGCAGATTTATCTACCAGTTTCTTGTCGGCCTCGGCCTTTGGAAGTGGATGCTTTGGACGTTCTTCATATTCAAGATGTCGCGGATGAAGTTACAACTCAGGGCTTCCCATCCCGACAAGCATGCGGGCTTAGGATTTTTGGGAATGTCCGTAGTTGCTTTTGCTCCTGTGGCTCTCGCTATCTCAGCGGCTGTCGGTGCTACGTGGCGTCACGAGATTCTTTATGACGGGGCGCGCCTGATGAGTTTCAAGTTTCCCGCGATCGCTCTGCTCATCCTCGCAATGCTCGTAGCGGTTGGACCGTTAGTACTCTTTGTTCCAAAGTTAGCTGCCTTGCGGCGAAAGGGAATTCTTGAATATGGGAGCCTTGCTCAACTCCATAGTAGCGAATTTCACGAAAAATGGATTCTGCATCGGAAAGGACATGAAGCGGAGTTCCTGGCCGCGCCGGAAATCAGCAGCCTCACCGATCTGGCATCAAGTTTCCACAACATCGAGGAAATGAAACCCGTCCCGGTCGGTAAGGGTTCGTTACTGACACCGGCTCTTTCCGTCGTAATTCCGATGTTGCCAGCGATAGCTGCTGTGATTCCGCTGAAGATCATTTTGAAGAGTTTGCTCGAGGCGATGAAATGAAGAAGCGGCGCGCCAAGTCTTCCGAGAAAGGCGCGGCGGATTTGCCGGTTAAAAACACAACCCCTTCCATTCTGATCGCTGACGACCACAAGGTGTTTGCAGAAGGGTTGCGGTCCATGTTGAGCGCGTCTTATGAGACGGTCGGCATTGCTACGAATGGACGCGAACTCATTGAACTCGCGTTGCGACTTAAGCCAGATCTAATCCTGACCGACATCTCGATGCCCCTAATGAGCGGCATCGATGCACTGCGATCTCTGCGCGACAAGGGTCTACACAGCAAGTCTGTGGTTCTAACGATGCACCTGGATATAAGTCTTGCTGTTCTGGTCTTCCGTGCGGGAGCCTCTGGATTCGTGTTGAAGTCCGCCGGTCTCGACGAAGTGAAAGAAGCCCTCCAGGTTGCGTGCGATGGCGGATGTTACTTGAGTTCGGAATTTCCCTGCGACCTGGTAACCGTTCTCGCTGAGGCGGGACAAGAGAACAGCTCACGACCAAGGTAGCTAGCTCACACCGCGTCAACGTGAGGTGCTGCTAGATCGTCGTCGAGGGGAAGTGTCCGCTGTACTGAGATGTTGCTGCACAGCCGTGTCTGGGACTCGCTAGACGATGGGTGAAACTCGAACCGGAACTTGCACAATGATCTCCGTACCCCTATCCGGAGCACTGTTTACTATAAGTTTCCCACCCGCGAGCCTCACGCGTTCTTCAATGCTCTTCAGGCCTAATCCCTCGCGGCTTTTATCCGAAAAAACAAATCCTTGGCCTTCGTCTCGAATCCGCATTTCAAGGTGGTCTCCTTGCCGAGTGAGGGTCACACGAGCGGTGGCACTTCCGGAGTGCTTAGTAATGTTCCTGAGACTCTCCTGCAGAACGCGGTATAGGCATGTCGCGCATTGCGGCGAGGCGTCCTCGTCGGAAGCCGACGTGTCGAACACGGTCTTGATCCCACACACGCGTTGGAACTCTTCGCATTGCGCTTCCAACGCGCGCACAAGACCCAATATCTCCAATGTGGCGGGATGCAGTTGATGGGACAAATCGCGAAGGTCGCTCGCTACGGAAGAAATCGATTTTCTTACGTCTTCAAGGTCAGAATTCAGCTTTGTAGATGCTGAAGTGCGACCTCGTCCGACAAGATCGGCAATTTTCATGGAAACTAATGCCAGGCGCTGGGTAAAGTCGTCGTGAATTTCACGCGCAATTCTGCGCCGTTCATCTTCTTGCGAATCGGCGAGACGTCCAGCCATCGAGAAGAGCTGTTCCGCCGAGGCCTACAATTCTTCCTTCTGCTTGAGGAATCTGATTTGTGCACGGCGTCGCTCGAAGTAGCCAGAGAGCCTTTCGGCGGCTGCAACCAAGGCGTCCATCGCATCCTGGTCAGATACGATCGGCTCTTCGCTTCCGAACTCGAGGATTGCTTCAACTTTGCCATCTACCAGAACCGGAAGATGAATACCCCCGCGCAGCCCCGCGTCCAAAGACGCCCGCGATCGCGGATAGCGTTCCGGGAACTTAACAGTTTCCAACACGTCGGTAAATATGGGTTTCCCAGTACGTAGCACTTCTCCAGGCGCCCCTAGGTCTGTCGGCCACGAGAGGCGAGTACTCATCTCGAATAGAGTGGCAAACCGTTTACGATCCTTGACATGCACGATGTGTGCCGACTTCGCCAATTCCGGTTCGTCGTCGTTGATTAGGAGAGCGTGACCAACCGGGAACCTCATCGTCTCGCAGATCACATCAAGGGAGCGCTGCAAGGCTTCCCGCATCGTGCTCGCTGAGCTCGCAGCCTCTGTTAAGTCTCGCACCAGGTGGGCATAACGGGTCGCGTTGTACGCCTCTTCTGCTGCTCGTTTTTGTTCGCTCAGGTCCCACACGGATCCGGTGAAGCCGAGCAGTCGGCCGTGTGCATCGAAGCGTGGAGACCCGCAATCTCGGACCCAGCGGTAGTCGCCCTGCTTGTGCCGCAAGCGATATTCATGCACGAACTCGCGCTTGTCGTTAAAGGCAGTATGAAAAGCCGTCATAAGCGCATTCCGATCTTCCGGGTGCACAAACTTGTGCCAGGCATTTCCAAGCGCATCGTCCAACCGCGCCCCGGTAAACTCCAGCCACTGGCGGCTCACGAACGTGCACTCCTTGTCTGGCCCAGACATCCAGATCATGACAGGGGCGGAATCGGCCACCTCTCGAAATTGCTCGTCGATGCTTCGTGAATTTGCTCGGCCCAACTTTTCGGCGGTTATATCTCTGTGGTAGATGATGGCGCTTGCGCCCAGCTGGCGGAATGTCTGTACGGTCATGCGGAACCATCGGATTGAGTGCGGAACCGGGCGGATGTATTCGTGTTCGAAGTGTTCGCTAATCCCGCTCGAGACAGCTTTGATACCCAACATTGCGCTGCGCGAACGGTCATCAGCCATCGAGGATTGGTACAGCGCCACGTACTCTATTCCCACCGGGTTGCTGGCTACTCTGGCAGCCTCCTTTGTTCGAGGGAGCTCCCGCCACGCACGATTAACGGCAAGGATGCAGCCGGCGTTATCGATTACCAGGCAGGCGTCAGGCAACGCGTCGAGGAACGACTGCAGTAGCATTAAATCCAAGTTCGACGATACTGGACGGGCGCTCACTTCTTCCTCTTACAGAGTGGCAAAAGATATTGAGGGAAGCCTTGATTCAGGGGTCATTTGTCTCCGCGAGGGGGAGGATCCCGCTTGGATGAACTCCGGAGCAATTAAGCAACATTGCTGAATGGCGGAATCGTAATCAAACCGATTTTGATCGCATATTGCACTAGCTCCGCAGTGGTGCGGACCCCCAGAACACTCATTAGATGATACTTGTAAGACTCCGCCGTACGGGCCGAGATATTTAGGTGTGATGCCACCTCCTTCATGGTCTTTCCCTCGGCGACGAGTTGCAGCACCTCTCGCTGACGGCGAGTCAGCTGGGGATTATCGTTATGCATCGGGCGATGTGCCGCCTCCGCAAGAACTGTAACCAGGTCACAGGGAAATTGGGGACTCAGGTAACATCCACCGCGGAGTACGACCTGGAGAGCTTCTTTCACTTCATCGAGACTGGCGGACTTCACGACGAATGCCGACGCGCCCGCACGGAACACGAGAACGGCAAGACTCACATCGACGTGCATGGTCAGAACCACGAACTTGCTGTGCAGGCCCTTTTCCCGGAGAGTGTGGACGGCGTCAATGCCGTTTAACAAGGGCATCGAGACGTCAGTCAGAATCAGGGCTGGCTTATGCCGCAATGCCAGGTCAACGAACTCCCGGCCGTTGGCGGCAATACCAACCGTCTCATAAGCTGAGCCCAACATAGAGCTAAGGCTCTCCGCAAACACCCTATGATCGTCAGCGATCAGGATCGAGGGCCGCATCTATTTCTCCAACAAGGAGCCGAAATCCCGGTTAAGCCCGCAGCACACAAATACACGGATAGCAGTATGGAAAATTTCAGTAGTTACCCAAAAGTAAATTAAGATCGCCACAAGAAGAACTAACTATGTACTATCGGCAGCGAAACAGCATCCGTAACTCTATGAAAACACGAGGCGCGTTCGGAGCAGAGTAGTCCCCCGCAACTAAAAAGCTCCCTTTGGTTTCAATGGGTTGAGCCGACATCCAAGAACGGCTCGGTGACTCTGAGCTTAAGACTTCATTCAAACTTCCTTCAAACTTTGACGCCCGGTTTTACGCATCCCTCACGTTCAATCTGTCCAGCAACGGCAGATGATAGTGGAAGGTTAGGGAACAATCGAAAGAAAGCGGGAGCTTATGCAACAGGATCATAGTTCAAGTTTTGTCCCAGCCATCGTTCGACTTCGGATACGCTCATTCCTTTGCGCTGGCTGTAGTCGGCAACTTGATCACGATCGATCTTCCCAAGACTGAAATAACGCGATTCGGGATGCGCGAAGTAAAGGCCACTCACGCTCGAACCGGGCCACATCGCAAACGACTCGGTGATCAGAATCCCGGTGTTAGCTGTGACATCGAGCAAATTCCAGAGTGGGCCCTTCTCGGTATGATCCGGGCATGCCGGGTAACCTGGAGCGGGCCTAATGCCGCGATATTTTTCTTGAATCATTTCCGCGTTGCTCAAATTCTCTGCACAACCATAGCCCCATTCGCCGCGTACGCGCTTGTGCAGGCACTCGGCGAAAGCCTCCGCCAGGCGATCCGCGATAGCCTCCGCCATGATCGCGTTGTAGTCGTCGTGCCTGGCCCTGTATGACTCGCATAGCTCCTTCAATCCGATCCCGCTGGTCACTGCAAATGCACCGATATGATCAGGCAGTCGTGTTTCCCTGGGCGCGATAAAGTCGGAGAGGCACCGGCACGGCTCGCTGCCTTCTTTGTTTGATTGCTGGCGCAGGAAATGGAATCGCTGAAGCACTGTTTTGCGCGTATGGTCCGTGTAGAGCTCGACGTCGTCGCCCACCGCGTTAGCGGGAAACAAGCCATATACGCCACTCGCCGTAATGAGTTTCTGTTCAATGATGGCATCGAGAAGGGCATTGGCTTCGCTGAATATCTGGCGCGCTTGCGCACCCTGTTCCTCGTGCTCAAGAATGCGGGGATAAACCCCTTTCAACCCCCAGGTGTGGAAGAAAGGTGTCCAGTCAATGAACTCGCGCAGCGTTTCCAGCGGAAAGTTGTCAAGCACGCGTACGCCGATAAAACTCGGCCGGGGCACATCTTCAGCACGCCATGCAATAGGTGTTCGCCTCGAGCGGGCGATCTCAAGAGAGACGACCGTTTGCCGCGGTGCAGCGTGGGCCTTGCGAAGTGCTTCGTATTCAGCTCGGTGTTGGGTCACAAAGGCTGACTTACCGTCGTCGCTCAAGAGGCTGGTAGTGACGGGCACCGCCCTGCTGGCATCGACGATATGGACTACAGGCTCACTGTAGTGCGGTGCGATTTTGACGGCAGTGTGCGTCCGGCTTGTGGTTGCTCCGCCAATCAGAAGCGGCAATTTGAAGCTCTGACGCTCCATCTCGCGGGCGACGTGTACCATCTCGTCGAGAGATGGGGTGATCAGCCCGCTCAGGCCGATCATATCCGCGCTTTCTGCCTTGGCGCGTTCGAGAATCTTTTCGCATGGAACCATCACACCCATGTCGATCACTTCGTAGTTATTGCAGGCGAGCACGACTCCAACGATATTCTTGCCAATATCATGAACGTCGCCTTTAACTGTTGCGAGTACGATTTTTCCTTGCGCTCTAACGACTTCGCCGGCCGCAGCCCTGGCTTCCTTCTCGGCCTCCATGTACGGAGTGAGATGCGCCACAGCCTTCTTCATCACTCGCGCTGACTTAACCACCTGGGGCAAGAACATCTTGCCCGCTCCAAAAAGATCACCCACCACGCTCATGCCGGCCATCAATGGTCCTTCGATGACTGAAAGCGGGCGACCCAGTTTGACGCGGGCTTCCTCGGCATCGACCTCGATATAAGTGTCGATTCCCTTAACGAGCGCATGGGTAAGGCGCTCCTCCACTGTACCGTTACGCCATTCTTCTGCTTTCTTTTCGGTTGCGGCCTTGCCAGCGCCCTTTAGTGTTTCGCCATACTCCACGAGACGCTCTGTAGCGTCTGGGCGGCGGTTCAGCAGCACATCTTCGACCAGTTCCTTTAACTCGGGGTCGATCTCCTCGTAAACCTCGAGCATGCCGGCATTCACAATGCCCATATCCATGCCGGCGGCGATCGCGTGATAAAGAAACGCCGAATGAATCGCTTCACGAACTACATTATTGCCGCGAAAGCTAAAAGAGATGTTGGAGACGCCGCCGCTGACTTTCGCGAACGGCAGGTTGGCCTTGATCCATCGGGTGGCGTTGATGTAGTCGACCGCGTAATTGTTGTGCTCCTCCATGCCCGTAGCAACGGTGAGGATATTGGGGTCGAAGATGATGTCCTCGGGTGGAAATCCGAGTTGATCGACTAGTATTCGGTAGGCACGTTCGCAGACACGGATTTTGTCCTCATAAGTTGCGGCCTGACCCTGTTCGTCAAAGGCCATCACGACCACCGCAGCTCCGTACTTCAAAATGGCAGCTGCGTTCTTGCGAAACCGTTCCTCTCCTTCTTTCAGTGAAATCGAATTGACGATGCCCTTACCCTGCAGGCACTTCAGGCCTGCTTCGATGACCTCCCATTTCGAGGAGTCCACCATGATGGGCACCTTCGCAACTTCCGGCTCACTCCCCAACACCTGCAGGAAGCGCGTCATTGCGGTGACGCCGTCAATCATGCCCTCGTCCATACAGACGTCGAGCACATTGGCTCCATTCTCAACCTGTTGCCGGGCAATGCTTACTGCTTCTTCATATTTGCCGGCCTTAATCAGCTTGGCAAACTTCGGCGAACCGGCAACATTGGTTCGTTCGCCAATCATGATGTAGACGCCAGATTGTTGCGTGAAAGGTTGCGATCCGGAAAGACGGAGGGGCCTCGCCTTGGTGTGTTCGAGGCTGGCGCTGTCGGACGCGCTCACGTTCGACTCCCAATCGCGCTCTGGCGAGCGAACGATTCTTCGAAGGGCGTCTCGAACCTTCGAGGAGGCTGGCCTTTGAGCGCTGTCGCGATCGCTGCTATGTGCTCGGGAGTATTTCCACAGCAGCCACCAGCGATGTTGATCAACCCTCCTCGCGCAAAATCACCCAAGTAGCGGGCCATGTCTTGCGGCCCAAGATCGAAACCCGTTTCTGAAAGAGGATTCGGCAAGCCCGCATTGGGATAGCACGAGATTGCCACGTCCGCCTTTTCCGAGAGTTCCTCCAGAAACGGATACATGAGATCGGGACCAAGAGAACAGTTGAGGCCAACCGACAGCGGTTTCACGTGCCGCACCGCGTTCCAGAATGCCTCGGTCGTTTGCGCCGAGATCATCGTCTCGCCTCCGCGCCCCACAGCCGCTGAGATCATGACTGGCCGTTCCGTGCCCAACTCATCAAAAACGTCTCGTATAGCGACGAGTGCGGCCTTCGCGTTGAGCGAGTCGAAGATCGTTTCGACCAGCAACACGTCTACGCCGCCGGCAATTAAAGCGCGCACCTGCTGCGCGTAAGCGGTTTTGACCTGGTCGAAGGTGACGACCCGAAATCCTGGGTCGTCGGCATCAGGCGAGTTCGAGAGAGAAACAGTTAGCGGCCCAATGGCTCCTGCCACGAAGCGCTGACGCGAGCTTGTGGTTCCGACACGATCGGCCCATTCCCGGCACTGCCGCGCCGATTGCTCATTGATGTCCCAAGCCAGACTGCCGAGGAATGGATCGTCGATGATCTTCTGGTAGAAATCGGGATCCTTGCGGCCGCCTCTCTCCCGTGGATCGTCCACAAAAAATTCGCTCTGGGCGATGCTGGTGGCGCCGAAAGTGTTCGTCTCAATGATGTCCGCCCCTGCTTCCAAAAATCGGCGATGGATGTCGCCAATCATTTCCGGCTTAGTCAACGAAAACAGGTCGCCATTGTTTAGAAGACTTTTCGTCGCGCCTTTGAAACGCTCCCCTCGAATGTCCGCCTCTGTCATCCCATACGTACGAATCGTCGTGCCCATCGCTCCATCGATGATGGCGATGCGGCTTTCGAGGATCTTTTCCAGAGGATGTCGTTGGGCTTTGTTCATGAAGTTTTGATGATTTCAGCCAGCTTTCGATTCGACCTCAACGTGACCACATTCCTAAGAAGAATGCCTCATTTATTATAGCGATTGGCTATCATCAAGAACCCGACGATCGCGGCAACCTGCGGACTTGCATTGCTCGATACATCCGCTGTCGCTGAATCATTTTGGCGTCGACCGCAGCGTCGGTAGACTGATCAGGTCGTTGGCTGGTTCGCCGGAACCGGAGTGACGCGCATCGGCATGAGATGCCGACATCGCACAGTTCGACCAAGCTTAGGCGCAGCTATTTCGTACTGCTCGAGATTGCATCGAGTTGCTGCGCAGCTATCTCGACCTGTTCGGCTGATTTTTGAAGAACACGTCCGACCCGCGCGATGCTCGCTTCGGCCTGACTCCACTTCTTTTCCTCGATCGATTCGCGAATCGCCGGCAGGGTTTTGACACCATAGCCCGTGTACGCGCCGGGTGCATAGATCATGTTCTTAAACCAGGGCCGCTCGGGCAGTCCACTTTCATCAAGGAAAGCTTGCCAACACTGAATCAATTGGTGGTTGAGCGCATCCACGGAAGCATTTGCAAACGCGGTCCCATTGTTCTTTTCCGCAGCGGCGAGACTCTTCTCAAAATGTGTGGCGGCGGCGGTGAATGCTGCCGAGCCATTGTCAAGTGGCGCAAAGTTCAAGAACGGAGGAACGTCTTCACGTTTTGGCGCGGAAAGAGGATTTTCAGGATCGGAGGTCGCTTCAAAGACGCCCTCGTCGATTTCAGCATCAGTTTCCTTGGCCTTGGACTGGTCCTTGTCGACCATTTCGTGCAGTTCCTTGTCGTAACGCGCGATCGTGTCGGCCATATCACCGAAGCTGACAGGAATCATTTCTGCATCCGCCATTCGCATGATGGCAGTTCCAGCAACCTGCGCGAGGGCGCGTCCATAGACAAAAGTCTTGTCGGAGAAATGGGTGTACCAGTAGAAATCGTCATAGATGGAGTGATAAACACCGCCTTCATCCTCACCCGCAAAACGAAGATCGAGAGCGGGTACGCCAGCATGGTCTAGGAATGGAGCGTAGTCGGAGCCATCTCCAAGCGGTGTAATGCGAACATCGGGCCGATTGCGGAGCTCAGCGCGGTTGTCTTTATCAGTTGCGCCGGCGAGGTGGTGCAATCGCGCGCGTTCCCACACAGTGATGTTCTTCTCCGGATCGTTGATGTCCTTGCTGACGTCGTTAATGAAATGCTCAAGCGTGTGTTCGCCAGAAACATGGAGGTATCCACGTCCGGAATTGTCCGAATTGACGTACATCACGGCGTGCTGACGAAGATCGTCAAGGTGTGCTTCGACAAACTCGGTTGAGCCCAGCAGTCCAGGTTCTTCACCGTCCCACGCGATGTAAACGATGGTGCGCTTTGGACGCCATCCTTGTTTCAGAAGTTCTCCGAGGGCGCGAGCCTCCTCCAGTTCCGACGACATGCCCGATAGTGGATCGTCGGCGCCATTCACCCACGCGTCATGATGGTTGCCGCGCATTACCCACTGATCGGGATACGTGGAACCGGGGATGCGAGCGACCACGTCATAGATGGTCTTTGTGTCCCAATTGGAGGTCATCTTCAAGTGGACGCGAGCCGGACCGGGGCCAATGTGATAGGTAATAGGCAAAGTGCCGGTCCATTTCTCGTCGGCAACGCGGCCGCCGATTGCGGCGAGGAGCGGCTGAGCATCGGCGTAGGAGAGAGGAATTACAGGAATTTTGGTGATCGTCTTGGCATCGGAGAGCGCCAACCGCTTCGCATCTTTTGTCGACGCGACACCAGGAGTGAGCGGGTCGCCCGGATAGTCAGTGTCCATTACGCTGCCTCGCTGGACGCCGTCTTTCGGACGGAACGCGCCCTTCGGGAAAACATCGCCGGCAGTGTAGCCGTCGCCAGCAGGATCGGAGTAAATGAGGCACCCGATTGCTCCATGCTCGGCTGCGACTTTCGGCTTGATGCCGCGCCACGCGCCTCCATACCGGGCGATTACGATCGCCCCCTTCACGGAGATTCCCATGCGCTCAAGCTCGTCGTAGTCTTCGCGCATGCCGTAGTTCACGTAGACAAGAGGCGCGGTGACATCGCCGTCGGCAGAATAAGCGTTATATGTGGGAAGTTGTTCGGCAGCCTGGCTAGACGTCGGATCTTGAGCAACGGGAGGCTCCCGTAATGCGGCAACGAATTTCGTCGGGGCAACCAGTTCGACAACGCGTTCTCTCGGCGTGGGGAAAAGAACATCGAAGGTTTCGATATGCGCGTCGAATCCCCATTGTTTGAACAGCGAGAGCATCCACTCAGCATTGTCTTTGTCGTACGGTTGCCCGACCGCATGAGGGCGAGCGCTCAGCCGTTGCATGTTTCGCCGAATGATATCCGGCGAAGGAAGCTCGAGAAATTTCATCTCCCACTGACGTTCGCTTGCCGCAGATGCGGGCGCATACCCGGTTAGCGCGGGATTTGTATGGGCCGCTTTCGTCAGATCAACATTCTGTGCAAGTGCGAAGACATGAAACAAGAGGGTGAAGGAAAGAAAGATTCCAGCGCGCAACGAGGTCTCCGGGAGTTTAAAAATTAAGCACGAGTGGTACTGAATTATACGTCGAGCAGTTTGAACTGCACGGTGTGCGATACTACGGAGCTTCCGCCGGGGGGGAATATGGTAACGAGATCAGTTCGATTTATCGCGATTTCCTTAATGATGGTGACATGTTGTCTGTCGCAAGAAACAAAGTATCAGTACTTCCGCGCGGGCAATCCGCAAGACGTGGTTACGAAAACACAATTTGGGATTGCACTGATGGGAGGCGGGAAGGATCTCGACGACGCTTTCAGTTGGATGTGCCAAAAATCCGGAGGCGGTGATTTTCTGGTGATTCGCGCGACTGGTGACGACGATTACAACCCGTACATCGCGAAGCTTTGCAAGCAGAATTCAGTGGCCACTCTCGTCATACCGACGCGGGAGGCGGCCATGGATCCAAAAGTGGCCGAGACCTTGCAGAAAGCAGAAGCGCTGTTCATATCCGGTGGTGATCAATCCAACTATGTGAAGTATTGGAAGGGGACTCCGGTTGAGGACGCTATCAACGAACTTATTCGCCGCAACGTGCCAGTTGGCGGGACCAGTGCCGGGCTGGCGATTCTTGGGCAGTTTTCATTTACTGCGATGAATGATTCGGCTTACTCCAAAGAGACGCTACAAGATCCTTTCAACAATCGCGTGACGCTCGCGACCGACTTTCTGAAAGTGCCGCACATGGAGAACACGATCACCGACACGCACTACGTAAAAAGAGACCGGCAAGGACGGTTCCTGGGATTTATGGCGCGGATTCTAGCGGACGGAACTGGTAAAGAAGTGCGCGGAATCGCGATGGATGAAAGGTCGGCGGGTCTAATGGAGCGCGATGGAAAAGTGCGCATTGTGGGAAGTGGCAAGGGAGCATACTTCTATCGCCCGGAGAAGCCGCCTGAGGTATGTGCGCCGGGAAAGCCCCTGACATTTCGAAGTATTCAGGTCTATAAAGCGCCGCAAGGAGCGACTTTTGATTTGGAGGGCTGGACTGGAACAGGTGGGCAATCGTACATGCTGGACGTGGTAGACGGACGAATCACGACCACATTGAAAGGCGGCAAGGTGTATTAGAAACTCCAAGAATGTTAAGCAGTTCACGCCATCAACCGCGCGATTTCGAATGGCAATGATCTCCGTTGGCGTCACTATTGTGCCGATAGCAACGATTAGTGATTGACTTTCTCAAGCTGCTTTGAAAAACTCTGCGGCCAAGAAGTGCTTGTGGGCCAATAATGAGCGAAGCGGTTTTCCGTCCCATTTTTATTCTGGAACAGTGTGTAGCGATCGTCGCTGTCGGCAAGCTTGAAGCCGGCCTGTGAAGTCTTCTGCCGTTATCAGTTCTCCTCGGGCCTTTGAACTCACTGACAAAAAAATATGAGGTCATCATGAAGCGACTTGCCGCCGTTCTACTGGTGTTTGGAACTGTTCTATGTAGTGTGGCTTTGTTCGGCCAGACATATCTCGGAAACATTAACGGGATTGTGACTGACTCGTCAGGCGCAATTATTCCGAACGCCACAGTCACTGTCACGAACCTCGGCAAGGGCATCAAGCACACTTACAAGGCAAACGAGTCAGGTGAATACGTAGCCCTGAATCTTGAGCCGGGGAAGTACACCGTGACCGCGGAGGCGCCGCAGTTTCGGACGATGGCCCACGAAAATATCCAGCTCGAAGTGGCCCGCACATTGCGAATCGATTTCCGCATGCTTCCGGGCACCATTAGTGAAGTGGTTTCAGTGAGCGGAGAGGCGCCTCTGGTAAACACTTCCAACGCCGTGCTGGAGAGTACTTTCACGAATAACCAGATTGTGGAATTGCCGCTGCAAGGTCGCGACTTCCAAAATCTGGTGGTATTGAACCCGGGCGTGCAACGCAGCCCCGGTGGAGGATTTCAGTCGATCACCTCGAACGGCAATCGCGTTGAGGATAACAACTTCATCGTAGATGGAATTGACGACAACGATGCGTACTACGGGACCACGGTAATCAATGCCGAAGGCGTAGAGGGGACGCCGGCGACGCATCTGCCAATTGACGCTATCCAAGAGTTCAACGTTCAGTCGAGCCCGGAGGCCGAATACGGATGGAAGCCGGGCGCGATTATCAATGTCGGCATTAAGTCGGGTACGAACGATGTTCATGGCAGCGCGTACTATTTCCATCGCAACAGCGCGCTCGATGCGCGCAATTACTTCAACCCCGCGCCGGATCCAATTTCGGCGCTGCGCTTGCACGAATTCGGTGCGTCGATAGGCGGTCCGATCAAGAAGGACAAACTGTTCTTCTTTGCGAATTACGAAGGCGTTCGCGATGTAGTCGGCAATCCGCTGCAATTAAGCTCGCCGATTACCGATCCGATTACCGATCCGTCGTTCACCGGAGACAATACCAAAATCAGCATTCCGGATGCGATGAACGATTTAGGATGCACGATGGCGGTGCCAGGCCCGTGCAGTCCGTTGAGCTTGCAGTTGCTGTCGCTTTATCCCACGAATCATGGATTCAGGAACGCGCAGGATCCCACGCTGCTGAACCTGGATTTCAACAATACGAACCGTGAGGACAACGGCATTGTGAAGCTTGATTACCAGTTCAATGCCCGTCATTCCTTTAGCGGACGCTATTTCATCGGAGATAGCGTTCAGAACGAGGAAAGCCAGAACGTGCTCCAGCCATATTGGCTGACTCAGGCCTTGACGCGCGCGCAGGTGCTGGGTGGAACGTGGAACTGGGCGCTTAGCAGTAACGCCGTGAACCAGTTGCGCTTCGGATTCAACCGCTTCAGCCAGCAGATTTATAGCGACGATCACAACAAGCCAGCGACGGATTATGGAATCAATACCGGCGTAACCAATCCACTCGATTATGGTTTTCCGCAAATCACGGTGAGTCCGTTTAATCGCTTGGGTGGTGGCACTGGGTGGCCCCTGCTGACGACGCCGAATCTGACGTATCAAATCGGCGATAACCTGTCCTGGACACGCGGAAAACACAGCATCAAATTCGGCGGCGAGTTCCGCACCGGCAGCACTGACAACACGCGCGACCTGTACGGTAAAGGAAGTATTACGTTCAGCTCGCTCGAACACTTCCTGACCGGAGACTACCGGAAGGGAACGATTTTCACCGGAGATTCAACTCGACATGTGAGCCAGAAATCCTTCGGACTCTATGCGCAAGATGATTGGCGCATCGTGCCGCGATTCACGGTCACGGCGGGGCTGCGTTACGACGTGAGCTTGCCGATTACGGAAGCGAATGGCCAACTTGCGAATTTCGATCCGACAGTGGGGATCGAACAGGTCGGGCAGCAAATCAAAAAACCGTATAACACAGACTGGAATAACTTTGCTCCAAGACTGGGGTTTGCGTGGGATCTGTTTGGCGACGGCAAAACGGTTCTGCGCTCCGGCATCGGAGTGATTTACGAGATCCCCCACATCTCTCTCTTCATTTCGCAGAACTCCGCCGAAGCCCTGGGACTTGCAACGATTCCTTCAGGTGCGGATGGCGTCTCCGTGCCAGGTGGGAATATCGCTACGGGAGTCGTGAATCCTTCACTCGACTGGAGCTCTACAGGGCCGGTATTCGGAGACATACCGACAACGAAGTTGACCTGCGATACCTCGACTCCGTGTGCAATCCTCGGAGTCAACAAGAACATTGTCACTCCCTACACGATCAACTGGAACTTGAATCTGGAGCGTCAACTCACCAACACGACCGGCTTGCAGATTGCGTATGTGGGCAATCGTGGGGTGAAGTTGTATAGCATACGCAACATCAACCAGAACCAGTGGTACTGCCGACTGGGTGGCGAATGGAATGGGCGATCCGTATGAAGACACCGACGGGCAGTCGGGGCGTCCCTTCGCGAATTCGACACTTTGCGGCACGCATTGCTTCCCATACTTGAGCGATGTGGAGATGTTGGAGAACCACGATTACTCGATCTATCACGGCCTGCAGGTGACCCTAAAGCAGCGCGGGTTTAAAGGATTAGATTTTGTAGCGGGCTACACCTGGGCACACGCGATTGATCTTTACGGCAGCAACCGCTCGTATGACTGGGAAGATCCCAACAATCCGCTGCTCGAGCGTGGCGACGCAAGTTCCGACGTGCGCCATCGCTTCACACTTGCGATGACGTACACGATGCCGAAGGTTGAGCACTTCAACTCGGTCCTCGGAGGGTGGATCTTCAACACAATCCTGAATTTCCAGACGGGAGAGCCGCGCGATTTATTTGACGGCGATAGTGCATTCAGCGGCGCCTACACGGGCAACGATCGTTGGAATATGTATGGGAGTGGAAACAATCTCAAGTGGGGATTGAATGGAATCCCGTTTATCCCGAAATACGACGATGACGGGAACGTGACTCCCCAATGGACGAAGACCTGCGCTCCCTATGCACCAGGATTGCTCCCGGGCATCGATCCGGGCACGGACTATCCGACGACCTCCGACTACGCAGGCGGTTGCTTTCGCACAGAACGGAACTGTATTGGTTCCGGCACAATGGGGAACGTTCGGGAATATGCGGCGCGATTCTGTGCGCGGTCCGGGATACAGCAACGTAGATATGTCCCTTGCGAAAACGTTCGCCATCAACGAGCGGCTGAAGGCACAGTTCCGAGCGGAGGTCTTCAATATTCTCAATCATCCGAACTTCGCCGGCCTGAGCGCGAATCTGGAGAGCGCGGAGAATGTAATGATTCCAGCGTACACGCCTGATGTTGCAGCATCGAACCCGGTGGTTGGATCTGGCGGAAGCCGGCACATCCAGTTGGGAGTCAAACTGGTGTTTTGATTGCGGACCGGGCTGCAGAATCCTTGAAAGGATTGTGCGGCCCGTCGCTCGCGCAACCAGAGCGACCGGCCGATGGCAGAACTTAGGAGTTCGAGTCTCCGCCTCCGCTACCTTTGTCAATTGTCTCGAGCCAAGCTGCGAACCGGATCTGCCTGGATGAATGCAATCTGGCAACGCAAGCAATCGAGTTGAGAGCCTTCCAGTTTTCATTGTCAAATTGGGCGCGTAAGCGAGCATGCCGCCGCCCCGTCAAGCCTTGATCTCTGCCTCTCATCTGGCTCACGAATGTGAGGCCCGTCGGCCAACGGCGGATTGGAATGACATCAACAATGAGAACCTTGATCGCAATCTTTCTTGGATACGTAGTACTCGGCTCCGTCCTTTCAGCTGAACAGGCGCGCCCCATTGCGTTCGACGAATTCTTCAATAGCGTGAGCATCACTCGCGTCAAAATTTCTCCGGACGGCAGGTCCATACTTATCGGCACTCGGCGCGCAGACTGGGACAACAACCGGTTCCGTCGTGATATTTGGATCTATCGTGAAGGTAGTGAAGCTCCGGTTCTGCTCACTGACTCGGGCCACGATAGCGACTTCCAATGGTCACCCGACGGTAAATGGATCGCGTTTCTCTCTGACCGCAGCGCTCCGGTCAGCAACAGCGATGGAGGACCCGAAAAAGAAAAGCATGGTACGCAGCTATATCTGATTTCTCCGGTTGGCGGCGAATCATTCCCAGCCACATTCGGTGAAGATTCGGTCGAAGAATTTGCCTGGTCGCAGGATTCGGCATCGTTATATTTCGCAACCCGTCAACCATGGAGCGCCAGCCAACGCGATCAATATAAGAAGGAATGGAAAGATGTCGAACGCTTCCGAGAGTCGGAGCGTGGCGATGTCATTGCTCGTGCGAGCGTTGCCGAGGCTCTGCAAACCACGAGCGCGATCGCGGTCAACGCGACAACCGACTCGCACTCAGATGAGAAAGACAAGAATCCAGAAATACCGCACGCCAAGGTGATCGCAACTCTTCCATACAGTGTCGATGAAATGGTCGTCTCTGCCGACGGAAAGATGCTGGCCATCACCAGCGAGCCTCCCTCAGGTCGCGTCGAGGACATGGAAGCGTATGAGATCTATCTGCTGAATACGCTTGGAGGTGAACCTCGCCGGTTGACTCGAAATCAAGTTTCGGAAGGAGGCCTGCACTGGAGTCCTGATGGCGGGCGATTATTTTTTTCTGTCCACGGTGATCTGAACGCGGGCTATCAGCAGATACAACGGCGAATTTACTCAATGGATATTGCCAGCGGAGAGATCCAGCGCTGGGGTGCTGATAGTGTTGGCTCCCTCTCCGATCATGACATCGCTTCCGATGGCTCTCTGGTGGCTTCCGTAACACGTGGCACGCAGGTCCAACTCTTCCGCCTGAAGTCTTTTGATGGAAAACTCACGCCGATCACGAACTGGCGCGGTACCTTCGGCGATTTTTCTCTTGCAAAGAACTCTTCTCGAGTTGCATTTGTGTACTCATCGCTGGAGCATCCACCAGAGGTCTACCTCGCGGAATCCCTGGACAAACTCGGGGAGGCACATGCAATCACGTCATTCAATAAGCTGTTCACTGAGCGCCTCTTGCCGAAGGGAACCCCTTATCGCTGGAAAGCGGACGACGGAACCGAAGTCGAAGGGATGCTGATTTATCCCCCCGGGAAGTTCGGAGCCAAGCACCTGCGCATGCTGACACTGATTCACGGAGGTCCTGCCAGTGCTGACGGCGACAAATTCCGCGCCGATCACTACGACTGGGCGATCCTCGCTGCAAGTGAAGGATGGCTTGTATTTCGGCCCAACTACCGGGGATCGAGCGGCTACGGAGATAAGTTCCAGCGGGACATTTCCCCCCAACTTCTTTCCCGTCCGGGTAAAGACATTCTGGAAGGAGTCGATGCACTTGTCCGAGATGGTGTCGCTGATCCCGATCGGCTAACCATCGGCGGGTATAGCTATGGCGGTTATCTGACGAACTGGCTGATCACGCAAACGGGCCGATTCAAAGCGGCGGTATCGGGAGCAGGAGCAGTTGAACATGCCGCAACCTGGGGAAATGACGATCTGACATTCGATGATGCCTGGTACCTGGGCGGCGCCCCATGGGAAGCCCAAAAGAATTACAACGAACAAGCGGCGCTATGGCTGATGAATCGCGTGACCACTCCGACCCATATTGTCGCAGGCGGAAGCGATGTCCGCGTCCCTGTGCTGGAAGCGTACTTGTTGGAACGCGCCCTCCACACTCTCAAGGTGCCAAGCACGTTGCTGATCTTTCCGGGCGAGGGTCATGGACTCAGCAAGAATCCGTGGCACGGAAAGATCAAGGTTCGAGAAGAACTGAAGTGGCTCGAAAAGTACTGCCCTGCGGAGCATCCTGTCCAATGACGCCGGCGGGTTCGGATTCCAAAGGTCTCGGATAGTTCACGTATTTGGGCGCTTCTTTAACCCAAATACTTGTGACTCAAGTAAGTCGCGTCAATTCTCTCGAGGGATCAAATCCTCTATCGCATCGCCGGTTTGTGGCGTGCTCGCACAATCGTTCGGCAGAACCTTCTTTTTGGATAAACAAGACTGAAAATCAGGAATGCAATCGTTTCACTATTTCTGATTTTTACATTACGAATTGTTACTTATTCTTTCGAATTGTGTTATCGTCAAACGGACCTAACATCAAACTTCACGAGCATGTGACATGGACTTCTTCTGGGAACGGATCCGTAGGACACGTTCGGATGCCGTAAGTATTCACTCGAGCGGGGCAAAGCCATGCCTCGCGCTAGTCTGCGCGGCGTTTTTTGCGGTGTCGGCCGCAGCGCAAACGGGGCAGATCGGATACAAGGCGGCGCAGGATGCTGACAGCAAGAAGACGCTTCTGCTGAAGGATTTCCACCCACAACCGATGCTGCATGTGCCTGCGCATGAGGTGAAGCGCGCGAAGTTTCCCGTCATCGATGTACACACCCACACGAACGATGCCATGGGCATCGGAGATCGCGTTGACCCTGCTCAACTCGTCCAGATGATGGATCGCGACAATATAAAGATGATGGTGATTCTCACCGGCCTATGGGGTGAGAAGTTGCAGGCCGTTATCGACCAGATGGTCAAGCCTTATCCCAGCCGCTTCATGGTTCTGACGCAGATCGATTGGAGCAAAATCGACGATCCGAACTTTAGCCAGTTAATGGTCAAGCAGGTCGACGATTCGGTTCGGCGCGGCGCGCGCGGCGTGAAGGTGTTGAAGGAACTTGGCCTGGGAGTGAAAGACAAAACCGGCAAGCTCATTCCGGTGGATGATCCGCGACTGGACCCAGTCTGGGACGAATGTGGGCGGCTGGGCATTCCGGTCCTTATCCATGTTGCCGACCCAGAAGCGTTCTTTCATCCCATCGACGCCAACAACGAGCGTTACGAGGAACTGCATGAGCACCCGGACTGGAGTTTCTACGGCCCTCAGTTTCCAAGCATGCAGCAACTGATGGATGAACGTGACCACATGTTTGCGAAGCATCCGAATACGACATTCGTGGCGCTTCACTTCGGCAGTTGGCCTGAAAACCTGGGCTTTGTGGAACAGGCGCTGCAGCGCTATCCAAACGTGATGATCGAATTCGGTGCGCGTGAAGGAGAGCTGGGACGCCAGCCACGACTTGCGAGGGAAGTGTTTCTGAAATATCCGGACCGCATCATGTTCGGCACTGATGAAGGCGCCAGCGAGTCGATGTATCAGAGCTATTTCCGCTGGCTTGAGACTGACGACGAATATTTTCCTTACTCGCAGTACCCCGGCCAGGGACGCTGGATGATCTACGGCATGGGACTTCCAGATAACGTCCTGGAGAACGTCTATCACCTAAATGCAGAGAAGCTATTCGCACAATTTAAGGGTGCCAATCTCGTGGAGGCGAAATGAGCAGGCGGAGACTTTATTCGGCAACAGCTGCAATGCTTGTATTCCTGTTGTTAGCTGGCGGTTGCAAAGCGAAAAAGGCGGAAGAGCAGGCTCCTCCGCCGAAGTCATCGAGCGTGAAAGTCCTCGCTCCTTCCGGCGGGGAAGCGCCATGGATCATTGAAACCGGGGCGGCGGAATTCGACGTCAGCAGCAACGGTTCGCTGCAATCGTTTCTGTTGCAGGATGGAAAACGGCTGAGTATCGACTCCACTGCAGGAAACAAGAACTCTGCCGATGAGCTCCAGGTTCACGGAAAAGCGGTTGACGATTTCAAACTCGCAGGCTCGCCGCCGGTCGCTGATGCCAACGGCAAACTGGGCCCGGTAGGCAAGCGAGTTGAGTTCACCAGCAAGAGCGCATCCACCGGAATTGAAAAAACCGTCGCCGTCGAGGTCTATGACGATTTTCCCAGCATGGCGATTGTCTCTACCAGCTACAAGAACGGCGGATCCGCTGACGTGATTCTGGATCGTATCCTCACGCAGAGGCATGTGCTGGATGCGTCGCTTGCCGATAATGGTGCGCAGCCATACCAGATGTGGCTGTTCCAGGGCGCAAGCATTGATTGGGGCAAAGACGAGATTCTGCCGATCAACGCCAGTTACTCGGCGAAGAACGTGATGGGCGCGCCGGTGAACCAGGGACATGGCGGCGGCGTACCGGTGAACGCGTTCTGGACAAAGTCAGTCGGCATGGCGATCGGCCACATTGAGACCGTGCCCATGGTCCTTGATATGCCGGTTGTTGTTGGAAAAGACAAGCGCGTTGATGCTGCGATCGAAATCGACAATCCGGCTACGCTGAAGCCGGGCGAAAGCTTTTCAACTCCGCGAACATTTGTGGCTATCTACGCAGGTGATTTCTACGAGCCGCTGCAAATGTACTCGCAGGCTTTGCAAAAAGAAGGCTGGGCTTTGCCGAAGCCGAATGCGCAGGATTATGGAATTGCCTGGTGTGGCTGGGGATATGAATTCAACGTAACACCGGCCGACATGACGGGCACGATTCCGAAGCTGAAGGAACTCGGCATCCATTGGGCGACGCTGGACGATCGGTGGTTCGACAAGTACGGTGACTGGAATCCGCGCAAAGATACATTTCCAGATGACTCTATAAAGAAGATGGTGCAAGACTTCCATCAGCAGGGAATCCGAACCCAGATCTGGTGGTATCCGCTGGTAGTGGAAGACGGGACAGGACGTTGGGAGTCGCACAAGTATGTTGTCGCCGACGTTGTGAAGGAGCACCCTGATTGGCTGATCCTCGACAAGGATGGGAAGCCTGCGAAGAGTTTCCGCGATCTTGCTACTTTGTGTCCGGCAGTGCCGGGGGTGCAGGAATACATGAAGAAGATGGCCGAGAAATTCATCAAGGATTGGGACTTCGACGGCCACAAACTCGATAACATCTATTCGGTTCCGGCTTGTTATAACCCCAAGCACCATCACAAGTCGCCGCAGGATTCGATCCGCGCGATGGCCGATGTTTATAGAACTATTTTCCAAACCACACGTGCGCTGAAACCTGATAGCGTGACGCAGATCTGTCCGTGCGGCACAACGCCGAACATCGCTTGGTTGCCATACATGGACCAGGCAGTTACGGCCGATCCAGTTGGTGGTGTGCAGGTGCGTCGTCGCATTAAGGTGTACAAAGCTTTGCTCGGCCCGAACTCAGCGGTATACGGCGATCACGTGGAATTGTCGGAGATGACGCCTGTAGGCAAAGATGGATGGAGCGAGCACGGGGCGGATTTTGCGTCCACGTTAGGCACAGGCGGCGTGCTTGGCACCAAGTTCACGTGGCCGGATAAGAATCCGAAATTCAAGCGGGTTGCGCTCACTCCGGAGAAGGAAGAACACTGGAAGAAGTGGACCAGCCTTTACAACGAGAAGATGCTGTCGGATGGCAAGTTCCTCGATCTGTATACCTACGGGTACGACAACCCCGAGGCGTACGCGATTGAAAAAAGCGGAACGATGTATTACGCATTTTTCGCCAAGGATCCGACAACGGCATATAAGGGCACGATCGAATTGCGTGGTCTTGAACCGGGGAAGTATCGTGTCATTGACTATGTAAATGATAAGGAGCTTGGAACCGTCGACAGCGCAAGTCCTTCGCTGGAGATGTCGTTTACCGGGCACTTATTGATACAAGCGGTAAAGCAATAGAGATTCGTAGTCACGAAAGTAACGAGCATGTCCCACCAGAATGGAATGTTGAACGAGGAGCGTCGCCGATCGATTCTCGACGTCTTGCATCGGGAAGGCCGGGTGCTGGTCACTGACCTGGCCGAGCAATTCCGTACGTCGCAAATCACGATTCGCAAAGATCTCGAGGCGCTCGATGCCCAGGGTTTGATCGAACGAACGCATGGCGGCGCGCTGCCATTGCACTCAGGAGCGCTGCTGGATCCCACGTTGCGCGAAAAAGAAAAGCTTCATCGCAAGGAGAAGATGAAAATTGCGGTGGCAGCCGCGAAGTTGGTCGAGGAAGGCCAATCTGTGCTGCTTGATTCCGGCACCACGACCACTGCTATCGCATCCGCGTTGAAACATATCGGCAAGCTGACAGTTATTACGAACGCAACCAACATCGCGTCGGAGCTCGCGGGAACAAATATCGAAGTGATCCTCACTGGAGGAACGCTGCGAAAGAATTCCTTTTCGCTGGTTGGCCCGATTGCCGAGCAAACCTTGCGGCAGCTGAGCGCGGATATCCTGTTTCTCGGCGTCGATGGGTTCGATACCAGAGCGGGCCTGTTTACGCCGAACATCCTGGAAGCTCAAGTCAACCGCATCATGGTGGAAGTCGCCAGCCGGACAGTTGCCGTTTGCGATTCCAGTAAATTCGGTCGTCGAAGTTTATGCAATATTATGCCGCCCTCGGCGGTGGATCAGGTGATCACGGACAAGAACGTAGGTAAGCACGACCTTGAAGTTCTCCGTGAGTCAGGCGTCAAAGTCACGCTCGTTTAGTTGCCGCGCTATGCCCAAACTCGATATCGCAATTGTTGGAGAGATTAACCTCGACCTTATCCTGTACGGACTTCCTCTGTCGATGCCGACGGAGCGGGAGTTGCTAGGCTCTGGTTTCTCCATGACCCTAGGCAGTTCCTCGGCGATTCTCGCGCACAACCTATCGGTACTTGGTGCGCGGGTCGGTTTCATCACGAAAGTCGGAGATGATGCTCTGGGCAAAATCGCACTCGACCGCCTGGGCGAAACCAATGTAGATCTCTCGCGCGTAGTTCGAGATGCGAAGATCGGGTCGGGAGTTACGCTGATTCTGCCCCACGGCGGCGAGCGCCATATCTTGACGTATCCCGGCACGATATTTGAGTTGCGCTATGAGGAGTTGGATCTCGACTACCTGGCATCCGCCCGCCACTTCCACATGTCATCGTTGTTTCTGCATCGCGGCATGCGGGACAAAATACCCGAGCTGTTCCGGCTCATGAAGAACAAAGGATTGACTACATCGCTCGACACCAACGACGATCCCGAGGACCTCTGGGCCAGCCCTCTGGCAGAAACGCTGCCATACGTCGACATTATCTTGCCCAACGAGCGTGAGGCACGGAAGTGTGCGCGCCGCGATGATCTCGAAACCGCAATTGCCCGTCTGTCAGAGCAGGTTCCCACAGTGGTTGTAAAACTGGGGGCTAAGGGGGCAACTGCCGCTCACGGCGGCGAGCGATTTACAGCGGCACCGGTGAAGGTAGATGTTGTCGATCCTGTGGGCGCGGGCGATAGCTTCGATGCTGGTTTCCTGTCCCAGTATTTGCGTGGCCGAGATATCCCCACCTGTCTTGAGTACGGAAATCTCGCTGGCGCATTTTCCACGACTGCCTCGGGAGGCACTGAAGCTTTCCGCGACCGCCGCAAGCTCCGTGAATTCTTTGACCAGGCCGCCACCTCGAAGGCCGTCCAATAAATCCCATGCCCTTCCTTCAGCAAATTGATGCAGGTACCTGGTTGCGCGGAGTGATTGACGCGAACCGCCGCGGGCAGAACAAAGGCTTGTTTTCAGTGTGCTCGGCGCATCCGAGAGTCTTGATTGCTGCCATGCGACAGGCGATGGACGCGGGCTCGATGCTATCGATCGAATCGACTTCGAACCAGGTAAACCAGTTTGGCGGCTACACCGGATTCACCGCATCCACTTTCGTGTCGTACCTGCATTCACTCGCGAAGGAGACAGGACTTCCGGCGGAGCGAATTCTTCTCGGAGGCGATCATCTTGGGCCATACCCATGGCGATCCGAGCCGAGCGAGAGTGCGATGAACAAGGCGTGTGAACTCGTACGAAGCTGCGTTCTCGCCGGGTATACGAAAATACATCTCGACGCAAGTATGTCGTGTGGCGATGATCCATTTGTCCTGGATGACGATACGGTAGCCGAACGTGCGGCCCTGCTGGGCTCGGTGGCTGAAGCTGCCCGCAAAGATATGCCGGAAGGATCTCCTGCCCCGATGTACGTGATCGGTACCGAAGTGCCTGTTCCAGGCGGCGAAGAGCAGAGTGCAGAGGGCCCAATGCCCACAAGCCCCGAACACGTGAAAGCTACTCTCGCCACTTTTCAGGGAAGGTTTCGTGCGCGCGGTTTGGACAATGCATGGGATCGAGTGATTGGTCTGGTGGTCCAGTCGGGTGCGGAGTTCGGCGATGAGAAGGTTTTTGAATACAGGTCCGAGACGACACGTGCGCTGCACGACAAACTGCCCGCCACTCCTGAACTCCTATATGAGGCACATTCCACCGACTACCAGACTCCATTCGCGCTGAAGCGAATGGTCGAAGATCACTTCGGCATCCTGAAGGTGGGGCCCTGGCTGACCTATGCATTCCGAGAAGCTATCTTCGCGCTTGCGGCCATTGAGCGCGAATGGTTGGGATCTCGCGACCATGTGCGGCTTTCGTCGGTGCGGGAGGCGCTCGAATCGGCAATGCTACACAACCCGGTTTACTGGAAGTCTTATTACAGTGAGCGCGATGCGGCTGCGCAATCTCTCGCACGGCAATTCAGCTACAGCGACCGTTGCCGCTATTACTGGCCGGAAGCTAAAGTTCAGGAGCAAGTAGATCAACTGATCGCGAATTTGTCTCGCGAACCGATTCCACTCACTCTGATCAGCCAGTACCTACCGGAGCAGTACGATCGCGTCCGCGCCGGGGAAATCAGCTCTCGACCGCTCGACCTGGTTGAGCAGCGCATTCGTAAGGTGCTGGCATTCTATTCCGACGCGTGCGGTAACGGAGCATAACTCTGCCGGGCGTCAAGGAGCGGTGCTTTTGGTCAGCGAAAACATTGCTGACGTGGAAATGCGATTCCCAAAAGTGCTCCTGAGGTCTTACGAACGCACATTTTCGTTTACTTACGTTAAGTTTCTGTTATCTTCGTTTTGGTGCCGCAGGGAGGACGATTGCGGATGGGAACCGTTGCTCCAGGACAGGACTGGCTGGACACGCTTTCAGTACGACAGAAGCGCATCCAGGAGTTACTGAACAAGACTCCGGAAGAGCAGAAAGAGCGTGGCTATTTCCACACTCTGCGTGAGATTTGCCGACAGCCTCAAACCTGGCGCGAGACTTGCGAACTCATCGCGGGCTCGGCTCCAGCACTAAAAGCTCTTCTGCACGGAGTCGCTAGTCTGATTCTGACCGGGTCCGGTAGTTCCGAATACGCCGGCGAATCCGTTCGGACGACGCTGCAGACTGAATTGCACTGCAACTGCCAAGTGATCGGCGCAGGAACTCTCCTGACGGACATCGATGTTTTGCGCGCGAGCATGCCGCAGCTGATGATTTCCCTGGCGCGGTCAGGTGACAGCCCCGAAAGCGTCGCAGCGGTTTCCCTTGTGCTGGATACGGAGCCGCGCACGCGTCACCTGGTCTTTACCTGCAATCGTGAAGGGGCTCTGGCACGCAGGTTCGGATTGCACCCGAATGTGCATGTCGTCGTGCTCGATGAGAGTACGAACGATGAGAGCCTGGTGATGACGAGCAGCTTCACGAATCTCGCGTTGGCAGCCCGTTTTCTCGGTTTGGCGGATAGCCCGGATGTGTACCGGTCAATTTGCACCCAGGCAGCTGATATTGCCGCAGACCTGCTGCAGTCTCAGGTTGACGCACTGGCGCAGCTCACCACATCGGCTTTCACGCGTGTTGTGTTCCTGGGCAGCGGTTGCGCCTACGGCGGCGCACGCGAGAGCGCACTGAAGATGCTGGAGATGAGCGCCGGTCGAGTTGCATCGGTCTGCGAGACATATCTCGGCTTGCGGCACGGACCAATGAGCTTTCTCGACAAGAACACGCTGGTGGTTTGCTACCTTTCCTCCGATCGTACTCGTCGCAACTACGAACTGGATCTGTTGCGCGAACTGGATCAGAAGCGATTGGGGCAGGGAAA
Organism: Terriglobia bacterium; assembly: GCA_963724985.1. GTDB lineage: Bacteria > Acidobacteriota > Terriglobia > Terriglobales > Acidobacteriaceae > JAJPJE01. Next base: position 48,023 of record CAVRWV010000022.1, on the reverse strand, counting down.
AGTCATCGTTGGGGAAGGTGTTCCGAGCGACGTGCTTCGCGATGGAGATACTGCCATTGAGTGTCCCGGTCTAGACCGACTGGGCGACGCGAATGCGGTTTTTATTCATGTCATCGTCGGACAACTGCTGGCCTTCTTCCGCTGCATGCGGGAAGGTCTGCGCCCTGACTGGCCATCGCAAAATAACGTGATCAACCGGGTGGTGCAGAGATTTCCGGTTTACCGTGGATAGCTGCACTGATTCGGCTGGAGAGAATCGCAAGTTCTGTATTCGCAAGCCAGAGTTCCCGGAAGCTGGCGATAGGCAGGAGCGTGCATGTTCAATAGGCGTGAGTGGCTGCGTGGCTTAGGCATCATGGCGGGAGTGGCGACGCAGTGGAGCGGCGTCAGCATCGCGGAAGAAAAGGCCGAACCTCCGCTGCGCCATCAATCTCTTGAGCTGTCCCAATTCGCTCCGAAGAGCATGCTGCAAGTGCACGAGTCGAGCGTTCCGCGCTCCAAGTTTCCGCTCATCGATTTTCACACCCACATCAGCAACTCGGCCAAATCCGTGCGCGGAGTATCGCTCGCATCTGCACGAACGTATTCGTCCACACCCAAAGAGCTTCTGGAAGTCATGGATCGGAAAAACATTCGCGCCATGGTGAACCTGACCGGCGGATATGGCGCTGGATTGAGCGATGTGATTGCCAAATACGATCGCGCGTATCCGGGGCGCTTCTACTCTTTTACAGAGCCCTGTTATGAGCGCTTCAAAGAGCCGAACTATCCCAAGATCCAGGCGGACCTGATCGCGCAGGCTCACCAACAAGGAGCGCGCGGGCTCAAGATCTTAAAGACCCTCGGTCTCTACCTGCGCGAGAACATCACCTCGGGACAACTGGTGAAGATTGATGATCCGCGGTTCGATCCCATGTGGGACGCCTGCGGGCAATTGAACATGCCAGTCGCGATTCACGTTTCTGATCCGGTCGCGTTCTTCACGCCGACGGACCGGTTCAACGAGCGCTACGAGGAACTGAACAACCATCCGGACTGGTCTTTTTATGGAAAAGATTTTCCGAGCAACGCGGAGTTGCTGGCAGCACGGAACCGGGTATTTGCCCGACACCCAAAGACGCGGTTTGTAGGGCTTCATGTGGGCAATTTTTCCGAGGACCTGGCGAATGTTGGGGAGGATCTGGATCGCTATCCAAATATGAGTGCCGACATCGCGGCCCGAATCGGAGAACTAGGGCGGCAGCCGCGCACGGCACGTAAATTCATCGAGAAGTACCAGGACCGCGTTTTGTTTGGAACCGACGCGACGCCTCACGGTGACAGGTTTCCACAACAGGTATTTGGCGACCGCTTGTACGAGATCTACTACCGGTTTCTCGAGACGGATGACGAGTACTTCGACTATGCCCCCGCGGAAATTCCTCCCCAGGGACGCTGGCGCATTTACGGCATCGATTTACCGGAATCCATCTTGCGCAAAGTGTATTTCGAAAATGCGGCTCGACAGCTGGGCGTAGAAGCATGAACCGTCACAAGCGCCACAAGGCTCGGCAGGTCATACAAATCGTATCGACGGTCGGTCTTCTGCTCGCCCTGTTGCAACTGGCGACCGCAGCAGACAAGGCATCCTTCGATAGTACGAATGCTCCGCAAGATGTCGCATTAACGACTGATCCGGGGGGCGCCTTTTGGAAGGGCGCCGGCGTAGTATTTGCGGAAGAGGGCAAAGATGGTGAAAGTATCGGCTCCTATCGCACGGAGATCCGTTCTCGATGGACGGAGAGCAATCTGTATTTCCTATTTATTTGTCCGTACGAAACGCTGTATCTGAAACCTGAACCGCGAACCGCGACGGAAACGTATCAATTGTGGGATTGGGATGTGGCCGAGGTGTTTCTCGGAACCGATTTCAAGAACATCCGCAAATACAAGGAATTCGAAATCTCCCCGCAAGCGGAATGGATCGATCTAGATATTGACTTGGACAAGCCTCATCACGAGGACGGCTGGGCATGGAATTCCGGTTTCGTGGTCATGGCGCGCGTAGATCAGGACACAAAGATATGGTACGGAGCGATGCGTATACCCTTTTCAGCGCTGGGCATCCGCAAGCCCCACGATGGCGAGACCCTTCGCATTAATCTTTTTCGCAGCCAGGGGCCGCCGTCGCACCGGGTACAGGTCGCATGGCGGCGAACGATGCGAGAATCTTTTCATGTTCCGGAGAGATTCGGGATACTCCGCCTGGTCGCCACGCCGACGAGATAGCCCCGTTGCAAAGTTTTAGGCTTCGCATTCGAAACTGCGGTTTCCTTTCATGTCGACGTTGTTTTAATAGTAGACAAACGAAACAAAACGATATAAAAGGAAATCAATTAATTGAGCTCAGCTTTTGATTCGGCATGAACTCGTTTGCCGAGGCTGGATCAGTCTGGCACCAGAGTGGTCGCCGAGCCCGCAGACCCATTCCCGGATGGGCCGGGCTTCAACGTTGGATCAAGCGATCGCGATCTGAAGCTGAAAACTCACTGAATTGGATTTTTGTAAAGGGCCCGCAACGACGGAGACAGGTTGCGGGAGGCGCTTTAAAACGGATGCATTTCGCGGTGGAAGGAGATTCGCCTTGAAAAAAATTAGGTCAATGGTCGTTTTGCTCTGCATGGTTGGTGCGGGACTCAGCGTGTTGGCGCAGGTTGATACGGCTACGCTGGTTGGAACCGTCAAGGACCGAAGCGGCGCAGTGATTGCGGGCGCGACCGCAACGGCGACCAGTGCAGAAACCGGGAAGAGTATCAGCGTTAAAACTGAGGCAGACGGAAATTTCGTAATTACTCCTCTGACGATCGGCAGCTACTCCGTTGCGATCGAAGCGCCCGGATTCAAGAAGGAGGTCCGTCAGAACATCGTTCTCAACGTGCAACAAACGGCCCGGCTCGACTTCAAACTCGAGATCGGGTCGGTGTCCGAGGAGATGATGGTGACGGCAGCGCCGCCTCTGCTCGAGACTGAGAGTGCGTCTCTGGGAGATGTAGTGACTGGCCAGGAGGTTCGTCAGTTACCTCTCAATGGCAGACGCTATACGGATCTGGCGACGTTGACCGCCGGCGTCACAAAAGTCACGGAAGGGCCCGTCAATGGAAGCAACACGCCTACGAACGGAAATGCCGGCGGCAACTTCTCGGTAAATGGAACGCGAGGCGATCAGAACAACTTCATCCTCGATGGCATCGACAACAACTCGAATGACAACGGCGATGTCGCCGTTTTGAGTTCGGTGGATGCGATTGCGGAGTTCAAGGTACAGACGTCGAATTATTCCGCAGAGTTCGGCCGGAGCGGCGGAGCTGTGATCAATGCTTCTACCCGCTCGGGGGCGAACAAGCTCCATGGCAGCGCTTGGGAGTTTCTTCGCAATGATGCTCTCGATTCTCGTCAGTACTTCGAATCGTCGGATCAGCCGAAAGCGCCGTACAAGCAGAATCAGTTTGGCGCCACGTTCGGCGGGCCGATCGTAAAGGACAAGGCGTTCTTCTTTGTCGACTATGAGGGAACGCGGATCCACTCGGCACAGCCGGACTTTGCCACCGTGCCCAGCACGGCCGAACGAACCGGTGATTTCAGCGACATCCTGGGCGACCAAATCGGAAGCGATGTGCTAGGGCGGCCCATTTACGCGGGCGAAATCTACAATCCGGCCACCACACGCGACGTGAACGGCACGATGGTGCGCGACGGGTTCGGATTCGATCCAGTCAGCGGGCTCCCCATCGCCGGGCAGGCGAACATCATCCCTTCGCAGTATCTCAACCAACTGGGGTTGAATTACGCCGCACTCTATCCCAATGTGAGCGGGGCTGGAGGCAACAACTACAGTGTGAATGCCCGCGGCAGCGATCAGATTGACCAGATGGACGTGCGCTTAGATCAGAACGTAACGGACAAGATTCAACTGTTCGAACGCTTCTCGCTGAGCGAAGAATCGCGCTTCCAGGCACCGGTATTCCAAGGCATCGCTGACGGTGGAGATTACAACACGGGCAATCGTCCTCAGCAAACACGGGGCATTGCCATCGGATACACGCACGTCATTACGCCAAACCTGGTTAACTCTCTGCGTGCCGGGTTCAATCACATTCACTACATTTCGAATTCGCCCAGCTACGGCCAGAACTATCCCTCGGCGGACTTACAGGTGCCCGGAGTTCCGAACAATCCGTCGGTCAACGGACTGACATGGTTCGGATTCAATGGCTACAACGGTCTCGGCGAACCGCTGTTTACGCCAACAGAAATGACGAGCCAGTCGATCCAAATTAATGACAGCCTCAGCTGGGTACACGGCCGCCATTTGGTGAGGTTGGGCCCGCAGGTTCAGTTCAACCAGTTCAACCTGCTGCAAATTGGGCAACCGCGCGGCAGCCTGCAGTTCAGCGGACAGTTCACGGGTGATCCAAGTAATCCTGATGTCACCGGAAACGGCATTGCCGACATGCTGCTTGGACTACCGGTGGAAGCGAGAATCTCGACCGTGACGCGCGTCGAAAATCGTCAACACGTGTACGGAGGCTTCATCGAAGATGTTTACAAGGTCACGCCAAGACTGACGCTGGACCTTGGGCTGCGTTACGACTACGGAACGCCCTCGTACGACGCACATAACCGGCAGAGCAACTTCGACTACACCACGGGACAGATCATCACTGCGGGCACGCCGGGATACCCGGAACACCTGGCGAACACGCGCAAGACGAATTTCGCTCCGCGCGTGGGATTTGCATACAGCCCATTTGACACGCATCCGTTTGTGCTCCGTGCAGGCTATGGACGGTTCTTCGTAATGCAGGAAATCCGCACCGGCGATCCACTGCAGATCAACTACAACCTTCCGTTCTTCTACGAACCGGTGTTTGAGAGCGACGGATTGACGCCTTCGGCTGTGACGCTTGCGAGCGGATTTCCGGCGCTCGATCCATCGCAGGCAGGCAATGCCGGAGTCACGAGCCAGGACTGGAATCCGAAAACGGCGGTCTATGACGAGTGGAACTTGAATCTCGAATACCAGTTGCCGGGTCAGATCTTGATCAGCCCGGCATACGTCGGATCGAAGGGCACGCATCTTCAGGTGCTCGTAGATAAGAACCAGATCGCGACCCCCCAGGCAACGTTCGATCAATCACTGCGTCCCTATCCCCAGTATGGGCCGTTCGCATCGATTGAGAACCGCGGCAACTCGACTTACCACGCTTTCCAATTAAAGGTAGAGAAGAAGACCAGCAACGGTCTGTATCTGCTGAGCGCATACACACTGAGCAAATCCATCAACGACCAGCCGGAGATCTGCTGTAATGCTCCGTGGCCCCAAGATAGCTACAACCTTCGGGCAGAGAAGGGGCTTTCGGACTTCGATAATCGCCACCGTTGGGTGACGAGCTTCGATTACGCGCTACCGATCGGAAAAGGTCAGAAATTCCTGAAGGATGGTCACGTTTCGGACCTCGTGCTTGGCGGTTGGCACCTGGGCGGGATCGTTACAATCCGCTCGGGATTCCCGTTCTCTCCCCAGATCGGATTCGACCCGACCAACACAGGTTCGCAGGGGCTGATACGGCCTGATCGTATCGGCAGCGGGAAGATCTCGAATCCTGGTCCAGATATGTGGTTCAACATCAATGATTTTCCGGCGCCAACGTGCAATTGCTTCGGCGACGCCGGCAAGAACATCCTTATGGGGCCGGGAGAGAAATCCGCCGATCTCTCGATCCACAAGTTCTTCGAACTTACCGAGACGACGCGTCTCGAGTTTCGCACGGAGTTCTTCAACGCCTTCAATCACGCCGTGTTTGCGCAGCCAGATCCGTTTGTCACGGATGGGCCTGGCGCCGCGGGCGTGATCACATCAACAGTAATTCCACAGCGCCAGATCCAGCTTGCGTTGAAGTTGCAGTTCTAGTTCTCACTGACCGGGAGCCTCGCTCGTCGAGGTTCCCGGTTGTTGTTCGCGGAATGTGGCTGTGCGGCGTCCGCCCGGCGCTGGCTCGGCCAAAGAGAATTTCTGGAACGCAAGGAGCCACTTCCTCAATGCAACGTAGAGATTTCCTAAAAACCAGCGTGGCCCTTGCTGCTACTGCCGAACTCGGAACCGGACTCGCGAACGGCCTTGTCCGCGCCCACAACTGGGACAAACATGATTTCGGTTCCGGACCAACCGTTACGGATCGCCTGAATCAGGGACCATTCCCGCAGTATCCGCCTGATTCTGTCATTCCGACCGATGAAGTTGTGATGACTACGACTCCTTCGGAAGAAGTGGTGCCCAACTACGGCAAGGGGTTGATCACGTACATCACAGCAGACATGGGCACGGAGGAAATCAAGTCAGATAACGTGTCACGCGCGATTGAAGATCTGGCGAACTTTCCTCTTGGACAGAAGCTCTACATACGTCCAACGTGGCGCGAAGTGCAGCCCCGGCCCGGGCGCCTCGACCTTCCCGATTACATAAAACAGGTGTTTGATCTGTCGAAGAAGACCGGGAAGCGCGTAGGCCTGCGCATTCAGATGAGTGCTCCGGATTACACGCATTCAGCGGCGTTACCCGACTTCGTGCTGGAAAAAGTGCCGAAGGTAGATCTCGTCCTGAGTGAAAACGAGAGCCGCGCTGCTGCCGAACGCTATCTCAAAAACCCCCACGCACGCTACCAGCCACGGTTTGATGATCCATTCTTTCAGCAGGCGTTCAAGGGATTGGTCGAAGCTCTGGCGTCGGAGTTTGATGGCAACCCGAATGTCGAATTCATCGATACCTTCATGTACGGTTTCTGGGGCGAAGGACACACTTGGCCATTTGGGAATAATCCGTTTCCGGATTACCAGACGGCGGAACGCACGTGGGTCCACATGCTGGAAGTCCAATTGGAGAACTTCAAGAAGACCCCGCTGCTGACCAACACGCAGCCGGACTACAGCCGAGTGGGAAATTCCGAACTGGTCGATCGCACAGTACGTGCGAACAACTGGATTCGCAGCGATACCATCTTCATCGAAAACGAGCAGATCGAAACACTAAGCAATCGCCCGCCCTGGGTTGCGGCGCTGCTCGAGCAACCGCTGCCTGGAAAACTTCCCGGTGAGCTCGCGGTGCACGAAGGTATCTCGACGGCAGAAAACATGATTGCGCACGTGCTCGATGTAGGCGCGAATTACTGTTCACTGTGGAATTTCCATCAGATCAATCCGGCGACCCTGGCCGCCTACTACCAGGCGTATCCGAAGTGGTTCGACCGGATCAATCAGCGAGTCGGGTACAACGTGCGGCCCTCGATGATCTGGAAGTACGAAGACAATGGATATCTGGGATTAATCATCGCCTTCGCGAACGATGGCATTGCCGGCGTGCCCGGCGTGTTGCGAGTCACTGTGGAAGACGAGAATGGAAATGTGGTGAAGAGCGGCTGTCTCGACGCCGGCTATCCGCTTCCGGGTAGGCTGCGCCAGGCGCAGTTCATCCTGCCGAAGGGAACGAAATGGCAGGGACTGAAACTGAAAGCCGAACTTGAGGTCAAGGGAATGCGTTATCCGGTGCGTTGGGCTTGCCACCAGAAAACAAATGACGACGGCTCTTTAACGTTGCGCTCCAACCTTCGGGATGAGGTGTAAAAGAAGAGCGCGCCACAGCAGATTGCTTCGCAATTACAGATCGAATCAGGAGGGTGTGGAATGCGGAGGCGAGATTTCTTCAAGACCGGAGCGGCTGTTGCGGGTGCGTGTACATTTCTTCCGAAGCATTCCCTGGCGGACGTACCGGATCATTTGTGGCAAGGCTATGACTTCGGATCGCCTCCAGTCCCCAACCGGTTAAACCAGGGACCATTCGGGATCACGCAGGACGAAGGTTGGTACACAATCTTCACAACGACGCCTTCGCGCAAGCACATACGCAACTTCGGAACGGGGTTGGTCGGCTACACGTGGGAGGAAAACGGTCCGGCGCTGACGGTGATGTGCGGTAAGGAGACGCTTGAACAGGCTGTCGAGAAGATGGCGTCGTTGCCGTTCGTTGACGTCCTTTATATACGCTGCGACTGGCGCGATGTGCAGTCAGAACCCGGCAAGCTGAATTTGTCTCCTGTGTGGGACGCCACGTTTGATGCAGCGAAGCGCCATAATCTTGGAGTCGCATTCCGAATCCAGCTTTCCAGTCCTAACATTCAGCCGAAGAAGCTCTCAATACCCGATTTTCTCCAGGCGAAGGTTCCAATCGTGAATATCGGGCACGAGTCCCACGAGCACGGAACAGGGTTCGATTTTCGCGAGCCGCGGTATGACTCACCCGAATTTCAGCGCGCGTTTGCCGAACTGAACCAATTGCTGGCGGCCAGGTTTGATGGTCATCCGCAACTGGAATACATGGACCTGATGATGTACGGCTTCTGGGGCGAAGGGCACACGAATGATATTCCCGGCCCGTTCCCGGATTACCTGACGGCAGAGAAGACCTTCGTCCACATGACGCAATTTCAGATCGATACGTGGAAGAAAACGCCGCTCGCCGTCAATACTGAGCCGGATATCAGCAGCGTCGGCAATCGCGAAGTGCAGGACCTGGCGGTGCGTGCCGGTTGTTGGCTGCGTTCCGACAGCCTGGCGATGGATGAACCAATTCAGATCGAAGAACTCGCGAACCGGCCGCCGTGGATCGCAACCGTTCTGGAGGACGGTGAGAATCGGCATTATGTTCTTCCCGAGTACGAATCGGAAGAAAAGGCGTGCTTGAGCAAGCTTCCGCCCGCTATGTTGGCATTCGTCGGGAAAGATGATGAAGTCGAATCCGGTGGCGACTATCCCGACCGCATTGGCGGGCCGCTGGAGCGGCCCTATCGAGAGTCAGCGGGCCTCCACTCGCTGGATATTGGCACGAACTATTTCGGTCTGTGGACGGAACCCGACAATATTCGCCGCTACTACGAGAAATATCCGGATTCACTCCAGGCGATGGAGCAGCGTCTCGGCTATCGCGTGCGGCCGTCACTGATCTGGCAGAGAAAACGTTACGACACGATGGAACTAATTGTTGGCATCGTAAATGACGGCGTCGCGGGCGTCCCGGGCATATTGGGAGTTTATGCCGAGAGCCTTGACGGCAAGATGAGAGTCGGGGGCAATCTGGACGCCGGTCAACCGTATGCAGGAAGAATTCGCGAAGCATCGCTCATTTTGCCAAAGCAGATGGACGGCCAGCAGATCGTGCTCCGCGCGGAGTTGGATGTCAAAGGCGTGCGTCGTCCAGTAAGGTGGGCATGCTATGAACGCACGAATCCTGATGGCTCTCTAACCCTCCGCCTCAAAAAGGGGAACGATTCTGATTGGCGCAAGGGAGTTTAACGGCGCGATCGGGACGAGGACCGGTTAAGAGGTGTTTATAGTTCAGTGATTCTGTTTACTGTCTGCGCCGCGAACGTCTTTCGGGCGCGTCAAGGCGCCTCCGCCCGCAGTTTCACCATGTCTCTTGGCAACCGTTGACACAAGCGCTGTTGAGTCGCGAAGTACCAGGCTTGTCTCAAGCACATACTCGGTGCCGTGCTCGGAAACTTCGTCACTCTCGAGTTCAGCCAGCAGCGCGTTGAAGGCGAGGCGCGCCAGTTCGGTTTGGGACATGCGAACTGTGGTGAGTGGTGGCAAGACGAATTGCGCGAGCGTGATGTCGTCGAAGCCTACCAGCGACAGGTCTCGTGGAATGGATAGGCCTTCCTCGTGACATTTGTGCATGACGCCGAGCGCTGTCATGTCATTGGAGCAAACAATAGCCGTAGGACGATTCGGTAACGAGAGCAGCGTTTGCGCGGCCCTGATTCCTCCCTCAAGGGTGTGATCGCCTTCCACGATCCCATCCTTACGAATCTTGAGACCGATCTCGCTCATTGCCTGTTCGAATGCGTTTCGACGCGCCTTCGCCGACTTAAGTCCCAGGGGGCCAGAGATGAATGCAATCTGTTCGTGTCGAAGCGCTGCCAGATGCTGTACCGCCTGACGGATTCCTTTTAGATAATCAATTTTGATATTGCCGACTCCCGGACGCTTCGGTCCGACATCGACAAAGACTAGCGGCACATTCCTCAATTCGCGATCTTCAAGCAGCAGGTCTTCCATCCCGAAAGTCATCACCGCCACGCCATCTACGCGCCTTTCGGTCATGCGCCGGACGGAAATGTCCATGCGTTTGGGATCGTGAACTGTGGATACCAGCAGGATGTCGTATCCATGCTCGACTGCGATGTTCTCGAAAGCCTGGATGATCTCCGGGAAGAAGGGGTTAGTGATGTCGGAGACGACGAGCCCCAGAATCTGGCTGCGTCCAGACACAAGCGCGCGCGCCTGAATATTGGGGCGGTATCCTGACTGTTCGATAACCTTCCAGACGCGCTTTGCAAGCCGGGGATCCACAGTCGAGATGCGGTTGATGGTGCGCGAGACGGTCGCAGTCGATACTTTGGCGCGTTTCGCAATTTCTCGAATGTTCATGGATGGATTCATCATTCTCTCGCCGGTTCGACCGCGGTCCGGTCCCTTCGCTCAGGAGTTCCCCGGCTCGATCTCGTGGTATACCGAGAATCGTTCATGGACGATCGAAGACAACGGCACGAAGCTCACGCTCTGATTTTGCGCAACCGTGCGAAACGTTAGCTTTCCATTTCCTTCGAGCCAACTTGCGGGGTCGTCGACTTTGCCCTTCAACTGCAGCATGGGAGCAGGCTCCTGTTTTTCCTGGGCCGCGAAGTGTCGATACCATTTGTCCTGGGGCTCTTCTTCGAATCGAGCTGCCAAAACCAGCGGCCCGTACATTGCCGCCTGCAGATTCTCTTTGTCCGGGATGGGCGCGGCATGCAACTGCATTGGAAGCGTTAGTTCAATGCGATCGCCAGTCTTCCACGGTCCGCGCAAAACAAGATAGCTGCTCGGATCAGCGAAAGCGGGAACCGCACGCCCGTTCACCTTGACGCTGCCGCTCTTAGCCCAGTAGGGAACACGTAACTTCAAGTCGATATCGACGGGCTTGGCTGCCGAGATGAGCAGGGTAGTGCCTTGCTCCTCTGGGAACGACGTCTGCTGCGTCAGGCGAAGGCCCTTTTCAGTCCAGTCCACTTCCGACGCAATATAAAGGTTCACGAAGATGGAATGGTCGTCGTGGAAGTAGATGGTGTCCGTTAGCTTCGCGAACTCCTCGGCGCCTGTGCCGTTGCAGCACCAGAACGAATCGAAGGGCTTCGCGTAAATCTTGGAGTAGCCGCTTCCGAGCGGCAGGTAATAGACTGTCGTGCCCGTCGCTGGATCAATGGTTCCCATGCGGTGATTGAAGAGCGCACGCTCGTAGTAGTCCATGTATTGAGCCCGTGGCGACCAGCTAAACAGGTGTCGCGTCAGCTTCATCATGTTGTAAGCACAGCAGTCTTCGGCGGTCTCTGAACTCAGTTGCGTTGAGAGGACGCCCGGATCCGATCGCCACAACTCGAAGTTGCTGGTTCCACCGGTGCAGTAAGAGCGTTCGCTGGTGACCTCGTCCCAGAAATAGTCGGCGATATTCCAATAGCGTTTGTCGCCAGTAAGTTCGTACAATCGGGCTGCGGCAATGACCTGCGGAACATGTGTGTTGACGTGTAGTCCCTTGAGTTCATCGCGATGAGCTGCCAGCGCGTCGAAGAACCATTTCTTATCAAACCGCCGAGCCAGATCGAGATACTCGCGTTTCCCGGTCACGCCGTAGAGGTTACTGAGCACCTCTCCCATGCCGCCGTACTCAACGAGGAGCACGCGCTGCATCTGCTGTTCGCTCAAGGGGTCGGCCCAACTGCGCACCCATTGCGCCATCTTCTCTAGCGTTTCCAGTGCTTGCTGGTTACCGGTGAGGAGATACATGTCGAGGTGCCCGGCCATGATTTTGTGGATGGTGTAGAACGGTGCCCAGACATTCACTCCATCGCGCAGGCGATCGAAAAGCTCCGGAGGAAATGCGCTCAGATAGCCATTCTTGAACTGTGCCTGGCACTTTGCGAGTTCGGCCACCATGACGTCGCCATTGCGTTTCAGCTCTTCATCGCCCGAACTCGCGAACGCTAGCGCACAAGCAGACAAGTAGTGCCCACCGGCGAAGTGGCCACGCAGCTCACAGTCAGGCTTTTCCCAATCGCCCAGCGGCTCTGCGGAAGAGGCCAGTCCGGCAGTCAGTCGAAACGTATGAAGCAGCCGGTCTGGAGGCAGCGTTTTCAAGTAATGGCGATTGGCTTCCGCGGCCGCGCGAAAGGGCCCAGGGCCAAGCCGAACATTGCTCATCGGAAAGGGAACTGCTTGCAGCGAGAGCACCTCGCGATTGAGTTGCTTTGCAACTGAAGGCGCAACGAGCTTCGGTGAGTCTTCCTGCAGTGCGAAGGTTCCAGAGGGAAGAACGGCGGCTGCACTAGCAACAGCTGCGGTCGCGACGAATTGGCGACGGCTGATTTTTTTCAAAATGAATCTCCTCTACCTGCCGGAATCATGACCTTTCGAACCCAATGTCGATCTTCATTGGCAGCTGAAGTTTTTGGCATCTTCTGTGTTTCCCTGACCGCTGTATTGCGCGTGTTTGGGATACGCGCACAACGGACGGCTGCGACCGGGAAATGCGCGTCCCGTCGCGATTACGGCGTCCGGTGCAGCTCCGTGCTCAACCCAGTTCACCACGGCGCCGAGCATGTCAAATTGGTCGAGCCCGGGTCCGCCGCCACAGTGACTCATGCCCGGCACCAGGAACATCCGGCTCCAATCACGAACCGTATCTGCACCACCGTTCGTCGCGGCTAAAGATTTGTAGTACTCGAGCGTATCGAGAGGAGAGAACCACGGGTCGCTGTCTCCATGGAAAAAGAGGATCTTGCTGCCGTGGCCGGAAAATGTCGATAGATTTGTCGAGGCCGGCTCGACCAGTGGATCGGAAGCATGAAGCGCTTCTTTATCTACATCGATTTCCGTTGCTGTCGGATAGGGGCCGAAGAGCCCGTTGGCTCGGAGTGTAAGGAGCCCCGGGATAGGACCAGTCGAAGCGATACCTGCATCGTAAAGAAATCCTGGATAGACTTGCGTGCCATACGAATTCTTCGGACCGGCGAAGGCCTTCTTGATGGCCGCAAGCTTGTCAGCCGGAATGCAAGCATCGGTCTGACCATTTTTGCAAGCAAGCGCGCTGGGATCGAAATCGCAGCCCACTGGATCGAAGATCATACCGTCCGCTACTCCGTCCTTCGCATCGCACTGCTTCATCAGCGCGTCCATGAACAGTTTGCGATCGCTATCGGTGAGGAACTTTTCGATCTGTGGCTTTCCCGACGCATCTTTGGGCGCAGCCTGGTTGTATGCCACGGGAATCCATTTGCCAATCGCGAGGTTCGATAATCCCGTGCGCATGGCGGGGTCGCCGGAAACGATGCCGTTGAAGACCGTCGGATACCGTTGCGAAAGGATCATGCCTTCGCGCCCACCGGTCGAACAGCCCACGAAATATGAGTACGTCGCCGGTTTCGCGTAGTAGTGCGCGATGATCTGTTTTGCGACCCCAGCTACCTCGGCGTTAGCAAGATAGGCAAAGTCCAGAAAAGCCTGCTGATCGCGCATGAACGAGAAGTCGAATGGACCAGTCTTCGCTCTGTGTCCTGTATCGGTGCTGGCGACTGCGAACCCGCGCGTCAGCGCCGGTTTGTCGCCCGCATGCGATGCGCCGAGGGGATAGGCGACCACGCCATTCCCACCACCTCCGCCTTGCATCATGAAGTCGCCATTCCACGCTTCTTTTGTTGGCAACGATACCGCGAAACCGATTCCAAACTCCTCACCTCCCACACCTTTGCGCCGGTTGATCACGCCATCCACGCGACAGTGCGCGGGCAATGGACCGATGCTGGGTAGGCCCGGAAACGGGGGCGGCACAGTGGTCCCAGCTGGAACTTCTGCGGTCTTGGTGATCTCCACGTGATTAATCTTGAGGTTCACCAAGTCCCCACAAGTGTTCGCCGATTGCGCCCAGGTAGCAATCGCCACACACGCGATCAACACCAAAAGGAGAAGAGTCTTCGATGGCATGATGAAGTGCCTACTTTCCGTTACGAAATTACAAGAACACTAGCGGCGACCGTTTATCCAGCAAGAACAGGCCGAATCAATCATTCGCTGCCAGCAGAGTTTTTACCGACAGCGATTCTGGTTGATAAATGTCGCTGGCCTGCTCACGCTCACGGTCATGCCTCTTGCCGCGACATTATTCCGGTAGCATGACCTGTCCATTCACCTCGAAGTTGCCGTTGACGGCCGGAACTCCGGTATCAGGTTGGCCGCCGCCAATCGAAATGGTGTACTTGCCCTGGGCAACGATAACGTCGCCCAGGTCGGAGACCATGCTCAGATCGCGGCTGTTCAGATGAAAGTCAACCTTCTGGTTTGCGCCCGGCTCCAGATGTACACGCTGAAATCCGCGAAGAGCGCGAATCGGCGCTCCGGGAAGATCCGGGAATTTCAGGTATAGCTGCACAACTTCATCGCCGGCGACTTTGCCAGTATTGGTTACCGTCACGGAAGCATCGAGCGGATCGTTTGCGTTGATCGGCGCGGGCGGCAACGTGAGACCGCTATAGGCGAAGCTGCTGTAGCTGAGGCCATATCCGAAAGGCCAAAGCGGCTCGCCTTTGAAGTAGCGGTACGTGCGGCCGTTCATCGAATAGTCCTCGAAGTGCGGCAGCTGATGAACATCCTTATAGAAGGTGACGGGCAAACGTCCCGCAGGATTATTCTTGCCGCTCAGCGTTTCAGCGATTGCGGCTCCGCCCTCTTCGCCCGAATACCAGGCCTGCACGATGGCGTTCGCATGGGCCTTCTCCCAATTCGCACCCAGCGCGCTACCGCTCATCAGCACCACGACCAGTGGCTTGCCCGTCGCAGCTACGGCCTGCAACAGATCTTCCTCGGGCTGTGGTATTTCGATATTGGTGCGATCTCCGCCAGCGAAGCCCGGTTGTTCTACCGGCATCTCCTCGCCTTCGAGGCGACTGGTGATCCCGACCACCGCTATGACAACGTCGGCGTTCTTCGCAGCAGCCACGGCCGCAGGATCGGGAGCGTTGTTGACAGGAACCCAGAGGAGCTGTGCTCCAACCTCACTGTTCGGAGTCTGCCCAAAGACCACTTCGAGCTTCACCGGATGCCCCTTCTCAAGATGAACTTTGCCGAGGTTCGTGCCGCCGAACATCTGAGCGATTTCCCTGCCATCGACTGACACGCGCCCAAATCCCTCTGATTTCATGCCGACGAGATAGTCGCCGGTCTGATTGGGGTTCAGCGAACCGGTCCACTCCACCGAGAGCTCAGGCTTTCCTTTTGCTTCCGCCGGAAGTGTGTTTTCGTTTAAGTCCACGCCCGATTCCGTGCGCGAAGTAAGCGGAGTTGGCTTGGCGCCGCCGAAACGCATACCGCTTCCGTACTCCGCTTTCAAGCCCGGTTTTCCTTCGGGCGTCGTCAGTACGGACGCAGGCACTGGATTGCCCTGGTTCGACAAAAACTGGGTGCCGGGAACATAAGTGATCTTCGCGTTCGGGAACTCAGCTTTCATTCCGTCCAGCACGCTTACGCTGTGGGTTGGAGTACCGTTGTAGTTGCCAAGCAGGACTGCGGTTTGATCGGCAAGCGGGCCCACGACAGCGATGCGCTGCACGGACTTCAGAGGCAGTACGCCGTCGTTCTTCAAGAGGACCATGGACTCGTTTGCTAACTGGCGTGCCAGGGCGCGATTCGCGGCACTGTCGAGCTCGCTTTCGCTGATTTTGCTATAGGGAACCGTGTCCGGCGGGTCGAACATGCCGAGCTTCATGCGCGCCGTGAAAAGGCGAATCAGCGCGGTGTCCATATCGTTTTCAGATAGATAACCCTGCTGCACAGCTTCGATATATGGTCTGTAGTCGTGATCGTCTGGCACCTTTGCGAAATCGATGCATTCATTGTCCATGCCGCGCTGCAATGAAATAGCGGAGGCCTGCGGTTGCGTTGGGCGGTAGTGGTGTCCGCCGAAGATGTTGCGGACGGCGTCGCAGTCGGAAACGACATACCCCTGGAATCCCCACGAGCCGCGAAGCAGTCGTTGCAGCAGGAACTGGCTGGCGCAGGCCGGCTCACCATTAATTGAGTTGTACGCACACATCACCGATCCGGCATGACCTTCGACGACAGCAGCGCGGAATGCAGGCGTGTAGGTATCCAGTTCATCATGCTTGCTTACATCCACGTCGGCGAAGTGGCGAGTTGGCTCGGGTCCGCTGTGCACGGCAAAATGCTTTGGAGTGGAAATAGCGCGGTAATAATGAGGATCGTCACCCTGCATGCCCGTGACGTAAGCAACCGCGAGGCGTCCACTCAGAAAGGGATCCTCTCCGTAGGTTTCCTGGCCTCGCCCCCAGCGCGGATCGCGGAAGATGTTAACGTTAGGCGCCCAGAAATCGAGGCCCTCGAAAATGTTCGAGTGCCCGGCGCGCACCGCCTGCACGTGCTTGATGCGCCCTTCAATGCCGACGGCGGTGGCCATCTCATGGATGCGCGGCGCATCGAACGTTGCCGCAAGTCCGATCGGTTCCGGAAACTCCGTGGTGCCGTTCGTGGCAACGCCGTGAAGTGCCTCGCTCCACCAGTCATAAGAGGGAACACCGAGGCGAGGGATGGCGCGCGCCTGGTTTACAAGCTGCGAAGCCTTTTCCTGCAGCGTCATGCGGTGCACCAGGTCGGCGGCACGCTGCTCAGGCGTAAAGGTGGGATTCATGTAAGGCAGCTTCGAATTGTCTTGCGCAGCCGAAACACCACCGGCTAGGGTGACGAAAATAGCGAGAACTGCCAGTACGGCTTTTCCCGAATAGCTCATCTCTTCTCCTATAAAAGTTCTTCTTCTATTACTGGCACTTCGCCTGAAAACAGAGATTCTGGCTGAAAAAGGGCATGACATGATTCTGAAAACGGTCTGCGACCTTGCTGGTATGCGTTCCCGAATAGATCTCAAAGCTGTTCGCAATTCCGTACTTGTCTAGAACCTCATGCAGCTTGGCTGTATCGACGCGCAAGCCGTCCTGATCGCCTACATCGATCGAGATGCCGTGGTATGTACGCAGCTGGTCAATGTACTGGTCGATGAAAGCTAGTGGAGCATTGGCTGTCCATTTGGCGAGCACATCTGGCTGTGGTTCACCGTTCTTCGTAGGCAAGTCAAGATAAAGCGGAGGATTCTTCGGATCCGGTGACCATGCAGCTGCCGAAGCAAGCTGGGCGCGCTGGAAGAAGCCCAGTTTAGCCAAATCTTCAGGTGTCTTCACCGCTTCGAGAGCCTTTTCGTTTTCTGGATTTGCTGGCCCCACTGGTCGGGGCGACAGACAGCAGGGACTCATGATGTACAGACTCCCGAACACATCCGCATGCTTCATGCCAATACGGGTGGCGCCGTACCCTCCCATTGAATGGCCCACCAATCCGCGACTCTGCCGAGTGGGGATCGTGCGATAGTGCGCATCGATGTAAGCGACCACATCGTGGGCGATGAACTGCTCAAAATCACCGGTGGTAACCGAGCTCGAATACATCGAGCCGTTGTGTACGGTTTTGGAATCGGGCAGCACGACGATCATCTCTTTCGCGCCTTGAGCGAATGCTCCTTCGATCGTTTGCGGCACGTGGATCTCATGGCTCCATTGCTCGGCACCAATGAAAAAACCGTGTAACGCGTAAACGACCGGATAACGGCGGGACTTCTGTTTCGCGTAGCTGGGCGGCAAGAACACCAGCACGTCGCGATCGACGGCGTCGCCCTCCAGATTGCCTTCCAGAGCTGTTCCGTGGATCTTGATATGTTCCACCGTAACGGGCTTCGCACCGGGGATCACCGCTGGCACGTCGGTCTGCACTTGCGCGAGGAGCTGAGGTCCGAGAGCGATCGTCAACACCAGCGTCATCACACAGAATGGTTTCTTCATCGATTATCCTTTCTCGAAATACTTAGCTCAAATTCGTCAGGCCGCGATCAATGACCGGCCTGGTGAAGCACACCGTTCATCACCACGGACTTGCCGGCTTCGAGGTGAGCCTCGGCAGACCGCTCGCCATAAAGCACGTGGTATTGGTTCGCGCGATTCGATCGAATTGTCAGCTCAGTCAACCGACCCTCTTTCCACGTGATATCCACCTTGGCGCCACCCCGGACACGCACTCCCTTCAGGCTGCCGCTTGGCCATTGGCGCGGCAGTGCAGGGAGCACGAGAATTTGGTCGGGAGTGCTTTGGATCAGCATTTCCGTAATCGCCGCCGGGCCACCGAGATTGCCGTCGATCTGAAACGGCGGACAGAGATCGAACATGTTGGGAAGGGTGCTTTTTGTGATCAGAATCTTCAGGTTGTTGTAAGCGTGCTCGGGGTTTTGAAGGCGTGCCCAAAGGGCTGCCCGCCACACAGTGGACCATCCCGTCCCACCGTCGCCCCGCAGTTCCAGGCTTTTCTTTGCGGCAGCCGCGAAGTCCGGCGTAGTTTGGAGACTGATGCCATGCCCCGGGTAGAGCGAGTAGAGATGCGATACATGCCGATGCGCCGGCTCAACCTCGGGATAATCCTCGATCCATTCCTGCAGTTGTCCACGCTTTCCAATTTGCATGTGGTGGCAGATCCTTTTCGATTCGCTCCAGTTGTGCCCGGAACTCGTCGTCCGTTCCAAGGATTTGTGTCGCCCGCCGACAGTTTTCGAAGAGCTCTCGGATAAGCTCAACGTCCATAGTGGGGGCGTATGTCAGACTATGTTTCTCGCCATTCAGAAAGTATTGATTTTCCGGCGAAGTCGATGGATTCGTGACCAGACGTCCCGCGAAAGGTGTTCCGCTCGGGTGCTTTCACTAGGATGCTCAGCGCAAATTCCGCCGCTTCCTTCATCGCGGGATATGCCTGTTGCCGCAGGAACTGTTGATCTCCACTGAATGTGTAGTGATCCCACATCTGGTTGGCAAGCCACGTGCCTCCGCTTGGCCAGATTCCCCAGGGACCATCTACGGGTGTTGTTGCGCGCCAAAGATCGGTGTTGTGGTGCAAGACCCATCCCTTGCCGTGATATTGCACGCGAGCGGTTTCGGCGCCCGTGACGCGCAAATCGCGGATCAGATTCCACAGCGGCTCTTGCGTTTCCCAGAGATCGCCGGCGTCTGCCTGCCAGTAATTCATCTCCAGGTTGATATTCGTCGTCCATTTGCTGCTCCACGCGGGAAGCAGATCCTCGTTCCATATCCCCTGAAGGTTGGCGGGCTGACCTCCCGTGCGGGACGATGAGATCAACAGATAGCGACCGAACTCAAAGTAGAGGGCAAGCAGACTGGGATCGTCATTGTCAGCAAAAGTTTGGAGACGTCTGTCCGTAGTGTCCGTTGAATGACTCTCGCCGAGGCTCAACTGCGAGCGCGAGAACAGTTGACGAAAATCATTCAGATGATTCTGGCGCAGCTGTTCGTAAGACAGTTTCGACGCGCGCTCCAGGTAGCCTCTGGCCGCGCTTAATGCGTCGCCGCTGATGTTCTGGTAGCTCTTGAAACTTGTCGCATTGCTGAACAGGATGGTCACCGAGTTTGCGCCGGAGATATCCAAACGTCCCTGAGTACTGTGAACGGAGCCGCCTTCGGTCAACACTTTCAACACTGCCGCGAACCGCATTCCTGGCTGCTCCCAGGAGCCTGTCCAGGAGAATGGCGGATTTTGCCGCGGTTGAATCTGGCCAGTGAGCTGCAATGTATCGTTTGCAGAGCTTTCGACGAGCGTTCCGGCCTGCGGAGAATCCATCGCGAGACTGAAAGTGATCTGCCCTGGCTGTTTCGCCGTAATTCGCATCACCAGAATCTGATCTGGGTAGGAGATGAATACTTCCCGCCGAAAATCAGTGGCGCCTACTTTGTAGGCGGTTTCCGCGATTGCATCATCTAAGTGGAGTTCGCGACGGTATTCGGTCGCTTGCGCGTGCCCGCCGAAATGCAACCGCACGTCGCAAAACGGTTGATAAGGCATGAGCAGCTTTGGTCGGCCCATCATTTCTTCCGAGAGTTTTTCCGCCTCGGAAACCTTGCCGGCAAAAATCAGCTTCCGAACTTCGTCAAGACGCGAATACGCCTCGGGATTCGTGTAATCGTGCGGACCACCACCCCACAGGGTTCCTTCGTTGATCTGCAGGCGCTCATCTTCTGTACCGCCGAATACCATGGCGCCGATACGCCCGTTCCCGACGGGTAATGCTTCAGTCCATTTGGTAGCAGGCTTGTCGTATCTGAGTGTGAGATCAGGGCCGGATGTTTCTGCAGCGGACAGCACGGTTGCAGCCGCCAGAATCGATCCCAGCATCAGGCCTAAACGTATCCGCTTGTGCTGCACTATGTTGCTCGAAGGTAGCTTGTCCAACCTTTACACACTCCTCGGCGCGCTCGAACAAACGAACTACTTCACAGGAAACGAATAAATATTGACGCTAAAGGGCGGCACCGACATCGTCTCGGGCGCTGAGGTCAGCACCTGCTCCTGTATCTCAACTCCGGGTTTCTGTCCCACAGCGATGGTTGCATCAACGCTTGATGGCGCCATACGCCACAGATGGCCCTGGCTCGCAAGCTTCGCGCCGGCGATCGATAGCTTCAACGGTTGCTCGGAATCCGATGGATTCAGCACCGCGAAAGTCAGTGTTTTGCGATCGTCACTGAGAGCAGCGCTCACATCCAGCGGATACGTATCGCTTCCCGGATTGACCGCGGGCTGGTCGCCGCCCGCGGGATAGATCGGTTTTGGTTGCGGCGAATTTCCGGAAACTTCCACCGGGATCGTGCCAAAGTGTTCGCGATACATCTTAAACAGCAGGCCGGTCGGACTTAACACCGCGTTTGTTCGGTCTTCGGTGATCATTGCGGTTGCGAACGTGAACGCGCCCAGTTGGTAGAGATCGGAATGGCGGAACATCTCGTGGAACGCCCAAGCGTACGCGGGAACGACCTTGTAGGAATTCGGCGGAGCGCCAATGTACGCCCATTCATCCAGGCTGATGGGCACTGGCTTGGCTTTGAGACCGGGAATGCGCTTGAGGTATTCCTGGTAGTGCTCGTATTTCACGCGGACCTGCGTGGCCGGGGCGCGCTCCCATTCGATTAGAGATTGATTCTCTATCTTTACCTTCTCGCCTTTTGCGAGATCGAATCGCTGATTGCTCGAGGAATAGAAGTGCTCGCTGAGCAGGTCAATATTGTCGAGACAGTGGGCGAGCAGATTGCCGCTCCAATCTGCGGGAGAAAGATAGTCGGGAACGATCTGGCCATTGATGCGCTTGCCCTGCCCGGAGCCGGTCATCGCATCTGGCATAGCTCCGGCTGCGATCAGCTTGATACTCGGATCAACCTTGCGCATCGCCTTGGCAAACATGTCGTGTTTCAATTCCCACTGCGCAACTGGCATGAAGCCCAATTGCCATTCGCCCCAGGGTTCATTGCCGATTCCCCAGAATTTCACGTGATAAGGTACCGCGTGACCATTGGCGGCGCGCAATTTTCCCATCGGCGTGGTAACGGCGCCGTTTGCATATTCCACGAGTTGGGCCGCAGACCACTCGTCGCCGAAACCGGCATTGACGGTCACATAAGGCTCGACATTCAGCAGGCGGCATAGTGTCATGAATTCATCGGTGCCAACGTCGTTCGGCTGAACCGCATGCCACACCGGATCCATAATCGGCGGGCGTTTGTCAGGATCGCCGATTGCATTGCGCCACTCGTGCCCGGATAGAAAGTTCCCACCGGGAAAGCGATACACACCGGAATTCAGCTGTTTGAGCTGCGCAATCACTTCCGCGCGGAAGCCTTGCACATTGTCGGCCGGCATTAATGAGACTGCTGCGATGTGAAAGGAGCCGTGGCCGGTTCCAACGATCTCTAATCGGGCATCGTCGCTGTCACCCTGCGCCTGGAAGTGCAGCGGAAACTTCGCGTACTCGGAGCCAACCTTGGCAATGGTCACGGTCTGGCGATCGCTCGCGGCCGGTCCCCATACAAGTGCAACCTTCACCGTGTCGCCACGTGCACCTGCGAGAATGATGCGTCCCGTGTAGGACTTTCCTTTGCGAACAGCCACACCCGCCTGCTGGATTCCGTGTGTCTCGGTCGGGTTCAGCTTCACCATGGGGGTGTGGTCGCCGACGTAAGGACGGCTCGCATCCATCGTCACGAATTCATCGGCGCCGATCGGAGTCCAATGGCGCAGAGCGGTGCGTCTCCAACTCGGCCCGGCTGGTTCGGCGGGCGGATGCGACGTGATCGGAAAGTAGAACTTCCGGTCATCCAGCATTTCCGCCCAGATGTTGTTGTTGACGATCCCGCCGATGTGCTCCAAAAACTGTCCGTAGATGTATTTCGAGATAGGAGGGCCGGTCTTCGACGCGTCGATCGTCACCGTCACTGGTTGAGTTTGAGCAGAGGCAATAGCTGAGACGAGGAGTATGGCCGTCAGCGATAAATATCTTATAACGACTGAATTCTTAGCCTTCGAATGCACAGTATGATGGCCTCCTGATGCGAACCTTGGCATCGTGCTCACGTAAAAGATTGAGAAGCAATCTTCCTAAAAGAGTCTTGGCGCAAAATCGTTCAGATCGCGGCGCCACGTCTGCCATTCATGATCCGTGCCCGGAGACTCGTAGTAGACGTGAGCCACCTTCGCTTCAGCCAGAGAGGTATGCAGTCTCTGGATTCCAGCCAGCATCATGGGAGGCTCCTTGGTTCCTACGCCCAGCCAAAGCAAGTGCACTCTCTTTGCAAACGCAGTCGGATCAGCCAATGCACCGTTCAAGTCCGTCTTCACGTCCAACGACCGGTTGCCCAGTACCAGCGGTCCGGCGGCGCCGCTGAATCCGCCAATGTAAGAGAACATGTCGAGGTGATCGAACGTGACCTGGAAAGTCTGCATGCCGCCCATCGATAAACCGGCCATGGCGCGATGATCGCGGTCTGCAATGGTTCGGAAGTTCGAATCCACGTAAGGAATCAGAACCTGGGTCAGGTCATCCTCAAAGGCGGACGCCATATCCTGCATCGCCTTCATCATTTCGGGGGAACCGAATGGCTTGCCGGTTAAATCAGGCTCAACATAACCAACCCGCTTGGCGTAGCCATACGCCATCACGATGATCATCGGCTTCGATTTGCCTGCGGCAATCAGGTTGTCGAGGATGAAATTCGCCCGGCCCTGCCTGGTCCAGCCGGTTTCGTCTTCGCCGCCTCCGTGTTGCAGATAGAGCACGGGATAACGCGTCTTGATCTGCGCGTCATAGTTCGGTGGCGTATACACCAACGCATGACGCCACGTTCCGGTGATCTTGGAGTTGTACCAGACCTCACGGACCTTTCCATGCGGCACATCTTCGGGCAGATAGTACGTCGATCCGGGTTCCGGAACTTCAACCGCGCTTGCGTATTTGCCTCCGCCGAAAAAAGCCTGGCTGCCAGTGTCGCTGACCTCGGCACCGTCGATGATCAGCGTGTAGTAGTGGAGCCCTGGCACCAGAGGCGGCGTGATGACCGTCCAGAATCCGTCCTCCTGCTTGGCCATATCGATTTTTGGGCCACTCCAGAAATTGGCGCGGACCTTCGTTGCGTCTGGAGCTTTGACACGAATCTGCACTCTGCCCGTGCTATCGACGCTCGGGTATTTTGCGCCCCAGACATTCGTGGAAGCCGGCTGGAAAGTGCCCTGCTCTTGCGCGTAAGAAACAGTTGTAATCAGAATTGCCAATAAGACGAGATGCTTCATCGATGTTCTCCTTCGCCCCACACCTGTTTGCAGAGCGTGCGCGCGGCGCACAGGAGTCCAACGGGAGGATGGAACTCCTGCGTGCCTGCGGTGATGAGTTATTGGTCAACCGAAACGACAGTCACCGATTTGGGTGGCAGGGTCAAAACCAGCTTGCCGCCTTCAGCCTTCGCCGAAATAGCTTTTGGCGCAACTGTGTTCGGCGCGTCGAATGTATTCACGCTGTCAACTTGTGGCGCGGTGAGTGTTTCGCCCGATGCCGATTTCGCATTTATCCCGGAAACGCTTGCGTCGATTTCGACCGGCTGATTCGGATCGAGATTGGTGATGGCCAACCACAGCTTGCCCTTCGTATCCTTCGCCGCGATGGCGTCTACACGCGGCAGGGTAATGTCGCCGTTCTTGTAAGTTCCGGCGTCAAAAGAGACTGGCACAGAGGTCGCGTCCTGGAACGGAACATACATTTTGAAGACATGATAGGTCGGGGTCAGGACCATCTTCTCTTTGTCAGTCATGATCATTGCCTGGAGCACATTAATCATCTGGGCAATGTTAGCCATGCGCACGCGCTCGGCATGACGGGCGAAGATGTTCAGATTCAGTGAGGCCAGGATGGCGTCGCGTATGCTGTTTTGTTGAACCAGGAACCCGGGATTGCTTCCGGGCAGCGGTGCGTACCAGGCGCCCCATTCGTCCACGACAAGCGTGATCTTTTTGTCGGGATCATACTTATCCATGATGGCGGAATACTTCCCAACCAGGCCGTCCATCTGCAAAGTCAGCTGCAGGATCTTGCTGTAGTCGGCCTCTCCGAACCCAACCGATTTGTACACCGGCGGAAATGATCCGACCGTGTAGGAGTGCATCGAGAGGCCGTTCATATCCCAGCTCCACTGGTGATGTTGCCAAGCCTTCATGATGGTGTCAGTCCATTCGACGTAGCGGGGCTCGTCGCCACCCGGGCCGACAGCGATCTTCAGCATCTGGTCTTTGGTCTGCTGCGCGGGATTGTAGTTTCTGACGAAGTGACTGTATATCCTGAGTTGGCTGAGATAGTAGTCGGGCGACATATTTCCACCACAGTCCCAGCTTTCATTTCCGACGCCTAGATACGGGACCTTGTACGGAGCAGGATGTCCGTTGGCGGCGCGTTCCTTTTGGAGCGTCGTCGGCTGACCGGTGGTCATATATTCCAGCCATTCGGACGCTTCTCGCGGAGTGCCGGACCCAACATTGACTGAGACATACGCCTCGGCGCCGATCTGGTCGACGAAGTCCATGAATTCATGTGTTCCGAAAGAGTTTGGTTCGATAACGCCGCCCCAATTGGGATTGAGGGTCACGGTTCTCTTATCGGCCGGGCCGATGCCGTTGCGCCAGTGGTATTCATCGGCGAAGCAGCCACCGGGCCAGCGGACGTTCGGCACCTTGATCGCCTTGAGCGCTGCCACCACGTCGTTACGGATGCCACGGGTATTCGGTATCGAGGAATCTGGACCAACCCAGACACCTTCATAAATTCCGTGGCCAAGATGCTCGGCAAACTGGCCGAAAATATTGCGATCAATCTTCGGACCGGCTTTCGACGCATCCACTGACATTGCAATCTTGTCTGCCGCGATCGCAGACGCACTCAGGGCAATCGTTATCAGTGCGAAAATCAGCAGCGAACGCTGGAGACGCGTTACAGTTCGACAAGAAGCTCTGAACGACCCATCTGGGTAACCGTTTACCGGCGTGTAGAGAGACGAATCTGTGGTCGACATTGAAGTGCTATTCCCTCGTCCATACAGACTGCTTACAATGAAGTTTTGAATTTCTAGCAACGGCATCTTAGTCCATTTCGGCCATTTCGTGACACACGTTTTTATGCTACACATAGAAAACGTTTTCCCAACTTTGAAGATCCCTCGAATTGCACGAATCCTGGCGAGAAGAACACAACTTCTGATTATTTCGCTGCTGCTGGCCGCCACGCTGTCACCGGCGCAGCAACTGGTCACGATCACGGTCAAGGCATCGAGGACCACGGGTCCGTTCGAACCTGTCTGGGCGTGGGTTGGGCACGACGAGCCGAATTACACCTACAGCGAGGAGGGTCGTGATCTTCTTACGAAGCTCTCGGAGCTCAGTTCTTATCCGGTACACGACCGCACGCATAATTTGCTGACAACCGGCGATGGCACTCCGGCATTGAAGTGGGGTTCGACGAACGCGTTTACTCGAGATGCGGCAGGCAAGCCAGTTTATAACTGGGCCCTCGTCGACAAGATCTTCGACACGTACAAAGCCACCGGTATAACTCCATTCGTCGAAATTGGCTTCATGCCCGAAGCGCTCTCTACCCATCCCGAACCGTATCAACATCATTGGCCCAAGGACTTCGATACCGGATGGACCTATCCGCCGAAGAACTATGACGAATGGTCGGAGCTCGTGTATCGCTGGGTTCGGCATATGGTGGATCGCTATGGAGCGAGCGAAGTCGCGAAATGGGAGTGGGAGGTCTGGAACGAGCCGGATATCTTCTACTGGCACGGAACCGAAGACGAATACTTCAAACTCTACGATTACACCGCCGTAGCAGTAAGGCGCGCACTGCCGGGTGCGCATGTTGGTGGGCCAGCAAGCACTGGTCCAGCCAGCGAGAGAGCCGCCAAATTCCTTCGTGATTTTCTTGAGCACTGCGCCAACGGCCAGAATTACGTGACCGGCAAGAAGGGCGCCCCGCTCGATTTCATATCATTCCACGCGAAGGGAAAAGCGTCATCGGTCGCTGGTCACGTCGAACTGGATGTCGGCGCGAACCTGCGAGACATCGATCAGGGATTCGCAATCATCGAGAAGTTTCCCACGCTGCGCGAATTACCAGTCGTTCTCAGCGAATCAGATCCCGAGTCCTGCGCCGCGTGCGATGCCAGCTCGCATCCGCAGAACACGTATCGCCTGACCTCGCAATATGCCAGCTACGAGGCGGAGCTTATGAACGGAACGATAGCTCTGGCTCAGCGTCACCACATCAAATTGGAAGGCTCGATTGCCTGGGCATTCACCTTTCCAGGCCAGCCCATCTTTGCCGGGCTTCGGGCTTTCACGACGAACGGCATCGATCTACCGCTGTTGAATGCTTACCGATTGTTTGGGCAGATGAAGGGAGAACGCGTCTTCGCGGACAGTACTGGAGCGCGCGATCTCACTGACATCCTGCATTCGAGTGTGCGAGCGAAATCAGATGTAAACGTAATTGCCACCCGCGATAGCCATAAGGTGAACATCCTCGTATGGAACTATCACGACGATTCCAGCCAGACTGCTCCAACACAAATTCATTTGAGAATCGAAGGCTTACCTCAGGGCTTATCACAGGTATTGCTGGAGCACTGGCGTGTCGATCACGATCACAGCAATGCGTACACAGCCTGGCAAACAATGGGATCGCCGCAAAAACCGTCAGAGCACGAATATCAGCAGCTTAAAATGGCCGGCCAATTACAGTTGCTCGAATCTCCGCGATGGATGGCGGTGGCGGGAGACGCGATTGAATTGAGATTCACGGAACCGCCCCTGGGAGTATCACTGTTGAATTTGACTTGGTAGATTGAGGTTAGCGTTGTCAGCAGTAGTGACGAAAGGACTTATGTTCTCGCAAACACTGCTATCCCGTATGATTCGGAACTTCGGCGCTATTATTCTTGGCCTTTTTGCGATTTCTAGCCTCCATGCCCAGAGCAGCACCGCTCCAACCGCCTCGCAGGATCCTGTAGCCATTGATCAGGCCTGGCAGAAGGGCAGCAGCAAGTACGACTCGCAACGCGCAGCCGTCTTGGAACAGGTGGAGAAAGTCGATCAGCAGGGACCGTTCCGGCCCGACTGGGAATCACTGCAGAAGTATGAGGTTCCGGAGTGGTACAAGGACGCGAAGTTCGGGATCTTCATTCATTGGGGCGTCTATTCCGTGCCTGCGTTTGGTAACGAATGGTATCCGCGGAATATGTACGTGCCTGGGTCTCCTGAATATCAGCATCACATCGCGACGTATGGCACGCAGGATAAGTTTGGCTACAAAGACTTCATCCCGATGTTCAAAGCCGAGCACTTCGATGCCGGCGCATGGGCCGACTTATTCAAGAAGGCGGGGGCGAAGTATGTCGTGCCAGTAGCGGAGCATCACGATGGATTCGCGATGTATGACAGCGGACTGAGCGATTGGACAGCTGCCAAAATGGGTCCGCACCGCGATGTGATCGGACAACTGGCAAAAGCGGTGCGAGCCGATGGATTGCATTTTGGTGTGTCGTCCCACCGTGTGGAACACAATTTCTACCTTGGGGTAGGCCGAGCGATTCCGTCGGATGTGAACGATCCGCAATACGCTGCCTTCTACGGCCCCGCGCACAACTGGTTGTCCAACAAGTGGGGAACGCCCCTCGATGGCGATTTCACTTATGTTTCCTCAGCTTGGGCAAATGATTGGCTCGCGCGGGCGGCGGAAATTGTCGATAAATACCATCCTGACATCGTGTACTTCGACTGGTGGATCGGGCAGGCGTTAATACGCCCTAACCTCACGCGCTTTGCGGCGTTCTATTACAACAGCTCTCTGAAGTATGGCGATCACGTCGGGGTGATCAACTATAAGGACTACGCCATGCAGGAACACTCTGCGGTCCTTGACGTTGAACGTGGCCAACTCGCCGACCTGCGTCCGCTCTATTGGCAGACGGATACGTCCGTAGGCAACAAATCGTGGGGTTATATCAATGACGAAACTTTCAAGTCGCCGGAATTCATCGTCCATCAACTCATCGATATCGTCAGCAAGAACGGCAACCTGCTGCTGAATATTGGGCCCAAGTCCGACGGCACCATCCCGGAACAGGTGCAACAGGTCCTTCTCGGTGTAGGCGGCTGGCTCGACGTCAATGGAGAAGCGATCTACGGAACTCGCCCGTGGAGGATTTACGGCGAAGGCCCCACGAAAGCGGCGGCTGGCGCCTTTCACGATACGGATGTCACGAACTACACCGCAGAAGACTTTCGCTTCACAACCAAGGGCGGCGCTCTCTATGTTATCGGACTGAGCTGGCCAGGTAACGGAGAAGCCGTGGTTCGATCACTCGCATCTGCCGTCGGCGGTGAACGCGTGAAAGGCGTTTCATTATTGGGTAGCGGCGCCAAAGTGCAATTCGATCAACAGGGCGACGGTCTCCATGTGAAGCTGCCTGGCCAACCTCCGTCTAAATATGCATACGTCGTGCGCGTGACGTTTTAACCGTGAATTCTACCGACGCGCTGAAACTTATGAGTGCACCTCGCTCGAAAGGTAAAAGATGAGATCAACTCTCCTGCGGCTCTGGGTATCTTCTGCAATTTTAGCTTCTGCGTTGTGTGTCTTTGATACGAAAACAGCCGAAGCGCAGCTGTGGGACGTCCCGCCGCTTCCTCCTGTGAAAGTCGCGCCGGCACCGGATGGCCTGACCGCTGCGATCGGTAACGAGGCAGTGCATATATCTGTTTGCGGCCCTTCGATCATCCATTTCGTGGCTACTCCTGAGTCGCCCGAGAAACCTGAGCGGAGCAAGCCGTGGATGCTTGAGCCAAAAGAGTCGTGCCCAGGCGCTAGGTTCGAACTTTCGCAAACCAACGACGCTGCCGTACTGACCACTGATAAGGTGAAAGTCGAGCTTTCGCTCAAATGGGGCAATGTGCAGTACAGCACTAGAAAGGGAGAGGACCTCCTGCGCGAGCGAAACTCGATTCCCCGCACGTATGAACCGGTCGATTTGAACCGCGAGAAGACATTTCATATTGAAGATCGCTTTGCGCCAGACTTCAGCGAGGGCTACTACGGGCTGGGACAGCATCAGAGTGGGCTGTTCAACTATCGTGGTGCGACGGTTGAACTCGGGCAGAACAACACGGATGTCGCGATTCCTTTGTTGCTGTCGACGAAGGGCTATGCGTTGCTGTGGAACACTGCTTCGCTCACCCACGTCGATAATCGCTTTCCGCTCGAATTGAACATGCGCTCGCTTGCCGGTCACGCGATTGACTACTACTTCATCTACGGACCGGAGATGGACCAGCTTATCCATCAGTATCGCAACTTAACCGGACACTCGCCGTTGCTTCCCAAGTGGGCTTATGGATTTTTTCAGTCGAAGGATCGGTACGTCTCGCAGGACGAGGTTCTCGCAATCGCGCAACGATACCGCAAAGAACAAATTCCGCTCGATGGAATTGTGCAGGACTGGTTCTGGTGGAAGTCAGAGGGTGATCCGATTTTCACTGACAAGTTTCCTGATGTCCCGGGCGAGCTCAACCGTCTGCACGATGAGAACGTTCACGCGATGCTATCGGTCTGGGGCATGTTCGACCACAAGTCCGATAACTTCAAAGTCATGACCGAGAATCACTGGGATGTTCCCAACGCGCACGTCTACGACGCAACCAATCCGAAAGCGCGCGAGTTTTATTGGAATAACCTGGCGGGCAAATTGTTTTCGCAGGGTTGGGACGCGTTTTGGCTGGATAGCGCCGAGCCAGAAGAATTCTGGCCGCACATGGGCGACGCGATCTTGCAAAACAAGCAGATCGCAATCGGAAACGGCGCCGAGTACACGAATGTATTCCCGCTTATGCACACTCTGGGTATCCAAGAGCACTGGAAGGCGACCACCGATCGCAAACGCGTTTTTCTGCTGACGCGATCGGCGTTCCTCGGTCAACAACGCGTGGGAGCCACTGTCTGGTCCGGCGATGTCTACGGCTCGTATTGGGGTCTACGACATCAAGTCGCGGCCGGACTGAACTTCGCGCTCTCCGGATATCCATATTGGACGACGGACATTGGTGGCTACTGGCCGCCTCATGACAATCCTTTGGCCGACGCCAGCTTTCAAGAACTGTACGCTCGCTGGTTCGAATACGGAGTTTTCTGTCCCATCTTTCGTACTCACGGACATAGACCCGCCAATGAGATCTGGGCGTTCGACAAGGTTGAGCCGATCCTGATCGCCTACGACAAGCTTCGTTATCGCCTCATGCCCTACATCTATTCGCTGGCGTGGCGTGTCACCAACGACGATTACACCATTCAACGTCCGCTGGTGATGGACTGGCGTACAGACGCAAACACCCGAGATATCAGTGACGAATTCATGTTTGGGCCATCCATTCTCGTCAGCCCAGTCCTTCAGGCAAATGCTTCGCGCAGAACTCTGTATTTGCCGGAATCAGCAGTCTGGTACGACTTCTGGACCGGAGCGCCGCAGAAGGGCGGCGTTGAAATTGATGCGAATGCTCCTCTCGATCGCATTCCTTTATATGTGCGGGCTGGCTCGATTCTGCCCTTAGGCCCTGAAATTCAGTATGCCAATGAGAAGCCGATGGGACCGATCGACCTGCGAATCTATCGTGGCGCGGACGGCAAGTTCGATCTCTACCAGGACGGGGGCGACAGCTACGACTACGAAAAGGGTGCCCATACTCTCATCCCTCTGCGGTGGTCCGAAGCAACGCGAACGCTGACGATCGGAGAACGACACGGAAATTATCCAAATATGCCTGCGAACCTTCAGTTCAACGTTTCGTGGGTGTCTGCTGGACACGGCTCCGGTCCGGCCGTAGCCCAACCGGACAAGAGAATCGAGTACACAGGGAAGGAAATTTCTGTGAAGGCACCGTGAGAAGAGCCTGCAGTCTTTGCGTGAAAAAAACGTGACCGCACGACGGCGCTTTCAAGAACGGGTTATCTATCACCCAGTTTTGCCCGATTCAAGTTTCAGTGCAGCAACGATGCTCGCTAACCGCGTGTGCCTTAAACTGGCACACGCGATTCATTACGCGATCGGTCAAAACAAGCGAATCCCAAAGGTGAGAGGAAGAAGGTTGGTGGAAACGCCGTTGTAGCCAGCGTGATGATATCTGATCTCTGTATAGAAATTCACATGGCCGCCGCCCAGTCGTATCGTGGCGCCACCTCCGATGTTCTCGCCAAAAGAGTTTGCGCTTCGGCTACCTGTAACGAAGTTCACGGTGCCGACGCTGCACCCGTACCACCACGACCAATACGGATCGCAGACGACGCCGACGCCCGGCGTCGTTGTCTCGCCAGAACGGTGATACCAGCCGATTCCACCGATCCCATAAACTCCGAATCTGTCGCCGATCTGAGTATGGACGATTGGATTGAACGTCCAGGAATACTGACGTGCACTCGCACCTGGCGTCTGAAGGTGCGCCTTGGTCGCGTCGTTGATGGGCAGATCGTGCCACATGAACTCGCTGTCGACTCCAACATGTTTCATGAAACCGTATCCGCCGCCAACAACGAAGTTCCCTCCATCATTGACGAAATTGCTGAGGTTCCCAAGAGGGAAGCCGATGCCGCCGCCAATGTTGAAGAGATATTTGCTGTAATCCTGGGAGTGCGCCGGAACAAGTGCGCAAAGCAGAATTGCTATTCCAAAGAACAATCGCGCGAGGCGCATAGGGATGCTCCTGAGAAGTCCGAACTTCCGGGCGCAAGTTTGCCTTCTTTCCTCGCCAGCCGGAACTAACAAAACTTACAGCTCAGGGGCAAAGAAATGTCAGTCCTGATCGGAGGCCGGTCGAATAGTCTGCTCAGGGCAGCGACATACGATAGAGAGCGTCAGAAGCATCCACGTCGAGTCAATACGCGTCATACCGGTCGCCGAGGTGTGCGATGGAAGGGTTCCGGTTTGAATTCGACGCCATCAATAGAATTCTTCGACTGTCATTCCTTGGTAGCCTTACAGATAGAGTGTTGCTGGAAGGATACGAATCTGCACGAGCATCCTGGTTTCGGCATGGGCCGTTTCATTTCATCGTGGACTATAGCGCTGTGTCCAACTGTCCAGTCTCAAGTGACACGATCAGAGCCATCGCGTCACGGCATCCCGTTATGACCGACAGCTATCTTGGGATTATCGTTGCCCCGCAGAACGTGCTGTATGTCATGTCACGTATGTTTGAACAGCTCTCCACAGACTCTCGCCACAACATACACGTCGTTCACACGACAGACGAGGCACTGAAATTGATCGGCGTATCTTCGCCAAAATTCAGTCTGATCGAGTTTCCAGAAACGGCGTAGTCCCTATAACCATCGCTGTTCGCACCTCGCCACCCATCTGAATATCGACCTGATATAAAACTATATCCGTCATTGCTCGAACATCCTTCGCCTCGAGTCGAGGCAAGATGATGTCGGGCGATTATATTAGAAACACCGGCTGTGTTTCTGCTATTCGATGTGGGGAGGCTTCATGAAATTGCTGCGCTCGTCGAGACTCCAGTTGTCTTCCGTAATTATCGTAGTCACCGTATCGTGCGTATTGAGCGTGATGGTCTCGGCGCAAAGCCGGCCCAGTCCTGAGAAAAACGTTAAGAGTGCATCCTGCCCACACAGCGGATTGACCTTACCTCCCGGTTTTTGCGCGACGGTATTTGCTGACGGCATTGGTCACGCTCGCCACATGGTGGTTAGTTCGAGCGGAACGGTTTACGTCAACACCTGGTCAGGGGAGTATTACGGCTTTGCAAAGCCGCCTGAAGGTGGCTTTCTGGTTGCGCTGCGAGACACAACAGGTGCAGGAAAAGCTGACGTGATTCAGCGATTCGGCGAAACCGCGCGCACGGGTGGAGCGGGTGGTCTAGGTATCGGTATCTATAAGGGATCGATCTTCGCGGAGATCAACGATCGCATCGTGCGATACCCACTACCCGCAAATTCGATTGTGCCAAAAGGCGCTCCTGAAACTATCGTCTCGAAGTTGCCTCTCGGTGGTGATCATCCGATGCATCCATTCATGATCGGCCCCGATGGTGCAATCTACGTAGACGTGGCTGCGGCGACCAATTCCTGCCAGGCGAAAAACCGGCAACCCAAGATACCCGGCAACGATCCGTGCACTGAGTT
Source organism: Terriglobia bacterium (assembly GCA_963724985.1). Classification (GTDB taxonomy): domain Bacteria; phylum Acidobacteriota; class Terriglobia; order Terriglobales; family Acidobacteriaceae; genus JAJPJE01. The sequence continues at coordinate 14,233 of CAVRWV010000022.1, read as the reverse complement.
GGAAACCCGTGGCGGGATCTGGCGCTACGATGCGAACAAAACGAATCAGACGTTTTCAGCCGCCGATCGTTACGCAACCGGCATACGCAATGCCGAGGGCTTCGCGATCGATTCCTCGGGCCGCATCTTTGTGACTCAGCACGGGCGAGATCAATTGCATTCGAACTGGCCGGAACTCTACAAATCCGAAGAGGAAGCGACCCTGCCAGCGGAAGAACTGATGCTATTGAAGTCCGGTGGGGACTATGGCTGGCCCGAGTGCTATTACGACGGCGCGCAGAAAAAGCTCGTGCTTGCGCCAGAATATGGCGGCGATGGCGGCAAAGCAGTCGGTGTTTGTGCGAACAAGGTCGCGCCGGTCGCAGCATTTCCTGCTCATTGGGCACCGAATGCAATGGTGCGCTACGATCAGGAAGAATTTCCGGCCCGCTATCGTGACGGCGTCTTCATCGCCTTCCACGGTTCATGGAATCGGGCGCCCTATCCGCAAGGTGGCTACAACGTAGTGTTTCAGCCACTCGACGGTGATCATGCGTCCGGCAATTGCGAGATCTTTGCCGACGGTTTTGCGGGGCCGGTAAAGACTCCGGAGGGCGCTGCACACCGCCCCTCTGGGCTTGCCGTCGGACCTGATGGAGCACTTTATGTTTCCGACGATACTCGTGGACGGATCTACCGGATTGTCTATCACGGTGATCCCGCGAACCGTGCCGCAGTAGGCCCGCCGTGTCCTGGTGCTTCGGCTCCGGCTGGCGTTGTCGTTGCGACTTCCGCCAAGCCGCCCGAGGGCACGAATTCGCAAGCAGGAGCGGCCGCCAACGCGCGTCCTCCCGTACCCGCTGGAGCGACACCCGAAATGGTGGCGCTCGGCGATCGCATTTACCACGGCCAGGTGGGCGGCACGAGTTGTACCGGCTGCCACGGTGCGAATGGGACTGGTACGCCGCTGGGTCCGTCTCTGACGAATCACAAATGGCTATGGAGTGACGGCAGTTTCGCTGGAATTTTGAAAGTCATCACGAACGGCGTACCAGAGCCTAAGCGATATCGAGCCCCGATGCCGCCCATGGGAGGTGCACAACTCACTGCTGACCAGGCATCCGCACTGGCTGCATATGTCTGGGGCCTGAGTCATCGATCAGCCGCGTCAAAGTGAGCAGATGTAGGTGGGCAAACCGAGCAGGCGAACTACCACGTGCCTGCCTATCGAGGCTAGAGGCCACTTCAGCTACTCACGCCTTGACTCCAAGATCGTGATGCGAGCAAAACGATCGCGCCTGAGAATCGCTTCTCGATTTCTTATTCGGCGCTCAGGGGCTCAAATTCATGACCGTTCGCCCGAAGCAGGTTTCGCAGTTTCCGAACTCCCTTGGGTATTTCGTGGACCGGGGTACTGCCGAATCCCATAATCAAGCCCTCCGAGGCGGGCTTGCCCAAGTAACAAGTTGAAAGTGGTAGCAGCCACAGATTCTGATGTGCTGCGATCCGGGTAAGCTCACGATCCTGGATGCGCTTAGAAAACGCAATCACGAGATGCATTCCAGCTTCTCCTCCGCGCACCTGGACCGAGGAGCCGAATTCCTGCTTCAAACATTTCACCAGCACGTTTCTTCGCTCGGCATACAGGATTCTCATCCGGCGAATATGTCGCGAGAAATGACCTTCGCGAATGAAGTCGGCCAGCACGGACTGCAGAAAGCTCGGAGGTCCCAAGTCCATCGCCCGGCGTATTGCAACAAAGTGATCAACCAGATCCGGAGGAATGACCACATAGCCGAGACGCAATGATGGGAAAAGCACCTTACTGAAGGTTCCTATATAGATGACGCGGGAATTGGAATCGAGTCCCTGCAATGACGCGATCGGCCGGCTCTCATACCGGTATTCACTGTCGTAATCGTCTTCAAAGATCCACGAACCAGAAGTGTCCGCCCATTCCAGCAACTGAAAGCGTCGCGCTGCGCTCATCGTGACGCCGAGCGGGTATTGATGAGAAGGCGTGACCGACGCTGCTCGAGCGTGGCGATAACGCTCGATGCCAGCCGCAACATCCAGGCCTTCTTCGTCAACGGGAACTGGGATCATCTGGGCGCCGTTCATGGCAAGCACATGTCGGGCCAGAGGATAACCAGGCTCTTCAATCCAAACGCGGCTGCCGGGATCGAGCAAAACCCGCGCAGAGATTTCCAGAGCCTGTTGAGAACCACTCACGATCATGATCTGCTGTGCATCGCAGCGCACGCCTCGGGCTGTGCCGAGATAACTGGCGATCGCTTCGCGGAGATCGCGCATGCCCATCGCCTGTCCGTAGTGCAAGTCGCTTGTCGGAGAGTTACGGCTGTGTCGGACAACGAGCCTCGACCACAGCCGCGAGGGAAAAGCGTCGAACGCAATCTGGCCAACGCCGAAGGCTCCCTGGTGAAGAGCCCAGGGAACGAGTCCGATTGCGTGCAAGTTAACGGCATTCTTTGAAATAGGCCTGGGCCGGGATCGCGTTGCCGTCACGTGCGCCCGGCTTGCCTTGGAAACTCCAAATTGTTCCGGCAGCGAACGCGAAACCACGGTTCCGGAACCGATGCGGCTTTCAAGATAGCCCTCAGCAAGCAGTTGAGCGTAGGCATTCAACACAGGGATGCGAGAGACGCCGAGTTCCGCCGCAAGTACACGCGTGGATGGAACTCGTTGTCCTGAACGCAATCTGCGTTCGGCGATAGCAGCACGATAACCGTCGTAGATCTGGTTTTGCAGCGGCTTCGGTAACTTTCGATCAACGGCGAGAATCGGGACAATCCCGGAAGGAACTCTTTTCATCATCACGAATCGTAGTGGTCATACGAAAACATCGTCAAGTGGATATTGTGTATTTCCACCTATAAGTCAGAATCCCACCAGAGCGAGTAGCTGAATCGCAGTTCGACTCCGCGTCAGAGCACAGCTCCGACGCAAAAGCGAATGAACACAAGAAGACAGGAGCAGAAACCGATTCACCTCGTTCGAGACAGAAGTTGGCTTGAACTTCTGAACCATGCCACTGCGACTCCCGGCCTGGGCGGTGAGCTTTCTTCGACAAAAAGAGAATGCCGAAAAATCGGCACAAACGAGAGAAGCAGGAGACCCGATGAAGCGTTTTATCGTTTCGCTGTTTTTCTGTGTGGCTTGTCTGGCGTTGTCTGCATACGCGCAGGTAACAACAGGCATAGTTGCGGGAACGGTGACAGATCAAACCGGAGCAGTTGTTCCAGATGCTCCCGTGTCGATTACCAACACCGCAACGGGCGCTACGCGCGCACAGAACACAAACTCCGCCGGCGATTACAGATTTGAAGCCATGCCGACGGGCACATATCAAGTGGAAGTAAAAGCCGCGAACTTCAAGGAGTCAGTCACGAACGCGGTTGAAGTACACGCGTCCACTACAACCATGGTGGATGTAAAACTGCAGCTAGGCAGCGCCACCGAACATGTAGACGTGGAAGCCAATGCGATTCAGGTGCAGACCGACAATGCGTCTCTCGGCGAAACAGTCGAAGGGCAGCAGGTTCGCGAACTGCCTCTGAATGGACGCAGTTTTGTGCAGTTGACGCAGTTGGCGCCGGGAGTATCAGCGGCCAACAACTTCGACAGCAAGAACAAGGGCCTGCAAGGTGGCGTCGATTTTTCCGTCAACGGAAATGCCACCACGAACAACCTTTACCTGGTGGATGGCGCTAACAACAACGATACCGGTTCGAACCGCACGATTCTGATCTATCCATCGATCGAATCGATTGCGGAATTCAAGATGCTGCGCAACAGCTATGGCGCTGAATATGGTCAGGCTGCAGGCGCGGTTATCAATATCGTTACCCGTAGTGGAAGCAACGACTGGCATGGCAGCGCGCTGTACAGCGGACGCAATACCGCGCTCGATGCTCGCACGTATTTCGCAGCACAACGTACAGCGATTGCCGATGCAGCCGGGCAGACGCTTCCCCATGACGGCAAGGACAAAGTGAACCGCAACGACTGGGGCTACTCATTTGGCGGCCCGATTGTTAAGAACAAGCTGTTCTTCTTCTGGAGTCAGGAGTGGAACCACGAAATTCGCGGTATCACGAAGACGGCTTGTGTCCCAACCGCCGCTGAAGCTTTGGGCGATTTCTCCCAAGGCGTAAGTTGCGGGGAACCCACGCCGACAATTCCAGTCGCATTGCAGGCGGCGGGCAATCCGCTGAAGATTGCGAACCCGAGCGCCGCTGGGTTGCTGTTGGCAGAAAAATATCCGCTGCCAAATCAGGCAACGGTGAACGGAAACAATTGGTCGTCGTCCTTGGCGACCCCGCTGATGTGGCGGCAGGAGAACATCCGTGCTGACTACAACCTGAACAAGAGCAACACGATCATGGGCCGCTTTACCCAGGACACGTGGACGAACAATGCTTACAACGCCGGCTATTGGGGAGAAGATCCCTTCCCGGCATTGAATGACAATTGGGCGCAGCCCTCCAAGAGCATGGTCGGCAAGTGGACCCGAACTATCGGAACGACAATGGTGAATGATGCGGAGTTTAGCTATTCGAACAATCGCATCAACATTACTCCCGGCGGGATTAACCCCAACAACGGATATTTGTACGGACCAGCTCTGCTGAATGCAATCAGCGCAGCAATCCCGACTGAGTATCCGCAGTCGATCAAACGCGACCCTGCTGGCGTTCCCACAATGTGGGGCGGAATGGGGAACTACGGGAGCGGTAACAACTACTGGTCAATTGCTCCCTGGAACAACACACTCGACCTTTACGTAGCGAAAGACGACGCTTCGAAGATCATCGGAAAGCACACGCTGAAGTTCGGTGTGCTGATGAGTTGGAATGGAAAGAACGAAGATGTAAGCACGTCCAGCTCGGAGCGCCCGATCTTCGGCACCAATGACGGAAATCTCACCTATACCGACGCAGCGGGAACGATTCGCGGTACGGGGAACAATCTCGCTAATGTCCTGCTCCCTGGCGCTGCCTGGAACTTGCAGGAGACCTCGACGAATGTTCGCGCGCAATTGCGCTGGCATGATGACGAGTTCTACATTGCCGATAACTGGAAGGTCACGCCGCGTCTGACTGTGGACGTGGGTCTTCGGTGGTCCTTCCTGTACGCTCCCTACCAACCGAACAACCAGATCACGAACTTCCAGCCATCCCTCTATAACCCGGCGTTGTCTCCATCTGACGCTTGCAATGGATTGTGGATTGTAGCGGGAACGGATCCATGCGGCGCAGCGAACGCGCAGTTTGGAACCAACTTCAGTTCAGGAACTCCTGGACCGGGCCGTGCGCTGGTTAACAACAACAATCACATGATCGCACCGCGAGTTGGTATCGCGTGGGATCCGTGGGGCGATGGGAATACGGCGATCCGCATCGGTGCGGGCGAGTTCTTCCAACGCGAGCGCGTAAGCCGTTACACGCTGGTCGACAACGCTCCATTTGCCGTCACGGCCAGTTATCAAAGGCCTCTGGACGGCGGTGTAGCAGCGCTCAATCCGGGCGCCGCTCCATCAGGAGGTATGGACGCGCGAGACATCGTTCCCGTTTCGTATCAGTGGAACTTCAGCATACAGCGCAGTCTTGCTCGAGATACAACGCTCGAGTTGGGCTACGTCGGAAACCATGCCATTCACCAGACCTCAAGTTACGACCTCAACCAGATTGCTCCGCAGAACTGGTTAGCCGCGTCGTTTATGGGGAGTGGGGATGTGCAAGCGGCCGGGTTCTACGAATTTAACAATTACTCGAGTGCGCTGACCTGGTTTACTCATCAGGGCGACGCAACCTATCACTCGCTGCAGACACTGTTCAAGACGCGTTACAAGAGATCGCAGTTGACCGCGGCTTACACGTGGTCGCACTCGATCGCGAATGTGCTTCTGGACGACTCGTCCGGGAACATTGGGCCAGAGAGCTTCATGGACCCCACCAATCCACGGTTGGATCGTGGCAATTCAGCGATCAATCGGCCTCACATCTTCACCGCAAACTTCAACTACTATCTGCCCGACCTCAGCCACATGAACTCAGCGGTTCGAGGAGCGTTGGGAGGGTGGGAGTTGGGATTGATTACGACGGAAGCCATGGGTAACTCGCAGACGGCATACCAGAACGGTCTTCAGGAAAATGCGAGTCTCAGGGCAGGGGCCGCTTACGGAGATGGTCTGCAGGGACTGTTTAACAATGCCAACCAAAGAAGCATGCAACGTCCGCTGATTGTGCCGGGGCAGAGTTGCGGCATCTCGGATGGCGATCAGGTCGTCAATCCAAATGCATTCACGCTGGTCGGCTACCAGATCGGCACCATCATGCCGAACATGGAGCCGCGAGGCTACTGCCGTGGGCCGAGCTTGTTGAACACCGATCTATCGATCGATAAGAACTTCAAGCTGACGGAACGCGTCAGAATGCAGTTCCGCCTCGATCTGTTCAACCTGCTCAACCACGCGAATTTCCGCGGCGATCAAACCAACGGTTTGGCTGGCGCGAGTACAACATTCGCGACCGTAAACTGCGGCTCCGCGAATGCCGCCGGGATGTACGCGCCATGCAGCCCAACTAACAACGTCATTAGTCACCAAACATTGAGTAATGGCTTTGGCCAGGCAACATCGGTGGTTGGGAACGCCGGACGGGAACTTCAGTATGGATTGCACTTCACGTTTTAGTTAGCCAGGAATCACCAGCGTCTCGTCGGCTAACGGCAGGTTCTGACGAACTCAGAACCTGCCTTTTTTCTTGCTGTGGATTCGTCGCGCACGGGTTGGTGGCGCCTCACTTACATTTCTCGGACACGCCAACCAATTCCTGCTCGAGCGCATTTTCGATCTCAGCGACTTCCACGCTGCTCAACTGAAAGTCGCCGGCGCCGATGATGCCCTCAACCTGAGAGCGCCTGCGCACGCCGACAATCGCGCCAGTCACTGCAGGATTGTGCAGAGTCCACGCAATTGCGACTTCGCCCGCGGTTCGACCATGGCGGCTGCCGATGTCACGAAGCAAGCAGGCCAGACGAAGATTGCGGGAGAGTAGCGGCTCCTGAAAGTTAGCGTTCCGCTTGCGCCAGTCATCGGATGCAAAAGACCCAATGCGCTCGCGAGTCATAGCCCCGCTGAGTAAGCCCGAGTACATGGGCGAATAAACAATTACGCCGATATTATTTTCGGCGGCGAACGGCAGAATGCTTTCCTCAATTTCGCGAGCGAGCAAGGAATAACGCGGCTGGAGCGAGGTGACAGGAGCGATGCTCTGCGCACGGCGCATTTGTGCGGCATCGAAATTCGACACTCCAATGTACCGCACCTTACCTTGTTCTTTCAGGCGTGCCATCTCCGTCCAGCCCTCTTCAATGTCAGCATCTGGCTGAGGCCAATGGATCTGGTAAAGATCGATGACATCAACTTGCAAGCGGCGCAGGCTCGCCTCCACTTCACGACGGATCGACTCAGCTTTCAGCGAGCCACCGATCACGCCGTTGTCGTCCCACACTCGTTCGCACTTAGTAAAGACATATGGACGATTGCCCCGTCCCTTGAGGGCGCGTGCGACGACTTCTTCGGAATGGCCCAGTCCGTAGACCGCAGCGGTATCGATCCAGTTGATTCCGCGATCCAATCCTTCGTGGATGGCAGCGATCGAGTCAGCGTCATCTTGCGGTCCCCAGCTGAACTCCCAGCCACCGCCGCCCATCGCCCACGCTCCGATTCCAATCGGCGTAATCGAGAGATCACTGTTCCCGAGATATCGCTTCTGCATGTTGTTCCTCCTTCGGCTCTGCCATAGGACCTAGCATTTGTACGGCCAGTTGCGAGATGAATATGCGCCGTCTGGAGCGTTGATGTTGTTGCGATTACTGAATCCCGCGGCATCCATCACTCGTCTTATGCATAGGGAGAAGTCGAGAGGTCGACATCAGCTGACATTTCCCCGCCAAGCTTATCGGATCCCTATGTTAAACCTCGCAGAAAATGAGAACAGTGCTGTTGGAAGGGATGAGTTGTATGGGGAGTTGCTGGAAATCTCTCGGCTCATAACCTCCCACAAGACGCTTGACGAGCTTTTTCGTAATTTGAGCGGCAGATTGCACTCGCTCGTGGAATTCAGCTATCTCAGCGTTCTGCTACATGACTCAGCTCAGGATGTAATGCGAGTGCTGGAAGTCGTTGGCGGCGAACACGCCGTGACAACAGGCATGGAATTCTCGATGTCGGAGTCGCCGGCTGCATGGGTCCTCCAACACCAGCAGCCGCTCGTGATCGACGATATGAACCGAGAGTCTCGCTTCCCGCGTCCAGTGAGCATACTGCGGGAACGTGCTTTGCAATCCTTTTGCTGCCTGCCACTCACCACTCCGCGGCAGAAGCTGGGAGCTTTTTGCTTCGGAAGCACACAGCCCGATGCATACGATGAGGCGTCGCTCGAGGTGCTGTCGCAAGTCGCGAGGCACGTCGCGGTCGCAGTCGAGAATGCGCTGAATTATCAGAAGCTGGATGAGTTGCGGCAAGAGGTGAGTGAAGAGCGCGATCGGCTGAAGTTGCTGCTCGAAGTGAATAATGCGGTCGCTTCCAACCTAGCTCTTGCTGACCTTATCGCGTCCGTGCCGGTCAGTGTTCGCCTCGCCATGAGATCAGATGCAGCCTGCCTCTCGTTGCCAGATCCGGATGGTAAACGATTGCGCGTGGTCGGGCTCGACTATCCCGACGGCAGAGGTTTCATCGAGGAAGCGATGATGCTTCCCATTGATGGCAGCAGCCCGGGGATTGCGTACTCAACAGGGAAGCCGTTTGTGTTCGGAACTCCTCCGACGACTCTCGCTGCCGTCGCTTTGAGGGCGAATGCTGGAGAAGGATTTCAGTCGGGATGCTTCTTGCCGATCACCTACAAAGAACGAAAGCTCGGAGTGCTTCATCTGCTCGATCGACAGAAAGACGCATTCCGCCCCTGCGATGTGAGATTCCTGACACAGGTCGCGAACCAGGTGGCGATCGCACTTTACAACGCGCTGGAGTATGAGCGCGTCAACGAATCCAGAGAACGGTTGGCGGAGGAGAGAGGTTATCTCCGAAACGAAATCCGCACCGGGCATGACTTCAACGAGATTCTCGGCCACAGCGACGCACTTAAGCGCGTTCTCAAACAGGTCGAGACAGTCGCTCCGACGCATTCCACCGTGCTCATTCATGGAGAAACGGGCTCGGGCAAAGAACTCATCGCGAGGGCGATCCATAACACGAGCTCGCGCCGGGATCACATCTTCGTCAAGCTGAATTGCGCCGCGATTCCGCTCGGCTTGCTGGAAAGCGAACTTTTCGGACATGAAAAAGGCGCATTTACAGGAGCAATTTCGCAGAAGATCGGACGCTTTGAACTGGCCAACAAGGGCACTCTTTTCCTCGACGAAATCGGCGACATACCTCTGGAGCTACAGCCGAAGCTTTTGCGCGTGCTGCAGGAGCAGGAGTTCGAGCGCCTGGGAAGCACACGCGGGATCCGCGTCGATGTGCGCCTGATTGCCGCAACGCATCGAAATCTCGGGCGCATGATCGAAGACAATCAATTTCGTGCGGATCTGTTTTATCGCCTGAATGTTTTTCCGATCGTGTTGCCGCCACTTCGAGAACGGTCCGAAGATATTCCTGACCTGGTGCGACGCTTCGTTGAAAGATATTCCGACGAGATGAACAAGAAGATCCGGCACGTTCCGGACGCAGTCCTCACGGCGCTGATGCGATACGATTGGCCGGGGAATATTCGCGAGCTGCAAAACTTCATCGAGCGTGCCGTCATTCTTTCGCCTGGGGAAGAATTGCTGGCTCCGCTTTCGGAGTTGCAAATGCCCAATTCCTCCTCTCGGCCTGATCGAGCCCCGAGATCTGAGCCTTCCCGAGCAACTGCACTGGAAGATGTGGAGCGCGAACACATCATTGCGACGCTCCGAGAAACGCAATGGGTGCTGGGTGGAGACAGTGGCGCTGCCGCGCGTCTGGGCGTTCCACGCACAACACTGATTTACAAGATGCGCAGGCTCGGCATTCCGCGCCAGGAGAGCTAAGCTCAGCATTATTTTCCTGCCGTCGCGTTGGCGTGATCGATGGAAGCCAGCGTCGGCATCTGCGCTACATTCCAACCTCCACCCAGGGCTTTGATCAGCAGGACACTTGCAGCCATCCGCCGTTCGAGGATCTGCACGTCGGTGCGTTCGTCGGAGAGAGCCACGCTTTGCGCTGTTAACACTTCCAGATACGTTGTGACTCCACCTTTATAGCGAGTAGTAGAAAGATCGAGCGAGTGTTGCGCTGCGGCGACAGCTTCATCCTGAGTGCGACTTTCGTCGCTGAGAATTCTTTGCGCCACCAAATTGTCTTCAACCTCCTGAAATGCTGTAAGCACAGTCTGGCGATAATTAGCGACATTCTGGTCGTAGGCTTCACGGGCCTGATCGGAGACTGCGCGTCGACGGCCTCCTTCGAAGATAGTTTGTGCGGCTGCTCCGCCGATTGACCAGAGTCCGCTCGGGCCGTTGAGTAGTGTTCCCAGAGCTGCGGTCTCAAAACCGCCAGAGGCAGCCAAGCTGACTAGCGGGTAGTACGCGGTCTTGGCAACTCCGATCTGCGCATTCGCGGCGGCCATCCTCCGTTCGGACGCCGCGATGTCCGGACGCCGCTCAAGTAATTGCGATGGCAATCCCGGGGGAATTGGCGGCGGTGGAGTTGTGAGTGGATTCGGAGCCAGAGCGAACGTTGCGGGCGGTTTGCCAATCAACACCGCAATGGCATGCTCGAACTGAGCTCGCGCCACGCCTACGTCGATCGCCTGAGCTTGCGTGGTCTTCAGTTGCGTTTCTGCCTGCGCGACATCGACTTCGGACGCGACTCCACCGTGGAAGCGATTAAGCGTGAGTTGCAGCGCTTCTTTGAATGCTTCCACTGTAGACGTCAGCAACTGCTCTTCCGCATCTAGTCCACGCAATTGCAGATAGTCCATCGCGAGTTCTGCATGCAGGCTCAGGCTCACGTTCTCGAGATCTCCAAAACTTGCCTGCGCATTTTCCCGGCTCTCTTCTACTGTGCGGCGGACGCGTCCCCAGAGATCAGGCTCATAGCTGACGTCGACAGGAAGAATGAAATCGTTGAACGTCTGACCGTCGCTCGCAATGAGCAGCGGACGGTTCGCCGACTCGCGTGTGCGTGTAGCGGAAGGATTGATGGAAACCGTGGGGAAGTAGTCCGCACGGTTGAACTTGATCAGCGAACGAGCCTGCAGGAATTGTTGTTGCGCGGCCTTCAGATTCTGGTTGCTCACGTTGACCTGAGCTTCGAGCGAATTCAGTTGAGGATCGCCGAAAAGTTCCCACCAGTTACCCTTGAGCATCGCGTCTGATGGCTGAGCAGGTTTCCAGTTTCCCGTTTCCTTAAACTCCGGAGGCGCTGGAACCGGCGGGCGCTGGTACTTCGGACCTACTGTGCAACTAGCGAGAACAATTGCTGCCAGCAGAGCGAGAGTTGACAGAACAAAAGTATTTGAGCGATACGATAGTCTGTGTACCAGCATCACACACCTCCCGGTGTAGAAGCATGACTGACGCGTACCGGCTGTCCGGAACTGATCGAGTCCGGTGGGTTCAGGACGATTGACTCGCCACCCTTTAGCCCAGCGACGATCTCGATGCGATCACCAAAATCGTGCCCGGCCGTCACCGGCACCAATTGTGCGCGATCGCCATTCTGCACGGTCGCCACGCGCAATCCTTCCGAACGGAACAAAAGCGCGCTCACGGGAATCGTAAAAGTCGAGGCGCCGCCAGGCAGCTTGATGTGAACCTCGGCATAAGAGCCGCTGAACAGTGTGCCCGTTGGATTGTTCACGGAGATTTCGACAAGCAAGGTGCGAGTAGCCGGATCGATCGCTTCGGCCGTTCGCACCAGCTTGCCTTCAAACTGGCGGCCCGGGAATTCCGCCAGAGTGAGTTGCGCCGTCATGCCTTGACGGACAGCTTTGGAATAGGCTTCAGGCACATTTGCGTAGACGCGTAGCTTCTGCGGCTGCGCTATCTGGAAAAGCTGCGTAGTTGGGCCACCACCACTGCCAGAGTTGATGAGGGCGCCTACATCTGTATTGCGAACGGTGATGATGCCGTCGAAGGGCGCATAAATCTTCTGGAACGATTGCAGGGCCTCGAGCTGTTTCACATTCGCCGAATTCGATTGCACGATGGCCAGATTCGCGTCGTAGGTGCCCACTGCATTGTCCGTATCTTGTTGGGAGACGGAGTTCGACTTGAGCAATCCCTGGAACCGGTCTGCCGTAATTCGCGACAGATTGAGATTGGCTTGCGCGGTTCCCAGATTAGCGCGCGCCTGTTGCAGTTGGTGATCGATCTCAGGCGTCTCGATGACAGCGAGCAACTGTCCCTGCTTGACGTGCGCACCGATGTCAACGTACCAGGCCTTGAGATAGCCATTGGTCCGCGCGTAGATGGGCGCAACTATATAAGGTTGAACGTTCGCCGGTAGAACCAGTTCCTGCGTTGGTGCGGTCGCCTGCGGCTGAACAACTGAGACAGTCGGGATCGCCATTTCCGCAGTCTCTGTCTTGAGCGCCGCACGTGCTTTCACGCGCGGCAACACTCCGCCGACATACACTGCCGCAACCACGACGAACGCGACTACCGCGACAACCCAGTGTCTCTGTTTCCGGCTTTGCGGTGCTGGGGGTGTGTTGGACGTGGGCTCCACGCTAACGATCTCATCTTCTGGTGACTGTTCGATATTCATAAAGACCCCAAATCAGTTCGAATCGCTATGCTGCTTCAATTTCCTCTTCTTCCTCTTCCCGGACTCGGGTGCGAAGTCCGTGGACGACGCTGAAGAAGACAGGAACGAAAAATAAAGTTGCCGTCGTGGCGAAGAGCAAGCCACCAATCACTGCGCGGCCCAACGGTGCGTTTTGCTCACCGCCTTCACCCATACCAATTGCCATTGGGACCATGCCGATCATCATTGCCAACGCCGTCATCAATACCGGACGGAAACGTGTGAAGCCGGCTTCGAGCGCGGCTGAGACGGCATCTTTGCCCTCCTGCATCCGCTCGGTCGCAAAGCTCACGACCAGAATGCTGTTCGCCGTAGCCACTCCCATACACATGATGGATCCCGTCAATGCCGGGACGCTCAGCCTGGTCCCTGTAACAAATAGGAACCATGCGATCCCCGCGAGCGCCGCAGGCAATGCAGAGATGATGATGAAGGGATCAAGCCATGACTGAAAGTTCACAACAATGAGCAGATAGACAAGAAGAATGGAGAACGCCAGTCCGCCCAGCAATCCGATGTAGGACGAGCGCATGGTCTTAACTTGTCCACGGATGATCACGCGCGATCCACGAGGAAGCTGGCTCTGCGTGTCATTCACGATTTGCGAAATCTGCCGCGATACCGCTCCCAGATCGCGCCCCTGTACGGCTCCATAGATATCGACGACAGGTTGAATGTCATAGTGCGAGATGACGGCTGATCCCACACCGCGCTGAATGGAAGCGAGGCTCGCAAGAATTTCTGGCGGAGCATTCGGATTTGGCCCGGTGATCGGGATGTTCTCCAGATCCTGAAGAGAGTTGACCCGGTATTGCGGCGTTTGCGTCGCGATCTGGTAACTCACGTGGCTCTTGGGATCGAGCCAGAAGGTAGGAGAAGTTTGGAAACTTCCGCTCAGTGAAACCAGAAGATTGCTTGCGACATCGCGCTCGGTGTAGCCAATCGCATTGGCCTTGGTGCGATCCACGTAGATATGGAGCTTCGGTTGATCCGTAGGCTGTTGGATACGGAGATCTGCCGTGCCTGGCACATTGCGTACTTTTTGCAGGAGCATGTCCGCATATTTTTCGTTTCCGTCCTGATCGTTGCCCACGACTTGGATGTCGATCGGCGCTGGCAATCCGAAATTCAGAATCTGACTGACGATGTCAGACGGAAGGAACGCAAAGGTCACGCCGGGAAACTTAGTTGCCAGGCCCGCACGCAAATCGTGAACGTATTTCGCCGTCGGATGGTGATCCGGCGACAAGCTCACGAGGATGTCAGCGTCCTCGGGACCGATTGGAGCCGAACTGCTGTATGACAAATTGATGCCGCTGTACGGCAATCCAATGTTGTCGATGATGCTCGATATCTCGTGCGAAGGAATCTGTCCGCGAATGTACTGATCAACAA
>CAVRWV010000021.1:0-272172 GCA_963724985.1 Terriglobia bacterium | reverse complement strand
CCGACGCCATCAAGATGGCGACCGAGCAGGCCTCGAACTACTACTCTCTGTCCTACAGTCCCTCAAACAAGAACTACGACGGCCGCTTCCGCAAGCTCAAAGTGGCCCTCGCCGAAAAGGGATACCACCTTCATTACCGGCCCGGATACTTCGCGGACGATCCGAATTCGCCGGCCAAGATGAAGGAAGTTGCCCACAATATCCGAGTCGTAGCCATGCAGTACGGCTCGCCGCAGTCTCACCAGATTCGCTTCTCCGTGCGAGTTCTGCCGGTGGGAACCAGAGCGAAAGTCGACAGCGCGAAAGCTGGAGAGATTCTATTGGCATCGGCGAAGCATCCGACGTTGCCGTCGCAGGTGGAGGTACAACACCACAGCATCGACTACGCCATTGAAAGCGCCGACCTGCGATTCCTTCCGCTGAGCAATGGGACTTACCGCAGCGCGCTGACTTTCATGATTGCATCGTTCGCTGCTGATGGTCGCCCACTGTCGGGAGTCTGAGTGTTGGCATGAGTGATTTGCGGCCTGAAGTCTACAAAGATGCAGTGACCGGTGGAGTTCGCGTCCACCAGGAAGTGGATGTCCCCGTCGCAGCTACCTCCATGCGGATTGGTATCCAGGACCAGCTCAGCAACTACGTGGGCACCATTGACCTGTCTCTGCCGGTTCCAGCGCCTCCAGATGTTCCGCGCGTGGTGAAACGCCAGTTGCCGGAAATCGAGCCGGACTGAGAATTCTCGCGGATTCGCGCCGCAGCCTGAACTGACAAGAAGGAAGTTTGGCAGCCGGATCTGTAAGTTGAGGCGTCTTGCGGGCGTCTGAGCCCGCTGCCGAAATCCTGAGCGCAGTCGAAGGACCTGCAAGAACTTTGTGGCAGCCGGATCTGTAAGCCGAATTTTGTCTGCGAGCCGAAGCTTGCAGGACGGTCATTCCTCTAGGCCGCACATTACTATGCGGCTCCAGCGACCTACCCGGAACTTCCATCCCATTACTGGGAGCCTTGCGGTTTACGCGCCGAGCCAGCGCGTGCGGACATTGCTGCCCGCTCGTTCCCTATTTGGTCTTGCTCCGTGTGGGGTTTGCCATGCCCCGACCATTACTGGGCGGGCGGTGCGCTCTTACCGCACCTTTTCACCCTTACCTTGTTTCCCACTCAAGCCAAAAAACGGCTTGAATGGGTCACCCGGCGGTATGTTCTCTGTGGCACTGGCCGTCGACTGGCCTTTACGCCAGCCTCCCGGACGTTATCCGGCACACTGCTCTGCGGAGTTCGGACTTTCCTCCCGCACCGGCGAACCGGCGCCGGCGACCGTCCGATCCGGCTGCCAACTACAGCATTATATAGAGACCCCAAGCTATCGTTCGGAAGGAACTTTGGCGCCGCCCGACGCGTATATCTGATCGGGTGGAGTACTGTATCCGTTCCAGGCGTCAGACGTCCTTGAACTAGGGAAGAGCTGCGTACCCTGATAGACTTCTAGCTACCCATCATGAACACGGCCGAAGCCATCCGCATTGCATTGCAGTCGCTCTGGGCGAACAAGTTACGCTCAGTGCTGACGCTGCTTGGCGTGGTGATCGGCGTATCGGCAGTGATCGCTGTTGTGACCTTCGTCGCCGGGATCAACGGCTACGTAGCCAACAAGGTGTTCGGTCTCGGGCGCGGACGTGTTCATCATCGGCAAAATGCCCGGCGTTGTGACCGATATCGATACTTACCTCGAAGGTCAGCGACGCAAAGATCTCACCATGGACGACTACCGCGCCGTAAGCGAGGGCTGCAAACAGTGCAGCTACGTGGGAGCTTCGATTACGAACTCCAGCGGCCACGTACGTTATGAGAACCAGGCTTCGTCGGACACGATGGTCCGTGGCATGACCGCCTCAATGATGACCATCTATGACGAAGAAATCGTGTCTGGCCGCGGTATCACCGAAAACGACGTGGAGAACTCCTCCCACGTAGCTGTGATTGGCCAGGACATTCTGGAAAACCTGATGGGCGGAAGCATCGATCCGCTGGAAAAGTTCATTCGCATCGATGGCCAGGAATATCGCGTGATCGGCATGGGTAAGAAAGAGGGCAAAACCCTCGGCCAGAGCCGCGATAACTATGTCCTCATCCCGATCACGGCGTACATGAAGCAGTATGGGGAGCATCAGAGTGTGCGTCTTTCCGGGAAGGCCGCAGGAGTAGGTTCGCAATTGCAGACCGCCATGGACGAGGCGCGGGTCATCCTCCGCTCGCGGCGGCACGATCAGCCCGGCAAGCCGGATACATTCGCGATCGACACGAACGACAGCTTCCTAAGCATATGGTCGAGCATCAGCAGCAGCTTCTTCATCGCCATGATCGCCATTGCGAGCATTTCGCTTGTAGTTGGCGGCATCGTCATCATGAACATCATGCTGGTCTCGGTTACAGAACGTACGCGCGAGATTGGAATTCGCAAAGCCCTCGGCGCCAAGCGTAACGACGTGATGCGCCAGTTCCTGATCGAGTCGAGCACGATGGCCGTGGTCGGCGGCGTGCTGGGAATTCTCTGGGGCATCATCGTTGCCAAAACCGTCACCGGTTTGATCGGCATGCCTTCGGAGATCAAGGGCTGGGCGATACTGGCGGGGCTAGTTGTGTCAGCGAGCGTCGGCATTTTCTTCGGAGTCTATCCGGCACGCCGTGCGGCGCGCCTCGACCCCATTGTTGCCCTGAGAGCAGAAACCTAAATGGCAATGACCAAACGCGATTACGGCGAGATTGTGCGAATGGCGATGGACACCATCGCCAAGAACAAGATGCGTTCGGGATTGACTGTGCTCGGCGTCGTGATCGGCGTCGCAGTCGTGATCGCGATTTCGTCTGTCGTAAACGGGTTGAATTCCAACGTGACCGATTCCATCAAGTCGATGGGATCGAACCTGGTCATGGCCTTTCACATTGATGTATTCAGCTTCAGCCGTCCCAGCGAGGAGATGCGTACCCGAAAAGAACTGACCTGGGAAGATGCCGAAGCGATGAAGGATTTGCCGCACGTGCAGGCCGTCAGTGCCGGAGTACGCTACTTTGAGCCACAGTTCAATACCGGCAGCTATGTAGTGAAGTACAACGGTCGCCGCGCGAAGAACACCATCCTCGAAGGCGACAGCCCATCGGCGAAAGAAGTCTACGACATACAGATGAGCGAAGGTCGCTTCTTCGATGAAAGCGAAGACGAGAATCGCTCGTCGGTGATCATCCTGGGTCATGACACGGCCGAAGAGCTTTTCGGAAACGAGTCTGCTCTCGGGAAAGAAATTGATATCGAAGGCAAGCTGTTCACCGTGGTGGGCGTGAGTGCCCCGATCAAGAGCGCTTTCGGAGGCGGCAAGAATCCAGACGACAACATTGTGCGGTTCCCGTTAGCGACGTTCCGAAAATTACATCCGGAGCTGAAGCAACACTGGATCACGGTGAAGGCTACGAGTCACGACGACATGCCCAAGGCAATGGACGAAATGCGCGAATTGTTGCGCCGTCGTCGTAGAGTTGCGCCAGATAAGCCCGATAATTTCTCAATCTTCACGCAAGAGTCGTTGTCCGATTTCTGGAACCAGATTACGGGCGCCGTCTTTGTCTTCATGTTTGCGGTCTCCAGCGTCGCGCTGATCGTGGGCGGTGTCGGCGTGATGAACATCATGCTAGTCTCCGTAACGGAACGAACGCGCGAGATTGGTGTGCGCAAAGCCATCGGTGCGCGCAAAAAAGACGTGCTGCTGCAATTCACGCTGGAGGCGATTACCCTCACCTCGTTGGGTGGCGTGATCGGCGTGGTTCTAGGTGGTCTTCTCACCTTGATGGTGCGACTCATCTGGTCGTCGCTGCCGGCCAGCATGTCAGCATTCTGGGCGGGCGTCGGATTCTTCGCCTCGTGCGCAATCGGGTTAGTGTTTGGAATCTACCCTGCATGGAAGGCCGCGAACCTCGATCCAATTGAAGCGTTGCGTTACGAGTAGTCGAGTTTCTGCGCGAGTGAAACGCAATCCTTGATCTATCTTCTTCTGAAATCGCTTGCGGTTCTGACTGCAGGACTGGCAGCCGCAGGCCTTGCCTACTATTGCCTGTGCCTCTTGGGAATGTTCTCATTCCTACGCGACTGCCGGCGGACGCGGCATGCGTCGGGCTTCGCACCTCCAGTTTCGATTCTGAAACCTCTGCGCGGAACCGATCCGGAGATGTACGAGAGCTTCCGCAGCTACTGCCTACAGGACCACGGGGAGTACCAGATCATTTTCGGAGTGAGCGACGCCAATGACCCCGCCGTTGCACTCGTCGAGAAACTCACCAGCGAATTTCTCGAGCGCAACATTCAACAGATGGTCTGTCCGGAAATTCTCGGCACCAACGTGAAAGTCAGCAATCTTCTGCAGATGGCACGTGTCGCCAGATACGATCACTTATTGGTAAGTGATAGCGATATTCGTGTGCCCGCGGATTACTTGCGGCGCGTACTCGCGCCATTTTCGGATACAAATGTCGGCATGGTGACCTGCCTGTATCGAGGTGTTGCATCACCCACGCTAGGCTCCCGTTTGGAATCAATCGGAACGAGCACAGATTTCTGCCCGGCC
This sequence comes from Terriglobia bacterium, assembly GCA_963724985.1. GTDB lineage: Bacteria > Acidobacteriota > Terriglobia > Terriglobales > Acidobacteriaceae > JAJPJE01. The sequence continues at coordinate 267,565 of CAVRWV010000021.1, read as the reverse complement.
GTGCTGGCTGCACGTCAGCTGCAGGGCGTTCGGTTCGGATTGGGATCCACACTTGCGTTTACGCGCAAGGCGCTCGATGCAGCCGGGGGATTCGAGCCGCTGCTCGATTATCTTGCCGATGACTACGAACTCGGCGCCCGCATCGCTCAGGCCGGATTCGAAGTACATGTGTCGGAAGTTGTAGTCGATCACTTTCTGCGCGGCTACACCATGCGCGAGTTTCTCGACCACCAGTTGCGCTGGGCGCGCGCCATTCGCGACTCGCGCCGATGGGGCTATGCTGGATTGGTCGTCACGTTTCCGCTGGTGTGGGCCGCATTTGCCGTGTTGTTTTCGGCAGGGGCATCGTGGTCTTGGATTTTGCTGGCGGCCACAGTTCTTATGCGAGCCGCAGTTGCGTTGACCGCCGGCAAGACGATACTGCAGGATCCTCAGTTGAAGCGCGACTTCTGGCTCATTCCATTGCGCGATGTGTTCGCCCTGGCGATCTGGGTCGCTAGTTTCGCAGGTCACAAGATATTGTGGCGTGGCATCGAATTCGAATTGAAAGACGGCAAGCTGCGCCCTGCATAGGTCCTTTGTTTTGCCTCTTTTCCAGTGAATCGATATAATGAGCTTTACTGAGCGGGAGTAACTCAGTGGTAGAGTGCGACCTTGCCAAGGTCGAAGTCGCGGGTTCAAATCCCGTCTCCCGCTCCAGAAATTCAAGCAGTGCCTGACCCCTCCGAGCGAGGGTTTTTTGATGTTGAGGCGCTTAGCGGGCGTCCGAGCCCGCTGCCGAAATCCTGAGCCGAAAGCGAAGGATCTTTTCAAGTAAGGCGCGGTAGCCAAGTGGTAAGGCAGAGGTCTGCAAAACCTTTATTCGGCGGTTCGATTCCGCCCCGCGCCTCCAATCTTCTCAAGCACTTACATCACCCATTTTCGATTACTGGCTGCCGTTTGGCTGCCAATTGACTTCGAAGTCTTGCCAGAATCAGGCTTTACGCCGTGCTTCTTCGCCTTTTTTCCGCTCAATTGCGAACTGAGCGTCGCGGCTGCAATCTCCGCCGACTCATCGAGAACGTGTTAGGAATTTCCACTGAAAACCGTGAATTCCAGGACAAAGAAAATAATTCCGTCCCCGGAAGACTTCAGCCTCTACCTGAATTGCTACGTCTCAGTCACATACTCCTGAGATCGATCAGAAGCTTGTTCCTCCTCCAGATGTATCGGCTACGCTCGGAACTGAGCAATTGTGAACATCGCCTGATCGGTAAAACACGTACCCTTATTTGCTAGGAGGCAAACGTCATGACTAACTTGCCCGCTGACTCGAACAAGTCTCCCGAACTGCCGCCACCCGATCCGGCGGCTTCATCGACGGTGTATCACGCGGTACTGCCCGCGCTTCCTGAGCTTCCTTATCAACCCTACTCGGATAAGCCGGCCTCGTCGGAGCGCCCATACAAGCCGTACGCAAAGAACTCCTCAGTACCTGAGGTGCCTTATGAACCGTACAAGGGCATGTAGCGTCGTAAGGAGAAGCGCACGCAATCGAATGCGCTTGCGCGGTTCTAGTCGTGCAGGATGATGTTCAAAAGAGAAGGGTGCACCTGGATGTCACCGTTGTACTGAATGAATCCGAGTTTGCGAAAGCGGTTCATGAAGAAGCTAACGCGTGATCGGGTAGTACCGATCATCTCAGCCAATGCTTCCTGGCTAATCTTCGGAATAGTTGTGGTGGGCTTGCCCGCCTTGCCGAACTGCGCAAGGAGCAAAAGAACGCGTGCAAGGCGCTTTTCGCTGGAATTGAAGAGCTGATCGACCAGATCTTCCTGAATTCGCATGGTCCGTGCAAGTAGGAAGCTGACGAAGACATCCGAGAATGCGTGCTCGTCATGGATGACGCGAACCATTTCTTTTCTTCCGATCTTGAGGAGCGTGCACGGAGTTATCGTGGTAGCCGTCGCTACCCTAAGCGTATTCGGTGCTGGAATCGCATCTTCCCCGAGGAATTCACCGGGGTTGAGTAACGCCAATGTCGCCTCTTTGCCGCGCGCTGAAAGCACGCTCAGTCTGACTCTGCCTTTCTGGATGTAGAAGACAGAATCGGCCATATCTCCCTGCGAGAAGATCGTTTGCTTGTTCCTGAATTCGACGATTTTTCGCCCAACGCCGGCCTCGGCCAGAAAGCCAGCAGGATCGAACATCGAAGTTTTAGGAGTGGCCATAAAAGAAGGAGAAATTGGACGGAATTACTTAGGAGTCCCCAGAATCCTAATGCGTAGATTCTAGCATCGTTGGACGCGTGGACTCGCTGGAATGCCCCTAAGAGGGCTCTCCGGTATGGTGGCGCTTAGACGGGTGGTATGGCGGCTTTTGAGATCACTAGGACTCTTAATACCGTAGCAATTCCCAGAATGCTGGCGGAGATAGGAAGAAGCGCCTTCGCCGCGGAGGAATGCTCGTCCGCTAATAACTTAAGACGCTGACTCATTCCCGTCAGGCGCTCAACTTCTTTCAGAATAGCGCGATTGGCTGCGACTACGTCAGTTTCTTGTAATTGGAAAACCTTTGCTGGTCTTTGTTTCAGAGAACCTTTCTGAACGAAAGGTTCGTTTAGACTGGTGATCGGCGCTCGTGCCGAGGCCGTGACGCGCGGTTTGGCCATCTCATTCTTGACCTGTGAAAGCGTCCTCTGGTCGGAGCTCTTGCTGGCACCCTTCTTCTTCGTTATCACGGGTTCCTCATCTTTGGGCGCTGGGCTTTGGCGTTGTATTGCCCCCGACCAAACCGCGTCCGTTGCAGTTCCTGCACTTGCGTGTGTACAACTCACCACTTCCCTGACAATCAGGACAGGTCTCCAGCGGCCTGCCAGGTTGACGACCGAGCGCCGTGGTTGAGTAGGTGACTCCGAGATGCGTAATCCTGGTCTCGTCAGCGTTGGCCATACTTGCGACTCCGTTAAGAAAATTGCGAAACAAAGGAAGCTTGGAGAACTCTTAGGTTCACTGTTTATTGCGGCCGCAGTTCCATATGCAGCATGCACGATTTGCAACTCTGAAACAGTGCAATATTGCTCAGTCTTTACAATTGCCTCCCTTCAAAATGGAGGCTGGGTAGCAATCGGAAGGCGGTCCTTCTTGGTTGGGAAGACAGGCGCGGTCTGAAAGAGACTTTGACGCGAACCTATTGATGGGAGCGTTGCCCACATTAAGAGCAACATTGAAAGATCATTGAATGCATCGTGAGCGAAATAGTTTGATAAACGAGATTTCGGCGAAGCCCGCGGAAGGAATTGGCTCGGCGAGCGGTCCATTTGCGCGACTAAAGGTACTGCCGCTGCTCATAGAGGAGAAGTTTGCCACCCCACTGCGCTTCAAAAGTGGCGGAGCTCTTCCGAGCAGAATCGCAGTCGTCGGAAATTATCTGCCTCGCCAGTGCGGCATCGCGACCTTTACAACCGACCTCTGCGACGCGGTTGCTGCCGAGTTCGGCTCTGAACGCCTGTTGGCTGTTCCGGTGAACGATCCCGAATCCCGTTACAACTATCCACCGCGCGTAAGGTTCGAGCTCAACGAAGGGGATATCGCTTCTTACCAACAGGCGGCTGACTTCCTGAATTTCAGTAATGTCGATCTCGTCTGCCTGCAACACGAGTATGGAATCTACGGAGGTCCCGCCGGTAGCCATGTATTGCGGCTACTTCGAGGCGTGCAGATGCCAGTGGTTACGACTCTGCACACGGTCTTGCGAAAACCAGATGCCAATCAGCGGAGTGTAATGGATGAGATTGTCGCGCTTTCAGATCGTCTAATCGTGATGAGCGCTCAATCTTCCCAGGTTCTGCAAGATGTCTTCAATGTCCCAACCGATAAGATCGACGTCATTCCTCACGGCGTTCCCGATCTCCCATTCGGAGATCCGAACTATTTCAAGGACGCCTTCGAAACCGAAGGGAAGTCGGTCTTGCTTACTTTCGGGTTGCTATCGCCGAATAAGGGAATAGAGACGGTGATTCAGGCGCTTCCCAGCATTGTTTCGCAACACCCGAATGTGATGTACGTGGTCGCCGGCGCAACCCATCCTCGTCTAAAAAGGCGCGAGGGAGATCGGTACCGTCTTGAGTTGCAGGCACTCGCGAGAAAGTTGGGAGTGGAACGTAATGTCGTCTTCCACAACCGATTCTTCACTCCGGAAGAGATGGTGCAGTTTGTCGGGTCGGCTGATATTTACATCACCCCTTACCTGCACGAAGCCCAGGCCGTATCGGGCACGCTGGCGTACGCCGTAGGAGCGGGCAAGGCAATCATCTCCACACCCTATTGGCACGCGACCGAACTCCTTGCTGACGGAAGAGGAGCCCTGGTTCCTTTTGGCGACAGCGCTGCAATCGGAAATAAAGTGGGCGAACTCCTGGATGACGAAGCTGCCCGTCACGCCATGCGTAAACGTGCCTACCTGTATGGTCGCGATATGGTTTGGAAGAAAGTGGCGCAGTCGTACATGCGCTCATTTGTGCGGGCGCGTACCGACCGGAGACAGAGTCCGCGGGCCGTCTATTCGGGACGAGTCATGGAAAGAACGCTGGACACGCTGCCTGCCATCAACCTGGAACATCTGGAACGGATGACCGACCACACCGGCCTATTGCAGCACGCCGTGTTCTCAGTACCGAATTATCACGAAGGTTATGCGACCGACGACAATGCGAGGGCTTTGATCGCCAGCGTAATGCTGGAACAACTCGGAGCCGCTTCCGTATCGGAAACAGCAAGGCTCTCCTCACGATATATCGCATTCTTGTGGCACGCGTTCAATGCTTCAGCCGGCCGTTTCAGGAATTTCCTGAGCTACGAGCGCGCCTGGCAGGAGGACATAGGATCGGAAGATAGCCACGGACGTTCCTTGTGGGCTCTCGGCACAGTGCTCGGTCGATCGAAGGATTCGGCGCTCAGAGGAACCGCAGGACGTCTCTTCGAATCTTCAGTGCCCGCGGTCCTGAAATTTCATAGTCCGAGAGCATGCGCCTTTTCACTGCTCGGCATGCAGGAATACCTGAACTGTTTTCCAGGTGACCGAGCGGCGCTGAAGACGAGAGACGTCTTGAGCCAGCGTCTGCTCGATGCCTACCACGGCAATCAATCGCCTGGCTGGAATTGGTTTGAAGATGTTCTTGCGTACTCGAATGGCAGATTGCCGCAGGCGTTGTTGCTGGCCGGGTCGAGAAGCGGAAACAACGAGTTGATCTCCGTCGGCCTCGAAAGCCTGAATTGGCTGGTCGAGGAACAGCGATGTGAGAAGAACGGCCATTTTGTTCCTATCGGATCCCAGGGGTTTTATCGCAAAGGAAGCGAAAAGGCTCGTTTCGACCAGCAACCGGTAGAAGCAGGAGCCGCAGTTTCCGCATGCCTGCAGGCCTTCCATGTGACCGGCGATGAACACTGGCGTCGAGAGGCGTGGATAGCGTTTAACTGGTTCCTCGGCGATAACGATTTGCAAGTCGTTCTCTACGACGCAAGCACGGGAGGATGCCGCGACGGACTTCATCCCGATCGCGTCAATGAAAACGAGGGTGCGGAGTCCAGCATAGCTTTCCTGATGGCCTCTCTGGAGATGCGTCTATTAGAAGAAGATACGGAAATCCCCGTACTTACGCGCCACGTCACTTCCATCGCTTGATCAAACCAAAACTGTGCGAAACCGAATTGCCAGGAGTCCCCTGTGAACCCCGTTAGTCTGGAAATCGTCGAAACAGCGCCGTTGCTTGTCCGTCATCCTTCCAATCCCATCTTGACCAGCCAGGACTGGCCGTATCGCATCAACAGCGTCTTTAACGCGGGAGCGACGCTGCTGGAAGATGGAACTACCCTGTTGTTGTGCAGGGTTGAAGATCGCCGCGGACTCTCGCATCTGTGCGCTGCGCGCTCTGCCGATGGAATCGGCGGATGGAAGATCGATCCCGAACCTACGCTGATGGCTGCTCCGGACAAGTATCCAGAAGAAATCTGGGGTATCGAAGATCCGCGCCTGACCTACGTTCCTGAGTTGAGCCAATATGCGATCGCGTACACTTCGTACTCTCGCGGCGGACCAGGAGTCTCTCTGGCATTAACTAAGGATTTCCGAACGTTCGAGAGATACGGCGTCGTTATGTCGCCCGACGACAAAGATGCTGCTTTGCTTCCTCACAGGGTCGATGGACTGTGGGCGATGATTCACCGGCCGATGACAACTCTCGGGGCGCACATATGGATTTCCTATTCTCCCGACTTGCGGCACTGGGGCGGTCACAGGATTATGCTCGAAGCTCGCCGCGGCGCGTGGTGGGATGCCAATAAGATTGGTCTGTCCTGCCCACCGATAGAAACGTCTCGTGGTTGGCTGGTTCTTTACCATGGCGTTCGTCAAACGCCTTCCGGGTCACTTTACCGACTGGGATTGGCGCTTTTCGATATCGACAGTCCGGAGAAGTGTTTGTTGCGAGGCGACTCTTGGATATTTGGACCGGAAGCTGATTACGAGAGAGGCGGCGACGTTCACGATGTCGTGTTTCCTTGTGGATTCACGATGGCGGAAGACGGAGACACCATTCGCGTCTACTACGGCGCTGCCGATTCCTGCATAGCTCTTGCCCAGACGAGCGTTCGAGCTTTGTTGAGTTGGCTTGACGAGAATGGCCAAGTGGAACGGCGCCAGGAGTCACGCGGGTGAAGCGAGTGGAGCAGCGAGTTGTACCAGCTCCTGCCTGATTTCGAGTCGGCTGTCCTCGCCTCCGGAGCAGATCTTTTCAGGGTGTTCGCGATTGCACACAGTGCGGCCATCCAGCTGATTCAGAAGAGACAGCACTTTGATTAGCTCGGTCGTTCGGTCATAGGCTTGGCTCATGTTCGATATGCGCGGGAATCACTGAGAGTGCGACTCGAGATGATTGACTTCCCAAACTCGTGGCGAGTTTAGCTACTGCAGAATTAGATGACTTCCACGTTGGAGAGACTCACCCTTTCAGGAATGAAGGCAGGAAAGAATGGTTCTCACAACCTGCCAGAGTGGTCAAGATTGACCAGATTTCGGCTTGTATACCGCCTACCCTATTTCTACTGCGGCGCGTTTGGTGGAGCGATTTCCGCCTTCATGCCTCGGACGCTACACAAAGGAGATCAACAGTGGCAAACGAAAAAGCAAACGGAAGCTCCACAATAGCGACGGGCACACCCGCTATTCCAAATACCAATAGCGCGGTCACTTCAGGTGCCCCTGTGGCGGCGGCTGTTGACGCAGTCAAGCCTGTGGCGCCAAAGCAAACCATTAGCGAAATCTCCAGGAAGCCTGCCCAGAATCGCCGCTCATCGTTACCAGCACGCGAACTTGCCAAGGTGAAAGCAAAGCGGGCTGCTCACAGGCGCAACTTGAGAGCGTCGAACACCGCCGGATAACCACTCTCTCGAACAGTTTGGCCTTACGTTTTGGCAGGAAGGAAAAGTTCATGGCTGTTATCAGCACAAATATCATTGTTCTGTGGTCAGCGATTACGCTGTTCTTCGCTTTTACGATCTATTGGAGCGTGCGCAGGCTAACAGCGCCGGCAACCAGTGGATTAAGAATGTGCCCATTCTGCGGGATGATCACGTCGAGTTCAAAAGCCGCTTGCCTGGAATGTGGTAAGTCGCCCGTAGCCGCAAAGTAGACGGCAGTTCCTGGCAATTGCGTCGTTGTCAAGTCACTCTGACACTGAGCAACATCTCAGGCGAACAGATATAACTCTGATATCTCTGCTATGGTCGTCGCTATGTTGAGAGCGAAGGCTTACTGCACAGCGATGACGCCCAAGCCGGCTCCTTGCCCGTTCTGCCATGCCGTACTGCCGACGTTCACCGAGCTCGACGTTCATCTCAGCCAGAAGCACAAGAACTGGGCATCCGAATTCTTCAGGAAGATGATTGTTCCCGAAAAGCTATAAGGCGAACTCTCAGGCGTTCGTGCTTCGGTTTAGCCAGTTTTGCTCATACTCGGCGATTAAGCTCTTGATGTGCTGTCTTTGCTCTTCGAGCTCACGGTTTCCCAAGGGGTGTAGGATCGTTTCCGCGTTTGCCTCGTCAAGCCAGGTCTTGCAGACTTGGTAATCTTTTTCGTTCAAGATGTAGTCATCTTTTAGCCGGGGGGCGGGTTTCATTGGATATCTTTCAGGTATTCGCCGGCGCTCCGGCTCTACTGTGCAGGGCTGACTGCGACAGTCGGCCCCGGTGAAATAACCTTTAACTGGTTAAGCGACGTAAGCACACCTTCCCACCGAACCTGATCCCTCTTCGTCTCGATCGGCAACGAGAGGTCGGAATAAAAGTCCAATATGTTCTCGCGCAGTTCCGTGGTCGCCCGATCAAACTTCCGTTCTGACAACTGTGCCAGCAGCTTTGCGTAGGCGTCGTCAGCGAGTGAGTATTCTGATGCTTTGGTTTCGTGACCGCTATCGAGATCGCAATTTGGGAGGATGATCGAATCAGCACGCACTGCTTTAAGGAACGAGCGATATTGATCGACGGTAGTGTTAATGCTCTTGATGTACAGATCTTCTGTTTGTGGGGTTGGATGATTGAATGCCAGCCCCTTAAAGGGGCCGACCTTCGGCATGTATCTCAAAAGGCTAGATAAAACACGTGTACCGAAGCCGGGTTTCACGTAATCCTTCCCCCACTGTTTCTCATAGTCAGAGCGCGACAGGCGGTACAGGAATTTCCTTTTCGCGAAGTCTGGCGTTTCGCGCATCAGCTCCTTCTTGTGAGTCTGCAATGCGACTTCGGTCATTTGTGGGATCAACCGGCTAACGGCGAAGCGATAAGAACCGACTGCCATATCCTCGTGGGTAAGCACATCTTTCAACTCCACTCCGTACACAACGGGGAAGACGCGCTCCAACAAAGTTTTGGATACCTGGAATCCGATGAAATCGTGATATTGCTGAGAGGCGTAACGATTCTTCGCCACCTGCACCGTGTCGAACCCAAACTCAGTTTTCAAATGCGCCGTCTTGTCTTGGGCGTAGCGAACTGATTTGCCGTATTTCGCTCGCAGCTTCGGATACTCGATCGCGACGGATTCGTTCACTGCCGGATGGCCGGCGATGTCTGCCGCATAGTGCGATAAGGCTCCGAGCGCAAAAGCATACTCGTCTGCGTCTTGGCTTTCCAGAAGCAGTTCGTGAACGAAGTCTCCGCTTCGTACGTAATGCACCAGGTCACTGAATTCCCTATTACCGAAAGGGTAGTAGCCGAGGTCCTGTATGACGGCGCCTCCATAGGCGTAGGCATGAGCTTCCCGGATCTGATCTTGTGAGAGTCCCGGATATCGCTTCAGCAGGAGAGGCTGGATTTCATCCGCCCACAGCAAGTCCACGATCTCTTCGTGAGTCAGAACCGAGTAGGCAGACAAGCCCCCAGAGCACATGAGCACTGCAAGTAGGACGGCGATCGCACGAACAAAAAACTGGCGCCTATATCGGAGTGTGGCGCCCGTAGATGTGAGCGGGTCCCGCATGGTTCAGATCCGGCCGAGAACCAGCAAAATGAGGACGATCAAGAGGACCAGTCCCAGTCCTCCGCTCGGGTAGTAGCCCCAGCTTCTACTGTGCGACCACCTTGGCAACGCACCACACAATGCCAAGATCAAAATCACAATCAATATAGTTCCAAGCATGTTTCACGCCCTCTTTCCTACGGGAAGATTTACCTTCGCATGCAGCCCCTCGCGAGGCTGCACGCGATTAACGCGGTTACAGCGAGATGCTGATCGCAATCCCAACGGACGGGTACCTGGTGTTGTATAGGTAATAGCCGTTGTCGACGTAAGTGACATAAACGTCGTCGGTGTCGTACCAGTTATCCGCCCAATAGTTCGGCCACGGATCAACAACGCTGAACCAATAGCCACCGTATTGGAACCGGGGATACCCCCTCACGACCTGGAACGGCTGGCCGTAAATTCGGAACCCATGATCTGGTCCGAAGGATCCGCGGAACCGGTCATCGGGGATGCGGTAGCCGTGATAACCACCGCGCTGTTGCCACGAGCGGTGGTCCGTCTGCCAGTTTCCCGAGCGATGCTGCTGCCAGGCGCTCTGTTCGACGCGCTGCTGTTGCTGAGTGTGCTGGGGCTGTTGTTGCTGGGCATGCTGTTGCTGTTGGTTCTGTCTTTGCTGTTGTTGCTCAGCTTGCTGCGCTTGCTTGTTCCTGTCCCGATCCTGTTGCTGCTGGGCGTGCTGTTGCTGTTGATTCTGTTTTTGCTGTTGCTCCTCAGCCTGTTGTGACTGCTTCTTCTGGTTCTGCTGCTGCTGTTGCTGGGCGTGCTGTTGCTGCTGGTTCTGTTTTTGTTGTTGTTGCTCAGCCTGTCGTGACTGCTTGTTCTCATCCTGTTGCTGGTGCTGAGCTGATTGTTTGTTCTCGTTCGGTTGCGGTTGTTGCGGGGCATGCTGCGGCTTTTCCTGATTCTGGTGTTGCTGCTGTTGCGCATGCGGTTGTTCGGGCTTGCCCTGCTGGGCATGCTCTTGCTGGTTGTTGTGGTACTGCTTTTCGCCCTGCTGCTCCTGCCCATTGGCAGGAGCAGCGATTCCAAGAATCAAACACAGAGCAGCGGCCGTCGTAATTCCAATAGCTTTCATAGGTGGTACCTCAATCAGTGCTCGTCGCATGGACTGCTTTACTGCAAGCTCCCGGTCGTCGCGTTAGCCGGGTTGCCAATGGCGTCGCCGGACACAAGAAGCTCGACTCTTCGGTTCTGCTGCCGGCCGGCGGAGTTGTTGTTGGAGGCTACCGGCAACGTATCGCCGAAACCTCTTGCGCTGACTGCATCCGCCGCCACGCCTTGTTCCACCAGATAGTCACGCACTGTGCTTGCGCGGCTTTCGGACAGCGTCTGATTCATTTTGTCGCTGCCTACATTGTCCGTATACCCGCCGACAGCGATGTTGAGGCCGGGGTATGCGAGCAGAATTCCAGCAACCTTCGCCAGCTTCTCCCGTGCGCCCGGCTTCAAAGAATATCTGCCAGTGTCGAACAACACATCAGACATGCTGACAATGAGTCCGCGTGCGCTGTCGCGAGTCTGAAGGATGCTGTTCAACTGTTCGGAGAGCCGAGCGCGCATGGCTGTTTTTTCGTTTTCCGACTGTTGTGCACTCTGCTGTGCCTGCTGCGCGGCTACCCGGGACTGATCGGCATCGGCCTGAGCCGCACTAACCGCCGCGGCTGATGCTGCTTGGTTTGCGGCCATGGCCGCTTGACTTGCAGCCATATCGGATTGCGCCTTTTCCTTCTGCTGGATGGCGTCATTGGCCTGATCTTGCGCTTTCGCCTGAGCGTCAGCCGAAGCCTGAAGTTCACTTGCCTGGCGCTGTTCATCCATCTTCTTCACTGCGATCGCGCGGGAATCTTCTGCGGTTTGAACCGTCTCGCGGGCGACAGCGATCAGCGGTTTTCGATCGATGTGGGTTTTTGTCGCTAACTCATCGGTATTGTTCATTAACTCAACCGAGTGCCGATAACTGGCGCTGGCATACTGCTCAGCTCCTTCTGACTGAGCGATGCGGACTGCGTTCCGCGCTTCAAAGAACTCCAACGGCAACTTTGCATTCAGAACTACCGGATCAAATTTGTAGCCGGTGGGTATGTAGCCGCCACGTTCAAGGAAGTCATGTTTGGCGCTGAGTGCCTCGGTTGTTCCCTTCGTGTCGGCGCGAACGATGTTTTCCAGCACTACGACGTTGCTCGGTTCACGCACCGCATAATAAGGCTCCGCAGTGACTACCAAAGCGAATGCCTGCAGATCGGTGGTTACGTCGAGTTTGCTGCGGTGGTTGTCGCCCACCAATATTTCGCCCAGGTTCTGTGCACGGCCTTCGGGCGATATCGCCCAAAGAACGTAGGTGAGATATTCACCGCCAAAAGCCGTCGGCCGGTCGAAGTTCGCGAATTCCACCTGGATCTCGAGGTAGCCTTTCTTGCTTTCCACCTTGGCTTGCCCGTGGGCGGCAGGCATGAGATCCGTTCCCGCAAAGTTCAGTTTCGTAGCCCCGCTGCGATGCTGGTAATTGACCGCCTGTACGCTGCGACTGACCACGGTGACGTGGAATGTCGGCGTCGGCGCCAGCGGTTCAAGAGTAGTGGTGGTTTGAGCATTCGTCTGCGCTAGTACGCTCAAGCTCAGTGCGATTACTGCTGCTAACAACAGCTTAATTTTCAATTTGTCTCCCTATAACTAATGTCTGCTGTGTTACGTCTTGCTGCCTTCTTTTGCATTCGCGTAGCTACGGCCCTTCGCCGCCGTCCGTCAACTGCCAACGTGGATCTTGGCAAGCGAATGGAAGAGTCCGAAAATGTTGAGGATCCACAGAACCACGGCAATCACTACGACGCCGTTCAGAATTGACTTGATGGTCCCCTGCATTGGGATGAAGCGATTCACCAGCCACAGCAGGACTCCCACCACAACCAGTACTTCGAGAACTTGAATCAAAGGCATGATCTTTGCCATCTTTCTTCCGGGCTAACCCTTCCCGTTTGCGCGGAAGTGTTGCCCTGAGTTACCTGGTTCGAGATAAGGCCGTGTCGTGATCCTCCGCCACATCTAGCGGCAGGGACACGAATAAGAGTTCCAATTGGATGGATTGATCGTCTTGCTTTGATCAGCGGGCTCGAACTTAAGAAAGGGACCTACGAATCACGACTCGCCGCTCTATTCCACACACTCAGGAGTACAGAATGACATATGTGACTTTCCGTGTCTGAGCTACATAGCTCACTTTGCTGCGATTGACGATGTGTCGTGATCTCACAAGCAGGCATGTGTTTTCTTGGCGCCGTTGGCACCCGAGATCGCTATTCCTCTCGGGTGCGCACGCGCTTAAATAGCCAGTTACTCTTTCTTGGCTTCTGCTACGGCTTGGGCCTTTGCGCCTCTGACTGCTTTCAGGAACGCTTCGGCTGACGCTGGTGTTGCTACTTGCCCCAGCAGTGCTGACCTGGTCGTGACATTGTGCCCGTAAATGGCCTTCATGGAATCGTTGTCCTGACGCACGGAAGCGCCGCTCAAGGTGAGCCCGGCAAAAGCCCCCTTAGCGCGAGAGTAGGTCAGAATCTCGGTTTCCAGTTTCCAATTGGTATCGGCCGATGCATGGCGTCCGACCGGTCCTGCCGCCGCCGATGCATCCGCTCCGAGTTGGAACTTGCTCGCCAGCAACTGCTGCATACCTTTGTCGTTCTGGATAATCATCACCAGGTCGACGCCCTCGACGCCGATCTGCAATCCCCAGCTGCCGCCGGTGATAGCAAAGAACGCTGGTGCGCTCCATCCAGTCGCAGTGCGACATGTCGCTACGCCTCTGCCATTCTCTGCGCCAAATACGAAGCCACCCTTAATCATGTGCGGTACCACCGCGATGCACTTCGCGTGTTCCAGCACTTCTTCGGGGATGCCGTTATCCGGTGCTGCCATGATCTCGTTGAGCACTTTGCCGGCATTATCCAGCCGATCGGTTGATGATTCGCGGTTTGAATCCGCCCAGCCCAGGCTGGCAAAACTGAGTAATGCAACGAACAACAATAGTTTCTTCAAATTCTCACCCTTTTCTTCTGCCTGCACCGCGCATCTTTAGTTCTTGCGCCCACTCGCGGTACTTAAGGCAATTCCCACACTACTGGGATGTCATGAAGCTGTCTGAGCAATACCGCTCACCTGGCATTCACGATTGGAAGAGGTTCAGAAACCTTGGCACCCAGCGCAGATCATTCAGTCTGCCAGCACTGATCTGTTTTGATCAGCTTTCATGGGTTGCCGCGTGACATAGTGCCTTCAGAACCGGAGGCCGTATGCGCCGCTTGTGGCTGCTCTCAATGATCTATCTGACGATCTCGGTCGTGCCAGTACTCTCGCAGTCTTCTAACCAGGACTCGAACCTTTCAAACTGCGCACATGGTTGGGGGACATGCGATTACGCCACGCTTACGCCTTCGCAAGCCGCTGATGTATTAACTAGCAAACATCACCGCGAGCTTTCGGACTGCATGAGAGGTTACCAATCGTGTGATTACTCCAAGCTCAGTATGGCTGAGGCCAAATCAGCAAGAGCGGCGGAGCAACAACGAAACCTGTCTGACTGCGAGGAAGGGTGGAGTTCCTGCGATAAGTCAAAGCTAAGTAAGTTGGAAATGATTGGTGTGGCCGATGCCGATCATAAGCGTAATCTCTCGCATTGCCTGGACGGATGGGCACTGTGCGACCACTCTAAACTTACCGAGGCAGAAGCAAAGTCGGTTCTGGCTGTCGAACACGATCAAAACATCACAAATTGCAGAAATGCATGGAGCCCATGCGAGCCATCGATGCTGACTCCGATCGAAGCCGCTGCAAATGCCGTGTCCCGCCATGAGCACAACCTGTCGGATTGTATGGAAGACTGGGGTTCCTGCGACGACTCTAAGCTTAGTCAGGCGGAGGCGAGCCGGGTAGCAGTCGCGAGATTCAAGAACAGAATTACTGCGTGCCGAAACGGTTGGGGATCTTGTGACGGTTCCAAGCTGAGCGGGCCGCAAGCGGCCGAAATGACTAATGCCGAGCTGCAGCACAACTTTTCTGATTGTAGGGATGGCTGGAAGAGTTGCGATCACTCACAACTGACTGACCAACAAGCGAAAGAAGTGACCGTGTTCGATCACCATCGCAATGTCTCAGCTTGTCAGAATGGCTGGAACTCCTGCGATCACTCGAAATTGACGCCGTCTGAAGCGGTTAGAGTGAAAGCCTTCGAGCGAGCGAACAAGTAACTGTCCTGTTGCCGTGAAATACGGCGACTCAGGAGCGCATAATGACCCATTTAAGCGAGGATCGCTTCGCCGTGGTAAAGCACGCATCAATTCCAGATGCGAAAGAGGGACGCGACCTAGGCAAGGAAGCGCAAGATGTGAAGTCTCGCTTGGATGACGATGGCAAGCCCATTGTTGATACCGTACCCGATGCAACCGGCTACTCTGGGCCAGAAGAAGAGAACTAAAAGGATCTGCGACTGTCTATATCCAATTTACGTGCGATCGAGCCACGATTGAGCGCTCGCAGATCCACCGGAAGTTAGCCTTACCGAAGATCTGACATCGCCTGCTCAAGAACAACCCTCAATTCCACCAACTTCGTCATGACCGCATCCGGGAATATAGCCGACTTCATAAGGTCGCAGACCACTTTGTGCGCCTTATTAAGTTCATTCATGTCTTGTTTATACTCGCGAACTATATCTCCAGGCTGTTCACTTTTGCTCTCTTAGAGATAGACTTTCGGATCATGAAAGCTCGTGAGGAGCGATTTCACGCATGGGCGAAATGGGCGGGGGATGATGGTGTCGGGCGGGGACAGCGAATCCAGTAAAACATTAAGCAAGAGCCGTCCGGCTGAGAGCCGGCGGCGGCGAAGAACGAGTAATCCATCCTTTTCTTATCACCCTGCCAGGCCAATGATCTCTTACTGTGAACCATCAGATCCCGATTCCAACTGTTCTTTCTTTCTCTTTCTCTGCTGATACGCTCTGTGCCTCTTCTTCTTGCCACACTCAGAAGAACAGAAGACGACGTGCACGCTCCGGCAATTGCACAAGACATTACAGGTGGTGATGAGCGCGACTCGCACCTGCATTAATTCATCTCGCAACGCGGAAAGTGTCCGAAGCGATACTGCTCAGTAGCCTTTCGCACGTCCCGGGACGAAACTGCTATTTGAATACGATTCCGGCGACGGTTGGTAGAACGAGCTTGTATTGGAATATTGACAGGCGATAATTCCGGCTATCTGCGTAGTTGGTGAGGTAACTGCCCTCCCGAGCACTCTGGCGAGATTAGTAAATTAGATTGAAAACTCTGCATTTCCCTCCACAATCCTTGTTTGGAGAACAGGAGCTGTTCTCATTGGCCACAGCTTTGCGGTATGAATCGTGCGATAGCGTAGCGGTCCTCCGTCTTCCTCTTCTGATCGTTTAACCGGTCTCGGAATACAAATAAACTCCGTTTCGATCTGATCGCTACTTGCACGGACCACGGCGTAACCGTGCCCACCCATGTCGACGAAGGAAAGATGCGGCGCAAGCTCCGGGTTCGAGAGCTGTCGAGCCTTCGTGACATCTCCAGTTTTTTCATACTCAAGACAGGAACGAACGCCATGTCGAAGAAGCATATTGATCGTCGGTTGCAAACGCTGATCGTTCGGAGCCTGCGACAGAAACAAGGACTGCAGTGGACCGTCCTTTTTCTTTCGATTTTCGAGTGCTTCGACAAACCCCGGCGCGGAGATAGAGCCAGTGACAAAGGCAACTCCCACGGGAGCGAAGGCACTCGGTGGAAGTTCTTTGGCCGCCAGGCCCGCCCAGAAACTATGACGATCGCCCGCCACGGTCGCGAAACCCGTTATGCCATGTTCATGAATGAAGTCATAGATTTCACCTTTTTCTAGGTATGCGCAGCTCATGTCTCCGCCGCCAAGGCTGGCGTAACCTTCTCCAGACCAGGGTTTATAGAAGCCTGAAGGCAGGTTCTGCGGATCGGCACGCTGCTCCAGAGTGGCGGTCGTGCTGCCCCAGATTTTCCACGTTGCAGTCGAGCGTCGCAGTTGATCGAGAAACCACTCTTTTTGCTCTGCCCCGAGCAAAGTCTGAGGTGGCTCATGCTTCCGGAAATTCGGGATCTCCACTGAACCCCAGCGGATGACATCAGGAGGATTACTCCTTCTGTACGCGCGACCGCCGTCAAGAATCTGCATCACTTCTTCTGGAACAAAGTCAGGAAAATTCTCGTCCCCCAACTTGTCCGTTTCGGGTCTGCCTCCGGGATCCTCCGATCGGTAGCTACGTTCGTCGGTAATGATTAAATCAAGGTTGGCACCCCACGCCAGTTTGCGATATCCCTTCAAACTGTTGATGGCAGTGAGATTGTTGGGCTCCTGTCCAAGCCCGTTATCATCAAAGGTCTTTACCTGTACGTCTTCCACTTTCGGCGGAGCAAACGCCTCAAGAGAAGGGCCGCTTGGCTTGACCATTCGCGCGGGCTGGTACTCAAAAAAAGCCTGATTGGCTGCTACCTTGCGAGTTTGAGCTGGGCGGGTTTTGCCATCGAAGACCTGGAGACTCTGCCATCCCTGCCAGCTGAATTCGTGGTTATCCCACATAGGCACGAATGGCCATCGAGCACGCGCATCCTGCAGATCCGGATCGTGAAGGTAATTGCGATAGGCGGCCCGATAATCATCCACCGTTGTTGGGATGTGGAAATCGTCTATCTTTTCTCCATTTTGGTAGCGGACGATGTCTCGAACAGTTCGATCGTAGTAACGTGCCCGATCTTCGGGATACCACACCAGTTCGTAGATGAAGTCGCCAAGATGAAGAACGAAGCCAAGGCGGTCGTCCTCGTTTGCCCGCTCGTCTTCGTAGATCATTCGCCGATACGCGTTCTGCGCGCCCAGATTGGCATTTTGGCAACTCACAAACGCGAAACGAACCGGCCGACGATCATCCGCTGCTGGGCCCGTTATAGTACGACCGATGCGACTTCCATTGCCTTCGGAATCAGTGAATCGATACCAGTAGACTCGCGCCGGTGTCAGGCCACCGACAAGAACTCGACAAGTCCAGTCGGATTCCGCCGAAATCGGCACCGTATGCGTTGCGACCACGCGTCGAAATTGCGGATCCTGCGAAACCTCGACTGTAAGCTTTCGGGACGGAGCTGGAATCGGATTCCGTCGGGTCCACAACAACACGCTGTTGCTGTCAGGATCACCTGAAGCGACTCCCTCCAAAAAGAGGTCGCGGCGCTCACGCCAATGTACGGCAGAGGGTTCCGGAAATTGAACGCTCCATGCTGCTGACGCGCCGAACATCGCTGCCAGGTAAACAAATTCCCGCCGAGTCGATCTTATCCACAAATATTCACCTATCCTCAGGTTGATTGCAGTAACCGGATTCCGGAACTAAAGAGCTTGCATCCGTAGCCAGTGAAATGACGTAAAGGCGAATATCGTGACGCGCTTCTGGGTGCGAGCAACGCCTGCATCTCGGCCACTGGATGGAGGGATTCTACCTGCCAACCTAATCCCCGATAACTTGTCGTGACGGGATTGATCCCGTGGGGGGCACTGATCGTCCCAGGTCAGGCCGTTACTGCAGTGACGCGGCTTCGCAACACGACTTCATCGAGGAAGGGCAACAGCTTGCTAATCTTGTCTTCTGTGTCTACCACCGAGACCATGATCGGACAGTCTGAGGAGCGTGCGAGCAGGTGTGGACGGCGGATGAGAGTGCTGGCGCCGTAACCTTCAATTCCCCGATATACGGTTGCACCTGCAATGTCCAGCTCGCGGCATTTTTCGACGATGGCCCGGTACAAGGGTTTACCTTCAAGTTTGTCGTCTTCACCGAAGTGGATGCGCAACATCTTGGCTTTGCCAGCTAGTTTCATTGCCGTGCCTCCTGTCTGCGATCCGCTTCCTTGTAGTTGTGCGTATATTTGATTACGTCTACGTCTGACAGGACGACTAAGCCTTGTTGAATCATCTGGTCCAGAATCGGAGTGAAAGCCCGAAGCTTGTCCTCCGTGTCGACCATCGACATCATGATGGGCCTGTCGTGAGAAAGCGACAACGCTTTATCCTCGTGGATCCTACGGTTCCGCGTGCGTACTCATTTACTTATTTACTATTTCTGGCTGCCATTTGGCTGCCAATAAGCGTCTAATTCGTGAAAAGATCAACAACTTACGGGCAATCCTCCGACGGAAATGCCCAATAAAATCAACTATTTAGATTTGACCACCTAAACAGCAAAACCTTTATTCGGCGGTTCGATTCCGCCCCGCGCCTCCAATCTTTTCAATCACTTACATCCCCCATTTTCGATTACTGGCTGTTGGACGGCTCCGCTTCCGCCTAAAGGCATACGTCTTGACTAAGTTGCCTGCTGAGTCGAACAAGTCTCCCGAACTGAACTTCGCATTGCGATCTCGTGCTTACACGGCAACCGCGAAGCGCCATAAGTTCATGCCGAATTAAGAGTGTGACCAAAGTCATCTCCACCGCCGGGAGCACGGGGGTACTGTGATCTCCGTTAAGCAGATTGAATGAGCGCGCTGATAGACGACCGATCCCAGCGTGTTCGTACTCTGCAGTAAGGCGAGGCACCAGCTTGGTGGCACAGAGTGCACGGCCAAGATGCTGACGGGAGGAGTAAATGCAACCTCAACTCGATTTCAATGAGCGACCCTTCATCGTGATTTGGGAAACTACGCAGGCGTGCGATCTGGCGTGTCTGCATTGCCGTGCTTGTGCTCAGCCACTACGCAGTGCGCTCGAACTCAGCACCGCGGAAGCAAAAAAGCTGATCGACGAGGTTGCAGCGCTCAAAGCTCCTGTATTCGTGCTGACTGGCGGCGATCCACTGAAGCGGCCGGATATCTTCGAACTCGTGCAGTATGCCTCCGACAGTGGCGTTCGTATCTCACTTACCCCTAGTGCCACTCCCTTGCTTACGCGCGAAGCTATCGTCCGCCTGAAACAGTGCGGTCTGGCGCGACTTGCGATTAGCCTCGACGGCCCGACTGCGGAGATCCACGATGGGTTCCGTCGCGTAGCCGGGTCTTACGATTGGACGTTACGGGCGGTGCGCTGGGCTCGCGAGATTGATCTTCCTGTCCAGATCAATACGACGATCACGCGCCATAATCTTGAATGCCTGGATTCAATGACCTCGCTCATGGAACAACTGGATATCGTCTTGTGGAGCGTTTTCCTTCTAGTCCCGACTGGCCGCGGCTCCGATATCAGTTTGCTTTCAGCAGGCGAATTTGAGCAGGTCTTCGAGAAACTGTACACGACTTCGCAACGCGTGAAGTTCGATATCAAGAGCACCGAAGCTCAACACTATCGGCGTTTCCTGCTGCAGCGCACGACTGAAGAGAAACGCAAGGGCAACGCGCCGGCGATCGCGATGCTGGGTACGAGTACTCCTGATGGCATCGGCCGCGCTCCACGCGGAATCAATGATGGCAAGGGTTTCGTTTTCATATCCCACCGAGGGGAAGTGTTTCCAAGCGGGTTTCTCCCTATTTCCGCAGGAAACATACGAAAGGAGTCATTGGCGAGAATTTATCAAGAATCGCCGCTATTCACTTCTCTGAGGGATACATCGAACCTTCAAGGGAAATGCGGGCCTGCGAATTTCGCGAGGTCTGCGGAGGTTCAAGAGCGCGGGCGTACGCGGTTTCCGGGAATCTGTTTGCGGAAGAGCCCTGCTGCTCCTGGCAACCGAAGTCCATGTCCATCAGGGCTTTCCCCACAAATATTTCCGACGAAGCGCTGAGTGCCAATGCACAGAGAATAGATAAACCACGGGAATATTCGTGTGTCGAATCAGCGACTTCCGAGACCAAAATCCTCTAGCGCCACTCCGCCCCCGTAGTTCCCGAAAGAGCTCTATCCAGGTAGGTTGCCGCACTAATCAAGGCGAGATGCGTGAATGCCTGGGGGAAATTTCCCAGATGTTGTCCATTCGAACCGAGTTCCTCGGAGTACAGACCAAGATGGTTGGCGTATCCCAGCAGCTTTTCAAATAACAACTGTGCTTTCTCCAAATCGCCAGCGCGCGCCAGGCACTCGACATACCAGAACGAGCATGCGGTGAAGCTACCTTCACCACCCGGTAGACCGTCCACATGGGCACCGTCCACTTCGTAGCGTCGGACAAGCGTGTCCTCGATCAAGTGTGTTTCTATCGCTCCCATCGTCGAGAGCCACATCGGGTCCACGGGACTGATGAATCTCATCATTGGCATCAGCAGCGCTGAAGCGTCCAACTCCTCCGATCCCTTGAACTGCACAAATGCCTGCAGCCGCTCATTCCAGAAGTTGGTGAAAATATCGCTTCGAATTTCATCCCGGGTGCGCTGCCATGACTCCAGAGGCCCCGAGAGCGACCTCTTCTGCGCCAGTCGCAATGCACGATCGAAAGCCACCCAGCACATCACGCGAGAGTGCAGAAACTCCTTCGCACCGCCGCGCACCTCCCAAATGCCCTCGTCAGGCCGTTGCCAGTTCTTTCCCAGCCAGTCGAGGATGCGCTGCACGTTCTGCCATCCGGAGTAGGAAATGGGATTACCATACTTGTTCGCGAGGTAAATGGAATCCATCATTTCCCCGTAGATATCCAGTTGCAGTTGCTGGTAAGCGGCGTTTCCAATGCGCACCGGCCGCGAGTTTTCGTACCCGGAGAGATGGTCGAGCGTCATCTCGTCAAGTTTTCGCCGGCCATCCACCCGATACATTACTTGTAAGGGCCCGCGTTCCGCGTTATCACAGAGTCGTCCGAGCAGCCAGTCGATGAACGCCTCTGTTTCTTCGACAAAGCCGAGTCGAATGAGCGCGTACAGCGTGAATGTTGCGTCCCGCAACCATGTATATCGATAATCCCAGTTGCGCACTCCTCCGATGTTCTCCGGCAGCGAAAACGTCGGCGCCGCAATCAATGATCCATGCTCTCGGCTGATGAGCAACTTTAATATCAGAGCCGAGCGATTGACCATTTCCCGCCATCGACCTTTATATTTCGACTTCGCTATCCACGCTTTCCAGAAGCGGCTGGTCCGTTGGAAAC
The DNA here is from genome assembly GCA_963724985.1 of Terriglobia bacterium. Taxonomy (GTDB): domain Bacteria; phylum Acidobacteriota; class Terriglobia; order Terriglobales; family Acidobacteriaceae; genus JAJPJE01. The sequence continues at coordinate 245,919 of CAVRWV010000021.1, read as the reverse complement.
GCTTACTCGCGAGTTCCATCTCAGGTTGGTTTTCCGGAGAACGCAATCCGCCAAGCACGAAGGTTGCGGTTTCGCCGGCCCGCAAACTGAATCGCGAGGTTACATCCTGAGATTTACGTTCCAAAGTAACAGTGGAATACAGCCCCATGGGCGGGCATACATTGTCAGCTGGAAAGAATGTCGCACAGCGATCCGAAATCTCTGCCCGGTGCGTGCAGCGTCCGTAATTGAATCGTGGGAGGCAGTGCATTTGGAATTGCACGTTGCCCCTGATCACCGAGACCATCCGAATAATCTCATTCGGCTGTTTCCCATCCTTTTCGATGGGCATAAAGTCCGTGAGTTCGGCAACGCCTTCTTCTGCGAGAAATCGCGTCAGCAGTGTATTCGTGTCGGGCAAATAGAGCTGGCGTATCCGCACGTTCGTGAGCTGGGGCTCAATCTGGAAGCAGCCACCGTTTTTGTCGTCGAGCAGCGCAGCGAATACCGTGGGGGAATCGAAGTTTGGATAACACAGAAAATCGATCGAGCCATGAATGCCAACCAGCGCAATCGAGCGCATGTTTCCGATCACACCGTAATTTTCAATCGGCTGAAAACTCATAGGGAAAGGACTTTCTAAGACGTGCGAATCGTGGCACCACTTTTCTTGCGAGAAGAAGGTCGCCGGCCGTTCGATTCCTTCCACATTCGAAATCCACCGGTAAAGGCATTCGCGTTGTCGCATGCCCGCGATCCTGGGGGTAGCTCCTTCAACTTTTTGACGTTGCCTCCTCCAAGAACCACATCTTCAGCTTGGAGTGCGGCAGCCAGTCGGGGCACAACATCCGCAACAAGACGGCGCCATCTCCTCTGCCCCCACTTCTTCAATCCGCGCAGACCAACGTAATCTTCGAAAGTGCCGGACTTATAGGGAAGATGCCCCAACTCCATGGGTAGCAAAACGCTATCCGCGATCAGCGCAGAACCGAGCCCAGTTCCCAATCCCAGAAACAGCATCTTGCCACGGTTGTAATCGCCGAGGGCTTGCATGGCCGCATCATTGACGACCTTCACCGGACGTCCAAAAGCTTTTTCAAAATCAAAACCAATCCATCCTGTCCCAAGATTGTGTGGTTCCGCGGATGGACGTTGCCGAATGACTGAACCAGGGTATCCGACAGACACTACGTCGTACTGCCAGTCTCCGGCGAGTTTCTTGACCCCCGATACCATCTGCTTAGCGGTTAACGTCGGCCCAGACGCGAATTTGCGTGACACTCGTTTCCCGGAGACACGAATCTTCACATGGGTTCCACCTACGTCGACGACGAGCACTTTCATGACAGGCCTTTCTCAAAACGCGATCGCGAAGCGGCCTCGTCGCTCTCGATTTCAAAATAGAAATGACGGCTGCCGCTCACGAACGGTTGCTTTCCAATCCGTTTAGCACTTGTGCACTGTGCATCATTCTCGCAAAGAACGGCCATTCGCAGCGCCGATACTCGCGATTTCTTCACATGAGCTAGTTACCAATTCGCTGGTCGCGAATCGAATAAGCCGTGAGTGAAATCGCGCAAAGCGGAAGAATCGGTGTCGCGGACATACGGCACCCGCCCGAGACGTTCCTTCAGCGCGAAGGTTCGAAGGCGTTCTACAGCTTACGCTATCACTGGCCGGAGTACCTGATGGAAGCCGCCGAGCTGGCCTCCTACATGTTCTTTGCCTGTGCATTTGCAGTCTTGCTGCAGCATCCCGCTTCGCCGGTGCGGCACGTTGTTATGGGCGGCTTCCTCCGTCGAATGCTCTACGGACTGGCGATGGGAGCCACCGCAATCGCGATTGTCATGTCGCCTTGGGGAAAACAGTCCGGAGCGCACTGCAATCCGGGAATAACCTTCACATTTTATCGACTGGGCAAAGTCGATTTTTGGGATGCATTCTTTTATGCTACCGGCCAATTTGTCGGCGCGATTTGTGGCGTTGCCATCGCAAGATACGTCTTGAGAGGTGCAGCGGCGAATCATGCGGTGCGATACGCCATAACCGCGCCGGGTGGGTACGGCGTAACCATCGCCTTCCTTGCCGAACTCGCAATTTCATTTGCCCTGATGCTCATCATCTTACTGGTCACGAATCATGAGAGGCTTGCGCGATACACGCCCTATTTTGCAGGAGCACTGGTTGCGATGTTCCTGACATTCGAATGGCCACTTTCGGGCATGAGCATGAACCCTGCGCGAACGTTGGGTTCAGCCTTTCACGCGAGCTACTGGTACGCACTTTGGATCTATTTCACGGCTCCGCCATTGGGGATGCTTGCCGCTGCAGAGTTGTTTCTGGCAGCTCGTGGCGGCGTGCCTCCCATTTGCGCAAAGCTCCACCACGCGAACAACAAGCGCTGTATTTTCCACTGCGGATATCGAACAACGCGTACTAACAATTTCTAATCTTCTCTACTGGATCAGCTTCGACACCTGCTGGTCCCACGCCTAACCACCGGAATTACGAGAGGGAAGCTCATGAATGTCGTGAATCAATCTTCTTCAGCCCAGTCGACTAACAAAACGAATCCGGAAGAATACGATCTTGTGATCCTCGGCGGCGGCACGGGATCAACACTGGCTGCATGGTCCATTGCCGGCGAGGGAAAGCGTGTTGCTGTCATTGAGCGGAGATACATCGGCGGATCGTGCCCAAACATTGCCTGTATGCCCAGCAAGAACATCATTCAGAGCGCGAATGTTGTCTCGTACTTTCGCCGCAGCAAGGAGTTCGGGATACGCGGAGACGGTGACGTCACGGTCGATATGTCCGTCATTCGCAATCGGAAACGCAGAATGGTCGTAGGTTTGAATGAGATGTACCTCGACCTCTACAACAAGACTGGAGCTGAGCTCATCCTCGCCTCAGGACGTTTCGTAGGCCCGAGAACCGTGGAGGCCACGCTTCCGGATGGAACAACTCGTCGACTTCGCGGGACCAACGTGATCATCGGGACGGGTACGCACGCTGCACTCGAGGCAGTACCCGGTCTGGCTGAAGCGCAGCCCCTCACGCATATCGAAGCGCTCGAACTCGGTGAGGTTCCAAAACACCTTCTCGTGCTCGGAGGTGGCTACGTGGGAACAGAGCTGGCCCAGGCAATGCGTCGCTTCGGCAGCAAAGTTTCAGTGATCGATCGCAATGCTCGGCTGGTCCAGAGAGAAGATGAAGATGTCACCGAGGCGCTGCAAAGCCTCCTTGAGGACGAGGGAATTGATCTCATTCTCAGCGCGCACGTTAAACGAGTGTCGGGAAAATCAGGCCAGTCGGTAACAATTGTTCTCGATCGAAACGGAGTCGAGACCGCAGTCGAGGGCAGTCATCTGCTGGTGGCAGCGGGCCGCGTCCCAAACACAAAAGATATCGGACTGGATGTTGCTGGAGTCGAGCTGACGGACCGCGGTTATGTGAAAGTCAATGAGCGGCTTGAGACGACAGCGCCCGGTGTTTGGGCAATCGGCGAAGTAGCCGGTAGTCCACAGTTTACGCACATCAGCGCTGACGATTCGCTCATCGTCCGTGAGAATCTTGCTGGCGGAAATCGTGTAACCACTGGTAGACAGGTTCCGTTTTGCTTATTCACGGATCCGGAATTAGCGCGCGTCGGCCTGAATGAAAAGGAAGCACAAGCCCAGGGCATTCCGTACCGTCTGTTCAAGATTCCAATGGAGGGCGTACTCCGCGCTCGCGCAATCTGTGAAACACGCGGATTCATGAAGGCTCTGGTTGAAGCCGGCAACGACCGCATCCTTGGCTTCACCAGCTTTTCTGCCGACGCCGGAGAACTCATCGCCGTTGTACAGGTTGCGATGATCGCCGGACTGCCATATACGGCATTGCGCGAAGCCGTCCTGACTCACCCGACATTCGCTGAAGGGCTTATCCCGCTATTTACGTCAGTGCCTTCGATGGTCAAGGCGATGAGCGCGGATGACAGATCGGCCGCAGCTACAAGATCTGTGGCTTGAGCGCAGGCTCGAACTACGGCCAATCTGTAGATATACGTTCAGCCAGCTCGGGTCACTTCCGCTCTCTTGGGAAGCGTCCAGTTAGGCCGAATGAAATGACAGGTGTATCCACCGGGATAGCGTTCCAGATAGTCCTGGTGTTCCGGCTCAGCCTCCCAGAAAGGACCGGCTGGCGCCACCTCCGTCACTACCTTGCCCGGCCATAGCCCTGAGGCTTCAACGTCGGCAATGGTGTCCTCCGCGACCCGTTTCTGCTCGTCGTTTGTATAAAAGATCGCAGAACGATAGCTCGTCCCCAGGTCATTCCCCTGGCGGTTCAGAGTTGTTGGATCGTGAATCTGGAAGAAAAACTCCAGAAGCTTGCGGAAAGTGAGTTTCGTTGGGTCGAACACAATCTCGAGCGCTTCGGCATGGCTGCCGTGATTGCGATACGTTGCGTTGGGCACATCCCCGCCCGAATATCCGACTCGTGTGGAAATCACGCCAGGGTAGCGGCGAAGCAAATCCTGCATACCCCAGAAACAACCTCCCGCGAGAATCGCACGTTCTGTAGATGACGCCATTTCCTACTCCTTTTTCGCAGTCTCGAATAGCTTGCGGTATTCGCCGTATCCCTCGCTCTCAAGTTCCTCGAGCGGGATGAAGCGCAGCGAAGCTGAATTAATGCAATAACGGAGGCCGCCCTCTTTCGGCGGACCATCGGGGAAGACATGGCCGAGATGGCTGTCGCCATGGCTCGAACGAACTTCAGTGCGGGCCATGCCGTGGCTCGTATCAGTATTCTCCACGACGTTTTCAGCATCAATCGGCTTCGTGAAACTCGGCCAACCAGAGTGGCTGTCGTACTTGTTTACCGACGCGAACAGTGGCTCGCCTGAAACAACGTCCACGTAGATCCCCGGCTCTTTGTTATCCCAATACTCGTTGTCGAAGGGACGCTCGGTCCCATCATGTTGGGTCACGCGATATTGCTCGGGAGAGAGGCGGGATACGGCTTCTGGATTCTTGTTGTATTTCGGCATACGCACATTAGAGTGCTCGACCACGCAAATCGATCCACCCTTGCCCTAGATTTTGCACCACCCGTCCCTGGCGTAATCCATGCTTGAAAGCAGCACCCAGCAGGCGCTCCGCCACGTCCAGCAGGTATCAACCGCGGGGATCACCGGCGTCACGGCATTATAAGTTGAAGCCTCCGGGGTATAGTTAGCCATGCGCGTTCTGGTTATCGAGGATGAGCGCAGGCTGGCTGAAAACATCGCGCGAAGCGTCCGCGAGAGTGCCGGGTACGCCGTGGATTGCGCCTTCGATGGCGAAAATGGCCTCTACATGGCCAAATCCAATCCTTACGACTTGATCATGGTCGACCTGATGTTACCTGCCCGGGACGGCCTCTCTGTCGTCCAGGAACTTCGAAAAGCCGGGGCGAACGTGCCTATCCTCGTCCTGACTGCGCGGGACGAAAAGGAGTCGGTGGTCGCATTATTGAACGCTGGCGCCGACGACTACGTAACCAAGCCATTCGATCTGGGCGAACTCATCGCCCGTGCCAAGGCCCTGATTCGCCGCGGAAAAGGTGAAAGCGATACAGTCCTGAGGTTCCATGATCTCGAAATGAATATTGCCGATCATACCGTTCATCGCGACGGCAAACCGGTATCGCTGACGGGCATGGAATATCGTGTGCTCGAATATCTCGCGCACCGGCGCGGCGCAGTGGTGTCAAAAACCGAATTGCTGGAGCATCTCTATGACTTCAACTGGGAGAGATTCAGCAACGTAATTGAAGTCTACATTTCAGGCCTCCGGCGCAAGCTCGGCGACGCGAAAGGCGAGAAGCTGATTCAGACTCTTCGCGGGCAGGGCTACGTACTGCGAGCGTGAATATGAAGAGTTCCTCGATCAAACGGCGCCTCGTCACGGTAGTCCTGATCACGCAGTTGCTGCTCACTATTGGCGTGGTCACCGTCGCCGTGGTTCTGACGAAGCGTCAGCTTCGGAACGCCTTCGACGCCGGACTGCACGGCCGCGCCATGAGTGTCGCTGCCCTCGTGCGCTATTCCGAAGAAGAACACCCGACGCTCGTCTTCGATCGCGAGATGGTTCCACCGCCGCTCGACCGCCGCCATCCGGACCTGTACCGAATACTCGATCAGAATGGTAAGGTGCTCGCCGCCTCAGACAACTGGCCCGCCAATTTTGATCCTGCTCCTCATGGCAACCGGAACAACTGGAACTTGAAGCTGCAAGGCGAGATGTATCGCGCCATTCGACTGAACGACGTTCCCGTGCTTGATCAGGAGCCCGCAGGTACCGCAAGTAGCGGCGCCACGCTCACCGTTTTCTACGCAGCCTCTACCGAGGAATTGCGTGAGTCCGCGTGGCGGGCTGCAATATTGATCTGTCTCGCCAGTGTCAGCATGCTCGCGATCGCGACTATGGCTGTGCTCTGGGGGATCAGAAGGGGACTCGCGCCACTGGCCGTCTTGGCATCCCGCGCGGCGGATGTGTCTCCCGCGAATTGGGAGCTGCGCGCTCCCCCCGAGGCTTTGCAGATCTCTGAACTGGCGCCTCTCACACGCGCGATGAATACGATGCTCGCCAATTTGCAAAAGGCGTTTACATCGCAGCGGGCCTTCCTCGCGGACGCTGCGCACGAGCTCAAAACTCCGGTTGCAATCGTGAAGTCGACGATTCAGTCGCTTTTGCAGCGGCCGCGCTCCGCGGAAGAATATCGGGATGGCATCGAGGCTGCGTTGGAGGATATCGAGCGCCTCGAGAAACTGGTTCACTCCATGTTGCGACTGGCGCGTGCCGAACAGTGGGCGTCGGGCAGTCTGCGCCGTGACTTGGAAGAGATCGACCTTACCTCGACCTGCGAGCTCTCCATTGCGCACCTCCGGTCTCTGGCTGAAGCCCGCAAATTGAAGCTCGACCTTCAGCGCGATGGCTCTCCCCGATTGCATGCCGATGCCGAAGACCTGGAATTGGTATGGGGAAATCTGCTGGAGAATGCCATCCAATACAGCCCGCCTGGATCGAGCGTGCAAATGACAGTGGTTGGCGTCGATACCGGAGCCGAGGTCTCAGTAAAGGACCATGGGCAGGGGATTCCCGCTGCCGAAATCCCATTCATCTTTGATCGCTTCCGCCGCGCGGATACCTCCCGAGCCCGTAATACCGGTGGATACGGCCTCGGCCTGGCCATCTCGAAGGCCATAGTTGAAGCCTATGGTGGAACGATTCGTGTCGAGAGCGAAGTCGGAATCGGCACCACTATGACCGTCCAGCTCCCCGCAAACTCGAATTAAGGTTCCGTTAAGGTTTGCTGTGTCACAGTGGAGAGCTCTCTCTGAGAGGCCGATGTGAATCTACGTCTTCTTCCCGCTGCTGTCATAGCGCTGTCCGTCGTCGGTTGTTGCCAGGTTCCTGGTACTGCGAACGCGCCCCTTCCTGGGCAGCGTCCAACCATCAGTTTGCAGGATGCACTCGCGCGCGCGAAGGTGAACAGCCCGCAGTTTCGTGCCGCAGTCATGCAATCCGGCTTGGCGCGTGAAGATCGGGTCCAGGCGCGTGCGGCATTGCTTCCCAGCGTCGACTATGTGACCGGAGCGATCTACACCCAGCCTAACCGTGAGTCGTCTCCTCGGTTCATCGCAGCAAACGGTGTGCGGGAATATATCAGCCAGGGCGCCGTACGCCAGAGCGTCGGTTTCACCTCATTCGCGGACTATCGTCGCGCGCACGCTGCGGAAGCGCTGGCGACCGCGCAAGCTGAGATTGCCGCGCGCGGCCTGGTCGTCACGGTAGTACAGAGCTACTACGGAGCCATCGTCGGGCAGCGCAAAACAGCCAACGCACAGCAAGCGGCGGACGAAGCACAGCGGTTTTTGGATCTGAGTGAGCGACTGGAGAAGGGCGGTGAGGTCGCCCATGCCGATGTGATCAAGGCTCAACTTCAGGCCAATGACAGCGTCCGCGCGCTTCAGGAATCGCAGTTGGTTGCGGAGAAAGCGCGGCTTGGTTTGGCGGTCCTGCTCTTTCCAGTGTTTACGCAGGATTTTGACCTCGTCGATGATCTTCGATTTACGACGCCCCTTCCTCAGGTTGCCGAAGTACAATCGCTCGCCGCCAGAAATAATCCTGAATTGAAGGCCGCGCTCGCTGCCGCGCAGGTCGCTTCCAATGAAGTGCAGGCGGCAATCGGCGGCCACCTACCCACTCTGTCACTCGACTATTTTTATGGGATCGATGCGCCGCAATATGCCACCTATACCAACGGCAACCGCAATCTCGGATATCAAGTCTCCGCAAGTCTGCAGCTGCCAATCTTTAACTGGGGCGCCACGCAGAGCCGTGTGCGTCAGGCGGAGCTAAGACGCATGCAGGCGCAAGTGGAACTGAGCGCAACCCAAAGGCAAGCTCTGGCCGATCTCCAGGCGTTTTATTCCGAAGCTTCCGTGTCTAAAAATCAGATCGACATTCTCAAGCGATCAGCCGATCTGGCGCAGGAAAGTTTGCGTCTCACCACGCTTCGCTATCAAGCCGGCGAAGCGACCGCGCTTGAGGTGGTGGACGCGCAAAATGCGCTGGTGCTCGCGAGAAACAACTACGACGACGGAGAAGTACGCTACCGGCTTGCTGTGGCCAATCTGCAAACGCTGACGGGTACTTTCTAGTATGAGCACTCGGAATCGAACCTTGTTTATTGCCGGCGGAGTTGTGGCTATCGCCATTGCGGCGATCCTGTTTTTTTCGCGGTCCAAAGAAGCTCCCGCACCCGAGCCCGTCGTCGCTGTTCAGATGGTCAAGGCCGAGCGCAAGCCGATCCGTCAGACCGTCACGACAGAAGCGATCCTTTTCCCGAAGAAACAGGCAGCCGTAACGCCAAAGATCACCGCGTCCGTTCGAAAGTTTTATGTGAACCGCGGCTCGCGCGTTCATGCCGGAGAACTGCTCGCGGTTCTCGAGAACCGGGATTTGGCCGCTGCTGTCGCCGATTCCAAAGGCGCATTCGAGCAGGCGCGAAGCCACCTATCAAACCACCACCGGCGCAAATCTTCCCGAGGATCTTAAGAAGTCCGAGCTGGACCTGAAGACAGCGCAGGAAGCCTTGGAAGCAGAACAGAAGCTTTACGACAGCCGCGAAGCTCTTTTCAATCAGGGCGCTCTGCCACGCAAGGAACTGGACCAAGCTCGTGTTTCCCTGGTCCAGGCAAAGGCGCAGTACCAGTTGGCGAATCAGCATTACGCAGCGGCTTTGGCAATTGGCAAGCCGCAAGGCGAGAAATCGGCGACCGGACAATTAACTTCCGCGAAGGGCAAGTTCGAAGGAGCCGCCGCGCAGTTGAGCTACACCGAGATTCGAAGTCCGATCGACGGAGTGGTTACAGACCGCCCTTTGTATCCCGGCGAAACCCCGACAGCAGGTACTGCGCTGTTAACGATCATGGATACCTCGTCGGTCATTGCGAAGGCACACATACCGCAGGATGACGCGGCCATTCTGAAAGTCGGTGATCCGGCCACGATTACCGCTCCCGGCGATTTCAAAGCGGAAGGCAAGGTAACGCTGATCAGTCCGGCGCTCGACCCCAACAGCACAACCGTTGAAGTTTGGATTGAAGCGCCCAACCCGCGCGGCGCGTTGCGCCCAGGCACAGCCGTGAATCTGCAGATCGTCGCACGAGTCGACGAAAACGCGATTGCTGTCCCCGCCTCCGCCATTCTCAAAACACCCGAGGGTGAAACAAAGCTGATGGTCGTGAGTGACGATGGCATTGCACGCGAGCGCGTCGTCGAGACTGGAATCAGCGGCACAGGCGATGTGCAAATCACCAAGGGACTGAATGCCGGCGAAACAGTGATCGCCTCCGGTGCTTATGGCCTCGCTGATAAGACGCGCGTGAAGCAAGTAGAAACGGCGGCTGCGCCTGCACCTGGATCGGAAAAGGAGTGATGCGCGGGTGACCTTGCAATCACCACCGGACCAGATTCGCACTTCGGGCGTTCAGGAAGAGCGCTACTGGTACAGCCGTCACGCCAAGTCTGTGATTTTCACGATCGTCGTCCTGGTGTGCATTGGGACGTACCTCGCATTCACGATTCCGCTCTCTGTATTTCCGACTACCGATTTCCCGCGCGTGGTCATCGCCGTCGATAACGGCGTGATGCCGATCGATCAAATGATGGTGACCATTACCCGGCCCATCGAGGAGACGGTCAACAGCGTCCCCGGCCTGGAGAGCGTGCGCTCAATCACCAGCCGCGGCTCCGCCGAGATCGATCTGTTCTTCGACTGGCACGTCGACATGGTGCAAACCCTGCAGCTTGTGGACGCCGCGCTCTCCCGCGTGCGCACGAGCTTGCCCCCGGGTGTTATCGTCGACACGCACCGCCTCACGTTCGCCAGCTTTCCCATCATCGGCTATAGCCTCACCTCTGAGACGATGCCTCAGACGCAGCTCTGGGAGCTCGCGACCTATGAATTGAAACCGCGCCTCAATCGCTTGAATGGCGTTGCCACCGTGGTTGTGCAGGGAGGCCAGGAGCCGGAATTTCACATCATTCCCGATCCCGCGAAACTGCTCGCTGCGAGTGTTACCGTCACCGACATTCTCAATGCGGTGAAGAGTACGAATCTCATCGATTCGCCGGGCCTCCTCGAACAGAATCATCAGCTCTATCTGGGACTGATCAACGGGCAGGTTCGCGATCCTCAACAGATCGCCCAAATTGTTATCAAGAACACGCAGACCGGGATTCCTGTCCGCGTCGGAGATGTTGCGAGCGTTGCGCCAGACGTCAAGCCCGTGTACACGATTGTCACGGCGAATGGCAAACCCGCCGTCCTGCTCAACATCAGCCGCCAGCCAGACAGCAACACGGTCCAGGTTGCGAACGAAGTACATGCGGAGATCGCGAGTATCCGGCGCTCTCTGCCTCCGGGAATCGTGCTGCAACCGTTCTACGACCAGTCCGAGCTGGTCACAGCGTCGATCAAGAGCGTTCGCGACGCAGTCCTGATCGGGCTGATTCTCGCCTGCATCATTATTGTCGTGTTTCTTCGCGATTGGGGCGCATCGATCACCGCCGCGCTCGTGATCCCTGCAACTGTAACCATCACGTTCATTGCGCTCAAGCTCCTCGGCCAAAGCTTCAACCTGATGACGCTTGGCGGACTCGCGGCAGCGGTCGGACTGGTGATTGACGACGCCATCGTTGTAGTCGAGAACATCTCGCTGCACCGCGCGGCCGGCCAGCGTCCGTTGCAAGCGGTTCGCAGCGCTCTTTCGGAAATCACTGTTCCCCTGATCGGATCCACCATCACTCCGATCGTTGTTTTCGTGCCACTGGCCGTTGTGACTGGCGTGACCGGCCTGTTCTTCCGCGCGTTGGCAATTACGGTCGCGGCGGCTTTGCTCACCTCGCTTCTGCTGGCTCTGACCTGGACACCGACTCTCAGCCAGTACTTCATACGATCCAATCGTGCTGGGCTGCAGGGTGACTCCAGAAAAGCAGAAGAGCAGGAGGTTGATGCCGCCGACGGCCAGCTGACAGGCCGGTTTCACAGAGTCCTTAACTTTTACGAACGCTGGTTACGCTTTGCGCTCGAACGCCCGAGGTGGATCGCGTTTTTTAGCGTCATCCTCATCGCTGGCTCATTCCTCTGTTACAAGGCGCTCGGAACCGACCTGATGCCGGAAATCGACGAGGGCGGATTCGTCCTCGATTATCTGACTCCAGCGGGCACATCGCTGCAGGAAACGAATCGCATCGTTGGTCACCTCGAGCAGATGATTCGCGAAATCCCCGAGGTGCAAGGGGCCTCCCGTCGCACGGGATTGCAGTTGGGTCTTGCGGCAGTGACCGAAGCCAACTCTGGCGACATCGCGGTGAAACTCAAGAGCAACCATAGCCGCTCCACGGATGAAGTCATCTCCGATCTGCGCGCAAGGATCGCCAGGGAAGAGCCGCGTGTCGACGTCGAGTTCACGCAGATTCTGCAGGACATGATTGGCGACCTCTCGAACTCGCCGGAACCGGTGCAGATCAAACTTTTCTCGACCGATGCAGCTGCTCTTCAGGATTGGGCCCCTCGTGTTGCTGCCGCAATTGAGAAGATCGATGGCGTGGTCGACCTGAAGAACGGCATTGAAAACACAATCAGCGGACCCGCAACAATATTCCAGGTGAATCCCACCGTCGCGGCGCACGCGGGATTTACGCCCGAAGAGGTTGCTACGGACTCGACCGCCATTCTCGAAGGTGAGCCGGCCGCAACCCCTGTCATCGCAAACGATCGCGCTTATACGATTCGCGTGCGCTTTCCCGCCGCAAACCGTGCTTCACTCGCCGCGATGAGCAACACGCTCCTGGTTAGCGGCACTGGACACACCGCCACTCTCGGCTCTTTATCCAGCGTCACCGAGGTCCCCGGCCAAACGGAAATTCGGCGCGAGAATCTGCAGCGGGATGTTGCTGTTACTGCGCGACTGGAAGGGCGCGATCTCGGCAGCGCCATTGCCGCCGTGCAGAAGGCCGTTAATGGACTTCATCTTCCCTCGTCCATTCGCGTACAGTACGGCGGCACCTACGAAGAACAGCAAAAGTCGTTCCACGATCTTCTGTTCGTTCTCGCTCTCGCGGTCGTACTGGTATTCGTAGTGCTCCTCTTCGAATTTCGAACGTTTGCCGCGCCTCTGGCAATTCTCACTTCTGCGCTGCTATCCACATCTGGCGTTCTCTTGGCGCTGTTGGTCACGGGCACTACGTTCAACATCTCGTCCTTTATGGGCCTCATCATGGTGATCGGTATTGTCGCGAAGAACGGCATCCTGTTGCTCGATGCGGATCAGAAATATCGCGCCCAAGGATATTCGCCACGCGACGCCATGCTGCATGCCGGCCGGCGGCGCTTGCGCCCAATCGTAATGACCGCACTTGCTGCCATTGCCGGAATGTTGCCTCTGGCGCTGGCGCTAGGCTCCGGTTCCCAGATGTTGCAGCCGCTTGCCATCGCTGTCATCGGCGGCATTGCAGTTTCCATTGTTCTATCGCTGGTAATCACTCCCGCTGTGCATTTCTACCTCAGCCATGCTGAAGGAAGGTGAGTTCCGAATGTTGAGAATTGCGAAGACCCTCGCGTTTGTAGTCTCCACCTCGTTGATTTTGACGGGCGTTTCTGCTGGCAGAGTCAGCGCCACTTTACAAACAGGTCGCCAAGTACACGATTGGCGGTGATGGCGGCTGGGATTACATCACCTACGATCCCAGCGGCAATCGCCTTTTTGTCGCACATAACAGCGCCATCTACGTGATCGATGCCGCCAGTGGCAAAAAGACTGGAGAGATTCCCGCCAACGGCGCACATGGCGTGGCGCTCGTTCCCGACAAAGGACTCGGATTCAGTTCCAACGGCCGCGCTGGAACCGTAACAGTTTTCGATCTGAAGACGCTCGCGCCCAAGACCGACATCAAGGTGGGAGAAAATCCGGACGCCATCATCTACGACAAATACGCAAAGCGCGTCATCGTGATGAACGGACGCAGCAAAGACCTGATGGCGATTGATCCGGACTCGTTGAAGGTCGTTGCCACGGTGCCTCTCGGAGGCAAACTCGAGTTCGCGGCCGCGGACCCTGGGCACGTGTACGTGAATGTCGAAGATACTGGCGAAATCGCGGTCGTCGATTCCAAGACCTGGAAAGCGACCGAGCGTTGGAAGCTGGCCGACTGCGAGGAGCCATCTGGCCTTGCAATCGACGAAGCCTCGGGTCACCTGTTCACGGTGTGCGGCAACGGCAAGATGTTGGTCGTGGATAAAAAGACTGGCAAGGCTGTGGCTACACCGGCAACCGGGAAGGGCACCGATGCTGCAGCTTTTGATCCCAAGCTTGGATTCGCATTCGCTTCCAACGGCGAAGGCACCTTGACTGTAGTTCGGCGAGTCAAGGGTGGAACCTACGAGGTTGCAGCTAACATCCCAACCCAGCGGGGTGCACGAACGATGGCTGTCGATACCAGCAGCCACAGAATCTTTCTCCCGACTGCAGAACTAGGTCCGCCCGCAGAAGGCCAAACCCGGCCCAGCATCAAGCCAGGATCATTTGAGATCCTCGTATACGCTCCATCAGAATAAGGAACTGGCGATCAGACAATACAAGGGGAAAGAGCGCACATCTTCCTGCGCGCGCCTTCGTCGACAATTGCTGATCGGTGGCCCGGATGACACAATGAGCTCTCGTCATCCGGGGGCCGCAGGTGAATGCGTTCAAACGCTCGGTAGTGATCGCCGTTCTGGCCCTCCTCTGCTGCCAGGCGTTTGCCGCCGACGCGAAAGAATCGGCGGCCGCCAAATTCGCAACGGACTGGCTCGCTCTTCTCGACGCAGGCAAATACGACCAGTGCTGGAAACAGACCTCGCCCTCATTCCAGGCGTCGATTCGCAAAGATAAATGGGAGTCCCAACTGGGCCACTGGCGACACCTGTTAGGAAAGAATCGCGTCCGCAAACTCTTGAACGCTGTTTACACAAACAAGCTCTCGGGTGCGGAAGACGGCGACTATGTTGTGGTCACTTTCATCAGTGGCTTCGAGCGGCTTGGCTCGGGAATCGAAACCGTGATTCCGCAATTGCAGCCCGACGGCAGCTGGAAGATTTCCGGTTACGGAGTGAAGCCCTCGGATGTCGACGATTCTGGTTTTTCGGTCTCGCCGAAGTAGGACAAAGTCATCGCTACCATGTACCCGTCATCTCGCTCACAAACTACCCGGTTGCTCCTCGTTACAGTCGCCCATGTTTTCGCTCTTCCGCCCGCTGAATTAGAATCTCAGCGCGGACGAAACGAGCTTCCGGAGCCATGTTCAAAAAGGTCCTGATTGCCAATCGCGGAGAAATTGCGGTGCGCGTCATTCGCGCCTGCCGCGAAATGGGCATTCGCTCCGTCGCCGTTTATTCCGACGTCGATCGCGCTTCGCTCCATGTTCGCAAAGCCGACGAAGCCTACCACATCGGTCCGGCGACCGCGACCGAGTCGTACCTGAACATCGCCAAGATTCTCGACGTCGCGAAGCGCAGCGGTGCCGAAGCGATTCATCCCGGCTACGGCTTCCTTTCCGAGAACGCGAACTTCGCTCGCGCTTGCACTGCCGCGGGAATCAAGTTCATCGGCCCGACCGGCGATGCGATGGACCGCATGGGCTCGAAAACCCGCGCCCGCCAGGCGATGTCGAAGGCTGACGTCCCCTTTGTCCCCGGCACACTGCGCGGACTGGAGTACCCCGAAACGGAGATCAAAGCCGCCGAAATCGGCTATCCCATCATGCTGAAGGCCGCCGCGGGTGGTGGCGGCAAAGGCATGCGCATGGTGCGCTCGCCTCAGGATCTGAAGTCTGCGTTCGAAGGAGCGCGTAGCGAGGCCGAACGCTCTTTTGGCGATAGCGAAGTCTATATCGAGAAGTACATCGAGAATCCGCGGCACGTGGAAGTGCAGATCTTCGCCGACGAGCACGGCAACTGCGTCTACCTCGGCGAGCGCGAATGCTCCGTTCAGCGCCGTCATCAGAAGGTACTCGAAGAATCGCCGTCTCCGATCGTCACCGAAGCAATGCGCCAACGCATGGGCGAGATCGCCGTGCGCGTCTCCAAAGCCGCCGGTTACACCAACGCTGGCACCGTCGAGTTCATCGTCGACCAGGATCGCAACTTCTATTTCCTTGAGATGAACACGCGCCTGCAAGTCGAGCATCCAGTTACGGAACTCGTCACCGGACTCGATCTCGTGCACCTGCAGATGCACATCGCCGCCGGCGAACCACTGCCATTCAAGCAGGAAGACGTGAAGCTGCGTGGCCATGCGATTGAATGCCGCATCTACGCCGAGGATCCCGACAACAATTTCTTTCCGAGTCCCGGCAAGATCACGCTGCTCCTGCTTCCCTCTGGCCCGGGGATCCGGCGCGACAGCGGCATGTATGAAGGATGGACCGTTCCCCTCGATTACGATCCGCTGCTCGCCAAATTGATCGGCTATGGTTCGGACCGCGAACAGGCTATCGCGCGGCTACAACGCGCGTTGTACGAGTACTTCGTCGGCGGCATCAAGACGAATATCAGCCTGTTCCGGCGTATCCTGCGGCATCCGGATTTTCGCGCAGGTAACATCGACACTGGTTTTCTGGATCGTCTTCTCGCCGACAAGAACTACGACCTGACGCCCGACGAGACCTCCGAAGCCAACAAGGCGCGCGTGGCGGCCATTGCAGCAGGGTTGTTTTCCGTCTTGCAGCCGCTTGCAACAAATGGTCTCTCGAACAACGGCACAGGTAAGACGAACGGCACAGACGCTTCCAGATGGAAGCACGCCGGACGACGGGAAGCGCTGCACAGCTGATTTGATAAAGGTGTTGACTCTGCTTTTACTGAAAGACTGATCGACTGAAAGACTGACGGACCCGCTTGACCTACGACATCCTCATCGACGGCAAGTCTCACCGGCTCGAACTCAATCAAGCCGAGGGCAAGTGGCATTGCCGTCTCGACGACGAAGAGGTTCACGTCGACGCGATCCTCGCCAGGCCAAATGTTATTTCGCTCATCATCGATGGCATTGCTTACGAAGTGAAGCGTGAGCTCACGCCCACCGACACGCACATCTGGGTCAAGAGCGCGCGCTTTGCTGCTGAAGTCCGCGACCCACGTTCCTTGCGCAGTCGTCGCGGCAAAGGCGCGGGAACCGAAGGGCCTCAGAAACTCGTCGCCCCGATGCCTGGCAAAATCGTTCGCGTGCTCGCCAAAGAAAAGGATGGGGTGGAAGCCGGGCAAGGCCTCGTCGTTATTGAAGCGATGAAGATGCAGAACGAGTTGAAGTCTCCGAAGAAGGGAATCGTGAGCCAGATTCTCGCGAAAGAGGGCGCGACCGTCACCGCCGGAGAAGTGCTCGCGATTGTGGAATAGTCTGATATCAGTCTTTCAGTCGATCAGTCCTTTAGTCAGCTTCTCCATACGCAGTTCAATAGCTTCCATATTTAATTGAGAGACTTGAACGACTGACAGACTGAAGAACTGATGTACTGAAGAACTGATGTACTGACAGAACTGAACGACTGATCGACTGAAAGACTTTCATGATCATCATCCTCGCCGGCCTGCCCGGCACCGGCAAAACAACTCTCGCCCACGCACTCGCTCAGCGAATCGACGCGACCATTCTCGACAAGGATCCCATTCGCGCCGCTCTCTTCGCTCCATCGGACATTGAGTACTCCACCTCTCAGGACGATTTTGTTGTCGGCATCATGATGCAAGTGGCCGGCTATCTCGTTCATCGCGGACCTTCGCGCCCCATCATCCTTGACGGCAGGCCTTTTTCGCGACGCTACCAGCTCGAACAGGTGATTCGTTTCGCCGATCAGATGGAAGAGCCCTGGCGGATTCTCGAATGCATCTGTTCGGACGAGACCGCACGCGCTCGGTTGGAGCAGAGCGCAGATGCGCACACGCACCCCGCGATCAACCGGGATTTCAATTTATATTTGCGCGTGAAACAGCAATTCGAAGAGATTACTTTTTCGAAAACGGTGATCGATACGGATCAGCCGCTGGAAGTCTGTGTTGAGGAAGCACTCGCCGCACTGCGAAGCACTACGCACAGGGGTTAGCAACTCCGCAGGCCCACTAGCAGAAAAACGACCGACTGCCGACTACTCTTTCTTCTCGGCAGGTGGCTCAGGATCTTTGACTGCGCCCTTGAAGTTTCGGATGCCTTCTCCCAAACCTTTGCCGAGTTCGGACAAGCGGCCCGGCCCGAAGATGAGCAGCGCGATGGCGGCGATTACCAGAATCTCCGGCAATCCTAATTTGCCTAGCATGTTGGTCTCCTGGAGGAGCTCCTACAAGCCGCGCACCGGCGCCTGAGGAACTGCGTCTGAAGCTCTTTCGCTTCTTATTGATTCTAGGCCAGCTGTACCCCGGAGTCAAAGACAGCCTGCGGCAGCCTTTTCGCGGTCGCCCCACGCAAATACCCGAACCACCATACAGTTTGCAGCATCATTTAACATACTCGTCATGGACCTGGTCCAAAAACGCGCGGAGTTGCGGAGTCACCTGCAGTCTTACCAGAGGCTGTTGGTTGCTTATTCCGGCGGCATCGATTCGGCCTATCTCGCCTGGGAAGCCCGCCAGGTGCTGGGCACGAACGTCCTCGCCGTGATCGCCGACTCCCCCTCGTTGGCCCGCGCCCAATTAAAGGATGCCGTCGCCTTCGCGCAGGAGCAGGACATCCCACTCGAGATCCTCGCTACATCCGAGATGGACCGTCCCGACTATGTACGCAACGACGGCCAGCGCTGCTTCCATTGCAAGGACGAGCTCTTTACCGTGATGGAAGGATTCGCAGTCGAGCGCGGCTTCGACACCATTGCTTACGGCGTGAATCTCGACGATCAGGGCGATTTCCGTCCCGGCCAGCATGCGGCGCGCAAGCACGGTGTCGCCGCTCCTCTCCTTGACGCCAAGCTCACCAAGCAGGATATCCGCCAATTAGCACAGGACGCGGGACTGCGGGTCTGGGACAAGCCTGCATCTGCCTGCCTCTCCTCTCGAATTGAATATGGACGCCCAGTCACCCGCGAAGCGCTTGCCGCGGTCGAAGCCGGCGAAGACGCGCTGAGAGCCCTCGGATTCCGCCAGTTTCGTGTTCGTCATCACGGCCAGATTGCGCGTATCGAGATTTCTCGGGAAGAACTTCCTCGCGCCCTCTCTCCGGAATTGGCCTCCGAGTTCGTTCGCATCTTCAAGGCGCTCGGATTTACCTACGTAACCCTCGATCTCGAAGGTTTTCGCTCCGGCTCGATGAATGCGCTGTTGCCGCTTTCTACCATTAGGTCCGCCTAGCTCAAATTGGGCCTGAAGCCGCTAAAACTGGGGCCGAAACCCCTTCCCAACCGCTCTGCATGAGATAATTCCTGTTTAGGAGTTTATGCTGCATTCTTCATGGATTAGGCGCTCTTGCGCCCTTGTTTTACTGCTCTGTTTAGGTTGTGCCGCCCAGGCGCCATCGCCTGAGCTCGATCGTCGTATTGAACGGAATCTTCGTTCGTATTACAACGTGCCCTCTGGCATCAAGCTGGTGATTGGCGCACGTTCGCCCAGCGATTTCCCCGGCTACGACAATCTGCTTGTGACCTTCGACAATGGCGAGAAAAAGCAGGAGCAGAAGTTCTTGATCTCCAAGGACAACAAGACTCTGCTTCGTCTCACGCGCATGGATCTGACGCAGGATCCCTACCAGTCCACGATGAGCAAAATCGATCTCAACGGGCGGCCGGTACGCGGTAACAAAGACGCCAAGGTCACCATCGTCAACTACGACGACTTCGAATGCCCATTCTGCGCGCGCATGCATGAAACTCTCACCGACGATATCCTCAAGACCTATGGGGATCGAGTCCGGATTATTTACAAGGACTACCCGTTAGCGGAAATCCATCCGTGGGCCAAGCATGCGGCCAACGATGCCAACTGCCTGGCAGCATCGAGCAACGATGCCTATTGGGATTTTGCCGACTACATGCACGCCAATCAGCATCAGATCTCGTCGCAGACGAAGTCATTGGCCGAGCAGGAGGCGAACATCGATCGCATTACCCTCGATCAGGCAGCAAAGGCTAAAATCCCTACTGCGCCCGTGCAGGCTTGCATCAAGGCGCAATCGGACAAGCAACTCCAGGCGTCGATCGATGAAGCCGATAAACTCGGCGTCAGCGCAACGCCGACTCTGTTCATCAATGGGTACAAAATCGATGGCGCCGTGCCGCCCGAAGAGCTGCACGCTGCTATCGACAATGCTCTACGCGATGCCGGATCCAATCCGGTCGCAGCTTCACATTAAGTCAGGTGAAACCCGGTTTCGCGTTCGAGGGCACACCCCGGCGCGGGAGGAAAGAATTGAGCTTTAATCAACGCCAACTTCGTCAACTCAGGTTTGCTCCTGCCGTTCTCTGCTTTCTCGTTCTCGGCGTGCTGATCGCCTGCCAAGGGGGCCAGGGCGGTCCCGACGTGCTCGCCAAGGTCAACGGGAAGAAGATAATGAGCGCCGAAGTCGAAAAGTATTTCCGCAATCAGACTGCCGGCTCGCCGCAACCAGTTACGGGAGAACAAGCCGTCAGCCTGAAGCTGAACATCCTCCGCGAGCTCGTCGACAACGAGATCCTGTTGCAGCGCGCGCAAAAGCTCGGTCTTCTCGCCACCGACGACGAAGTGAACGCCAAGCTGAACGAGATCAAGGCTCCTTACACGCCCGAGCAGTTTGATCAGCGCATGAAAGAGCGCAATATCTCGCTCGACGACTTCAAGCGCGATCTGCGCCGTTCCATCACTGTCGACAAAGTGATCAACAAAGAGATCACCTCAAAAATCAACGTTACTGACGCCGACATCACCGCGTACTACAACGCGCACAAGCCCGAATTCAATTTGATCGAGCCGCAATATCATCTCGCGCAGATCGTCGTTACTCCCATGCCGAATCCCCAGGCGCGCGTCGCCGACAAAGCACAGAACGACGCCGACGCCAGGAAGAAGATTCAGATGATCCAGAATCGGCTCGACAGTGGTGAGGACTTCGCCAGCATCGCCATGAAGTATTCCGAAGATCCTGAGAGCGCCCAAAACGGCGGCGATCTTGGCTTCACCCCCGAATCCGGACTGCAGCGTACCGACCTGGCCACCCGAGACGTTGTTCTCAAGCTCAAACCCGGCCAGTACAGCAGCGTCATCACCATTCAGAATCCCCAGAGCAAGCAGTTCATGGGATATCGGATTGTGAAATTAGTCTCCAAGGAACCTGCCGGTCAGCGCGAACTGAACGATCCTCGCGTCCAGCAGGCGATTCGCGATCAGCTTCGTGATCGTCGCGAGCAATTGCTGAAGTCGGCCTACTACGACGTAATTCGCGATCAGGCCAAGGTGGAGAACTTCTTCGCCGAGCAGATCCTGAAGGATAACGGCCTGACCAAGTAACCGTCCTGAAGTCGGCAGATCTTTGCCAGGACAAACCCACCTGCGGGAGGCGCTATTGTTAAGGTCTCCCCGCCCCATTCATTCTGCGAACTCCCCTTGTGCCAGCGCTCCTTGCTGGGTCCGACGTTTTCCTCTGTTCTGTGGAAAATCCTGTGGAGAACTGAGGTTACCATCGCGGCATACCCGCCATTGATGCGCCTTGCAGCGTTTTGCCCCATTGTTACAACACCTTCAAAGCTCAGTCCGACAAGGAGTTAGCGGCACCCCCGCAAGCGCACCAGACCCGTTGCATTCTTGTTAACCTGTCATGAAACCAAAGTCACTTTTTCACAACTAAGTTCCTGAATCCTGCGCGTTCTAAGCTGTTTGGGAGAATCGACTTGTACGGAATTGGACCAGAAATGAACTGGCGCATGGGCATAAGGGACCTCGGGGAAAGGCCCTATTCTTCTTCGCCAACCTTCAACAAAGCGAGGAACGCCTCCTGCGGAATGTCGACCTTGCCGATCCGCTTCATGCGTTTTTTGCCTTCTTTTTGCTTCTCCAGAAGCTTGCGTTTGCGGGTAATATCGCCGCCGTAGCATTTGGCCAAAACGTTCTTGCGGATCGCCCCAACCGTCTCCCTCGCGATGACTTTGGCGCCGATCGCCGCCTGGATCGCGACCTCGAACATCTGCCGCGGGATCAGGTCGTGCATCTTCGATACCAGCGCCCGTCCGCGTTCGTAGGCGAAATCCTGGTGCACGATCAGCGACAGCGCGTCCACCGGCTCGCCCGCGACCAGGATGTCCATCTTCACCATCGGAGAGTGCCAGAATCCTGCCAAGTGATAATCGAGCGATGCGTATCCCTTCGACACCGACTTCAACCGATCGTAAAAGTCGAGCACCACTTCGTTCAGCGGCAGCTCGTACGTAAGCATCACGCGATTCGCGCTCACGTATTCGAATCCTTTTTGCTTGCCGCGCTTGTCTTCCACCAGCTTCAGAATTCCGCCTACAAATTCCTCGTTCGTCAAAATCGTAGCCAGGATCACTGGTTCTTCGATCTTGGCGATCTCACCTTGCGGCGGCCACTTCGATGGATTGTCGATCTCAATCAGTTCATTGTCAGTCTTCGTGACTCTGTAGCGTACGCTCGGCGCGGTCGTGATCAGATCGAGCTTGTATTCGCGCTCCAGCCGCTCCTGGATGATCTCCATGTGCAGCAGTCCAAGGAAGCCGCAGCGAAAACCGAACCCAAGCGCAGCGGAACTCTCCGGCTCGAAGAAGAACGACGAGTCGTTCAGCCGCAGCTTCTCCAGCGCTTCGCGCAACAACGTGTGTTCATGCGAGTCGACGGTATACAGTCCGGCAAACACCATCGGCTTGATATCTTCGAAACCGGGTAGCGGCTCGATCGCCGGGCGTTCATCGTCGGTGATGGTGTCGCCGATTTTCGTGTCGCCTACATTTTTCAGATTCGCAATCAGGAAGCCGACTTCGCCTGCTTCCAGTGTCTCCACCACGACAGGCTTCGGCGTCAGCGCTCCCAGACCTTCGATCTGGAACGCTTTGCCATTCGACCACAGCCGGATCTTCTGTCCCATGCGAATGGTGCCGTGAAACACGCGCGTCAGCACGACCACGCCGCGATACGGATCGAACCAGCTGTCAAAAATCAGCGCCTGCAGCGGCGAATCCGGCGACCCCTTCGGCGGTGGAACCTTCTTCACGATCGCCTCGAGGACTTCCGGCACGCCTTGCCCGGTCTTTGCCGAAATCGGCAGCGCGTCACTTGCGTCAAGCCCGACAGCGCCTTCAATCATCTCCTTGGCGCGCTCGACGTCTGCGCTTGGCAGATCGATCTTGTTGATGACCGGGATGATTTCCAGCCCGTGATTGATCGCCAGGTACGCATTCGCCAGCGTCTGCGCCTCTACGCCTTGCGAAGCGTCCACCACCAGCAGCGCGCCCTCACAGGAAGCAAGTGACCGCGAAACCTCGTAGGAGAAATCCACGTGACCAGGCGTATCGATCAGGTTCAGCTGATAGGTCTGGCCATCTTGCGCCGTGTACATCATTCGAACGCAGTGTGCCTTGATAGTAATTCCGCGTTCGCGCTCCAGGTCCATCGCATCGAGCACCTGTTCCTGCATCTCGCGCGCCGTCAACGAGCCGGTAAGCTCCAGCAGACGGTCGGAGAGCGTGCTCTTCCCGTGGTCGATATGAGCAATAATCGCGAAATTTCTAATGAATTTGCGGTCCATCGAGCGTACTTCGATTCTAACAGGTACCGCAGATTCAGGAATTTACGGGAATTCTCGAATTCCGAGCGCAGTTATGGCATACAACTGCGCCCGCGTGCCGAGCGGCACGTCTTGCGCGACTGTAAGGCATCTCAACTCAGCCAAATCATGCGATCTGTTTCGAACCCAATCGCTCACCAGTGTTCGGATCGAATTCTGTCTTCCACGCGGTCCAGGCTTCCTCTTCACTGTTGAAAAGGAATTCCAGCTCTGGTTCGCGAAGAGCGTCGATCTCCCAACGGCCCGCGAATTCGTTGTAACGAATCGTGGCGATATGCTCACCGGCTGGATTCTGGATCCGATGTTCGGTACCCATTTGTTGCCTCCTTCTACCCAACTGCACAGAGGCTCATTTCTGGCCGGATTGTGACTCTCTCGCGATACGTGCGCAGTGATTCCTGCAGCACGAAGATCATCACTGGCATTACGAAAGTAAGCGCCGCGATTCCCATTCCGCACGCCCGCAGCGTAATCCTGACAACAGTAAACAGCAGCGGTGAGCATTTCGCGGCGAAATGGTAATCTCAAGGCACATTTCTCCGCATGCCCGAAAAGCGTCCAACCGGATTGTTCCCGCCTGACTTTCTGTGGGGCGTCTCCACTGCCGCGCACCAGTGCGAAGGCGACAATCGCAACAACCAATGGTTCGCGTGGGAAGCCGCCGGTCGAACCCGCTCCGGCGATCGCAGTGGACTGGCCTGCGACTGGTGGCACAATGCCGAGCGTGACTTCGATATTGCGCGCGACATGAACCTGAACGCCCTACGGTTCTCGGTGGAATGGAGCCGCGTCGAACCCCGCCCGGGCGAATGGGACGAAGCTGCCATCGCCCGCTATCGCGAAATGCTTGAGGGCTTACACGCGCGCGGTCTGCGTCCGTTCCTCTGTCTGCATCACTTCACCAATCCGTTGTGGTTCGAAAACACCGGCGCATTCCTGCGTCCCGACTCGATTCTTCGCTTTGGCCGTTTCACCCGCAAGGTCGTGGAGAGTCTCGGAGATCTTTGTTCCGACTGGGTCACCTTCAATGAGCCGAACGTTTACGCCGTGCTCGGCTATCAACTGGGAGAGTTTCCTCCCGGACGAAAAGGCAAGCTCATCAGTTCTCTGCGCGCGCTGGCCAACATGGCACGTGCCCACGCTCTCGCCTACGACGCGATCCATGAACTGCAGCCAGGCGCGAATGTGGGCTGGACGCAGAACTACATCGTCTTCCAGCCAGTGAAGGATCGAAGTCCGTTCAATCGCATTGCGTGCGGGATCCAGAGCTATTTTTACAACGATATCTTCACTGACTTTATTCATCGCGGCCGCACGCGCAGTTATATCCAGCCATTTTGCGGCGAGACCGGGGCAGTGCAGGGCAAGACCGATTTTGTCGGGGTCAACGTCTACGGGCGTGTGCACGTTGGACTGAGCCTGCGCAGGGCGGCAACATTATTTGCGGATGTCCACATTCCCGCAGATGCCCCGCAGGGCGATCAGCCCATCGGCATGCCCTTTCCTGAAATCACTCCCGGTTCCATCACCGCGATCGTGGAGCACGTAACCAAGCTTCGCAAACCAATCTATGTGCTCGAGAACGGCGTCCCCGACCGGGCCGATCGCGTCCGACCATGGCTGCTGGCAAACACGGTTACCGAGATGCGCGACCTGATTGATCGCGGCATCGATCTACGCGGCTACTTTCATTGGACGCTCACCGACAATTTCGAATGGAACCAGGGCTGGCATCTACGCTTCGGATTGGTCGAACTCAATATCGAAACGCAGGAGCGAAAGTTGCGGCCCAGTGCGCGGCTCTACGCCGAGATCGCGAAAACCAACGGCGAGATCGTAAATAGTAGTCAGCAGTCAGTAGTGAGTAACCAGTAGTCAGTCTTGCTCTTATTGTCGGCCTACGTCCTTGTGTCGAGATGGAAAGACTGCTCGTATGGCACCACCGAGTAGCCCATCGCCTTCCACGCCGCCAATCCGCCTTTGAGAAATTTAGTCTGCAGGAAATTCAGGGATAGGGCGATCTTCACGATGCGCCGTGCGGTTTCGTCAGTGGCACACGTGCAATACAGCACCGAGTCTCTTTCTCTTGGAATAAGCGACGGATTCTCAAGTAACTCTTTGGGAGGAATTCTCTTCGAGCCAGGAATGATCTCGGCGTCAGCTAAAAGGTCGAGCGGCTGGCGAACATCGAAGATAAGCACCTCTGTGTTAGCCGCCAACAAAGCGTGGAGAGCGTCAGGCGTGATGCTGTGCCGAACCAACTCGCGCTGATCTTTCATGCGCCTCAGCCACACGGCGATAAGTAGGCACAACGCTATGGCAGCGATAGCCAGAATCACGAACATGACACTTCCTCCCGGCACAGAGCGACGAGATTCGCAATCACGTAAGAAAAATTCTCGCAAGCGTCAACTGAACGCGACGATAGAGAATGTCTTGTCGAGGAAATTAGTGCTTCTCGCCCCGCATCGCCAGCAGCTTTTTGGATGACTCAGTCGCAGCAATCGACGCAGCCAATTGTCAAAATATTGCGTGTTACGCGATCCGCGAAACTTTCAGCGGCGCGATGAATCTGTGTGAGAGTGGGCGGTTGGTTGAGCTACTTCGTTGGTATTTAGCCTCGTCTACACAGGAGAGAGGCAGATGAATCCGGTAAACATGTTGGTTGTTCCCCAATTCGATCTTACGCTCGTTGCTCTCGCGGTCGCGGCAGCGCGCACCTACGGTTTCCGCAAGCAGACAAATTCAATATGGCTGCTGGTCGCCTCTTTGCTGACATTGACACTCGGGTTAGCGGCCGCGCTGGTTGCCGCTGCTCAGATCATTATGGTCATAGCCAACCATTACCTGAAGAACGCTCCGTATGACTTCAGCGTGTACAGCGTGATGTTGATCGGCGCCGCAACCGTCTGGCTCGGGTGGAAGTTAGTAGGTGTTTCCGCTTGCGTGGCTCGAGGAGATCGACAGGCATGGAAGCACGCGGCACGATACACGATTGCTCTGTTGCTCCTTGTCTCGCCGATGGGACCATTCCAGCCGATGGCCTACGCGGCCGTCGCGTTGGGAGTGATCAGTCTTGCTGGTCTGGAAATGGCGCGTTCGGTGCTCAGCAATTCTGAAAAAGCCTGCGCGGAGCGCGTTCCTGCACGGCGAAATACTTTGACGGAAGTGCGGGCGTGAGGACGCCCGCATTCCGTGCTGCTCGAAATTCCAATTCACTTAATCCCCTTTCACTACGATGTCGGACCCATAATCAGGGCCCTTGTCCCTTCTAAATACGACTCTCTCGAAGCGTGCATCTCTGCATTCTCCAAATATCGGGACCGAGCTGGGCTGAGACTCCACTAAGTCGAGTTCACTCAATGCTGAGTATTTGGAGCATCGCGTGCTTTGTTGCCACTGAGCTTGGTTGTTCGGCGCGATTAGCCGGCTGAGCTGGGGGCGTTAAATGAAAGCATGCGGATACGTTTTGATCCTTTGCCTGCTGGCGTCGATATTTTCTGTCGCGCTGTGGGCGCAAGTTGAAAATGGCCAACTTGCCGGAACTGTAACCGACCAGAGCGGTGCAGTTGTTCCTGGCGCGACAGTTACTGCGAAGAACCTTGGCACCGGCGCGACGCGCACCACGACCACTGCGGGCAATGGAACGTATTCGATTCCGAGTTTGCCCCCGAGTCGCTACGAATTGACAGTGACAAAAGCAGGCTTTGGGACCTTCACATCGCAAGTCCAAGTCAGCGTCGGTGGTTCACCGACATTAGACGCGCGGCTCACAGCGGCGGGAGGCAGTACAACCGTCGAGGTTGTAGGGGCGGGCGGAGTCGCGGTCAACGTCGAAAATCAGCAGATGTCGACAGTGGTGAACTCACAGGAGATCGTCCAGCTCCCCACCGTTACGCGTAATCCTTACGATCTGGCGCAAACCAGCGGCAACGTATCGCCGACCGATGTTCAGAACCGTGCGGGCGGTCCAGCTGGACTACGCGGTGTGGCTGTGAATATCAATGGGCAGCGTGAAGCCAGCACCGACATCCTGCTGGACGGCGGACAGAACGTCGATCTGTTTACTGCCAGCTTAGGCCAGCAAGTGCCACTCGATTCCGTGCAGGAGTTCCGTCTGGTGAACAGCGACTTCACCGCTGAATACGGGCGTGCAACCGGTGGAATCGTGAACGTTGCTACCAAGTCGGGTACGAACAACCTTCATGGATCCGTCTACGAATTCAACCGGATTTCGACCTTTACGGCAAATACATACAACAACGATGCAAATAACGTACCCAAAGGGCGATTTACTCGCAACCAGTTTGGCATGGCTTTGGGCGGACCCATCAAGAAGAACAAACTCTTCTTCTTTGGATCTGGCGAAGGAACGCTGGTTCGAGGCAATGCACAACAGATTAATGTCGTCCCGACACCGGAACTGATTGCTGCTTCGGCGCCTAGTACACAACAGTTCTTCAGTCAATTCGGCAAGTTTGCCCCGGGCGTCACTCCTGGTCCAGTTGTCCAGACAGCAGGGGGCATTCCCGCATTCCAGCAGGTGAGCTATCCAGTTGCGGCAGATTCCGGTGGCGGCGTCCCTCAGAGCACGTACAACATCGTCGGTCGTGTTGACTACACGGTGAATGACAAGACGACTTTGTTCGGCCGCTACACGATCTACAGTGAGAATGATTTTGCCGGCACGAACAGTCAGTCGCCATACGCCGGCTTCAATACCGGACAAACGATCTTCAACCAGAATGCGATGTTGTCCGTCACCCACGTGTTTACGCCAAATGTGGTGATGTCGCTCAAAGGCATCTTCAACCGGTTGAACAATCAGCAACCCCTGGGGCCACAAGGCGTTGTTCCCAGCCTGTACTTCTTCCCGTTGACAGAAGCCTTCGTCGGAGGTAATCCGGTCGCCCTCCCGGGATATTTACCTTTCAGCCCGGGTAACGCCATTCCGTTCGGTGGACCGCAAAACGTATCGGAAGGCAACGGCGATATCACGTGGGTAAGAGGAGCGCACACGCTGAAATTCGGCGGCTCCTATATCTACACGCGAGATAATCGTGTCTTCGGTGCGTACGAATCGGCAGTAGAGTCGCTCGCCAATAACGGCGACAGCGAAGGCGCGCTGGCTAACCTCACGTCAGGGCAGTTGTTCCAGTTCCAGGGTGCCTCTTTTCCACAAGGCAAATTCCCCTGCCACACGGTGAATGGCGCTCGGGTGGTTACGCCAGACTGCACATTAGACCTACCGGTTGGGCCTCCTAACTTCTCGCGCAGCAACCGCTATAACGACGGCAACGTCTTTGCGCAGGACAGTTGGAAGGTTACGCCACGTTTCACCCTGAACCTTGGGCTGCGCTGGGAATACTACGGAGTGCAGCACAACAAGGATCCTAACCTTGACTCTAACTTCTATTTTGGCCAGGGCACGAACATCTTCACGCAGGTGGCCAATGGGTTTGTGGCGACCACGCCAAATGCGCCCCTCTCATGCAAATGCTTGTGGAATCCTGACTTCAACAACTTCGCTCCGCGCGTCGGCTTCGCGCTTGATGTTTTCGGAAATGGAAAAACAAGCCTGCGAGGCGGATTCGGCATGGCGTATGAGCGGAATTTCGGCAACGTCACTTTCAACGTGATTCAGAATCCGCCGAACTACGCCGTGGTTTCCATATTCAGCGGTCAACCTGGATTCGCAACACTTCCTGTAACCTCTAACAACTTCGGACCACTAGGTGGCTCGTCGGGAACGGTTCCGTTGCCTGGAACAAGTCTGCGGGCAATCGATCAGAATATCGGAACCGCCTACACTTATTTGTATAGCCTGTCAGCGGAACAGGAGGTCGCGAGAAACACGGTGCTGCAGCTCGCATACTCGGGCTCGCGCGGGCTTCACCTTTATTCAATCGCGAATGCCAATCAGGCAGGTGCTGGCTCGATTTACAATGGCGAGACGAATGTGGCGGATCTTCCAAGACTGAACAATCAGTACTCGAATATCAACCAGCGCGGAAATACCGGCTTCTCTTACTACAACGCGGCGATCGCGTCGTTGAGAACCACGAATTTCATGAACAAGGGCCTGGACCTGAACGTCAACTACACGTGGTCTCATTCGATCGATAACATCAGCACCACGTTTAGCGAGAACAACAACAACTTCAATCTTGGATACCTTGATCCCTACAACCCAGCATTAGATCGAGGTCCGTCGGATTACG
The DNA here is from genome assembly GCA_963724985.1 of Terriglobia bacterium. Classification (GTDB taxonomy): domain Bacteria; phylum Acidobacteriota; class Terriglobia; order Terriglobales; family Acidobacteriaceae; genus JAJPJE01. The sequence continues at coordinate 216,396 of CAVRWV010000021.1, read as the reverse complement.
ACATCCGCCACCGCGTTGTGGTTAGCGGAATCTGGTCGATCCCAGCGATGCGGGATCAGCATGGATTCCTGGGGCGGATCGCAGGTGGATGGCAGATTGCTCCTATCTTCGAGGCACGGACTGGCACGCCGTTCACCATATGGGATAGCACAAATGCGGCTCAGCAGATTCCGCGGTGGGATCCGGGGACTGGTGTTGCCAGCCACAGCGTGACTGGCAGTCCGGTTGCAGTGGGACCGAATGTTTTCAATGGCTATCAACTTCCGCTCACCGCCGCAGGCACCCCCGTTGGAGCTGGGAACCCGAACGACATCAACCCGCTGCTCGGTATCTCGGACTTCGGTCCTTCATGCACAACTCCGGGTTCCGGAGCAATTTCTCCGTGCATGTATCCCTCAACCATGACGGCTCGCAACGCCTTCCGTGGACCCAACTGGTGGAACTTCACCGCTGGCGTCTACAAAAACATTAAATTAAAAGAGAACGTGGCACTCCAGCTTCGTGGGGAGTTCTTCAACATTCTCAACCATCACAACTTTTACGTGAATGGATCGAATACGGATCTCGGCGGCGGAATCACTTTCATCGAAATGCAGAAAGGTGGATTCGGAAATCCGTACGACGAACGGCGTAACGTGCAGCTCGGAGCGAAAATTACCTTCTGAACCTGAACCTCGCAGGGATGTTGATGGCCGATTAGCGAGGCTGAATAAGAGCGATGTCCGAAGTGGACATCGCTCTTATTTTTGTCCGCAGCAACTGTGAGAATTATCGACTGCTACGCATCTCCCGCGCCGCCGAACTAAGTTAACGCGGCCCAGGCGGGATCGGTGTTCGGACGCGGCAAGTTCAGATCGCCCGGGAATGAAATCACCGGCACGGTCTGTATGGCATGGCGCTCGAACACTTCTTCCAGGATCTCCGGAACTTCGAATAACGCCCGATTCGAATGGGCGCGCGCATTCTGCCGGAATTCTTCAAACATCTCGGGCTGCAAGAGCAAGTGAACGCCAAAGGCGATCTCGCGGAAGCTCTTAAGCGCGATGCCTAGCCGGTTTTCCACCAACCACTGGGCGTTGTAGCGCTCCTGCGGCATCGTCGCACCGTTGCATTCAGTGATCACCGGCAGATGAAATTGCAGGGCTTCGCTGATGCATCCGGGACCAGGTTTCCCGACGAAGAAATCCGCGAGCGACATGTAGTAATCGACTTGCGAGGTGAAGCCCTCGACGAAGATGCGCTTCTTGAGCGGCAGCGCGCGCAGTTTGTCGGCGAGCTTGGTGTTGTGGCCGCATAGCATGACGAGTTGCAGGCGGTCAGGGGTGGCGTCGAGGCGCTCGGCGATATCAAGCATGGCGCGCGATCCTTGTCCGCCGAAAAGAACGATGCCCGTCGGACATTCGGGATCTAGCCCGAGCTTCGCGCGCTCAGCGGCGCGATCGACAATAGGCTTTTGATAAAAGCGCGGCTTCAGCACCATGCCGGAGGCACGGAAGACGCGGCTGCGGGAATGGCCCAACTCCTGAGCTTGTTTGACGGCCTTTTCGGTGCCGCCGATCAGGTATTCGGACTCGCGCTCAATCCAGAAGTGCGGGGGATAGTCGGCGAAATCGGTCAACATGGTGACAAACGGCGTTCCAGGTAACGTCGCGTGTACGCTTTCGACGAGTGCGCGATTGAAATGCGGGATGACGGAGAGCACCAGGTCCGCTGGGTGCTGCTTCCAATATTGATTCAGCGCGCCCACGATCCGCGAGTGCGCGAAGCGAATGCACGATTGCAAAAGCGGTAGCAGTTTTGGTGTGGCGCGCGTCCAGCCCTTCTTCAGGATCAGGTTGTAACAATCCTGTATGCGAACGCCACTGACCTTGCGAATTACATCAAGCCGATCGAGTTCTTCCTGGATGTTAAGCAGGGTGACGTCCCAAGGTTCGGACTGGGATGCAAGAGCGGTCTTCAAGGCATCGGCTGCACTGCGATGCCCGCCACCGGCATCGACGAAAACGATGGTCAGCTTGCGCACGGATCACCTCGCGGACGTTGCCGTCCAGACTAGATTCCCACTTTTTTCTTACGGGTTGATGAATGCTCTGTTAATACTTGTCTAATCGCGAGCTGCTGGAACATCCTGAGTAATCGCCGCAAGTAACCCTTTCTGGCCGAGATGAGGGGTGTGGCGGGCGTGCACCTTCGTACTGGTTAGATTGCAAGCTGAAGTCAGTAGCATTGACTATCCAAGGAGAACATGCCGAATGGGGCGTACCGCGTGGAATCATCGTTCTTATCGTTACAGTTGGACTCATCATTTTTTTTCTGATCGCCTGTACTGGAGGTAATGGCGGCAGCAACAACGGTCTCAGCCCGAGCCCGCCAGCGCCGCCGTCCGGATTAGCAGCGGTGGCCGGCAATCAGCAGGTCGCGCTCACTTGGAACGCAAGCTCCGGTGTCACCAGCTATCAAGTGAAGCGGGGGACTACTTCGGGCGGTCCGTACACCCTGGTGGGCTCGGCAACCGCGGCCAACTATACCGATACTGCCCTGACGGCAGGCACGACGTACTACTACGTGGTGACCGCGGTAAACGTAGCGGGCGAGAGCGGAAATTCCAACGAGGTGAGCGCGACGCCGATTGCGCCCCTGCCCGGTGGGGGGACCTCATCGTCTGTCCATGTGACGGTAGACGTGCTGGCGAACCGGCATGCGATCAGTCCATATGTGTATGGCGTGAATTTCCCATCGGATACCGCTTACGTTACAGATTCCGGAGCGACCTTCGTTCGCTGGGGCGGCAATGCCAGCACGCGCTACAACTGGCTAAACTTCGCAACCAATGCTGCAGCCGACTGGTATTTCCAGAATCGGCCGATGGGTAACCCGCCGCTCTATTCGGATTCGACGCAATTCGTGAGCAACATTGCAGGAGCAGGCGCAGCGCCGATTATGACCATCGGGATGCTGCCGTGGGTGGCCAAAGACGGCAATGCGACCAGCTACAGCTTCTCGGTGGCGACGTATGGAAAGCAGTGCCAGACGAATCCTTACCTTGCCGACGATGGAGACGGCATCGCTTTTACGAGCGGATGTCCGGCACTGTGCCTGCTTCTCCGACCTACCTGACCAACACCAATTTCGCCACTGCGCACGTTGCGCTCGCCGATACGACCGGCAGTGGTCCGGCCGGAACTGTCTATCGCGACGCGTGGGTGCAGGCTCTGAAGACGAATTACGGTGCGCAGCCGCACTTCTACGACATGGACAACGAGATGGACATCTGGGGAAGCACCCACCGCGACGTCCATCCCAGTCCGGTGACTTACGAGGAAATTCGCGACACCTACCTCAGCGAAGCCCGCATGATGCCGACGTGGGATCCGGCGGCAGTCCGCTTCGGTCCAGTGAGCTGCTGCTGGTGGTTCTACTGGAATTCCGAGGCAGGCAACAATGACAAGACTGCTCATGCGAGCATGGATTTTCTGCCTTGGTGGTTCAACGAAGTTGCCTTCGAAGACAAGCGTGACGGTAAGCGCTCACTCGACGTATTTGATTTTCATGCGTATCCGGGTGGAACCAGCGGCACGGCCGCGCAGAATCAGGCTCTTGCTTTGCGCCTTCCGCGCGACTTCTGGGATCCGAATTACGTAAGTGAAGACGGCAGCATCAATCAAAACTGGGCGACGCAAACGCAGCCTCTCAAAACCATCGCTTTCCGCATCCCGCGGTTACGCGCGCTGGTGAACAGCGTCTTTGCCGAGTGTCTATACGGCTCCGTCCGCAGCTTTCGATGACGGAGTGGAACGTGGCAGCAGCGGGTGAGACTGACTTCAGTACGGCCTTGGCCGATGCTGACGTTTTTGGCATCATGGGCCGCGAGCGCCTGTACGCAGCCTCGCGCTGGACCGCTGCGGACTCGACCGCACCCGCCTATCAGGCGCTGAAACTCTACCGAAACTACGACGGAGTTCATCACACCTTTGCTCCGATTTCGGTTTCGGCTACGAATGATGCCACCGATCCCGGCCTGTTCAGCAGCTATGCGGCGATTAACGCAGCAGGTACGACGCTGACCGTATTGGTGATCAACAAGAGCCCGAGCGCGACCGTCTCGACGTCGATCAACCTGAATCATTTCACTCGCGGCCACGGCAACGACCTACACGCTCTCCTCTGCCTCGCCGACTTCAATTGTGGCCGGCGCATCCGGTGCATTCCAGGGGACCTATTCCTTTGCGCCCTATTCGGCGACCTTACTGGTGATCGGCGGAACGATGGCTCAAGCACCGGCCGTCGAGTGGGACCTGAATCCCGATACGATCATGGTTCCGGCCGCAGGAAGCGTCACGCTGGCACCGAAGATTCTTTCTACCGCGGGAACCGTTACGTTGAACTCGCAAACCTCAGACAGCGGCATCACCGTGGCGCTCACGCAGCCGAGTGTGACGACAACACAGAACGGCGTGGTGACGGTGACCGCGGGCGCAACACCCGGCTTCTATCACTACACGGTAACCGGCACGGACAACACCGGCACGCAGCAGACGCAGGGCGGATGGATCGTCGTCGGCAATCCGGCGGCATCGCTAACGAAGGTTGGGGATGCACAGACCGGTCCTTCGCTGACCTTGACTGCTACGTTGAATGTCGGAAACTCCGGAGCGACGCAGCAGGGAGCGAGCATCTTGTTCACACGAGCGCGGTACTCTCTCGTCAGCGGTCGAATACGTGCAATACGTCTGCACGCCGCATCGCGACCACGGATTCCTCCGGTAATGCGACGGTAACGCTGACATTGCCGAACGGCACTGGGCAGGTAACGGTCACAGCGGAAGGGCCCTGGCCCCTGGGCCATCCAGTGGCAACCTTCACTGAAACCTCAAACTGATCCCAGACTCGATCTTGGTGCCCCGGGTTCGCCTTCTTTTGGCTAACCCGGGCAGCCAACCCGCTACTTGGATATTGTGAAACCAAGGAGGCAGCCGCGAATCTGTTTCGTTGGATATGACGAAAAAGCTGAGAGCGTTCCTCACCTTACTGGCAGTTGCTGCGACCGCGTTCGCAGCAAGCCTGACCGCTCACGCCGAAGATTCCCATCACAATCCAATTCTCGTCGAGCTCTTCACCTCCGAGGGCTGTTCGAGCTGTCCACCTGCCGATGCGTGGCTGCGCTCCATCGACGCATCTCAGCCGCTTCCAGAGCAACTCATCGTGCTCAGCGAACATGTGGACTATTGGAATCACGATGGTTGGAAGGATCCATACTCCTCCCATCCTTTGACCGAGCGCCAAAGCGACTATGAGGGGATCTTGCACGAAGACAGTCCCTTCACGCCGCAAGTCATCGTGGATGGAAACAGCCAGGCGAAGCTGGGCGATGCAAACGAAGTGCGCCAGGTTTTTGAGAAATCGGCGGCATCGTCGAAAATTCCCGTGAATATCAGTTCGGTGAGTATTAGCCCGAATAGTGTTCGAGCACATGTCGACACTGATGGCCGTACCACGACACGCAATGCGGACGTGTACCTTGCCATCGCTCTCGATCACGCAGAGTCACAGGTTTTGCGCGGAGAAAACGGTGGACGGCACCTCGTTCACACTGCCGTTGTGGTGGATCTCCAGAAGATAGGAGTCCTAAAAAAGGGATCGACCTTCCGCAAGGACGTGGAAGTGAAACTGAATTCTCCGGTCGATCCCAAGAACCTGCGAGTCGTCGCGTTCGTGCAGGAAGCCGGGCCGGGTAAAGTGCTCGGTTCAGCATTGCGGAAGCCTTGAATTAGCCAATCGGTCAGATCACGCGGCCCGAATGTCGCTTGTCGGTCGCACATCCGGCTGCGTTTTCTGCTGTTCGGAGTAGCGCTGATATCTTCTCCAGAAGATCCGCAGCGTTGCCATAATCGGTATCGAAAGATAGACGCCTACGACTCCGCCGATCTCGCCGCCAACGAGCACGGCGAATAGCGCGGCCAGCGGATGTAGTTCCATCTTGCCTCCCATGATGCGCGGCGAATTCACATAGTCCTGCACAAGCCGCCAGAGGCCAAGGAAGATCACCAGCAGCAGCATGTGGTGATAGCTCGTCAGGAAGCCCACGCCAAGGATCATCAGCGCCGCGACCGCTGGTCCGACGACGGGAATGAATTCCATAGCGCCGCCCAGCGTCCCCAGCACGATGGCATAAGGCACCCGCAGAATTTCCAGCACCACGATGTAGACCACCAGGGAAATGATCGCCAGCGTGAGTTGCGCGCGGATGTAAGAGGCGAGCATCTCGCTGATATCTTCGCTGATGCCTCGCAGAAATTGTCGCTGGCTCCCCTGATCCATCGTCTGGATTGCGCCTTCTGAGAGCGCGCGGCCATCGCGCAGGAAAAAGACGGCGAGGATCGGAATAAGGATGATCCACACGACGTGACCTGCGAGTGACGCGACTTTCTTGCCCACCGAACTGAACGCGTCTACGAAAGTGGACTGGTGAGTGGCGAGGAATTGTCCTACGCGCGCCTGGGTATTGAAACTCCAGCCGCGCCTCGAACCAATCGAATGGGCGATCTGTCCGCTCTCAACTTTGTCCAACAATCCGGGTAGCGCCGTGCCCAGACTGCGCGCCTCATCGGCAAGGCGTGGGCCCACCAGGAATCCCCACAAAACTAGAAGCCCCAGCAGTCCGAGGTAGACGAGGAGAATGGCTCGTCCGCGCGAGCCCTTGGTGATCCGTCTTTCCGCCAGGGAAACTGCTGGATCCAGCAGGTACGCGAAAAAGATGGCGAAAAGGAACGCGATGAGGGTGCTGCGCGCTCCGTAGGCGAGCGCTCCCACAGCTAAGAAGAGAACAATTGTAGTCAGGACACTGACGGTGCGCCGATCGATGATTCCCACGCCTGTGCGATGGGATGTCACCAGTCACGGTTGTAGTGTCTGGACGCAAAGCCCGCGATTCTCCGTGTCACTCCCGACACAGTGCGTTCCCGCGGACACGGTTTTCGTCTAGCATGCCGGGCATAACTCCTTGTTTATCAATCGCTAGCCTTTGGTCGGAGCACTGCATTTCTCTCTGGGCGTAAGCCACGAGAGGTGACGGGAAATGCGGCGATCGAACGGCAACTCGAACCTGAAAGCGGCAGCGATTCTGATCCTTGCACTCCTTCTTATGTCCATCCGCGGTTCGGCCCAGACGGCAACGACCCGGCAGGTTGTGGTCAGCCTCGAGGACCGCAAATTGGTCCTGCTGGAAGACGGCCAGGTGAAGAAGATCTATCCGGTGGCGGTCGGCAGGCCAACGACGCCGAGTCCTGCGGGCAAGTTTCAGGTCGTCGTCCGGCTGGAGAACCCCACCTACTACCACCCAGGAAAAGTGATCGCGCCCGGAGCGAGCAATCCGCTGGGCACGCGGTGGATTGGTTTGAACCAGAAAGGCTACGGGATTCACGGAACGAACGAGCCGCGATCCGTTGGCAAGGCCGCGTCGCACGGCTGCATTCGCATGGCGAAGGCGGATCTGGAAGAACTGTTCACGCTGATCAGCGTAGGCGACGAAGTGGATATCCGCGGTGAGCGCGATGAGCAGACCGCGCAATGGTTCGGAACGCCGGCAGTGGTGATGGCGCAGGCGAATGTGAGCGAGGCGACCAGCGCCGGCGCCCAGCAATAACAAATTTGTGGAGTGAGGTTGGTTATGTACGCACTGAAAGAAATCGCAACGGTGACGGCAGGGCTCTTGTTTTCGTTCGCTCTGGCCGTGTTGTTGGAGGAGTTGTTCTTTGGTGGGTTGTTCCGGTTCGTGTTGGCCCCGCGACTGGAACGCTCGAGAAAACAATGGCAGTCGGGGCGGCAGGACTGAAGTCCTAAGAAGAAAGAAGCAAGGAGACGACCATGATCGCGTTCAAGTACATGTTGTTCCTGACTGCTGCAGCGTTATTCGTAATGGCTGCTGCGATCGTTCTGTATGACCTGTGGCTCGGCTTGAAGGCGCGCCAGGCGGTGAGTGAAGTTGGCGAGGCGGCCGAGCCGGAACCAGTGCGCTGGCGCACTACCGTGGCACTCGCAGTATTGGCATGGATCCCGATACTGATTGCCGTAAGCATCGCAGTTGTCCCGAGCGGCAGCGCCGGCGTGCGCGTGAGCCAGATCAGCGGGACGGAGCCGGGTACGCTGTATCCGGGTTCGCACTTCGTGAGGCCATTCATCGAGCATGTCGAGATCTTCGACATCCGCGACAAGCTGTTTACTACCGGAATGGTGGAAGGTGTGAGCGACAAAACAAAGCATGAGCCGATGAGAGTGCAGGCGAAGGAAGGCCTCACACTCGGCCTCGCAACGACGGTGCGTTATCAGCTGGACCCGCGGCGACTGGATTATATACAGAGCCATCTGCCCCAACCGGTGGAGACCGAACTGGTGCCTCCGGTGGTCGCGAGTGCATGGCGTGAACTGGCGCCGAATTACAGCGTGCGCGAGATCTTCAGCACCAAGCGCGAGGAGGTGCGGCAGAAAGCGGCGGACATCATTACGAAGAAGCTTGCCGCAGATGGTGTGATCGTGAAGGAAGTAATGCTGCGCGATATCCAATTGCCGCCGGAATATGCGAAGGGATTGGAAGACCTGCTGCTGAAGGAGCAGGAAGACGATCAGCTCAGCGTCCAGACCGACATTCAGCAGAAGCAGGTGAAGATCTCGCAACTGCAGGCCGAGGCGCAAAAGGCACAACAGGTGACGCAGGCAGAAGCGAATGCCCAGTCGAGGGTGCTGGAAGCGAAAGGCGAAGCCGATGCCATGCAATACACGCTGCCTCTGAAGGAGAAACAGATTCAGCAGTCGAGGCTGGAGGCGGAGGCACGCAAGGAAGCGACCATCAAGAATGCAGAAGCGTCAGCAGAAGCCAAGGTCATCGACAGCAAGGCAGAGTTGCAGCGGCGCAATTTGCTGGCTGACGCGGAAGCAAATCGCATACGCGTCACGGCCGCGGCGGATGCCGAGCGCATGAAGAGCGAGGCGGCGGTGTTGAAGACGAATCCGCTGCTCATTAACAAGATCATTGCGGAGAAGCTCTCCGACAAGATCCAGTTGATGATGGTGCCGACCGACAGCAAGTTCTTCTTCGCGAACGACGTGTTCCGTGGGATGAACGCGAACCAGGTAACACCGCAGGCAGTAGAGCCGGATGATCCTCCGGGATCGAATCACTGAGGTTGTGGAACCCGCTCGCCCTCGAGCGGGGCCGGGCGCGGCGTTTGCCACCGCAGGCGCTGCGTCCGGATTGGCGGTGTCAGTAATAGATGATGTTGACCATGCCCCGGGTAAGCGGGGTAGGACACAGAGATCATGATCAGCACAGGCTATAATTCGCGGCAACAGATGCTGAAAATCATACGGATTGTGATCGTCCTGTCGATCTTGGCCGGCACAGGACAGCTTTTTGCCGCGACGAAATGGGACGCGGCAACGGCGAGACTTGCCTCGCAGATCACGGCGATCACCGGGCCGGGAAACGCTGCTCTCACCTTTCAGAATCTGTCCGCACTATCTCCGTCGGAGGTGGCCGCGATCCGCGTTCCGCTGGAAACGCAACTACGCGCGGGCGGTGTTCAGTTGCGCGACGCGGCCAACAGCGCCAGCGAAATCAAGGTCACGCTGTCAGAAAATGTGCGCGAATGGCTGATCGTCGCAGAGATTCGGCAAGGTCTGGACGTGAAAGTCGCCATGGTGGGAGTCGACAAGGGCGCCTCTGGATCGCTGACTCGTGCGGGCTCGGCGATGGCATTGCGGAAGTCGTTCCTCATGTCGCAGCGCGATCCGATACTGGACGCTGCGATTGTCGATTCGGCCAGCGCGCGCAGTCTGCTGCTGTTGAGCCGATCATCTGTCGGAGTCTATGCGTGGACGACGGGCCGATGGAATCTGCAGCAGTCTTTTCCGATTACTCATGGGCAATCGCTTCCGGCGGACCTGCGCGGGCGAATCGTGACAGCGCAGGATCACCTGTTCGACGTCTATTTGCCGGGCGTCGGCTGTAGCAGTTCAGCGAGCGCGCCGCTCACCATGATTTGTCGCGATACCGATGATCCGTGGCCGCTGGGCGGGCAGAAGGCATTCTTCAATTCGGCGAGGAACTACTTTACGGGAATCCTGGTGCCGGGAGTGAGCGCACAACTTCCGCCATTTTTTTCGGCGGCGACTTTGCCCAGGGTCAATTACACGCTGTGGCTCTTCAATGGACTCGACGGCCAGGTGCGCGTATACGATTCAGTGGATCTCCGCGCAGTTCCGAACACCCGCGACTGGGGCAGCGACATGGTTTCGCTGAAGAGCGCCTGCGGGGTGGGAACACAATTGTTGGTCTCGGCGGCCGGCGATGACACGGTGGCTGATTCGTTGCATGCTACGAGATGGTCGATCGCGAGCCGAACGAAGTCGCAGCGCAACTGGCGATGGATGGACCTATCACTGCTTTGTGGCCGAGTGCTGACGCCGGCAGCGCAACCGCAGTGGTGCGCAATCTGCAAACAGGACAATACGATGCGTACAACATTACGATTGCTTGCAATCAGTAGCCTGGCTTTGGCTAGCATTGTCCTCATGCTGGCCGGAATGGCTGAGGCGCGCACGCGCCCGCACTATGGCGGTGTTGTGCGCATGGAGAGCACTGCGGCTGCGGACGCGGCGGGACTCGTGACGGAAACGCTGACCTCGGTAGACGCGCTCGGGCGGGTTCAGCCTTTACTTGCGGAGCGCTGGGAGGCGCAGAACGGCGGTCGCCGTTGGCAATTCTGGCTGCGAGCGAACGTGCGATTTCATGATGGCAGCACGCTGAGTGCAACAGATATTGCCCAGGCACTCAGTTCGAAGCTGGGCGCGCCCTGGCGATCGGTGCAAGCGAGCGGATCGAGCGTGATCTTCGAGACGGACCAACCGCAGCCGTCGTTGCCGGCGCTTTTAAGTCTGCCGCAATATGCGATCTCGAAGACGGATAGCTCCGGATCGCTGATTGGTACCGGGCCATTTCGTCTGAACGGTGTCGCAGGGAGCGTCACGAAGTTGGCGGCCTTCGATGATTACTGGCAGGGTCGCCCTTACGTCGATAGCGCCGAGTTCGTCACTGGCCGCGGTGTTCGCGATCAATGGATGGACTTGGGCATTGCCCGTGCTGATGTCGTCGAGGTTCCCGCCGAACAGATTCGCCGAGCACAGCAGGAGCGTCTGCGAACATTGGTCTCGCGTGATATGGAACTGATTGCGCTGGTGCCATCCGCAAACTCCGTCCAGGATGTGCGCTTGCGCCAGGCAATTTCGGCATCCATCGATCGCACTTCGCTGCTCAACGTGATCTTCCAGAAGCAGGGAGAAGTTGCCGCTGGCGCGCTCCCCGATTGGATGACCGGATACGATTTTCTTTTCTCCGCGACGCAGAACCTGGCACTGGCTCGCGACCTGCGCGGTCAGGTGGGACAGGCCGGCACTATCACGATTGGTTACGCAGCAGGAGATGGAATCCAGCAACTACTGGCGGAACGCGTAGTGTTAAATGCGCGCGATGCGGGGATTGTGATGCAGGCCGTTCCTCACAACGGAAGCGCGCAGGCTGATCTGAATATGGTGCGCGTTGAACTGGTGTCGCCGAACGCCGCAGTCGTGTTGCAGCAGATTTCATCTTCGATTGCTTCTGGCATTGCAGACCCAACCGACGCGGACGCCGAAGCACTCTACCGCAACGAGCGCGACCTGCTCAGTTCCTATCGTGTGATTCCTCTTCTTTATGTACCCCGAGCGTTTGCGGCGAGCCAGCGGATTCGCAACTGGACGCTGGATGCGACCGGCGCTCCGGCAGTGACGCAAATATGGACGGAGGATCGTCGATGAACCTTCGCCAGCGGCTTCTGATCACCTTTGCGCTCGTGGTTGTCATCGTGGTGGCGTCTGGTGGCCTATGCAGTGTCGCTGCGCACGCGGAGCGCATTCGAGCAGGTCGATCAGGAGAGGACCGGCGCGCTTGGTGGCGGAGTTCCGCAGTGAGTTTCAGTCACAGGGGCGAGACGTAGTCCGCAAATTAGAACGCATTGCGAGAACCGACGATCTGCAGCGGCTCGCACTCGAATCGGCTCAGGGCGGGGATATGTCGTTGTACCTGCAGCAGGCGGCGACGGCGGCTCAGGAGTACGGCCTCGATTATCTCGAAATCCTGGATGCCAACGGAAATATCATTTCGTCGGCGCAATGGCCGGCACGTTTCGGATATCGCGAGAATCTTCCTGCTGCTGTTCCGAGCGACGCGTTTCTGAAGAAGGTGGAACTGCCAGATGGATTCGCGCTGGGATTGATGGCGGTGCGTCCCGTGCGAGTCGGCGATGCGACCATTTATCTCGAGGGAGGCAAGCGTCTGGACCTGCGCTTACTCGAGACGCTGTCTCTACCGCCGGGGATGTACGCGTGGCTCTATCGAGTGAACGGGACCACCTTCACTCCCAGTGATGTTTTGGGAGAACGGACTGACGCCGCCAGTTGGACTCGCTTCCCTCGTTGAACATGGCGGTGCAGAGTGGAAACGAGCACTCGGCGATCGTGCAGCTCTCTCCGGAGAAATTCGATCGTGCAACCGTGCAGGCAATTCCGCTGAAGGACGATTCTGGCGCGGTGGCGGCGGTGTTGCTCGCCGGCACTTCGCGGCGTCCGCTGCTCGAACTGCAGAAGAACATCCGCACGACGGCGTTAGCGGTCGCCGCTGTTGGAATCCTGTTGGGCATTCTAATCAGCGTGTGGATCGCAGCGCGATTCAGTCGTCCGATTGAAAGTCTGGCTGCGGCTTCGCGCGAGGTTGCTGCCGGCAATTGGGATGTGCAAGTGGAATCCCATACTGGAGACGAACTACAGGAGCTGGCGGACTCATTCAACTCCATGACCAGGGAGTTGATGGAGCAACGCGATCGCCTGGTGCAGACAGAACGCGTAGCGGCCTGGCGTGAATTAGCGCGGCGGCTGGCGCATGAGCTGAAGAATCCGCTATTTCCGTTACAGCTTACGGTGGAGAACTTGAGCCGCGCACGCGCTCTCCCCGCGGCCGAGTTCGATGAGATCTTCGATGAAAGTACGGCACGCTGCTGGCGGAAATTCACAACCTGAAAACGATCATCGGTCGCTTCAGCGATTTTTCCAAGATGCCGAGGCCGCAACTGCAACCAACTTCGCTCAACGATCTCGTGCAGCAGGTGGCAACGCTACATCAGGCGCAAATCAAAGATGCGCCAAACCTGATCACGCTGAACGTGGAATTCGATCGGAACCTGCGAGAAATTCCGCTCGATCCCGACCTGATGCACCGCGTCGTCTCGAACCTATTTCTGAACGCGATCGATGCTATGCCCGAAGGCGGTACGCTAACGCTGCGCACGCGCGATCGCGGCGAGCAGGTGAGGCTGGAGATCGGCGACACAGGCGTGGGGCTTACGCCGGAAGAGCGAGAGCGAATCTTCACGCCGTATTACACCACCAAGAAGCATGGCACGGGCTTGGGATTGGCGGTGGTGCAGTCGATCGTGAGCGATCATCGCGGGAGCATCAGCGTAGTCAGCGAGCGCGGGCAGGGCACGACGTTTATTATCGATCTGCCCAAGCGAGCCAGCGATTCTGCCGCTGTGAGCGCACAGACGGGAGCGACGGTGTGAGCACGACTGCGAAAGCCGACATCCTGATCGTCGACGACGAAGCCAACACGCTGGCTTCGCTCTCGCGAGCGTTTCGGCTCGCGGGTCACGAAGCAACCGTGTGCGACAACTCGGCGCGTGCGCTGGAACTGGCACTTTCGCGGCCCTTTGACCTGATTCTTTCCGACGTCGTGATGCCGAATCGCGATGGTCTTGCGCTGCTCGAAGACTTGAAGACGCAGGGCGTGCAGGCGCCGGTTGTGATGATGTCCGGCCAGGCGCATATCGACATGGCGGTGAAAGCCACCCGGCTGGGCGCGCTCGACTTCCTGGAGAAGCCAATCTCAACCGACAAGCTGCTGCTTACGGTGGAGAACGCGCTGAAGCTCAAGCGCCTGGAGTCGGAGAATCGCGATCTTCAGCAGCGTGTCGGAAAACACGAAATCATATGGAAGGGCGAGACGATGCGCCGGCTCATGGCGCAGATCGAGCGCGTAGCCTCGAGCGAATCGCGCGTCTGCATCTTCGGCGAAACCGGCACAGGAAAAGAACTGGTCGCACGTACGCTGCATGCGAAGAGTCCGCGCCGCAACGGGCCCTTCGTCACGCTGAACTGCGCGGCGGTTCCAGCGGAGCTGATCGAGTCGGAGCTGTTCGGTCACGAGAAAGGTTCGTTCACGGGCGCGGCCAATCGTCACGCGGGCAAATTTGAACAGGCACATCATGGAACGCTATTCCTTGATGAGATCGGCGACATGCCGCTGCCCATGCAGGCGAAGCTGTTACGCGTGCTGGAAGAGGGTGAGGTCGAGCGCATCGGCGGCGATAAGACGACCTCTGTAGATGTCCGCGTGCTGGTCGCGACGCATCGCAATTTGGAAGAGCTCGTAAAAGAAGGCAAGTTCCGGCAGGACCTGCTGCATCGCGTCTATGTGTTTCCGATTACGCTGCCGCCTTTGCGCGAGCGGCGGGAAGATATTCCGGCGCTGATCGAGCACTTCGCGCGGCAAGTTGCGGCGCAGAATAACTGGAAGCCAATCGCATTCTCACCCGAGGCGATCGAAGCACTGCAGCAGTATGCGTGGCCAGGCAATGTGCGCGAGTTGCGAAACGTTGTGGAGCGTCTGTTATTGCTGGCTGTCGGCGATCACGTGGATCGCGCAGCGGTAGAGATGGCGATTCCCGACTTGCAGAAGCGCGCGCCGATCTCTGCGGTCGCAGATGGTTCAGGCCCGCTTTCCGATCGCGTCTCCGAGTTTGAGAAAGCGACAATTCTCGCTGAACTGAAGTCGCACTCCTACAATATGACCAACACCGCGAAGGCGCTCGGTCTTGAGCGCAGCCATCTTTACAAGAAGTGTCAGCAGTTGGGGATCAATCTGCCGGAAGTGCGAAAAGAGTCGTGAGTCGGGTCCCGCACTCCACCCCGTGAAGGGGTGGTGCACCGGCTTCGAGGTGTAAGATGTTCTGCTCTGAACTACTCAAATCCTAATCTCAGTCAGGGATCACACCAATGATCATTCGACAGCTCAGTTCGGCTGTTTGGCTCCTGGTACTTATGGTTCTTACTTCTTCCGTTTTGATCGCTCAACCAAATTCCAACGGCAAAATTGCAATTCCCATCAACTCCGGCTGGGAGTTTCGACAAACAACGACGGGTGAAACCTCTAATGCCGCCGGATGGCATCCGGCAGTTGTCCCGGGCGATGTTCATCTGGACTTGCTGCGGAACAAGCTCATCCCCGATCCGTACTATCGTGAGAATGAAGCAAAGCTGCAGTGGATCGAGAATGCCTCGTGGGAATATCGCACAACGATTGATGCTACGCCCGAGCTCCTCAAGCATCGCAACATTGAGCTGGTATTTGACGGCATCGACAGCTATGCCGATGTGTATCTCAATGGCAAGCTGATCCTGAGCGCTGATAACGCATTTCGCCAGTTCCGCGCAGACGTGAAGCCCGCGTTGAAAGCTGGCGCGAATCAGTTGCTGCTGGTGTTTCCGTCGCCGATCACCAAGGCAAAAGAAATGGCGTCGAAAGATACGTGGCAGCAGAGGACCCAGGTCGAAGACAAGACCTACCTGCGCAAGCCCGCCTATGAATATGGATGGGATTGGGGTCCGCGCTTTGTGACCAGCGGCGTGTGGCGGCCAGCGCGAATCGAGGCATGGGACGACGCGCGGATCGCCGACTTCCATATCGCGCAGCCCGACGTTACTGCGGATATCGCGCACCTCACCGCGGAGTTCGACATCCTCAGCTCCATCAGCGGACCGGCGACGGTGGTCGTTGGCTATGAGCGCGGAACAAAGAAGGGCGAGATCACGCAAGCGGTCGAAGCTTCACCCGGGGCTGAATCAATTCAGTTTCCCGGTAAACGTTGCGAAGCCGGACCTGTGGTTCCCGGTTGGCTACGGTCCGCAGACGCTCTACACATTTCACGGCCAACTGAAGATCGCGAACCACACCGCCGATCAGGCGACGAAGCGCACGGGTCTGCGCAAAGTTGTGTTACGGCGCGATCTCGATCAGTGGGGACGCAGCTTTGAGTTCGTCATCAATGGCGTGCCCGTCTTCGGGAAGGGCGCAGACGTGATTCCGTTTGACAGCTTTGCGCCGCGAGTCACGATGGCTGACTACCGCCGCATTATGGAGTCGGCA
The DNA here is from genome assembly GCA_963724985.1 of Terriglobia bacterium. GTDB lineage: Bacteria > Acidobacteriota > Terriglobia > Terriglobales > Acidobacteriaceae > JAJPJE01. The sequence goes on along the minus strand of CAVRWV010000021.1, from coordinate 200,108 downwards.
CGCGACGCGAACATGAACATGATCCGCCATTGGGGCGGCGGCTATTACGAGACCGACGAGTTCTACGATCTGTGCGACGAGCTGGGCATCATGGTGTGGCAGGACTTCATGTTCGGAAACGATTGGCAGCCTGGATACTATCCGTGGAAGCTGAATGTTGCGGCAGAGGCCGACTACCAGGTGCGGCGTTTGCGTGACCATCCGAGCATCGTGGTGTGGTGTGGCAACAACGAGACCGAAGTCGCACTCGCGTGGAAAGGGCGCGATCGCCTGCCAGGCGATGTTCGCATGCACATGTGGGGAGACTACGTCAGCGTGTTTAGCGGCATTCTGCCGCGAGCCGTGGAACGGCTTACGCCCGAGACGCCGTACTGGCCCAGTTCGCCTAGCGCCGACTACGAGGAGACCACGGAGCAATACCAGTCGGGCGACATGCACAACTGGAACATCTGGCACGGCATGGAACCGCTGCGCGCGTACGAAAACTATTTTCCGCGCTTCATGACCGAGTATGGATTCCAGTCGTTCCCCGAGATGCGCACGATTGAGGCGTTCACCATTCCGGAAGATCGCACGGGAATCACGACGCCGGTGCTGCTTAGCGCATCAGAAAAATGCCGCCGGCAATCAGAAGATCCACGAATACCTGTTGCGCGATTACGATGAGCCGAAAGACTTCCCCTCCTTCCTATACGTGAGCCAGGTTCTGCAGGCGGAGGCGATCAAGATTGGGGCGGAGCATCTGCGGCGCATTCGTCCGCGATCCATGGGGTCGATCTACTGGCAGTTGAACGATTGCTGGCCAGTGGCCTCATGGGCGAGCATGGATTACTACGGCCGCTGGAAGGCGCTGCAGTTCTATGCGAAGCGCTTCTACAACGACGTGCTGGTTTCGCCACATGAGGAGGACGGCAGTATTGCGGTCTATGTCGTCTCCGACCGAACCGCTTCGGTGAATGGCGATTTGAAGATTTCGCTGCTGGGACTGGACGGAAAAGTGTTGAAGACCTCGACACAAGCCGTGCAGATTCCGGCACTCTCCAGCAAGGCGTACTTCAAAGTGCCGCGCCAGGAGTTTGTGCCTGCCGACGCGGACGCAGCGAGCATCTTCGTTCTGACGGAGCTCACTTCCGGTGGCAAGACGCTCTCCAGCAACACGCTGTATTTCCTGCCAGCGAAGAACATGCCCTTGGGAGCGAGCCAGATTACAACGGATCTCGCGCAGAGCGGAAACGACTACAAACTCAAGCTGCAATCGAAGACGCTGGCGAGAACGGTATACATCTCATTCGGCGATGTCGATGCAACAGTGTCCGACAACTATTTTGACCTGTTGCCCGGAAGCGCCGCGGAGATCACGGTCAGCAGTAAGGCAAGCCTGGATCAACTGAAGTCGGCGATGAAGGTGATGTCGCTGGGTGACGCGTTCGCACCGACAAGCACTGCTGCGGTTCAGGCGAAGTAGTTTGTGTGGCGCGGACATTCCTGTCCGCGCAAGCTGTCGAATACTGCTGTTAGTGGGCAGCCGGTTCGCTCAAAGGTCCGGCTGCCATCATCCTCTGGCCAAACCTGATCTGTCACAATAGATGGGGATGGCAGTTTCCGATCAACCAGGGCTCTCGGGCCGAATCGCATTTACCTATCCCGACTTCGTCCTCTACCAACTGGCGCGGCTCCTTATCGTCAGCTCGCTGGAGATGCAGTCGGTCGCCGTGGGCTGGCAGGTGTATGAGATGACGCGGCGCCCACTGGATCTTGGACTGGTCGGCCTCGCGCAGTTCCTTCCTGGCATTCTGCTCTTCCTGGCTTCCGGGCACGCGGCCGATCGCTTCGAGCGCCGGCGATTGATCCTCGTCTGCCAAATTGCGTTTGCAATCTGTTCGGCATTCTTGCTGGCGATCACGCTACGCGGTCCGCGTGAAGTCTTCCCGATCTACGTTGTACTGGTGTTGCTGGGCGTGGTGCGATCGTTCAACGGGCCGGCCGGCCAGGCATTTCTTCCCCAACTCGTCTCGGAAGAGCATTTTCCCAACGCAGTGGCGTGGGCCGCGACGATCTTTCAAGCGGCAACCATTTTCGGTCCAATCATCGGCGGCGTTGTTTATGCGGCAACGCGCGGTCCGTCGGCGGTGTACGGAACAGCGATCATTACCTCGTTGCTGGCGGCAGTGGCTACATCGCGAATCCATCCGCGGCGTCCTCCCAAACATCGCGAGCCGCCCAGCCTGAAGACGGTGCTCGCGGGATTCCACTACATCTGGCAAAAGAAACTGATCCTTGGTTCCATCTCGCTTGATCTGTTTGCCGTGCTGTTGGGCGGCGCCGTGGCGCTGCTGCCCGTGTACGCGAAAGAGATTTTGCGAACTGGTCCATGGGGACTGGGGTTGCTGCGCGGTGCTCCCGGAGTAGGCGCGGCGGCAATGGCGATTTTGCTGGCCTATCGTCCGATACGGCGGCGTGCTGGCGTCACCATGCTGTGGTGCGTTGCCGGATTTGGAGTCTTCACCATCATCTTTGGGCTTTCGCGGAGCCTATATGTTTCGCTCGCGTCGCTGCTGTTACTGGGCGCGAGTGACATGGTGAGCGTCGTCATCCGCAATACGCTTGTCCAGATCACGACGCCGGACGAGATGCGCGGGCGAGTCAGCGCGGTGAATATGTTGTTCATCGGCGCGTCGAACGAGTTTGGTCAATTTGAATCCGGAATCACCGCGCACTGGTTCGGAACCGTCCCCGCGGTAGTGTTGGGAGGAGTGGGAACACTGGTGGTGATCGCAGTATGGTCGTGGTTGTTTCCGGAGTTGCGGCACGCAGACGAGTTGGTCAAAAGCAGTAGCCAGTAGTTGCTGGGGCCAACGCCGGATCCCGCGCGAAAGAGAAAGCCAAAACCAAAGCTAGGGTCACCCGCAAACGCCAGCCTTAGTAATACCGAGCTTCAATTTGCAATATTCCTGAATAGCGCCCGGCTGGGCGATCCCGTAGGTGCGTTTCGTCCAGGCGAATTTCAAGCAGCTGGTTCCGTGTCGCGCGTGAGTTTCCTGATGAAACGGTTTCTGCGAACAAACGCAGACTGCCGCTGGACGGGCCGATGCGGTTGCGTTCCAGGAACGGGCGATAGGAATTGCCGTTCACGCGTCCCATGACATAACGAGCAGGGATAAAAAACGACTCCGGCGTGGTTAGCGCATGTTCCGGATCTGCGAAGTAGGCCACCAGTTCCACTCCCCGCACTTCCAGCGGATTCACATTCCAAATCGTTGTCACCGGAATGGCCAAAGGCGGAGTGCTGCCGCTCGGCTGAAAGTCGAAGGCCAGCGGTACTTCATGGACGCTTACGGAGATCGAACTTGGCTTGAAGGTGGTCAGCCGAACCGTGGCGGAGGCTGAAAGGGTTGGACGGGAGTCCCACTGCGCGCCTCCTTGCGTGGTGAAAATAAGGATTGCAGCTGCGCAAGATAACAGCCACCAGATTGTGTGCCACACATATTTTCGCGCCATCACTGGAGCAATCGGCAGCGAAAGGAGCCTCGATGATGAATTAACGAGTAAGAGACGTGACTTTGGTCATCCGGGGAATCAGGGGGTGCGCGATCGGTGCGCTACTTCGAAGGCGGCCTTGCAACCACGAGCGGCCGCATGATGATGAGAATAGGCGCTGCACTCTGTTCTGACTGTGAAGTCGCCGTGGCTGGAGCCTGCACAATTGCGTAGTCTGTACGGTTGAGAGAGCGATCCGGCAAAACGGCGACGGGATAAGTATCGGAATGCGAGAAACGTAAGAAGAATTCACCATTGCTGTCGGAGAAGCCCGACTGACCATCCACCTGAACGGCGATTCCCCAGATCGGCTTGCCATTCGTGTCTTGCACGCGCCCCCGAACCACATAGGATCCGATGCTGGTGATAGCCGCCGATGAAGACTGCGGAATCTGGTCGCTGCCATGGCTGAACCCGATTCCGTCGGCCCAGGTTGTATAGCGCATCTTGCCGGTAGGATCGACATAGGTGTCGGCATGAACGCGAATTCCACGAATCAGCGGAAGTCCGACATTCACTGTCCACGCCTGCGAGTATTGCTTGCCATCGAACGCCCCCGCCAGCGGCGAGTAATAAACATTGTTCTCGAGGTTAAGTGTCAGCCGGTTCGAGAAGATCTGAACTCCCCACACGAGATTGTTCGTGTTGCTCGAATTGGAAATGCCTTCATAAAGGCTGAGTCGCGGGGAAATCTTTTCTCGTACCGTTCCAATGGCGAGACTAGTCAGGCCATCCTGAGTGCGAAACCGCAGCAACGATGCCGAAGCGGCGATGCGAGAGGTGATGTCACGGGACGCGGAGAAGGATTCGCTGCGCGTGCTCAAGGTTCCTGAGCTGCTTTGACCCAGGGAGCCTCCCACACGAAAACCCTTCCACTGCGTCGAGACCGAGACCGAATTCAGCGTCACCGGAGCCGACGGGATATTGTCCGGCAATCCTAGCGAAAGCAGCTTCTCATGGTCTCCGGTGATCTGCACGCGTTTCCACGGTTGGAAGCGCACCCGTACATTGGCTCCAACGCGTTCAGGAGCGAGGGAGGTAACGCCCTTCATGATCGCGAAGTCCCTGCCGACCGAGGTGTAGCTGGCGGTCACTTGCATGCGTGAACGAGAGTAGTCGGTTGCTACAGAGCCAAAGTGGCTGCCGTTTCCGACTCCAGCCGAGCCGCCTACAGTCCAGTTCTCTCGCAGCCCAAATTGCAACCCCTGGATCGAGGTGACCTTGGATTGCACGGTGTTGAACGATTGGAGCGAAAGACGATCGGTTAGTTTTCGGTTGTAGATGAATCCACCAACGGGATCTTCGGTTACGAACGAGCGATAGAAACTGTAGGATGTTTCGCCGCTGGTTGCGCCGCCGAAGGCAGTCCATGAATCACGCTCGTCGCCGCGATGCACGAACAGCCCGCGTGAAGAAAAATACCGGGACTTCTCAAACACATCGGTACTGAGATTGAAGGGCAGGTAGCGATCGCCAGCGCCAAGATCGTAGCCATCGACGCGCGTTTGCAGATAGCCGCCTACAGAAGGTCCGTCAGCATAACCGCCGCCGATCCAACCACTCACCGGGGCCCACTTGTAATTCATCTCGACGCCAGACGCGTTCATCAACGACGAGGTACCCGCGGTTCCCCAGAACGCCTGCGCGGATAACGGCGACTCAGCGAAAGCGAACAAAAAGACGAAGAGGCATGCTGTCTTCAGTTTCCGACAGCATGCGTCCGCCATTCGCATTGAGACCAACTTCGCCATCGACGCCTCGTACTAGCTGGCCGGTACCGTGACCGTGAATCCGTCCTCAAACACAACCTCCACGTTCGCTTTCGAGTTGTGCTGCCCTGGGCTGAATTCCACGAATCGCTGCTTAACCGGGAAGATCGGTACCCCTCCCAACATCAGGTTCTTTTCGAAACCGTGCGTCTCTACCGATTGCACGCGTCCCAACTTTTCGGACTTGTTGTCGATCTGTAGTTTTACCGCGCCGTCTTCGCCGGACAGTAGCGTGACGTTGACGTCTGCGCGCTTCAGCTTCGGCTTCTGATAGACGTACACCACATGCGGCAAAATGAAATTAACCTTCATCTGGTGCTTGTCCGGATTGGCCCGCGTGAGCGTGGTAAGAAAGGCAAACCAATAGGACGGCAGTTCACTCTTCGTCTTGTAGAAGACGAAGTGGGATTCATGAGGGGGAATGACAAAGCTGCTGGCGCCGAACTCGACATTGATCTTCGGATCGAGAGCCGTGTACAGCAGCGTCCCTTGTTCGTTGACGACGAAACCTTTTACTTCCAGGATCGCGACGAGAGGAGAATCGCCGTCGTTCCGGAATTCCACCATTCCTGACGCCTTGCCGCGATACTCCGCGATGGGAGGAGACACTGTCTGTCCCACCGCGGAAATCGCGAGAACAAAGACGAGCAGGATGGCGGCGATTGTCGTCAACTGAGCACTTCTTGTACTAAGTCGCATCATCGCCGTTTCCAGTTATTGCGCGTAAGCTACAACTGTGATTGCGCCGGTGTAAGTATCGGCCTGCAACGTTCCCGGGACGCCGTTGAGCTGGATACCAAGCGTATCGGTATTCGATACGTTCTTGCGGCTCGCCTGCGTGGACAGCGCATAACTCTTCACCGTCGTGACCGCAGGCAGACCGCAGCCCGCTGCGGCGTTAATGTTCGCGAATGCTCCGGCTCCCACCTTCGCCTGAACCATCGTCTGATCGATCACGTCCGTGTTGGTTCCAGTACCCTTCATGACGCCGGTAGTGGAATCCATATAAGCGCAGATCGCGACGGATGCGCGTGCCGGCAGCAGGTTCCAGGTGCTGTTGATTGTCAAGGTCTGGGAAGAGAGACTCAGCAGGTTGAACGGCGTAAGGCCGCTCGCGCTGACCGTCAGAGACTCAGCTTTTGTGGCAACGATCGGGGTTGTTCCCGTCGCTGTATTCTGTGCAGCCGCAGCCGACACTGCCAATACTGCCACGGCCATTAGAATTACCACCCATTTCGTCTTCATGTTGCTTCTCCTGTTTTGTTTCTCCGAATATTCGGATTAAAATTTCACTGCACTTTCTTTGCTTACTGCACACTTACAATCAAGTTGATGGAGCCGGTATAGGTATCCGGCTCGAGGTTATTCGGGTAACCGGAAATCGAAACACCGACTGTGTCACTCCGAGAGCCATTCTGGGTTCGCGTCGCCGGAGTTGTTCCAAGAATGAAATCGCAACATTCGTTACCACGGGGAAGGCTGATGGAATTCCACAATTTGTACTTCCGGTAACGATCGACGATCCGTTTACCTGAACTGCGCTCGCCGGAATCGTATCCGTATTGCTTCCTGTTCCCGTCATCGGCGACGTCATATAAACGCAAACGCTCACGTTGCCGGATAGCCAGTGACCGGTGAGGAACGGAAAATTCCAGTTGCTCAGCAACTGAGGTTGTTCGTTACTGTGGGACTCGAAATCAGCTGGAATTTCGGCAGCGTCGATTGCACGCCAATGCTCAGCGTCTGTGCGTGAGCTGGTGGGCAATGGCCGTCACCAGCAGCAACGCCATCACCAGTCCCGTATTGCCGAATTCCAAATCGTCCCTTATCACAGATCACCGTTGCCGATTGGCCGCCGATCTGACAGCCTGTCACTAAGTCCGGCGTTCGCTTTCCCGTAACCACAAGCGTCCGTTGACTGTATGTATAAGTAACCGAATTCCTCGGCAGCAGGTCAGCGGTCTTTAGTAACGTCCCGTTACGATGGTCACTACCGCTCGTCCAATTTTGGGACCTGTGCTCATAAGGGACGTGTAGGGCCACGGGCTCGTTAGTTGCCGAATGGGAGTTAGGCCCTTGACATGAAAGCCCGAATCCTCCAGAGTTCTTCCATCCGTTACCACCGAGTACCGTCATGACAACCCAAGCAGGACAATCGTTCCACGAAAATCAGGGCAGCTCTGGAGAACATGCCCCTCGCTTCCCCTACCGGGGATTGCCCGGGCGCTTCTCGGTATTGCTCGCCCTGCTCGTCGCCTATCTGCTTTGCTATCCGTTTGTGCTCGATGGAAATTACTGGAACGTAATGGGCGTGCTGGCGGGTCTAGCGGTGGTCGCCGCGATGTACGCGCTCAGTGATCACAGGAAGTGGTGGTTATCGGGGATGGTGCTTGCCGCGCCGGCCCTCGTCCATCATCTCAGCGTTAAGCCTGAACTCACCAGCGGCTTTGATGTGTTTGGTCTCGTCTGCTCGGTATTGTTCGACGGGTTTATGACCGTTTTCATCCTGTATGTCATCTTCGGACATCGGACGATTCGTCGGGAGACGATTTTTGGAGCGCTCTCCGCTTATCTTGCGATTGGTTTTGCCTTCTCGAATATTTATCGATTGCTGGTTCGTTATCTGCCGGCATCGATTTATCTTGATCCAATCGTGAACGCGCACAAGATCGCGCAGCGAGCGGATTTGATCTATTACAGCTTCGCCAGCCTCACCTGTATGGGCGCGAGCGGGGTGATGCCTGCGAATTCCTATGCGCGCGCACTCACATCGTTCGAGTCCGTCATTGGAGTAATGTACCTGGCTGTGCTCGTGGCACGGTTGATCGGCTTACATACGAGTCAGCAACGCGCCTAGCGAGCCTCTTCGCCGAGGCCCCACCCTGAACGCGGCGGATTGCACAAGGCTGGACCCACGCTAGAGCAGAGCTTAGAACGAGAACAAAGCCTGCAGATCGAAGCGGCGCACCGCGTTCTGCGATGAAAATGGACCTCCGGCAAGTCCGTTTGCCTGGCCAAAAAGTGGCGAGTCCAGGTTGCCGACCGGTGTTGCGAGATTCGCGCGATTGAACAAGTTTCGCGCGGACACACTGAAGGTAAGGCTGTAGCGCTGATTGCTGGGGACGCCGCCCATTCCTCCACCCGGACCACCCCCTCCACTCAGTCCACGGAAGCCACCGGTTCCGCCACGGCTGTTGCCGCCGCCTCCGCCCGGCCCGCCAAAGCCTCCGCCGTTATTGGAGGCGCGTTCCAGTTTTTTACCGAAGCCAAACGTCCGGCTGACGCGAAGATTGAAAGTCGCGAGCGCGGTTCCCGCACCCAGATAGGGCGCTGTCGGCGTGTACCCGACCACAGGTTGACTGTTGAAGACTCCCCATGGCGTGGTGACCACATTGGCGCCCATACCCTGTGTCGCATAAGAAGGGCGATCATTGAAGATGGAATCGCCGTTCAAGTCTTGCCCAACCGTGATGTTGAACGGCCGCCCAGAGGCGACAACAACAAACGGGTTCAGGCGAAACGCATAAGGCAACGAGACCGTACCACCTAGGAACAGGCGATGGCGAACGTCGTAAGCGGCGCGGCCGTAGTCGAGCGACAAGTCATATGAATTCGAAGCAAAGCTGTCGATCCCGTCCGTATTCGCGTTCGCGTAACTAAGCGTGTAGTTGCCAAAGATCGAGAACATTTTGCCAATGCGCAGGTTCGTGTTGGTGATCACCTGGTTCTGCTTGAAGATGCCCTCGGAAGTGTACTGATAAATATTGCCTGCATTGGGATCGGGACGAACACCAGGATGGTTCGTAGGATCGTTGGGATCGTACGTGCCAGGCAACGGCGCGTTGGCATTGATGGTGACGAACTGATGTACGCCGCGAGAATTCAGGTACGTAACCGCCAGAGTTCCTACGCGCCCGAGTTGCCGCTCCACGCCGATGGCGGTCTGCATGACGTAAGGCGCGCGAACGTTCGGCGCAAGCTGATAAATAGTGGGTTGAAGCTGAGCTCCAGATAGTGAAGAAATTGCAGTAGCGGCCGGGATATTGGGGTAAAAGTCTGGCTGATTCACAATGTACTGCGTTTGCGTAATACCGTTCTGCAACGCCAGGTTGCTCATTTCGTCGATTTCCAGGCGTTCGTAGAAGATGCCGTATCCAGCACGCAAAATGGTCTTCGGTGTTGATCCCTTCCGCCCCAGTCCCCATGCGAGGCCGACCCGCGGCGCAAAATTCGCCGGCGAGTGCAGTTCATTCTGTGTCTCGAAACGAACACCGTAATCCAGGCTCAAGTTTGGACGAACTCGCCAGCCGTCCTCCGCGTAGAGTCCCACGTCCGCATAGTTCGCCGTCGCGTACGGAGTTCCCGTGGTGATGGAGAACTGGCTGGCTCCGCCTCCGGCCAGCCGAATCTGGGCAGGGGTCCATCCCGCTGCGAGGCCTTGCTCAGTGATCTGGTATGCGTCGAGCGACGCAAACGTCCATTGGCCGTTAAAGCCGCCGGTGGTGCTGTTGCCGTCCGTCTCCACCCGCAGGCGTCCGCCGAACTTCACCAGGTGCTTGCCATGCACAATGGATGTGTAGTTCTGCACTTCGTAATGGTTCTGATTATCACTTCCGTACTGATCTTGATTTCCGCCGCTGACGAAAGCTTGCTGAACGTTCAGCGTCGGATCGGTACTGAATGGCGTCTTCTGATCCTCATCCCGCAGATATTCGAACCGTGTCTCGTTGACCACGTTCGTGCTCAACACCTGCGTGTCGCTGATCTGAACGGAGTGGTGCGTGGTGACGTCGTCATAGGCCTGGGAAGCTAGCGCGAATTGCCCGACGCCTTCATTCTTCTGGTTCCAGTTGGTGTACTGATAGCGCGCAGTCAATGTGTTATTGGGAGTGAGCTGGTAATCGATACGCGGGCTGATATTGGTGCGTGTCTTCGGATTGGAAACCGTATCGCTGAAGGGAATCGGGCTCAAATTGTTGTCGAGAGTGAAGGCGTTCACGATACCTTCGTCAGCGATGTTGCGCCGGTCCGCGTTCACGAAGAATGATGCCTTCTTGCTGAGTGGTCCGCCGAAGTTTGCGCTGTATTGCTGCGACGAATAACTTGGAAAGGTGGTGGCAAAAGGGTTACCCGTGTTGAAGGCCGAGTCGTTCCCCATCACATAGAACTGACCGTGGTACTGATCCGTGCCGGGCTTAGTGAAGACTTCGATTCTTCCGTACCCCAGCTTGTCGTACTGCGCCGAAAAGGGGTTCTGGTTAATGCGAATTTCGCGTATCGAAGACTTCGGAGGCAGCTGGCCTCCGGTGAAGCCGTCAATGTAAATCTCGCCGCCATTTGGACCAGCGGAGGGTCCGGCAAGCGCAGCGAGATCGTCTTGCAACTGATCGGGGTCATCGGACAACGCGTCGAGATCCTTGCCGCGGATGATGGTCGAGCTGGCATTGTTTTCCGCTGTTACATCGACGTTGGTCCCCTGTTCCTGGACCTGCACTTGCTGCTTCTGTACCAGAATCTCCAGCGGAATATTCAGTAAGTGGTTTTCCGATGCACTCAACGTCACCTGTTGCTGGAACGTGGAGAAGCCATCGGCTACTGCGGTGATCGTGTAGCTACCGGGCTCCAATCCTTGCAGCTGATATTCGCCTTTGCTGTTGGTGTCGGCGGTAATCGTCTGGCCGTCGGAGGTCATCACCGAAACAGTCGCCTTCGTTACTACGGCGCCAGAAGGATCGGTAACCTGACCGTGCAGGGAGCCATGTGCAGTCTGCGCGAAACTGAAACTTGCTGAAACAAGTACGAGAATGATGGCAGTAATCAGTGTCCGACCGCGTTTCGCGCATCGAAAGAAATCCATTGTGTCTCCTGTACTACGACTGCAGCTAAGAATTACTGCGCCGCATTATCCGCACCGCCGCCTGAATCCAGGCTCCACGCGGAAAGCGTCACGCCTCTGGCCGCGTCCGGAGAGGCGGTCAAGATAGGTTCAACTCCGCTAAGCAATGTAATTGCAGTTGGTGGCGCATCGCCTGTTCCTTCGGTGGACACGATCATCACGGCGTCGCCCTTTTTCAGTTCCGCAAGACTCACAGTCGGCGTGCGGCCCAGCATGCGCTGCAGATCGGGTGTTCCGCCATTTCCATTGCCGCCGGCCGCGCCCCCTCCATTCCAACCGTGTGTTGGAGCGGCGCCCGCGGCTGCCGCAGGCGGCTGTGCGGCTCCACCGGCCCCCGGCACACTCTGCGGCGAGATGCCTTTCAGTCGCATTGCGATACGTTGCGCTATCATAGCGGGCAACTGGTGCATTTGCGAATCGGCAGTCACTTTTATCGTGATCGCTTTCTTCGTCGTCAGGTCCATCACCGTCAGCGTCTGTTCCCCGGCATTCACTGCCTGCACGGTTCCAGCTATGTTCTTGAACGAGCCCGAGACAATCTCTTGCGCAGCGATTTCCGTGCCGTCCGCATTCTTGGTGCCGCGCGCCCGAACCTGATCGCCCGGCTTGATGTCCGCCAGGGTGCCCTTCTTTGCCTCGTCAAATTTCACGGAGGTCGGAGCGTATCTCCTGACAACGGTGTCCTTCGAGGCGCGAATCAGCACCGATTTAATGGTTGGACCTGACCCCACCGTGATCGTGACCGTTCCCGCCGACGCATTAACGTCCTTCACCAGGCCGCCAACGCTGTTCTTTTGCCAGTCCTCGCGCTCCTGCTGCTGTTTCTGCGAGATCGAAGTCTGTTTCATCACGATGAGCAGTGAAGCATCGAGCCTCTTGCCGTCATCGGAGAGTTTGCCCCGCGCCAGGATACGATCGCCAGGCTGGAAATCCTGTAACTGAACGGGCTGTGCTGCCTTGAGATCCTTCTGTCCAGGCTCCAATTGCAAAAGCCGTGCTGAATCCGCTACCGACACCGTAATCTCGCCGCCTGCGTCGCTGGTGATGACAAGCGAATTTCCGGCGATGGTCTTCACCGTTCCGACTGCTTTGCCTGCTGGCGCTGTTTGCGCGAACAGCGCGAGGGGCAGAATCGCCAGGAGCAGAATCAGGACTCCGAGCAGCAGACGAAGAGGTCGGGTCCCGGCGCTCGTTCTCATGTCACAGCACCTCAAATTGGTTTCGCTCCGCGTGCCTCTCCCCTCGTAGACAGCGCAGCCCTGGGGAAATTGGCCCGGTCAGGCTTGCAGAAGATAGCAGGAGGAACTCTCTTTGTAATTGTATGTTCTTGGACGGATTCGGGTGCTGTGAGGGAAGACACTACCTGCGCAGATTTACAAATTTTTACAAAGAGAATAGAGGTTGGGGAGAGACTACCGTGCGGGCTCGGCGGTGTTCGAAGACTCGGCCATTTCTACCGTCTTCACTCCAAGTGCCCGGCCGATCATGGTGTACTTGCCGGCAATGCGGATATCAGCTACGGCCTGGCTCGTAGTTTGCAGCCACATTCCGCCGATCGAGCCAAAAGTCAAAGTCAGATCAACATCGCGCACCCACCACGACGGCGATTTCGCTTCCTGGCCAGCAATCTTGTGGATCAGGTAGCTCTGCGCATCGACCCAGGCCTTTCCGTCGATCAGGCCCGAATCCTTGCGAAGTGGATGCAGGCCAAGTACGTAAGTCTCGTGCCCGTCCAGAAACTCGGTTCCCAGGAAGGTGAAATCGTAGTTATCGCGAGAAATCGCCGTAGGAGGATGCGGGTGGCTGCACTTCGACCATCCATTGGCCTCACTGTCTAACAATTTGCTCACAACTTTCGATCCGCGGTCGCTGCCCTTACTTTCTATTATTTGATACCCGTTGTTGCCATGCGGGTCATAGACCAGCTCAGCCTTCACCTCAGCCATGGGCGTCGTGTTTTGTTCGCGAAACATCTGGTATTGGCGCAAAAGCCGGTACGAGGACCAGCGCAATCGGTTCTGATCGGCTGCTTCACGCAAGTGGCTGACGATCGTATCTAGCGAAGGAGTGCCGCTGGCAGATGCGGGTTTGGATTGCGCACTGCTTACGCCGGTTAAAGCGACCCCGAGAAAAAAAACGACAGCTGCAGATATGGTCCGATACAACTGGCCCGACAAGAAAACCCCCAGGGAAGCGGCGAAGAGTCCAATAGGTGAGTTAGAAGCTACGGCGAGCGCCAAAGGTGATCTGTTATCTCGAACTTTAACAAAAAACGTTTGTTCCAGGGGCCGTAGAGGAGAGAAAGACAGAATTCGGCTGGAAAATTTACATTCCACGTAGCAGGAACTAACCAGCGGCAACCGCAGTCTTCGCGCCGCCTACCTCGCAATAGACATCCAGCAGTCGGCGAACGGAATTCTGCCAGGAGAAGCGCTTCACCTGCTCGTAACCGCTGTCCTTCAGTTTGTCGCGCAGGCCTTGATCGATAAGCACGCGATGCAGGGCGCGCATGATCTCAAACACGTTCTCGGGATTCACCATGACCGCCGCTTTTCCCACTACTTCGGGCAGAGAAGACGTATTCGACGTCACCACCGGCGTTCCGTGCGACATCGCTTCCAGTGGCGGCAATCCGAATCCTTCATATAAGGATGGAAACACGAAAATCTTCGCCGTGTCGTAGAAGATGCGCAGCACGTCGATCGATACAAATCCCAGGAAGCGCACGTCGTTCTGCACGCCGCTCTTCACCACCGTACGGCGAACATCGAGGTGACGTGAAACTTCGTCCCCGATAATGATGAGTTTCAGGTCCGGGTACTTGCCCTCTTTAGCGAGTTCCGTCTTTAACGCTGAAAACGCTTCGATAATGCGAACCAGGTTCTTCTGTGGACCGATGCGCCCCGCGTAAAGCAGAAATGGATAGTTCACCTGGAAGCGCTCGGCAATGAACTGACGCTCCCGCTCCGACGTGTGACCCTGCAGGAAGCGGTCGTCGATCGCGTTGTAGATAACCTCGATCTTTTCCGGTCGAATGTCGAAGAGCCTCGCGATATCCATCTTGGTGAAATTGGAGACGGCGAGGATCCGTCCCGCATGCCTCAGCACTTGCTGCGTCGAGTAGTAATGCAGAGTGCGCTGCCAGTTCGCACCGTTTTTCGCGCGATACATGAAGTCGAGCACGTCGTGGACGGTAACGACGTAAGGGCAGCAGAGACGCACCTGGGGCATCCAGAACAGCGATGGAATGTGAACCAGATCGCATTCGTGGCGGCTGAGAATCTCTCGCAAGCCCAACCACCCGCCCAGCGAATTCACCGGCTTGGTAAAACGGATCTTGTGGAAATTCGGCGGCAGATCGCCCATTTCGCGGATGCGATCGCCTTCGCCAATCAGCAGGTAATCGTTCTGCCGATCAATCTTGCCGAGCGTACGAACTACGTTGCGGATGTAGGTGCCAACGCCGAAGTCGCCAATGGCCCGTATGTCGATCCCGATGCGCACGAAACTAGTGTATAGCCGGAACACCGCTTCCTTCCTTCGAATTGAGTGCAAAGAAGTTAGAGTCGTGGAGGGCAGGATCAAATCGGGCTGAGCCGAGCGAATCCGCTTTCCTCGAAGTACGAAAGTTTTCGTTGACACTACGAAATGCTTCGTAGTATTGTCTCCCACCATGAAATCGCCGATTCACAAACCCACTGCTTCCGAATTGGAGATCTTGCACGTCTTATGGACGAGAGGTCCTTCAACGGTTCGGGAAGTGCACACGGCCCTCAGCGAAAAAAGAGAGATGGGGTACACCACGGTGCTCAAGCTCCTGCAGATCATGACGGACAAAGAGCTGGTTGTTCGCAATGAAGACCAGCGCGCACACGTGTATGAAGCCCGCCAGCCCGCTGATCGCACCAAGCGACAAATTGCGAGCGATATGCTGCAGCGCGTGTTTGAGGGATCGGCCAGCGAAATGATGATGCATGCGCTCGCAGGGCGGCAGACCTCGCAGAAAGAGCTGGAAGAATTGCGGCAATTGCTGGATGAGTTCGAGCGGAGGCAGAAATGAACACCCTTTCTCACTGGATTTCTCCCGAGACGATGCAGGTGCTCAGTTGGACGCTCGTCCACTTTCTATGGCAGGGAGCGGCGCTCGCCGCCGTGCTGTGGTTCGCGCTGACAGCCATTCGCAACGCGTCCGGACGATATGTCGCGTCGGTGATTGTGCTGGTGCTGATGCTGGCCGCTCCGGTCTTTACGTTCCTGTCCCTTGCAAGCCAGGCCGCCGAGACAGACAACGCGCCAAGCATCAGCTTGGTGCACTCAATTTCGACATCCGTGATGCCTGCGGCTCCCGTTGCCGAGCAAACGACAAGACCAAGCGCCGTAACGAGCATCACCCCATGGCTGGTTGAAGGATGGCTGATCGGCGTAGTTGCGCTGAGCTTGCGAAGCGTCGGCGGGCTGTTGCTGCTCGGACGATTGCGCCGGCAAACCGCACGCGCGATTAGCGCCCCTCTTAAGGATGCCTGCCTCGCCCTGCAGCGCCGGATGGGACTGCGTCTCACCGTCGAGTACTTCGAGAGCCACGAGATCGATGCGCCTGCCGTGATCGGCTGGTTCCGTCCGATGGTTCTCTTGCCAATCTCCGCATTGACTGGACTGTCGCAGGAACAGCTTGAGGCGGTAATTGCTCACGAACTTGCGCACATCAGGCGAATGGATGCGTTCGTGAATCTGTTCCAGGTCTTTGTTGAAAGCGTTCTCTTTTATCATCCGGCAGTATGGTGGGTGAGCCGCCGCGTACGGATCGAGCGCGAGCACTGCTGTGACGACGCGGCAATCGCCGTTTGTGGAGACCGCCTGGAATACGCGCGAGCCCTTACTCTGATGGAAGGCTGGCGGGCGGCGCCCCGCATGGCTTTGGCCGCCAATGGCACCTCGCTCAGCGCCCGCGTAAAACGGCTCTTGGGTGTAGAAACATTTCACGGTACACGCGCACTGGGATTTGCCGTCGGCCTGATGTGCCTGGGCGTGGCGCTGCTCGCCAGTACTGCTCTGCTGGACATCGCGCCGAAAGCTTCGGCCGCTGCACCTGAACTCTTCACCGCTCCCGCGCAGCAACCAGATGCGGAAGCCGCATCTCCAAATCCGAACCCGAAGGAAAACGCAAACCCGGAGCCCAGGCCCGAAATCAGCGAAGACACCGAACTGGTGATCGCTCAAGAGACACAAACCCAGGTAGTCACTCAGACGAGAGAAGAGAAGAGCACCGGATCGTATATCGATGGATTAAAGGCCGCGGGACTTACAAATCTGGACGTGCACCAGCTTGTTGCGCTCAAGGTGCAAGATGTCACCCCTGAATACGTTCGCGACTTACACGCTGCCGGAGTGGAGCTCTCGCCGGAGCGAGTGATCGCGCTCAAGGTTCAGGATGTGACGCCGGAATACGTACGCGAGATGAAGGCACTCGGACAGCAGACCGATGCCAACAACCTGATTGCCATGAAGGTGCAGGACGTAACACCGCAATACGTGCGCGCCATGCAAGCCGCCGGACTGAACTTCGACACCGGCAAACTGATCGGCATGAAAGTTCAGGACATCACGCCCGAATATATCCAGCAGATGCACACGCTCGGGCTCACTCCTTCGGCCGATGAGGCGATTGCTATGAAGGTCCAGGACATCAGCCCCGAATACGTTCGCGATATCCGCGCGACGGGCCTGAATCCCTCGATCAATCAGCTCATCGCCATGAAGGTGCAGGACATCACGCCAGAATATGTAAAGGCCCTGCAGCAGTTGGGACTCAAACTCACTGCGGATCAATTCATATCGGCCAAGGTGCAGGACATCACGCCTGAATTCATCGAGCGAGCGCGGCAACACGGCTTCCACGATCTGAACCTCGACAAACTGATTGAACTGAAGAACCTGAACATTGTTTCCGGACAAGCGGAACTCTAACGGAGAAATCCATGAATCGTAGAATCGTCATCGCTTTGGCTTGTGTTGTTGCATTCGCACTTGCGAGCAGATTTGTTGTACGCGCATCCGAAACGGAAAGCGGTAACTGGACCATGCGGCGCTCCGAAGATCCAGGAAAGGTCTACTTCGGATTGATCCAGCATCGCCATAACGGACAGTCGCAGCACGAATCGGATTGGCCGATTGCCGCGTTCTCCGGGTTAGATATTGCTAAGCCTGGAAGACAAGATGTGCACTTCACGATCGCCAGAGACGCCGGGCGCTTCGATTGCGAAGGGTATCTCAATAACGGTGAAGGAGCAGGTGTCTTTCATTTTGCGCCCGATGCGAAGTATTCCGCCGAGATGAAGGCGTTGGGCTTCAATGATGTTGACGACGACAAACAATACGTGATGGCCGTCATGGATGTGAGCTTGGCCTTCGCAAGGGAAATGAAGGGCGAACACCTGGACGATCTGGATACAGACAAGCTGATCGCATTTCGGATCTTTGGCGTGTCGCGCGAATTCATCGCCGAGCTGCGCAAGGCTGGACTCAGTGCCACGGACAGCGACAAGTTGGTCGCCTTCCGCATCCACGGCGTGACTCCGGAGATGGTGCAGCAGTTGCACGATGCCGGCTACAAGCCCGACGAAGATACGCTCATTGCCATGCGAATTCATGGCGCAACGCCGGAGTGGATGAATCAGCTGAAGAAAGACGGATACGACCACGTGGATTTAGACCAACTGATTGCATTTCGCATCCACGGCGTGTCGCCCGAATTCATCGAAAAGTTACAGAAGCTTGGGTATTCGCATCCTGATCCCGACCAACTCGTCGCGATGCGAATTCACGGCGTGACGCCGGAGTACATTGCCCAGATGCGGTCGCGTGGACTGCAGAATCTCAGCATCGATCAACTGGTGGAGATGCGGATTCACGGGCTGGACTGATGCTTAACGCATTGTCTTGCCGGTGGTGGTCAGCACCAGCTTGCCATGTTTGACGCCGCGCATCGCGAGCATATGATCGGCGAGATGCTTGATCTCGCCGCTGCGCCCCTTCATGATCACCACTTCCAGGCAGTTGTCATGATCGAGATGCACGTGCGTGGCAGCGAGCACGTTGCCATGGGAGTGATGCTGTAGTTCGGTGAGCTTGTTGGCGAGGTTCGGACGGTGGTGGTCGTAAATCATCGAGAGCGTGGCGACGACCTGGCGATTGCTGTCCACCTCTTCTTCGATGAGGCTCTCGCGAATCAGGTCCCGGATCGCCTCGGAGCGATTCTTGTAGCCTCGCCGTGCGATGAGGCTGTCGAACTGCTTCAGTAAATCCTCTTCCAGGGATACTCCGGTCCGCGTCAACTCAGCCATATTCGTCTCCCAGTCATGGTTCGCCAGTCGATTGTGCAGAAAACTATACCCTACGTCCAGAATTGCCACGTTTGCTGTTCACACTGACGGGTGACATGCAACCGTGCTACGATTTTCGGAATCGTGCTACATATGGCATGAACCCGGTATTTGACGGAACGAGCCAGTCTTAGGAGGAAACGATGTCATCACTCACGTATGGGTTCGTTTTCTTCAGTACGCTTGCGACGATAACGGGAATGACTGTTGCGCCTGAACCAAAGCAACCAGCACTTCATGCGAAGGTGATCGAACTTAACGCTCACGGGAGGAGCTACCTGCGAGTTCTGGGCGGCCCGCCGGAATCGGTCGCCATGAAGTCAGGATTGGTGGTGCTCGTGCCCAACGAATCCGTCGGCAAGCACAGTACAGGTAAGTACGAGGAACTGCTGGTCGTGTTGCAGGGGCGAGGGGAGATGTCTTTCGCGGATAGGTCCGTCCTTCCGGTCAAAGCAGAACAAGCGTTGTACTGTCCTCCAGAAACCGAACACGATGTCACGAACACAGGAAAGGAACCCCTGCGATATGTTTACGTAGTCGCAGATACGAAATGACAGGAAAGACGAAGACTATCCAAGCAGCCAGCGAGCGGTGCCCATGACCACTCTGCCCAACCTGTTCGCTGTTGTCGGACTCGGATTCCTGCTTGGGATGCGGCATGCAACGGATCCCGATCACGTCGTCGCCGTCACCACGATCGTGAGTCGCCAGAACAGCATTCGCCATGCAGGCTTGATTGGTGCTTTCTGGGGACTAGGTCACACTCTGACGATTCTCGTAGTGGGAGCGTGCATCATCGTTTTCAACCTGGCGATCCCGGTAAAAGTCGGGCTCGCGATGGAATTGGCGGTCGGCCTCATGCTCATTCTGCTGGGCGTGTTGAACCTTGCCGGGATCACGCAATGGATCACCGACAGATTCGCCCCCGGGCATACGCACGCCGAGGTTGTGCATTCCCATCCGCATCAGCATGGCGCGCAGCGCCACGAGCACGTGCATGCGCATGCTCCGGAAGTTCACTTGCACCTGGAAGAATCGCCTAAGGGCCCTTTCGCGCAGGCCCTGGAGAAGATTGGCCTGTACCAGATGCTCCGGCCTCTGGCAGTCGGAATCGTGCATGGACTGGCGGGCTCGGCCGCCGTCGCTCTGCTGGTGCTCGACTACCATCCGCGATCCGCGATGGGCCGTTACCTATTTATTGGTGTTTGGCGTGGGAACGATTGCGGGAATGGTCCTGATTACGATGGCGATTGGCGCTCCCTTCGCCTACACGGGGAAAAAGTTCACCTCCTTCAATCGTGGCCTGGCGATCGTCTCTGGCGTGGTCAGCGTCGCTTTCGGCTTGTTCATTTCTTTCCAGATCGGATTTGTGGATGGCCTGTTCACTTCTCATCCGCACTGGACTCCTCACTGAGTAAATAGTGGTGCAAAAAGGTTAGGCGCAGGTGGAACAAGTTCGAATTAACGGTATTACGATTTTCAAATTGGTGTTACCGCCCAAAACATATTGAGATACGCACGTGAAAGTTCAAAGCTCAAAACGGTTCTGGTTGGTAGTAGCGACGATCTTCGCCATAGCTGTAAACGCGCTCGCGGCGCAAACTGGCGGGCGTGTTCTCGACCCGCAGGATCCGCCTCAGCTATCAGGAACTGTCGTTGACGCGTCTGGCGCTGTGATTGCCGGGGCTACCGTGCAGGTTAGAAACGCAAACGGTATTGTGCGAATAACGTCCCAGTCGAACCCGAACGGCGCCTTCACTATTTCTGGACTCTCGGCAGGTAATTATCGACTCGTGGTATCGAGTCCCGGTTTTGAAACTAAAGAAATTGCCATCTCCATAGGGACCACTGAGGCACTGTCCGCGCTGCGCATCTCTCTAACTGTGGGCTCCGTGAGCACCACCATGAACGTGCAAGGCCGGGAGGATAGCCTCATCGGAATTGCCAGTTCCGCCACCCAGGGAACAGTGGGCTCAACCGCAATCCAAGAACGTCCGATTCTTCGCTCAGGGGAAGTTTTGGAGACGGTTCCCGGCGTCATCATCACGCAACACGCCGGCGGCGGCAAGGCGAACCAATATTTTCTTCGCGGCTTCAATCTAGACCACGGGACAGATTTCGCCATTTTCCTCGACGGTATGCCGCTGAACCTGCCGTCGCACGCGCACGGCGAAGGGTACGCAGACATGAACACTGTCATCCCCGAGTTGGTGGAGCGCGTGGATTTCCAGAAAGGTCCTTACTACGCCGATGTGGGCAACTATGGTTCGGCTGGATCGGCCAATGTAGTGTTTTTCAAGACGCTGCCTCAGAACTTCTTCGTCGTCGAAGGCGGCATGTATGGCTTTGGACGAGGTGTTTTCGGCGCATCGCGAAAGCTCGGTTCGGGCAGTTTGTTATACGGCGGCGAAGTCTCTCACGATGACGGCCCATGGACGCATCCGGATAATTACTACAAGTTCAACGGCATTCTTACCTATAGCCACGGAGGAGACGCCGACGGCTTCAGCATCACGGCTCGGGGTTACCACGGAAAATGGAACTCGAGCGATCAAATCGCCGATAACGCCGTCCCTCTCGTCGGTTTCTTCGGCACATTGAATCCAACTGACGGCGGCCATTCGCAGCGTTATAGCTTGCAAACGGAATGGCATCGCCAAACCGCACATTCCGCGACGCAAGTTACGGCCTACGGCTTCTACTACGATCTCGATTTGTTCTCTGATTTCACCTATTACCTCACCGATCCCGTTCGCGGTGACCAGTTCGAACAGAAAGACAGGCGCTGGGTAGCCGGGCTGGCCGCGAGTCACACGATCTTCAGCCAATGGTTCGGCCGCCGGGTGCAAAACACATTTGGAGTGCAGGTGCGCAACGATTGGATTCAACAACGGCCTCTACCAGGCACGAAAATCGCGTGCGCGTGGACAAAATCGATTCTTCGCACCGGCAACATTTTGCCGGCGACTACGCAAGCGGATCGCTTTACAGACACGCAAGTAGGTTTGTATGCGGAAAACACAATTCAGTGGGCGGAGAAATTCCGCTCGGTCGCGGCACATGCGCGGCGATGTGCAGAACTTTGATGTGACCAGCCTGGTCATCGCAGCCAATTCAGGCACGGCCACCAAGGCGCTGCCGAGCCCGAAGTTAAGTTTGATTTTCGGTCCATGGTCGAATACTGAGTTCTACGTGCAGGGTGGATTCAGTTTTCACAGCAACGACGGGCGTGGAACGACACAAACAATCGAACCCGTTTCAGGGGAAAACCCGTATCCCAACACGCCCGCCACGCCGATTCCTGCCCTGATTCCGACCAAGGGCGCGGAAGTCGGCGTGCGCACTTTGGCCGTTCCACATCTGCAAAGCACGCTTTCGTTCTGGTATCTCCACAGTGCTTCTGAACTGCAGCAGTCCGGTGATACCGGAGGCACAACGGCTTCGAAACAACCCAGCAATCGCTATGGCTTCGAATTCGCGAACTATTACACGCCGCTGAAACGTTTGGCTTTTGATTTTGATCTCGCGGATTCCCGCGCCCTCTTTACAACGATCGATCCAGATGACGCGGCACCAGATAGCGCCGGCGGCAGGTGGGTGCCGGAAGCGGTGGGACTGGTAATTTCCTCGGGCATCACGCTGCACGATCTCAATCGGTTTTCAGGGAGCCTGCGCCTGCGCTACTTCGGCCCGCGCGACCTGACGTCCGACGCAATTTATCGATCAAATGCAACGGCGTTGCTCAATGCGCAGGTCGGTTATCAAATCAACAAGACATGGAGCCTTTCGGCCGAATGCTTGAATTTGCTGAACCGGCGCGATCACGACATTGATTACGCCTATGCCTCGCAAGTAACGCCAACAGTCGCGCCGGCATTCACCAACGTTTTTCATCCCGTCGAACCGATTCAGGTGAGATTCGGGTTACGCTTCCGGTTTGAATAGTGAAGTAGTCTTTCTCAAACAGAACGGGAGCGGAGGTCTACGCCGGGAGGCGCGCAGGCCACATCGCTCCGATCTCTTTACAACTCCTCTTTGGCCCCTAAGTTATGCCGCTCGCTTAAGATCCCGGTCGCGAGGCATGCGTTCGAGTTCGACCTGCTGCCGTCGAATCGTATCGCGCACGGTCTCGACGTGGTCCGATCCTTCTACGCGGATCACCACTTCTTCGGCGACGTGTGCAGTCTTGTTGATCACCGCCTGCTCTGCTGTCTCGGTGATCTCGAATGTCTTATCGGACCAGTCGACATTCTTCAGCAGCCCCGGATCCGTGACCGGGCGGCGCATCATGGCAGCATGCTCTTCATGCAGCGTGACCTGCGACTCCACCGGCTTCTCCACGATGAAACGGCGAATACGAGCTTTGCCGATTTCAACCACCCGCTTGCCGACGTCGAGTTGTTCTTCCGCTAGACGAAGAACTTCTTCCGTCGGAGCCTTTCCAGTCCCAATGGGAGGTGTGGCAACGGTCCTCTCACTCGACGAAGCATAGCTCGCCGCACGATCGTTGACATCCACTGGGCTGTGAACATCGAGAATCTTCATGGCGCGGGGAATCTCTGTGTCTTGCGCGCGAAGTGTCAGAAGAGCGCCTCCTGACTCGATAGTCCGGCTATAGACCGTACTTTCGTTGTCGCCAACATTTCGCCCAAAAAGCCGGCGCCATATGCCTGCTTCGCGAACCTCCGCGGCACTCAGAGTGTCGCGATTCAACAAGCTGATATCGCCGGGAGGGAATCCCGAAGCTTCAAGGGCGCGAGCTGCGTCTTTCGCTTTGCCCGGCCTGTCGTATGCTGCCACAATTTTTTCGTATGCCATCGTCTCTCCTTCTTCTTGTCACGCGTCATTCATCGGTAATTGGGGGTTCGTTAACTTCCCGGGATTGGATCGGTTGCTCGGTGATCACCAGCTCCTGAGCGCGAACCTTCACGCGCTGGTGTTCGGTGTGCGATACACGTACGCGTCGAATGCGGATTTCTTCCTTCAATACAAGTTGCCTCTCGATCTTCAGCACCTCCTCAACTACAGGAATGACGAGCGTGTCACCTTCCTGCCGAATTTCCGGCGACTGGTCTAAAAGCCTGCCCACGGGGATTCGCTCGATCTCGACCGTTTCGCGTGCAACGGATTCCTTCACTACGACCTCTCGCTCTCGGGTGATCGCTGATGCGTACACACGCCTGGTCGCAAGCCGGCGTTTCGAAATCAAAAGTTCTTCGCTGCAGAGCGGGATGACAATCTCCCGTCCCTCGCGCGTTGAGTCGCGTGCCATTGGACCGTCGGCTCCTGTTAGGAGCATGCAACTGCTCCGATTGTTTTGTGGTTGTTGTTTGCTCCCTAGACGCTCGAAAGAGGCTTGAAAGATGTCTATATTTCTCTGAGAACCTCGAATTCGCGAGGAGAAAAATCGCATCGGAGCAGGCGCACTTACGGCAGCAGGTTGCGACGTCCCCCACCAAAGGCAACAGCTTTTGACACCCATCGCATCAGTCCACAAATCCTTCCGGCATTATCAGGAGTTCGTCATGGCAGTCTCTCAATACCTGCGGCCAGAGAGTCTTATCGATGCGGTGCGGAACCACTTCACTCCGGATGTAGTGCACAGGGCGAGTTCACTGGTTGGAGAACCCGAATCTTCGACCCGCACCGCTCTCAATGCAGCTGTCCCCAGTGTTCTCACTGGATTGGTCAACACAGTGTCTTCTCGCGAGGGAGCAGACAGTGTCTCAGCCCTGATTCGCGACGGCGGATACGGTGCGGTCACAGAGAGTGCGTCCTCATTGTTCAGTGGTGGAAGTGCCACCAACAATATGATGGGAGCCGGACAGCAACTCCTGGGGAAGATCTTCGGCAGTAAAAGCTCATCGGTTGCCGATCTAGTTGCGAAGTCATCCGGCGTGAGTTCGGCGTCCGCGACAAAGCTGTTGTCCCTTGCCGCGCCACTTACGCTGGGCGTTCTGGGAAAGGTAAGTCCCGCGCATGATTCCGCCAGCCTGGTAAACACGCTTCTGCATGGACGATCCGAGATCCTCGCGGCTGCGCCCGCGGGATTATCGCAAGCGCTGGGCACCGGATCGACGGACGTACGCTCGGACGTTATCCGCGAATCCGCCGTGAGTGAACCGGTGAGCATCAAGCGCTTTGCCGAAAGTGAGCCGGTGAGAGACACGGCGCCTGTAGTGACCGAGCCTCCCCCAGCACGCGGTATGCGCTGGCTTCCGCTGTTGCTGCTCGCTCTGGCTGCCGCCGGACTCCTTCTCTATTTGCGAGGCAGATCCGCGCAGCCGAGAAACGTCGCAACTGAGACGGTTCAGCAACTTGGCGAAACCGCGGCGGTAGCTCTGCCGGGTGGCCACAATATTTCTGTCCCCAAGGGGTCGATCAATTACGAACTTGCAACTTTCTTGGCTGATCCATCGGCTGGACCGTTACCGAAAACATTCGTTTTCGACAACCTGAACTTTGAATCCGCGACCACTCAACTAACGCCCCAGTCGACCGCAACCGTGAACAACCTGGCTGAGGTGCTGAAGGCCTATCCCACCTCGCGCGTCGAACTGGTAGGACACACCGACAACACGGGAACCGCGGAAGCTAATCAGACGCTCTCGTTGGATCGAGCCAACGCAGTAAAGGCGCTGTTGGTTAACGAAGGCGTAAACGCAGATGCGATCTCAACCAATGGCTATGGGCAGACTCGCCCGGTAGCGTCCAACGACACCGACGAGGGACGCGAGCGTAACCGCCGTCTCGAACTGAACGTAACCAGCAAGTAGTAAGCGCGTGGCACATCGCTGTGCGATAGGCTTTCGCGAAAGAGGAATCTACGGTTTAGGCTTCGACCGACCGGTGGACCTGCACTTCTCGCCGCTGCTTAGCGAGATTGGCTAACCATTCGTAGGATCGAAGCCGGTCTTCGAATTCGTAAGTATTCGTGACCACGATCAACCCGTCCGCCTGCGTATCTTCCAGAAAGGTATTGAAGCGCATCGCTACGGCGTGCCGGTCACGGGCTGTTAAAAATCGTCCAGCGCTGAGGTTGGGCCGGGACCACGATCTCACGCTCCGCGGCAGCACCATTCGTGGTTCCGCCCAGAGAGGCGGCAGCTGTCCGGGTACGCCGCAGCTCAAATTCAGGAACATTTGTATCTGGCGTCGTAGCGGGAAACTCAGCCTGCTCATCCGACTCAGCGTACGATGATCGGAACTCCAACCATGTAGATGCGGGTCACCCATCATCTCGAAGGCCGAAACGCCGAGCGGTTTCTGAAGTGCCGGCCACAGAGGCCCCGGCTGGAATGTGCAGCAAATGCAATGGCAAATCTGCTGTCCAGCGAGAAGCGTGCCGAAAGCCCACGACCCAGCACCGCCATATGCGGGGGTGCCGTCGATGTAAATTAACGTATTGTTCCAGTTCCCCATGTCCTCATGTTACGCGCCCGAGCGCTGTCTTTAGGCGACGTAGCGGCGAACTCGTCCAGCAAGTTCCGGGCGTCATTCGCCTTCCACAACGCGAGCAGGTCATGCCCGCATCGCTGCATCTTCGTCCGCCCAGCCTCGTCCGATTCATAGATCGATCGCGCATCCCGGGAAAGTGATTCGAAGTGTGCTATCGACTGATCTGCGTGACCACCGGCGTGGTGATGCGGCGCATGCTGCCACCGGAACAGGTTGATTCGACTCATATTCTCGAATCGCATCGGCCATTGCCGTTCAATTCATCCGGGATGGCCGAGTGATCCGACGTCCTCGATGTTTGGTGGTTCGGCCACCGAGAAGCAAGAATATCGTAGCCCAGTGCTTCTGCCTATTGAGCAAATGGTCGCCTGTTGCGGAATGCCGCGTTGGCCGTTCCTCCTTGTCGTAAGTGCGCTAAATCCAGGATAGAAAACGGGGTACCCGCGAGCGGGCCATCAGGCATCACTACCTCGATCCTGCCGCTTATGAACACAACAAGCGGCGTTCGTCTATTCGATGCCGCAGCCGTGTCTTTGGAACCAGCGACGCGAATGGTCGTTTCTCCCAATTCGGGATGTCGCCATCGCAGCTTTCCCGGTGCTCACACTCCGGCAGCTGTTTCCCTCTTCGTTACGCGAACAATTGCGACAGGACCGCGCCCCTGTAGTTAAAATGTATGTTCCCGCGGTACGAGGGCCAAGTTTGGCGGCTGGATTCCAGCTCCTGAATTCCACCTCAGTTTTATTTTCACTCATAAATACTAAGGAGTCGTTCATGGCAAAGAAGCGCGTTGGCATACTCACCGGAGGCGGCGACGTCCCCGGACTGAACTCCGTGATCAAGTCGGTGGTCTATCGAGGGGCCGAAATCGGATGCGAAGTGATCGGCATCCGCCGGGGCTGGGAAGGATTGACGCACGTCGATCTGAAAGATCCGGCCAGCCAGTCGCGGTACATCCTGCCTCTCAACCGCGAGAACACACGCACCATCGATCGTACGGGCGGCACCTATCTGCACAGCTCGCGCACCAATCCCACCAAGATGAAGAAGCTGCCTCCGGTGCTCGAGGGGCAGAAGTTCGAACCCAGGCAGTCCACCAAGAAGGGCGTGACCAGCACGGTGTTCGATGTGACGCCTGCGGTGCTGAAGAATATCGAAGCGCTCGGACTTGATTACCTGGTGGCGATCGGCGGCGACGACACGCTGAGCTATGCCGCGGAACTGGATCGCCAGGGCATGAAGGTGATGGCGGTGCCGAAGACCATGGACAACGACGTCCGCAACACCGAGTACTGCATCGGATTTTCAACGGCGATCACGCGCGCCATGGACGCCATCGAGCGCCAGCGCACGACGGTCGGCTCCCACGAGCGCATCGGCATCTTCCGCGTTTTCGGACGCGACGCCGGCTATACCGCGCTTTACACGGCGTTCGTAACCGCAACCCGCTGCTGCATTCCCGAGTACAAAGTGGATTTGAAGCACCTGATCGAACTGCTGATCAACGACAAGAAGAACAATCCCAGCAACTACTCGCTCGTCATCCTTTCCGAGGGCGCCGAGTGGGAAGGTTACAAGGTAAAGGAATACGGCGAGGCCGATGCGTTCGGACACCGTAAAAAGATGAGCGTCGCGGAAGACTTGAGCGACGAGATCAAGCAGGTGAGTGGCGACGAGACCGTGGTCAGCGACCTCACCTACGATCTGCGCTCCGGTAGCCCGGACTTCGTCGATCGCCTCGTGGCCATTACCTTTGCGAACATGGCCATGGACGCGCTGGAAGAAGGGAAGAGCGGATTGATGTCGGCCATCAACGAAGGCCGCTATGCAATGGTGCCGATCCCCGATCCGAAGCTTGGACCGCGCAAAGTTGATATAGCTTCCATGTACAACACGGAGCGCTATCGTCCGAAGTACGACCACAAGATCGGACTGCCGATTTTCCTGACGCGTCCCTAGCGGGATTCGCGGACCCTACCGAAGTTCGGGTGCCCCACCCTCGCCATCTTTTGGCGTGGGTGGGATACCTTTTTGTTTCTGTCATGTCGAGCGAAGCGAGACAACCCTATGGCCGGGCAAATTGCTCAGGCACTCACTTCACGCGGTGCAACATCCGGTTCCAGCGTGTCCCGTCGACGAAATGCACGATCTCGTGCGCGGTGTCTGATACGCGCTCTGCAACGCTCTGCTTCAGGTATTCATCAGGCGCAGTCTTGAAACTCCAATAGATGAATAGAGGTGACCCGATGATGTTCTCGCGAGGAACGAACCCCCAGTAGCGGCTGTCGAGACTGTTGTCACGATTGTCACCCATAGCAAAATAAGAATTCGCTGGAACGACGAGATCTCCACCCTGAATTTGTTGGGGAAGCGCAGCACGCCACGGCGGCGTCAGTTGATCGTAGGGCCCCGGAGCTGCAGACGGAAAGTCGTCACGATAAGGATCGTAGTTGCCGAGACTGTGGATGACATAGGGCTCGTTTTGCCGGACGCCATTGACGTAAAGCACACCGCCTTCGAGATGAAGGTGATCACCGGGAACGCCCACGACGCGCTTTACCAGATGTAGATCGGGTACTCCGGGTTTGTAGAAAACGATAATGTCGCCCCGGCTGATCCGGTGATAGGGAATGAGCGGCATCCACGAAGTGTTCGGAGCGACGGAGATGCGGCCGACGAAAACATGGTCGCCGACGAGGAGCGTGTTCTCCATGGAACCGCTTGGGATCGCAAATGCCTGCAGTCCGAACGTAATCACGAACAGCAGGCAGACAGCGGTGACGGCATAAGAGGCAATCGTCTCTGTCGCAGTTTCCTTTGTCTCTTTTGACTTTTTGTTGCGCGCCAAGTTTGGCTTGTTCATTGTTTTCCTGGTATGCATTTTCGGGTGCCCCACCCTCGCCATCTTCTGGCGTGGGTGGGATCCTCACCGCCGACGTGTGCTCCCGTCCTATTCGCCTTCTTATGGCAAAAGGGCGGAGACGAGAAGGCCGATCACTTCGCGGCTGTTTTCAAACCCTTGTCATACATCGACCCATAAATCAGGTACTGGCGCGTAGGATCACTCGGATAGCTGATGTTCACCGCTTCCACCTTGCCGTTCTCTAACCTTCGCCGTCAGCAGCGGATTGATCCCCGCCCAGTCCGTTGGCAGATCCAACGTTTTATATCGCTCCACGACCTGGTCGCGCAGCTTTGGATCAAAGTGCACGCCGTATTTGTCGACCAGCGCCTTGATGGCGTTGTAATCGCCTTCGGCCTTGATGCGCATGATCTCCGCCAGCAGTTCCCCGACGCCTTCATGCATCTTCTTATAGTCGGTGACCTCGACGTAGGTTTTGCCGTTGCGGTCGAACATGCGGATCGCGCCCGTCTTGTCCATGATGTAGTTGGCGATCAGCGCACGGTTGCGGGCGTGATCTTCTTCGATCGTATCGCCGTGCGGGATGCGACGAAGTTGGATGAGCATCACCAGCGCCTGACATAGTCATACATGGCCTTCGCGACTTCTTCCTGATCGGAGACCAGGCCAAGCTCCTTCAGCTTGGGATCGAAGGCATTCCACAGCGACATCAGGTCGGCACGGGCCTCCTCCAGCGTGGAGAAATATTCCTTGAGTTCGCCCTCCGAGCCATTCTTCAAGCGCGGGCTCAACTTGCCGGAGCCGTGGCCGATTACCTCGTGCATCGCAGTGTGCAGTTCTTCGCCTTCCTGTCCATACTTGATGTTGCGCGCGATGATTTCGGGGGTGGCGCCGAATTCGCGAATCGGTTTATGCTGGATCGGCCTCGTCGATGGCGCGGCTGGCGGCGGTAAATAGATAGTTCTTGCTGCCGTACTTCTCGCGAATCTCGTTCTCGTTCGGCAGATTGTCGCCAATGGTATTCACATGGAAGTCGCCGGTTTCGATCAGTGTCTCCACAGCCTTCACCGTCGGCGCCGTGAATTGCGTCTTCTTGTATTGCTCAGCCCAGGGAGCATGCTGCTCGAAGTAAGCAGCGTTGGCCGCGAGCGATTCCATCTTCGCCGTCAGCGGCTTGTCGGTGATGGTGACGAAACTCTGCGAGCTTCCCTTTTGCCCGGCAGCATCGCGATAGACCTCGATGAAACCGTTGTCGAAGTCGACCGTGGGATTGTTCTGCACCCAGTCCTGGCCGAACTTGAGCCAGTCGGCGAACTCGCCAGTCTGGTAGAAGCGGATGAGATCCCCGATCACCTGCGCCTGCTTCGGATCGGCCACTTTCTGCGCATTGGCCAGCGCCTCGTTGGCCTTCTTCAAATACACCGCGTACAGACCCGGAGGAACGGAGCCATCAGAAGTTCCGGCCCGATAAACCTCTTCCTTTAACTGGCCGTCCGGACCCTTCACCACGCGTGAGTTCAGCGGATACTTCGCCTTGAAATCTTTGAGATCGGCAAGAGTGACGCCCTCATAAAAAGTGTTCGCGCTCGCCTGGATAATGTCCTTGCCGCCTTGCGGAGACTTGGCAGTGTTCATGGGTTCAAAGTTTGGATCGAATAGCGATGCTTTCAGATCCGTGACTTCTTTCGCGACAGCATCAGCCCGACGCCAGCGCGGGCTGGTCAGCATAAGGCGTGCGGAACGCGCCGTTCTTGAAGGCCTGTGCGGCAGCCTTCTGTAGATCCTGAAAGCCAAAATCCGGAACGAACTTTTGCGACGTCTCCGCGCTGTGATTGCCACGGTTCGCCCAGAACCGTTTGGCGAAGTCGCTAATCTTCTTCATCGCCGCCGGATCGATGCCCTGCGGATGCGCGACGATTTCTTCCAGCAGTCGCTTCTGGCGGATTCCGTAAGCCGAAAGCTGATCGTAGATGATCGGGTCAATCGCGATCGACGCCTGTGAGAGCCAGTAAGCAAGTTCCTTCTGCTTCGGATCGAGCGAGTTGAAGCTCTCTGCATGCAACTGGATGAAGCCGGTATCGCCGACACGATCGACAAGAACGTGGGCGCCTTCGGCCGGGGCTGGCTTAGATGCGGTGGACGCAGGCGCTTGCGCCAGCGCAGGTAGCGCGAACGAAATCAATGAGAGTGCAATGAGTGAGCGAATGCCAGACATGTCTGGGCCTCCGAAGAATGCGGGTACTGAGTGTCACTGGAATGGTAAATGACCGGAGGAGGGTAGGAGAAATTGTGGGTCAGACAGCAGGGCAACCGGGATCGGCTGCCCTACTGTGAATCTTTCCCGCTAGCTGACCGGCGACAGTGCCCGTGCCCGTCGCTCCGCATACAGCGGGAAATGGTCAGCCAGTTCGTGCACCTGTCGGCGGATTCGAGCAAGCTGCGCGGCATCGGTGCGATGATCGAGAGCATCGGCGATCCAGCGTCCAATTTGGCGGAACTCGCCTTCCTTCATGCCACGAGTAGTAAGCGCAGGCGACCCGAGACGAATTCCGCTCGGCTTCATCGGCGGATTGGTATCGAACGGAATCGCATTCTTGTTCACCGTGATGCCCGCTTCGCCCAGCGCCTTTTCAGCTTCGCTGCCGAGCATGCCTTTGGAGAACACATCCACAAGCATCACGTGCGTATCGGTGCCGCCCGAGATGATGCGGTAGCCTTCGCCCTGCAGCGTTTCGGCCAGCACCTTGGCGTTCGCAACCACCTGGCGCGCATAATCTTTGAAGTCCGGCTGCATCGCTTCGAGGAAGCAGACGGCCTTCGCCGCGATGATGTGCACGAGCGGTCCACCCTGATCGCCGGGAAACACCGTCTTATCGATGGCCTGCGCGTAATCCTGTCGGCTGAGAATCATCCCCGCGCGCGGGCCGCGCAGCGTCTTGTGCGTCGTAGTCGTAACGATCTGCGCATGCGGAACCGGCGATGGATGCGCGCCTCCAGCGACCAGTCCAGCAAAGTGCGCCATGTCGACCATGTAGATGGCGCCAACCTTGTCCGCGATCGCGCGCATGCGGGCGAAGTCGATGATGCGCGCATAGGCGCTCCCGCCGCCGATGATCAGCTTCGGATGCTCGCGCTCGGCAATCTGCTCGAGTTCGTCGTAGTCGATGGTTTCCGTGTCCTTCGTGACGCCATATGGAACGATGCGATACGTCTTGCCGGAAAAGTTCAGCGGATGCCCGTGCGTAAGATGACCGCCGTGCGCAAGATTCAAACCAAGGATGGTGTCGCCCGGCTTGAGCACCGCGCCGAGCGCTTCCATATTGGCCGTCGACCCGGAGTGAGGCTGCACGTTGGCGTGCTCGGCTCCGAAGAGCTGCTTGGCGCGATCGCGCGCTAGATTCTCGACTACATCGGCAAACTCGCAACCGCCGTAATAACGCTTCCCCGGATAGCCTTCCGCGTACTTATTGGTAAAGACCGAGCCCATGGCTTCGAGCACCGCTTCGCTGACAAAGTTCTCGGAAGCGATCAGCTCGAGGCCCTTCGTGCTGGCGGCGCTCTTCATTCGCGATGGCATTGGCTACGTCGGGATCAACTTCAGAAAGCGGGCGGGACATGCGGTTCGAGGTCATGTAGGTCTCTCAGTTTTTTAGTCTATCAGTCGATCCGTTCATCAGTACTTCAGTTTTTCAGCGCTTCGATCCGCCACAAATGGTGCCCCAGGTTCGCATCCTTCCCTTGGGCGTTAACCTGGGTTGGCGCTACTCGCCACAGCTTCAGCCTTCTCAATCTCGCTGATCTTGTCCACCCGCCGCGCATGACGG
Organism: Terriglobia bacterium; assembly: GCA_963724985.1. Taxonomy (GTDB): domain Bacteria; phylum Acidobacteriota; class Terriglobia; order Terriglobales; family Acidobacteriaceae; genus JAJPJE01. The sequence continues at coordinate 167,382 of CAVRWV010000021.1, read as the reverse complement.
CCCGCCAGAAACGGGGTCTTCAGCCACACGTCCACAATGCGCTGCGCCAGATCGCTGGTAGTGACGCGAGCCCCAAGGGTGAGCACGTTGGCGTCGTTGTGCTCGCGGCTGAGCTGGGCGTCGGTCTCGCTTACAGCGCGCGCAGCGCGGATTCCAGGCACCTTGTTCGCGGCGATCGACATGCCAATGCCGGTCCCGCAGACCAGAATGCCCAGATCAGCGCGATGGCCGATGACGTCTTCACTCACTTTGAGCGCGTAGTCGGGATAATCCACCGAATCAGGCGAATTCGTCCCCTCGTCGAGAACGTCAAATCCCTGGCTTTGGAGATGGTCCCTGATTTTCTGCTTGAGTTCGAACCCAGCGTGATCCGCCCCAATGGCGATCTTCATACGGCTATTTTACGACGAGGCCGCGCTTTCACCACAGAGGCACAGCAAATCGGGAAATCTAAGATTGGCGAATCTAAAGTCGACAATGGTGAAACCGAAGAACCGATCAGTGTCTCTCCGATTTTAGATTCTGCGGTTTCAAGGTTCCTGACGTGTGGCCCACCCTTTAGCCTTCCTTTGGCCTAAGGGTGGGGTCACAGAGATGACAGTCGAACTTACTTTCCGTTGGCTAGTCCGGATGCAACCGGCTTCGGATTCGGCGATTGCCGCTGAGAGTGCTCGTTCGCAAAGCTAATGCCCGCCTTCACTTCATCGATCGCCTGCTGCGTCAATTGCTGAGCCCGGGTGCGATGTCCGCCCTTATCGCGTTCGGCGGCTTCCAGTTCGGACTTCGCGGCCTTCAGGTGCTCCAGCGCGGCACGCATATGCGGCTGATTTTCGGCGACGAGGCTGGGCGTGATGAAGGCTCCCAGCAGGGTGAGCACAAGAATCCCCGCACACTTCGTGAATGTTTTCATTCGTTTGCTCCGGTCTGATTTGTACGGTTGCGTAGAGAATTCTGCGCTAACGCATGGTCTATAAAAAAGGGCGATTTTGGACGATGCATCAGCAACGCCAACGTACATGTACCGTCAGGCGGCCGGAAGTCTTGTGAGCGGGCCGCGTTCCAGCCGATAATGCGCGGGAAGATACCCGAAACCAAGATACTCGAAACAAAGACACTCGAAACAGGGAGGCCGACGTGAGTGCTGCCGGCACCGAAACGCAGACGCAGAAGGTCTACAAGTTCATTCAGTTCAACACGCAGACGTTTGTCGCGAAGATCACGCTGAACCATCCGCAATATAACGTCCTCACCGTGCCGATGATGACCGAGCTGGCCGAGGCCATTGAGAGCCTCAACGGCCGCGGGGACATCAAGTGCATCATGCTGGATTCGTCGCAGAAGACGTTTTCTGCCGGCATCTCGGTCGAGGATTCGCGCCCCGAGCGTGTCTTCCAGACCCTTGACGCGTTCACGCGTGTATTCACGGCGATCAGCGAAATTTCCAAGCCATTGATCGTGGCCGTCAACGGACCCGCAATCGGTGCCGGGTCGGAACTTGTCGCTTTCGGCGACGTGATCATCGCCACCCCAAATGCGCGCTTCGCCCAGCCGGAAGTGAAGATGGGCGTGTTTCCGCCGTTTGCCGCCGTCATGTTGCCGCAGCTCATCGGGCCGAAAAAGACCTACGAGCTGATCCTCACCGGACAGGCGATCTCCGCTGAAGAGGGCTACAACCTCGGCTTCATCAACCGCGTTGTCGCGGAAAAAGATCTCGATAAGACGCTCGAAGAGGTGCTGGCACGCATCAGCGAATTCAGCGCGCCCGTGCTTGAGATGACGAAAAAAGTAATCAGCACCACCATGGGCCTGCCGCTGGAACTGGCGATGAAAAAGTCGCAGAGCATCTATCTCAATCAGTTGATGGACCTCGAAGACGCGCAGGAAGGTCTCCGCGCGGTGCTCGAGAAACGAAAGCCGGTCTGGAAGAACCGGTAGTTGGCACCATTCCGGTCATCACTCTAATGCGGCAAGCGGGGGCATTTTTTTGACTCGATATGCTAATCACCAACGAATTGAACTCATTGCTGTCGCGTCGTTGGATGCGTTTATCGTGGTATCTTCTGGTGCTCGTTGGCGTTGTTCACGAAGTAGTCGCGTTCGTGCGACTGAGGCGCCAACATGTACAGTTCTTCTACTCTAGACGTGAGCTATTTTTGCTTACTGTGCTAGTCGCAGTGATGCTTTTGGGAATCTTCGTGAAAAGCAGACAAAATCATCAGCCGCGGAGCGGCGACATTCGTAAGCCCAGCGCGTGAGCGCTGGGTAAGCAAACGAAATAGTTCACGAGCCCCGGCAGGGGCGACACAATTCCAACGCAAAATTTCTTGTCAAGTGCCCTTCCAACCGAAATTCCCCGCAACTACCTCATTCCACGATAGAAATAAATCCGCCAAAAGTGTCCAGTAGGTCCCCTCAAAATTGTTACGCTGAAAATAGGAGGAATTTAGGGGGGATTTGTACCCAGGATTCTTCGGGTGCCCCGCCTGTGCCTTGTTTTGGCGTGGTTGGGCATTAGCATTTGCCCTTTCTAACAACTAACAACCAACAACTAACTACTGCTTTTTCAATATTTTGACTGCTAAGTCCTTTGTCATGCGGGAACTGGCAGAACCTGCGCCCTAAATCCATGACGTGGCGGGAGTTAACGGCTCAGGGGGGAGGGGTACCTCCACCCGGAATTGCGGTACGGAACTTGCCATGACATCATCAAGGGCACGATGTATCTCCCGCCTCACTTTGAAGAGAGTCGTCCCGAAGTCTTGCACGAAGTGATGCGCGCGTACCCGCTGGGTACGCTGGTCGCACTTACCGCCACCGGACTCTCGGCGAATCACGTGCCCTTCGAATACGATTCGCAGCCTGCGCCACTAGGTACGCTGCGTTGTCATGTTGCGCGCGGGAACGCTGTCTGGAAGGACTTCGACAAAGAAACGCCGGCGCTGGTGATCTTTGGCGGCCCGCAGGCTTACATCTCGCCTTCGTGGTACGAGGCGAAACGCGAGCACGGAAAAGTTGTGCCGACATACAACTATGTTGTCGTCCACGCCTATGGCTCAATGCGGATCATTGAAGATGCGCAGTGGCTGCATGGACTTGTTTCACGCCTGACGGAGAAGTTCGAGTCAGCACGGCCTCAGCCCTGGGCTGTCAGCGATGCCCCGCCCGATTACATCGAGAAACAGCTTGGCGCGATCGTCGGGATCGAAATTCCAGTCACGCGGCTGATCGGGAAGGCCAAAGCCAGCCAGAATCGTAGTGCTGAAGATCAGGCGGGGGTCATTCATGGCCTGCGCGAGGACGATCCTCACGATCCGATGGCCGAGTGGATGGAACGCGACCGGGAGAGAAAATAACTCCGCGTCCTCTGCGGTGAATTAATCGAAACGCGCTTCTTACGAACCGCCCGATGTGCCACGCGTCCATGTATTTGTACGGAGTCTCGCCGGTCGTGTAGTGGCCGCAGGGAAGGATCGCGACGCGATGATTCAGGTCCCAGCGCTCGAACTCTTCCACCACCTGCTCTGAAAACTGCGGCAGGAACGTCAGGTCGTACTTCGCGTAGACGATCAGCGACTTCTTGGGCCAGCGCGCGTACTTGTCGAAATACGCCATCGGGCTGATCGCCAGCCACGACTGCCGCAGTGATTCGAGCGAGATCACATCCTCGATCCCCGCGCGGATGTGCCGCGTGGATTGGCCAGTCCAGACCACATCGCCAAAGTAAGTGGACGCGTGATTGAAGGCATTCACCTTCAGGCGCGAGTCATGCGCGCTGGCGATGAAGGCGTAGCACGATCCGAGACTGGTGCCGAGAATCCCGAACTCCGTGTAGCCCTGCGTTTCCAGCCAGTCGATGGAGGCGCGAATGTCGGCAATGCCCTGGCGCGCGGCAGAGAAGCGTCCGTCCAATATTCGCCGAGACCGCATAGTCGGCGCGCTCGAGTTCCGCAGGACGGCGAATGTCGTGATACGGCATGCTGAGCCGCAGCCCGGCGACGCCGAACCAGTTGAAGATACTGCAGAGCGCGTTGTGACTGATGGCGTCAGCATTCCACTGCGGAAGCACGATCATGGCGCGCTTGCCTTTGGCAGGGAACCAGCGCGCGTTGACCAGGTTGTTCTCCGGAAACGGTGAGTGCACCGGCGAAGTAAAGCGCAGGAACGTGCCGATTTCTTTCTTCTTTGGTTCTTGCTGTGTGCTCGCGCCCGTACCGAAACGCTGTACTTCGCGCTCTTCAAGGCGGAAGTCAGTGGGCTTGCGATAGGCGAAGAAGTCGTCACTATGCGCGACGAGATGGTTGTTTAGTTCGTGGAAGAACTTCTCGGCGGCAGCGCCTTCGCGGGCGAAATTGCCATTGACGCCCGGCCAGCCGCTGGTCCAGTCAGCCCCCCAGTCAAAGGGCCGGACCACGCGATTGGTATCACGCGTAGTGAGACGCGTCTCCCACTCGTACATCCATTTGGAATAGCTGCGGAGCACTCAGGAAATCATAACAAAACGAGACTCCCCGCAGAGGACGCAGAGAAGGAATAGGTAATCGGGTAATGGGTAATAGGTAATTGAACAACAGAACACCGGCGTGGGACAGGAGACCTGATTCAACATCAACTTAATTCAATATTTCTCTGCGGGCTCTGCGTCCTCAGCGGTGAAATTATTCTTCGGCGCCCTTGGACCGCAGCAACGCTGCCGCGTCTTCGTGGTTGCGTTCGAGAGCCAGCGTAAGAGGCGTGACGCCAGAATCCATCTTGGCGTTCACGTCGGCGCCGTGCGAGAGCAGGAGTTCGATCAGTCGAAGATCGCCGTTAGCGGCGGCGCTGTGCAGAGGCACGGAAGCCGAACTGCCGCGAGAATTCACGTCGGCGCCGTGCTCAATCAGAAGAGCTGCGGCTTCGTAACTGCCTGAGGCGACCGCGGCATTCAGCGGCAGATTCGCCATCTGGTTGCGGGATCGCGCCGCTATGTCGGACCCGCGTTCGATGAGCAGCGCCACCAGTTGAGGCTGCTTGAAGAAGGCGGCCAGGTGGAGAGCGGTCCAGCCGTCATTGGAATAGGCACTGATGAGATCAGGCTGCTTATCCAATATGTTGCGAACACGTTCAAGCCGGCCGGTAGCGCTGGCCTCAAAGATGTCGAGATCTGGATGGCGCTCGATGAGCAGGTTGGCGATGAGCGGCTGGCCGTAATAGGCCGCGAGGAGCACGGCGGAGATGCCGTTCTCGTCCTTCAACCGTGCACAGCTCGAATCGGCTGATAAGTTGGCGCGCACCCCATCGATGTCGCCGGCGCGAACGGCATCCAACAGGCTTTTCATCGCTTGCTCCGAGGCAGGCGTTATTGTGCTCCGAGACGAGCCGTCTTGCCAAGCGGGGAGTTATTTGCTGAATCGCGGGTGTGACTCGCTAAAACCGCCGCTATTTTGGTTCAGGGGTCCGCAAACGATACTCATTGCAATGGCAGTCGTCAGCGAATTCAAGGTCAACTTTGTTGTTGCCACGCGGCGAGTTTCCTTCAAAGACGATATATCCCGAACTGGAGAATGTGTTGTAGTGCCAGACTTGCTCAGGAACGCCGTTTTCTGTCTGCGCATGAATCTCGTCAGGCGGTCCGTACCGGATGTAGATTCGTCCTCGATCTGTCAACGAACCTATGATTTGCGCGGCGAAATGAACATTTGAGTAGGCAATCCGCCGGTAATGCTCTTCTTTGAATTCATTTTCGGCCGTGCCAGGAGTCGGATCACGACGCAGCCAGAACTTCTCGATGAACTGATCGCGATCAACATTGGTGCTGAGCTTCTCAAATGTCCCGCGCTCTTCGTCGGTGATGATCCACCGCACGTCCTCATCTAGCCAGTGCTGATAGGTGGCAGGAAGAGTCCGCGATAAAAGCGCATTGCTCTTTATTGGTTTCTGCTTCGCAGGAGATTGAGCCAGCATCGAGATGCAGGCGATCATGATGACCAAGACAAATAGACAAGGCCCGAAGCGAACGCCATGAGCTGTTGGCATGTGCCGTCTCCTGAATACGGGAAACAGTATAGTGCTGCGTGATCATTCGGGCTGAGAATCTGGTTGACGGCAGAAGAAAACGGAATAGTCGTTTCAGACGGGCCAGAACTAATCGACCATCTGCCGCAGCACACGCTTGCTGATATTGCACAGAATTTCGTAAGGAATGGTATGCGCGAGCTTCGCATGATCCCATGCAGTGACGCTGCAGCCGTTGAAGCCGCCGATCAGGCAGACTTCGTCGCCGAAGTGCGGCGTTCGGGATGTCGGTGACGTCCACTACGGTAAGGTCCATGGAAACGCGCCCGAGGATCGGGACCTGGCAGCCGCGAGTATGGAAGCGGCCCTTGCCCGAGAGCGCACGATTCAGACCGTCAGCATAGCCAACCGGCAGCACACCGATGCGCGTGGGACGTGTGGTGACATAGGTTCCACCGTAACCGACCGGTCGCCCGGAAGGTAGGTCGCGAAGCGACACAATGCGTGTCTTCCACGAGAGGGCTGGCTTCAAGTCGACGTAAGGGAACACAGTAGCCGGCGCATGATTGCGCATGAACGGCAGACGTGTAGCCATACAGTGCAAGCCCAGGACGCACCATGTTGAAGCGCGCCTCAGGACGGCCGATGGTGCCGGACGTATTCGCCAGATGTACGTAGTCGGGCTCCAGCCCGGAAGCGAGTATCGTTTCCCTGGCATGATCGAAGTTGGCTTCCTGCTCGGCCATGGCGGCGGAATCAAGCACCTCGGCCGAGGCCAGGTGCGAGAAAACGCCTTCCAACTTCAGGTGTGGTGACTGCCGGATCTGTTCAACGGCCCTCGGCAGATCGCTCATGCTGATGCCCAGTCGCGACATGCCCGTGTCGAGTTTCAGATGAAAACGGAACGGTTCCGGCAGCGCGGCCTTCGCAGCAGCTTCTTCCAACGCGGTGATTTGCCAGAGGTCATACGCGGCGGGCGTCAAGCGCTGGTGCACCACTTCTTCCGCTTCGCCTTGCCAGAAACCGGAGAGCAGGAGCACGCGTCCGTGAATGCCTCCATCACGCAGGCGAACGCCCTCTTCGGTGCCGGTCACGCCGAACCACTTCACGCCTTCGCCTTCGAGCACGCGCGCGCAACCGACCGAGCCATGTCCGTAGGCGTCGGCCTTAACTACCGCGCACACGGTGACGTTGGGACCGATGTGCTGCTGAACTGCTTTCAGATTGTGCCGGAGTGCGCTGCGCGAAATCTCCGCCCAGATAGGACGCATGAACCTTCCATCAACTGATCTGCATTGATTATAGCGGGCGAGAGCAGATTTACTCTCAGGCGGAAAACTGAGGAACCGCGTTGGTAGCGGAGGCCGCAGGAAGTGGTCGCCGCTTTGAACGCTAAGTGGATATTTACACCCCTATAACGCAGATGACATCATCCGCAAGCTCTCGTACGTGTGGCCGTGAGGACAATACTCCGCTTCTTGTGAAGGTTTGATTTGCGTTATGGGAAATGAAGCCGCAGTAATCAGCCGTGTACTCGTTCAACCCTCGGAGCGAACTGGACAACTCGCAGACACGGATATCCTTTTCAAGACTGGGCGTGTTTTTTTCGGCTTCGCCATGGTTGCCTTTGGGATTCAGTCCCTGTTTTACGCTCATTCCGCGAATCCTCACCTCATTGGCCCGCCTTTCTTTCCAGGACGCCTCTTGTGGGCGTGGATAGCAGGCGCGATCTTTTGTGCCGGCGGAGTGAGTATCGCGGCGAACACAAATGTGCGCTTGATGGCGGCGCTCGTGGGCGTTGTGATGGCAGCGCGGATCGTTTTCATACACGCACCGATGCTGGCCACGAATCTGCATGATCCGGGACCATGGACCAGCGGCTTCGAGATCGTCGGGATCTGTAGCGGCGCGTGGGCATTGGTCGCGCATTCATCTGTCGGCGGACGCCTGAAACAAAGCCTGATGATTGCCGTGCGGATCGGTTTAGCGAGTTTGCTGGTAGTCGTCGGCGTGCAACATTTTATGTATGCGCAATTCGTCGCCACGCTGGTGCAGCCATGGATGCCCTGGCATCTTTTCTGGGCCTACTTCATCGGAGTGGCATTCTTCGCTACGGCGTTGGCGCTCGTCACTGGGATACTGGCCCGATTAGCGACCGCGATGCTCGGCCTCATGTTCTTCCTGTTCGTCTTCACACTGCACTTGCCGAGAGTGGTTGCCGCGTCGCATAACGGCAACGAATGGACCAGCATGTTTGTAGCGGCGGCAATGTGCGGAACCGCGTGGATCCTGGCAGGCAGCTTAGGCAAGAACTCTTACACCCGGCGCTGAACCATCTCTCTGAATATCCCTTTCGTGATCTGGTAAAACCAGCCATCGCGGCCTGCATCTACCCTAAGCGAGGATTCACGCCCTCGACGGCAGAGAGGCAGGTGTTTGTGAGCCGTACCAAAGGCAAACCTGGGTTACGCCCTGTAGAACTTCTCAGCGCATGGAAGTCCATCCTCGGTGGCAGCACCCCTATGATGTCGATCGAGGTTACGCGTGAATGCCCGCTGCACTGTCCGGGATGCTATGCCTATGGAGAGAATCACCTGGGCGGCGAGGTCAACCTTCGCAGCCTGAGTGACTATCGCGGCGACGAACTGGTTGAGCGAATCGTCGATCTGGTTCGCCAATACCGGCCGATACATTTATCGCTTGTGGGCGGCGAGCCGCTCGTGCGCCATCGCGAACTGAGCCGCTTGTTGCCGATCTTGAGCGGGATGAACGTCTATACCATGGTCGTGACCAGCGCGGTGATTCCAATTCCGCGAGAGTGGATGGCGATCCGTAATGTTGGCGTTGCAGTTTCGGTCGACGGCTTGCCGGAGCATCATGATGTGCGTCGCCATCCCGCGACCTATGAACGCATCCTGAAAAACATCAGCGGGTGCAAGATCGCTGTCCATTGGACGATTACCCGGACGATGTTGGAGAGGCGCGACTATCTGGAGGAATACCTCGCTTTTTGGAATGCACGGCCCGAGGTTAGACGCATGTGGGCGAGTCTTTACACTCCGCAGAAAGGCGAGCAAACTCCGGAGATGTTGAGCGCCGAGCAACGGCAATTCGTAGCCGGAGAGTTGCGCCGCCTGCAGCCGACTTATCCCAAGTTGCTCATGAATGCCGGCATTGCGCAGGCCATGCAGGCGCCGCCGGCGAAGCCGAGCGAGTGCATGTTTTCGACGATGTCGACGAACTTCTCGGCGGATCTGCGGACGCGGGTGGAGCCCTGCATTTTCGGCGGTGACCCCGATTGTTCGCAATGCGGATGCGCGATCAGCAGCGGCCTTCACTGGCTGAAAACAGTTCGAGTAGCGCACACAGTCAAGATCGGGAGCTTCGTGAAGGCGTCGATGGGAATAGGAAAAGTGGCGGGGAAGCTGAGAACAGGACGCTCGCATCCTCGGTGGAATGCGCAGCCAGAACGGGAGGATCGGTGAACTTGGTGCAAATCGCCGAACAGGCAGAGGAGAAGGCGTCGTAAAGAGATCGAACGCGGGCGAGCGCCCGCGCAGCCAATCCTCAGCTATTCGCCGGAGTCGAAGTTGTCGCCGCCCATTTGCGCCTGGTCAAAGCGCGTGTACTTCTTCAGGAAAACCATGTGGACGGTTCCCGTGGGCCGTTACGCTGCTTGGCGATTACGATCTGCGCCTGGCCTTCGAGCTCCGCTTTCTTCGTGTCGTCCTTCTCATAGACTTCCGGGCGGAAGATGAAGCAGACGACGTCGGCGTCCTGTTCGATCGATCCTGATTCGCGCAGATCGGAGAGTTGCGGCTTGTGGTCGCCGGTTCGCGCTTCGGGAGCGCGGCTCAACTGCGAGAGCGCAATCACGGGGACGTGCATCTCTTTTGCGAGCAACTTCAGTCCGCGGGAAATAGCCGACACTTCCTGGTTGCGGTTCTCGTAACGCTTGTTACCGATCACATCCGAAGACATGAGTTGCAAGTAATCGATGATGATCAGGTCCAGCGTGCCTTGCGATTGCTTCAGGCGGCGCGCCTTGGCGCGCATCTGCAGCAGCGAAATGCCGGGCGTGTCGTCGATGAAGAGCTTGGTCTCCATCAGGTGGCCGACGGATTCCATCACGCGCTGTCGGTCGGCGCGATCCAGGAACCCGGTGCGCATGCGATGGGAATCGACGCGCGCATGCGAGCACACCATGCGTTGCAGCAGCGATTCCGCAGACATTTCCAGCGAAAAGATGGCGACCGTCTTTCCACCGAGCACGGCGGCGTTCTCGGCGATGTTCATCGCGAAGGCAGTTTTGCCCATCGAAGGGCGCGCGGCCACGATGATCAGGTCGGAGGGCTGCAGGCCGTTGAGTTTTTCGTCCAGATCGGAGTAGTGCGTCGAGAGGCCGGAGACGCCGTGTCCTCGATTGACGAGCGCGTCGATCGATCCGAACTTCTCCTGCACAATCTGATTCACGTCAACGAAACCGGTGGAGATCGCGTCTTCGGAGAGACGCATCAGCCCCTGCTCAGCTTCGCCCAGTATGCTTTCGACTGCTTCTGACTGCTCCAGCGCGCGCGAGATCGAAACGTTCGAGAGATTGATCAGTCCGCGCAGCAGTGCCTTGTCTTTGACGATCTTGACGTAATGCTCAATGTTCGGGCGTGGCGGAACTCCGTCTGTCAGCGATGCAAGATAGGCAACGCCGCCTACCGCTTCCAGTTGCTGCTGCGTGCGCAGTTCTTCGGAAAGCGTGATGATGTCAACCGAGCGGTTGGCCTCCATCATCTCGATGATGCGGGCGTAGATGCGCCGATGCGAGTCGATTGAAAGATCGTCGGCGCGCAGCTTCTGCGAAGCCTGGAAGTAGGAGTTGTTGTCGAGCAGAATGGCCCCGAGGATGGAGCGCTCGGCGTCCATGCTCGAAGGTAAACCGCGATCTACGCTGCTGTAATCGGTGGTGGCCAAATCACTAGTCTCTCAGTCGATCAGTTCGTCGGTATTTCAGTACATCAGTTTGTCAGTTTCATGATGCCGGAGCAGGCCGAATTGGCCATCCGCAATTGTTTAAAACGACCGAGCAAAAGATGGTTGAAACTAAAAATATGTGGCCATGTGTTTGCGTTGGATGAGCAAAATACCCCGACGCATTATGAGGCGAAAATTTAGCGAAGGCAATGCATCTCTGAGCATTTTTTCCGATGCATCGAAGAGCTGACGAACTGATGTACTGAAATACTGATGAACTGATCAACCGAGGAACCGAACGGGACTGAAAGCCGATAGCCGATAGCCGATAGCTAACAAAAGTTAAGCGCGGCCATGCCAGCCACACGGCCGCGCTCTAAGGCAGTTATCCTGGGCGTCCAATTTGACTGCCGTTTTCCACGACTGGGAGTGTGCCCCGCCGTGAATAGCAGTTAGCGGATCCGATTGGCTCAAGCCGCCACCTGCTGGCCGTGAATCCTGACTCAATACGCGGGAGGCGCATCGATTATCGATCTGTCGCTTATCGCTGGCCTTGAACTTCATCTCTGAAATCCTTGGCCGCTTGCACGACATTCGCAGGATTCTGATTCACCGCAGCTTTCGCCGCTGCGAATTGATTCGTTACTGCTCTCGCTGCAACGAATCTGTGCCAGCCGGTTTCAAGCGAACCTGAAGCCGAACCGCAGCCGTCCTCGCTCGAAAAGGACTGCTAAGTCATTTCGGCGCTGGCGCACCGGAACAACACTTGCATCGCCTTGGGTTCGGCTTTGTCATTCTCCTTGCGCCGGAGTCCCCGGCAAGCCTTTGACTTGCTGGGATACGGCAAGCGCTTGAAGTCTGACTCTGAACCCGCGCGAGACGCTCAGGACATCTGCACTCGCGAATGAAGAGACTTTGAACTACCCCTGTGCGGCGAACAAGTCAAAAGCCGGACAAGGCTGTGCAGAAGTTGTGACGTTTGCGGCTTTGCTGTGGAAGGGAGAGGAAAAACGAGGAGTATTTACCGCAGAGGACGCAGAGAGGAATCGGGTAATCGGGAAATCTGTAATCGGGAAATCTAAAATCGAAGATCGGAAATCCTCAAACCGAACGAACGAAATGAGGACTTTCGATTTTGTCGATTTTGCGGTTCTCAGGTTTTCCGATTACCAGATTTCCCCGATTACCCGATTCCATTCACTTTTTCTGTCTGCGTCTCGCCTGCTCTGCCTGATATTGCGCCATCATCTCGCGCATGAAACCGGGAAGTTTGTCGGGGTCGCGCATCAGCTCCTGAAACATCGTCCGAGGTTCGCGGGGGAAGCTGCCTCCGAACATCATGCGCGTTTCACTCGTGGCGGGAGGGCCGCCGGGCGTACCCGCCGCAGGTATCGTCGCTGGAAGTTGCACTGCATACATGGCGCCACCGCCTAGCGGTTGATTTGGGTATCGCATCAGCCATGTGCAGTTATGACTGTCCATGATCATGTCGGCAGAGACCACGACCCATTGGCTGGCATCTTCGGCCGTGGGATATTGACAGTCCCACAACTCCGAACCCGGCACTACCGCCCAGCTTTCTGTAACCGCATATTCGTCAATCTTCAGTTTTCGAACACCATGTTGTTGCGCGAACCGGGCAACGTCGGGCAAAGCCTGATTCCAGTCCACGTTGGAATCACTCATCAGGACGTAAGCAGGACGGCCCAGCGATAACGAATTGACGAACGGCATGTAGTACGGATACTGCCGAACTGCCGCCCAGAGCATGCCGACTACTGAAACGGCGACCAGAGCCGTAGCTGCCACCGCGATTGGCGGAGCGCTCACACGAAAGCGCTGCAACATGGCAGGAAGCGGAGCGAGCATCAGCATCGAGAGAACCAGCGGAAGGCTGAAGTGCCGGAAGCTGACATTCAGGTGGCTGAGTATGCACAGGAAGCTCAGCACGATGAGCGAGACCCAGAGCACGCGCCAGTGCGTCTGGACTTCGGTGGTGATCAGCGGCGCCGGTGCTGGCTTTAGCCGTTTCCATCGCGTCGCCAGAATCGCAGCAAGCGCTAGTAGGGTGAGATATCCGAGAGGCGATTTCAACACGAACAGGACCGGGAAGTAGTACCAGATCCCATGCATGTGAAGGTGCCCGAGCACGTAGGCTGGTCGACTTACGGTGACAGCAACCATGGCCATGCCGCGCAGGTATAACCACGGCGGCATCAGCAGACGGCGCAGCGGCGCGGTGGCCGCACCGGTGCCCAGCAATGACAGCGCATCGTTGCTCTGATGCCACGAAAAAATAAAGTAAACAACGTAAACGATCGCAGCGGCCCATAGCACTCCGACGAAAATGGCTCGCCAGCGCGCGCGACGCCACAGACGGGCTTCTGCTTTCGTTGGCGGCTGGCCAGGTACCGGGCGCCAGCGAGTGCTGAGCGAGAATCCGAGGAAGGCGAAGAAAAGAAGTCCGGCGGAGAATTTCGACAACAACGCGCCAGCTAGAGCGACCGCGAACCACGCTTTGTTACGGCGCGAAGGATCCTGCCACAGCTCCGCAAAGCGCCACAGTGTCCATAGCGAGAACAAGGTGATCGCAAGGTCGGTGAGCACGAGTGGGCCAAACACGAGGAAGACGGGCGCGGTGACATAAGCGATCAGGGGCAGGATTCCGCCCCATGGTCCTCCGAGGCGCGATCCGCAACGGTATATGAGCCATCCGAGCGCGACTGTCAGCAAGAGCATGGGGAATCGCGCCCACTTGAGAACCGCGGCAGGGTCGTTCCAGCGCGTCAGAATGTACTCACCGAAGATCCACTGACCCATATAGGCGGGGAGAAAACTTCGGCTGACCGTCCATGACACATGGTTGTAGTCGGCATAAGTGTGCCGGAGCGCCAGCGGCAAGCCAGCCAGTAGCTTCGCGAGTGGCGGGTGTTCTTCGTTCAGGCGCAGATCGAATGTCTGCCAATAGCTGAGTCCGGCGCCGACATGGGCCACTTCATCGAAGGTGACAGACTCGCGCAGGGCCGCGCCCCACGCAAGCCAGGCCATCATCGCCAGCAAGAGAGCTGCAATCAGCGGCTGAGGTCGAAAGCTCGGATTGGGAGCTTCGTGCACGTGCGCGGCATGCGTTGCCAAATTAACTCTCCATTCCCTCACCACCTGGTTCTATCTAGTAAGCAACAATCCTGTCTGTACGGAAAGCAGAATTTTCCTATTTCTTCTATCGCTGTTACGACGCGCAGCAATTCAAAGTTTCGACATCGGAGATATAGAAAACCGAAAAGTGTCTTTATGGGAAATGAAAAAGCCCGGCCATTTCTGACCGGGCTTGAGAGTTTCTGTGGACACGCAGTCTTGCCTGTCCGAATTTGCTAGTCGCGAACGCCGTCCAGGAACGCGCGCAGCTTGCGCGAGCGCGATGGATGACGCAGCTTGCGCAATGCTTTGGCTTCGATCTGGCGGATACGTTCGCGGGTGACCGCGAAGGACTGGCCGACTTCTTCGAGCGTGTGCTCGGAGCCGTCTTCTAGTCCGAAGCGCATCTTGATGACTTTCTCTTCGCGCGGCGTCAGCGTGCGTAGAACCTGGGCGGTTTGCTCTTTCAGGTTTACGTTGATCACGGCTTCTGCCGGCGAGACCACAGCGCGGTCTTCGATAAAGTCGCCAAGGTGCGAATCTTCTTCTTCGCCAATCGGAGTTTCCAGCGAGATGGGTTCCTGTGCGATCTTCAGGACCTTGCGGACCTTCGCCACTGGAATATCCATCCTCTTCGCGATTTCTTCCGACGTAGGTTCGCGTCCGAGTTCCTGCACCAGCTGCCGCGAAGTGCGGATCAGCTTGTTGATCGTTTCGATCATGTGCACCGGAATACGGATGGTGCGGGCCTGGTCGGCAATCGCGCGCGTAATCGCCTGGCGGATCCACCACGTTGCATACGTGGAGAACTTGTAGCCACGGCGATATTCGAACTTGTCCACGGCTTTCATCAGGCCGATGTTGCCTTCCTGAATCAGGTCGAGGAACTGCAGTCCGCGGTTGGTGTATTTCTTCGCAATCGAAACAACGAGTCGCAGGTTAGCTTCGATGAGCTCGCGCTTCGCCTGCTCGGCGTCCATGTCGCCCTGGATGATGTCGCGCTGTGTGCGCTTCAGCTCGGGGAATGCTGCCCCGGCTTCGACTTCCAGGTGCTCCATGTCGGCACGAATCTGGCGAGCTTGCTTGCGAAGATCCTTTTTTTGATCTTCGTTGCGAGTGAGCTCGACGCGCCGTTCGATCGACTCCACCTGGCGCTCGAGAGCGCGCATGGTGTCGACCGTCTTATTGACGCGATCAATCAGCCGCTTGCGTTCGTTGTTGGTAAAGCCCAGCTTCCGGATGCCGCGCGAAAGCTTGATCAGCTCACGCCCGAGAGCCCAGCGCACTTTGCGCCCGGAGGGCGTCTTGCGCTTAGGAGCGGGCAGAGCCTGCAGCTTTTCGCTGAGTCCGGCGGCTTTCTTGTAATGCTTTCCGATCTCGTCGATCTTGCCGGTAATGTCTTTCAACCGGTTCATCAGCACTTCTTCGGTGATTTCTTCCTCATCGAAGGTGACGATTTCTTTGATCGAGCGAACGCCCTTTTTCAGGTCTTCGCCGAGGCCAAGAATTTCACGAATCACGATGGCGGAACGGGAGATCGCCTTCAGGACTTTTAATTGTCCGCGCTCAATGCGCTTTGCGATTTCAACTTCGCCTTCGCGAGTAAGCAGTGGAACGGTGCCCATTTCGCGCAGGTACATGCGAACGGGATCATTTGTTTTTTCGAGTGCACCCGGCGTTAGGTCGAGCTCGACCTCTTCGCCTTCTTCTCCCTCGAGTTCGCCTTCGAAGCGCTTGTCCAGTGCCGTAGAAGGCAGCTTGGACCCCTCGAGAAGATCAATACCCTGGGTGCCAATGGTGGTTAAAAGATCATCGAGGTCGTCGGGGGAATGAATTTCATTCGGGATCAGGTCGTTGACCTCGTTGTAGGTCAGATACCCTTTTTCTTTCCCTGCGTCGATGAGCTTTTTAATATCGTACTTGTCGTCAAGAGCCAAAGCGGTAATACCCCTCGCGGCGCCCGTTCGGAGAAGCTGGTCTTCCCGAACATTGATTCTGCGGGATTTATCAGGAACTTCGTGGGCGGAAACCTTCGAATTTTAGCATACAACTACTCTGCTCGTAACCCACGTTTCTGCTTTCAGACTTGTTTTTTGGCCGAACTTGTGCGCCGCGTTAACTTTAGATGGTTCTGGCAGGTGTTTGGTTTCGGTTTTGAAGAATAAATCTGGGCCGATTTGCAAGTGAAAGTCACTTAAATACCGTGACTTACCAGAATGGGAACCGCCGAGGAGCAACGGCCTGAGAATCAGGACAAGTGCGATTGGCTCAGAGCACGATCAACTTCCAGCTTCTCGCGCAGCAAGTGCGAGAGTGACGCGGAGTCGTTGCGGCGCTCCGCTTCCACGATTTCAGCGCGAATCTGGCGCTGGCGGCGCTCCAATGTGCGGCGACGCAGCGATCCGATGGCCGCTTCCAGCAGCTCCGGCGTAAGTTCCTCTTCCTCACGAATCAGACACTGCGAGAGCAGGCGCCGGTCGGTATCGGAAATTTCGAGCGCAGTGGGATCTGCTTCCGGAGCCGCAAGAATTGCCGAGATCAGCGTCTCTGCGCCCAGACCGTGGTGCAATGGTTCGCGTTCCAGGGCAAAGCGGGCCTGCATCGCGGGGTCGAATTCCTCGTCAGCCCCCTCGCGTGTCGATGTGTGGCCGCCATGGAGCTCGCTCTGCGTGGCGAGAGCGCGAATCAGGATGCGCTCGGAATCGGTGACCTGAAGGGCTGGTGCCTGCTTCAGTGTCTGCGACTGACGTGACGTGGCGGCGCTCTTCAACTCTTGGCTAAGCACCGCGGAGTCGATGCCGATCTTCTGCGAGATTTCGCTCGCGAGCTCCATGCGCGCGATCCGGCTGGGCACGCGCTGGATGTGCGGCAAGAGATAGTTCAGCGCCTTCACTTTGCCTTCCGGTGTGCGCACAGGGAATTTGGCGCGGGCGCGGTCGATCAGGTAGTCGAAGTAGCGCGGAGCGGCTTTGAGAGCCGCAGCATAGCTCTGCGCGCCCTTCTTACGAATGAAGAGATCGGGATCGAAGCCGGCTTCGAGCGTCAGTACCTTGATTTCGAAGTCTTCCTCGACCAGTAGCGTCAGCGATCGTTCGGCGGCGGCGGCTCCCGCTGTATCAGGGTCAAAATTTACGACGATGCGATGGCTGAAGCGTCCCAGCAGATGCGCCTGCGCGTCCGTGAAGGCCGTGCCCGACGAGGCAATCACGTTGTGGAACCCGGCGGCATACACGGAGATGCAGTCCATCTGGCCTTCGACCAGAATGGCGTACTCCAGCTTGCGGATTGCCTCTTTTGCGTGATGCAGATTAAACAGTACCCGCGACTTCGAGATAGATCGGCGTCTCTGGCGAATTCAGGTACTTCGGTCCGGCTTTTTCGTCCGCAGAAAGCGTGCGCCCAGTAAAAGCAATCACGCGCCCAGCTTCATTGCAGATCGGAAACGTGATCCGGTTGCGAAACTTGGAGTAGAGAGACAGTCGTTCCGGCGGCCCATTTCTCTCGGGTGCCCCACCCTCGGCCTCTTTTGCCGTGGGTGGGATCTGCGCTGTGGCCCGGGCGCTCTCGCCCGCGTCTTTCCACGAAAACAGTCCGCTCGCCTTCAGCAACTCGTCGTCGAATTCCCCGCGCAGCCGATCTCTCAGCAGGAATCCCGATTCCGGCGCGAAGCCAATGCGAAACGTAGCGATCATCTCCTGATTCAATCCGCGCCCAGCCAGGTATTCACGCGCATGCGCCGCTTCCGGCTTGCGCAACTGCTCCTGGAACCAGTTGCATGCGCGCTCGTGCATGTCGAGCAATTTTGCGCGCAAGGCGGCTTCGCGGGCCTCGGCCGGCGAATCGAACTGCATCTTCGGCATGGGCACGCCAAGCTTGGAGGCCAGCTCGCGGATCGCTTCGCCAAACGTGATGCCTTCGATCTTCTGCAGAAACTGGTAAACGTCGCCGGACTCGCCGCAGCCGAAACAGTGGAAGTATCCGCGGGTGGCATGCACGGAGAACGACGGAGTCTTTTCCTTGTGGAACGGACAGAGTCCCTGGAAATTCTGCGCTCCCGATTTGCGCAGCTTCACATACTCGCCGATGATGCGGACGATGTCGGCCTGCTGCTTGAGCTGGTCTTTAAAATCGAGAGAGCTGGGCATGGACTAACTAGTTTGCCGCAGAGGAGGCGGTTCGTCGCCCATAAATCTCACTAATTTCGTGGCTATGCCTTCGCGCGATATCTCTGGCTGTGCGAAAACTGTGAAACCAGGAGCAAAACTGGCTTCACCACGAAGACACAGAGGCACGGAGAAGCAAATAAATACTTAAGTCTTGGAAGGGTGCATCAGGCGCATCGCAATCTCTTGCACACGCTCAAGCGTGATGCCTTCCTGCTGTTCAAGCGCAAGAGGATGATCGGTCGATTCCAGTTCAATCCAGGGCCTTATCGCCGCTCGTAGGTGGACGTTCGTTTTCAAATTGAGAGTGTCGGGATAGAGGGGAAGCCGGCTGTTCAGCCATCCGAACATTGGCGATCGATCCTCGGGTTCAGGATCGTTCCAATGCCGAACCGTGTAGTCGAAGTTTGGTTTGCTGAGTGAAACCCACGCACCCCACCGAAAACAGTCGTTTAGCCCGATCACCGGAATTTCAATTACGCCGCGAACAAAAAACCAACCGTCATTCGTGTCGCAGAAGTCGGAGTTTAGAAAGACGCGACTTTTCTCCGCGGCAGTCAAACAGGCGTAAGCATTTGGCTCGTCGCAGCCGTAATCTAGCGGCAGTCCGGTGTGCTGTTGGCCACATCCGTCGCAGCGCCAACTGATTGTTTCAGGGCTGATCAGATCCACTGGTTAGTTTAGCCTGATCACCTTTCCCGTATCCAGCTCGTAGTACGCCTCAATCACCTTAATCTTGCCTTCTTCGACTTCATGCTTCAGGACCGGGCTGTGGGAGACGAGTTCCTGCGCGCTCTGATGAACGTGGTCTTTGATGGCGGCAGTCAGATCGCCCTTGTGTGCCGAGCAGGCGCCGGCGATGGGAGCTACCACCGCTTCGAGGTTCGCAGTCGGCATCTTCTCGTCGGAACACGCTGCTTTCACCGCGCCGCAGCTCTGATGACCGAGCACAACGATTACCTTGCTGCCCAGGTGCTCCACCGCGTATTCAAGACTGCCAATCGCGATCGGATCGGGGCTGTTCCCGGCGTTGCGCACCACGAACAGATCGCCGAGACCCTTATCGAACAGCAACTCGGGCGAGACGCGGCTATCAGCACATGCGAGGACGGCGACCTTCGGAGCCTGTGTCTTCGCCAATGCTTGGCGTTGAGCGACGTAATCGTGTTGCGAGCTTTGGCCGCCGACGAAACGCTGGTTTCCCGCTTCGAGGTCAGCCCATATTTGATCGGCATTTATTGCAGAGGGGTGCGCTGGATGAGTTTGGGCAAAAAAGAGGCTGGCGGCGAAAAGGAAAACAGTGGCACGGATCAGGCGCTTCATGGCTTCCTCCAGATCGCGGGAGAGAAGTACAGGCGATCTGATCAGATGCGCAAGTCGACCACAGTGGCGCCCGCGCCTCCTTCATTCTGTGGCGGCTCCGTCACGTTGGCCACGTGTGGATGCTTCTGCAGGAACGACCGCAGCGCCTTGCGCAGAATGCCCATGCCGCTGCCGTGCACGATGCGCACCTGCGGCATTCCAGCGAGGAAGGCGCGGTCGACGAACTTCTCCACCTCGCGCGTAGCATCGTCGACGTTATGACCGATGACGTTGATCTCGGTGGGCGCGGTCAGGTCGTTGCGTTCCAACTGCACGTTGATGCCGCGAGCGCGAGCAGCGGCAACCGGATTGTCACCGGAACGCGCGACCACCTGCGCTATGTCGGCGCGTGGGATGCGCATCTTGATCACCCCGGCTTCGACCTCGAAGAGATCTTCGCCAACCTTGCGGCGAACGATAGCCGTGCGATTTACGGAGCGCAGCTTGATAGTGTCGCCTTCGGAAACGTGCTGCACCAGGTCAGGGCGCGCGTTAGGATCGTCACGATCGGCACCGCTGGTGTGCGCCACGATGGTGTTATCGAATTGCTCGCGGAATTCACGGCGCATCTTGGCGACCCGTCGTTCGGCGTCCTTGGAGAGCTTCGTGGCGGCAGCGCGGTCCTGGACGGCGTTTACCGTCTCACGCACGCGATATTCGAGATCGTGAATCAAGCCCTCGAGCTTCTGCTCCATCTCCTTCAGCTTGGCTCGCTGCTCTTTCGCGCCCTCTGCCGCGAGGCGGCCGCGTTCACGTGCAATTTCCTGCTCTTTGTGGCGCAGATCAGCGCGTTCGGTTTCAACTTCGCGCAACTCCGAATGCAGACGGTCGAGGAACTTGGAGACATCCTGCGTCTGCGTGCCAATGCGCGAGCGAGCGGCGTCGACAATTGACGGATTCAAGCCCAGCCGCTGCGCAATATTCAGGCCCGCCGAAGCACCCGGCACTCCAACGCGCAGTTCATACGTCGGCTGAAGCGTGTGTTCATCGAATCCGACCGCGGCATTGAGCACGCCCGGGGTGTTCGCGCCATAGACCTTCAGCGACGTGTGGTGAGTTGAGATGACAGAGACGGCACCGACGCGCCGGAAGTGGTCAGCAATAGCGACAGCCAATGCGGCGCCTTCTTCAGGATCGGTGGCTGAACCAAGCTCGTCGAGCAGCACCAGCGAATCGTGCGTAACTGTCCTCGAGATGAAATCGATGTTGGTAACGTGCGCCGAGAACGTAGACAAATTCTGCTCGATCGACTGGTAATCGCCAATGTCGGCGAGCACGGCGTCGAACAGTGGTAGATCGGCGCGGTCAGCAGGAACCGGAATGCCCGACTGCGCCATCAGCGCCAGCAAGCCGATAGTCTTCAGCGATACGGTTTTACCGCCCGTATTCGGGCCGGTGATCACCAGTTGCCGCTGGTCGCCCGCAAGCTCCACACTTATCGGAACGACGGCAATGCCCTTCGGCTTGAGATTGCGTTCCAGCAGTGGATGCCGCGCGTTGAAGAGAAGAAACGAGGGTGGCCCATTCAAGCCTCCCTTTGGCTTGAGTGGGGCAGTTGCAAACTTCGCCTGCACGCAGTTGTATTCATTCGCAAAGCGCGCCTTCGCGAACTGCAATTCCAACTCCCCGAGCACATCCGTTGCATGCGCAATGTCGGGCGCGCGTTCGCCGAGTTTGCGCGTCATCTCCAACAAAATGCGGTGCACTTCTTTGAGTTCATCTTCCAGAAGGCGTATGAGTTCGTTGTTCTGCTCGATAGTTTCCAACGGCTCGACGAAAACTGTCTGTCCGCTGGAACTCACACCGTGTACCACACCCTGCACGCGCCGCTTCTGCTCAACTTTCACAGGAATCACAAAGCGCTCGCCGCGGATGGTGACCAGCTCTTCCTGCAGCGTGCCGCCATCGGAGAGATTCCGCAGGTAGCGATTCAGTGATTCGCGAATCGTCCGCCGCTGTTTTTCGATCTCACGACGAATCCGCGCCAGGTCGGGCGAAGCGTGATCGTCAAGCGTCCCGTCCGGGTTGATCTTGTTCCGAAAAGACCGCAGCAGGTCGGTGAAGTCGGCGAGCCCGGAACAGAGCCGGGCAATTGCCGGCCACACAGAATTGGCGCCTTCCGGTCCACGCATCGCATTCGGCGGATTGCGAAGGACCGCCTTCCACTCGTCCGCACGATCGGCCACCAGCAGGATCTCGCGAATCTGCGTGGGATCGAGTGCCGCGCCTTCGATTCGGGCCTGGCTCAATTCTTTCCGCGGATCGAGCAGGCCGGCAAAGTCGAAACGTCCACCGGCGCGCAGGAATTCGCGAATCTCGGCAGCCATCTGTTGCTGATCTTCGATCACACTCGAGATCCGAAACGGGCTCAAGTGCCAATACGCGTCCCTGCCCCAGCGGCGAAAAAGCATAGCCGCGAACCAGATCGCGCAGCGCACCGAATTCCAGCACTTGCGCGCTGGTATGTTCGAGGGGAGCCATGCATCTATGGTAGCGCAAGGCTCTGAATTCACCACAGAGGCACGGAGACACGGAGGATTCAAGAATCAAGACTTAAGATTTCAGATTGTCGGTTGCGACCAGCGCGCGGCCCGCTCTTAACTCTGAAATCGTAAATCTGAGATTCCTCTATCTCTCCCTGCCTTCGTGGTGTGAATTCGGTCTGTGATCCGGGTCACAACCGGTGCGTGCATGCAATTCAGGGCAATGCCGCCCGCCCGGATATAGAATTTAGGAGCCATGAACTTCCCAGTTACCCGCATGCGGCGCCTGCGCCGTACCGACGCGATCCGCAACCTGGTCCGCGAAACGCGGCTCACTCCCGATAACTTCGTTTACCCGATGTTCGTTTGCCCAGGCGAGGGCATACGCAAAGAAGTGCGCTCCATGCCGGGCGTCTTCAATTTGTCGGTCGACGAAGCAGTCAAGGAAGCCCGCGAAGTGAAGTCGCTGGGCATTCCTGCGGTCATCCTGTTCGGCCTGCCCGAATCCAAAGACGAGGTCGCGACCGGAGCATGGGCCGACGACGGCATCGTGCAAAAGGCCACGCGCGCGATCAAGCGCGAAGTCAAAGATCTGCTGGTGATTGGTGACGTCTGCCTCTGCGAGTATATGTCGCACGGGCATTGCGGGATCGTGAAGAAGGTGCAGCATCCCGAGCCTACTTCGCGCGTAGTAGTTGCGACGCGCGACTCCGCTGCAGCGGCGATGGAGAAGGCGGTCGCGGAAGAGTACGAGATTGTGAACGATGTTTCGCTGGAGATACTGGCGAAGACCGCCGTATCCCAGGCCCGCGCTGGCATGGACATCATTGCCCCTTCCGACATGATGGACGGCCGTGTTGCCGCGATCCGCGAAGGGCTGGACGCCGCCGGCTTCGAGAACATTCCTATCCTGTCCTATGCGGCCAAATACGCTTCGGGCTATTACGGCCCTTTCCGCGAAGCAGCGGATTCGGCTCCGCAGTTTGGCGACCGGCGCTCCTACCAGATGGATCCGTCGAACTTCCGCGAGGCTATGCGCGAGATTGAACTCGACCTCGAAGAAGGCGCAGACATGATCATGGTGAAGCCGGCGCTGCCTTACCTGGACGTGATTCACGCTGCCTATGAGCGCTTCGAGGTTCCGATCTCGGCGTACCAGGTATCGGGCGAATACGCGATGATCGAAGCCGCAGGGAAAAATGGCTGGATCGACCGCGACCGCGTCATGATGGAATCGCTCACGTCGATACGGCGCGCGGGAGCGAGCATCATCCTGACGTACTTCGCGAAAGACGCGAGCAAGCTGCTGTAATTTCCAACCACAAAGAGCACGAAGAGCGCGGAGGACAAAGAACTTCGCGTCCTCTGCGTCCTCCGCGGTGAGACGTCGTTAGCCGTTCGCGAATCCTTTTCCGCTGTCGTAGAATCTTCTGTTCTGAGTACTCCTCCAACCGAATCAGCAGGGAGCATCCTTTGGCAGACAAGATCTATGACGTGGCAATTGTCGGCAGTGGCCCGGCCGGATATACCGCCGCCATTCGCGCCGGGCAATTTGGCCTCAAGGCCGCACTCATTGAGAAAGACAACGTCCTGGGCGGAACCTGCCTGCACGTGGGCTGCATTCCGACCAAGGCGCTGCTGTTCAACGCCGAAATCTACGACCACCTGAAAGACGCCGCCGAGTTCGGCATCGAGGGGCTGGGCACGCCCAAGCTCAACTGGCCGAAGATTCAGGATCGCAAAGACAAGATCGTGACCAAGCACACTAAGGGTCTCGATTTCCTGATGCGCAAGAACAAGGTCGATGTCATCCGCGGCTACGGCAAGCTGACCGGGCCGGCGAAAAACGGCGTGGTCACCGTGGATGTCGACGATGGCGGCGCGAAATCGCAGGTACAGGCGAAGAACGTGCTGCTGGCCAGCGGGTCGGAAGCGCGCATGATCTCCGGGCTGAAGCCGGACGATCGCATCCTGACCAACATAGAAATTCTATCGCTCAAAGACATTCCCAAATCTCTCATCGTGGTGGGATCGGGCGCCGTGGGCGTGGAATTCGCCTCGATCTATAACTCATTCGGCACCAAGGTGACCGTGGTCGAGATGCTGCCGCGCATCGTGCCCGTCGAAGATGAGGAAGTCTCGAAGGAACTCGCTCGCGTTTACCGCAAGCGCGGCATCGATGTGCTGACCAGCGCGGCCGTGAGCAAAGTGGAGAAGACGAAGACCGGAGTCGCCGTCGAAGTTGAAGTGGAAGGCAAGACGCAGCGGCTGGAAGCCGACAAAGTTCTGATCGCGATTGGCCGCCGTCCCCGGACCGAGAACCTTGGACTGGAGAAGACGAAAGTCCAGACCGAGCGCGGATTCGTCCTGGTCAACGAATGGCTACAGACAGAAGAACCCAACATTTACGCTATCGGCGACATCGTCTTTGGCCTGCCGCAACTGGCACATTCCGGCGCGATGGAAGGCATGGTGGCTGTGGCGAAGATCGCTGGCAAGCCGGCAAAGCCGCTGAACCCGTTGCGCATTCCGAACTGCACGTATTGCCATCCTGAGATTGGCAGCGTCGGGTACACCGAGGCCAAGGCGCGTGAAAAGGGATTGGACATCAAGGTAGGCAAATTCCCATTCACCGCGAACTCGCGGGCATCGATCGTCGGCGCGCACGAAGGCTTCATCAAAGTTGTTTCGGACGCGAAATACGGCGAAATCCTTGGCGTCCACATCATCGGCCCGAATGCGACGGAGCTGATTGCGGAATCCGTCGCCGCGATGGAAATGGAAGCCACGGTCGAAGACCTGATGTACACCGTTCACTCGCATCCAACGTTATCGGAAGGCATGCGCGACGCGGTGGAGAGCGTGTACGGGCTTGCGATTGATATGTAAAAGCGAGCCACGGATCTCAGGATTAACGGAAGAAAGACAACAAAAAAATCCGTGAACATCCGTTGTATCCGTGGCCAAGGTTTTGATGATTTCTGTCGTACAACTCGGCGCCGTCGATTATGCCGCAGGGCTGCGCATACAGCAGCAACTCGTCGATCTGCGCAAAGAAGGCAAGATTGGCGACGTGCTTCTGCTGTTGGAGCACGCGCCCGTGATCACGCTCGGCCGCAACGCTAAGCAGAAGAATGTTCTCCTCTCGCAGGAAGAACTCGACCTCCGCGGAGTGGAGCTGTTCGAAACCGATCGCGGCGGCGACGTTACATTTCACGGGCCTGGGCAACTGGTCGGGTATCCCATCTTCGATTTGCATGGATTCCCCAACAAAGCCGGGACCTCCACTCTGAAATATCTGGGCGCGGTCGACTACGTTCGTCGCATTGAAGAAGTTTTGATCCGCACTTGCCTGGATTTCAAGATCCCGACCAAGCGCGTTCCTGGCCTTACTGGTGTGTGGACCGACTGGCCTTCGAAGCCCGAATCCCATCTAGAATCGAAGATTGCCGCCATCGGCGTGCACATCTCGCGTTCCGTCACCTCACATGGCTTCGCACTGAACGTGAATACCGATCTCAGCTACTTCAACCTGATCGTCCCGTGCGGGATCGATAACAAGCCGGTGACGTCGATTGCAGAAGAACTTGGCGAGGAGATTGAAATGGATTCAGTAGCTCAGGCGATCACGCGCAACTTCGGACGAGTCTTCGACCGGCAGATCCTCTGGGTCGATACCCTGGACGCGCTGCTCGGACGAACCGTAGGCGTGCCGATGAAAGAACCGGAAGAACTGCGGCGGATTCATGGCGAGCGACACTCGGCTGGTTTAGAAAACTTCACCACAGAGACACAGAGGCACGGAGAAACCACGTGATATGAAAATCAATCGGAGGCTTTTCTCTGTGTCTCTGTGCCTCTGTGGTGAATAAGCGTTAGAATTCCCACGCGATGGCCTCGAAGAAGAACGGGAACTCTCGTAATTCGCACCCGCCGAAGAAAGCCAACTCCAAAGTTCCCATCAAACCTCAGTCCAAGGCCTCTGCCGGCAACGGTCAGCCCAATCCCAACCAGCGCACCTATACCATCGCCGACTTTCGCCTCGAGCACCCTGAGTTTCACGTCGAGCAGATCCACGACGGCGAGCAGACTCGCTACATCGTTCATGGCGACCTGACCGCGCCCGCACCGCCGCTTCGCGACTCGAAGTATCTCAATAAACAGCAATCGATCGAGATCTACCGCTACATGCTGCTGAACCGCCGCATGGAGACGGCGCTCGAGAATCTCTACAAGCAGGGCAAAGTTGTCGGCGGTGTGTACTTCGGCCTCGGCCAGGAGGCGTGCTCGTGCGCCTCGGCCTACGCGCTGACCAAAGACGAGTGGCTCGGGCCGATGATCCGCAACCAGGGATCATTGCTGGTGCGAGGATTCTCCGCTCGCGACATCATGATGCAGTACATGGCGAAGGCTGGTTCGCCGACCAAGGGACGCGATGCGTCCTCGCACTTCGGTGACATCGCCGAGAAGAACGTAGTCGCCCCCATCTCCACTCTCGGCGACCTGATTCCCGTGCTCACCGGCGTTGCCCTGGGTGCACGGTTGCAGGGGCGCAACATCGCGGTCATGACCTACATCGGCGATGGCGGCCAGTCGACCGGGCGTCACGTATGAGGGCATCAACTTCGCGGCGGTCCAGAAACTGGGGTTGGTGCTGTTCGTCGAAAACAATATCTGGGCCTATTCGACTCCGAACTCCGAGCAGTTTCTCGTCAAAGATCTGGCAGAACGGGCGATTGCCTACGGCATTCCCGGAGTGATTGTCGACGGCACCGATGCTAACCAGGTCTACGACGCTGCGCATGAGGCCTGCGAACGTGCCCGTCGTGGCGAAGGCCCCACGTACATCGAAGCCAAGATGATGCGCATGAAAGGCCACGCCATTCATGACGCCGCGCAGTACGTTCCTCGCGAACTAGTGGACTACTGGCAGCGACGCGATCCAATCTCGCGATTCGAGAAGTATCTTCGCGACAAGAAATGGCTGACAGCGCAAGAAAACGCCCGGTTGATCGAAGATGTTGAGCGGGTTTTAGACGCAGACCGCGAGTTCGCGGTGAATTCACCCATGCCAGAGCCGCAGACGGCCGTTGGGGGCGTCTATTGCGACAGCAGTTGTCATGAGATTAAGCCAAAGTATGCGACGCCGAAGTTCAAGACGAGGGGAACAGGAAAGCTAAAGCAGAGTGAGTCGGCGGTGCATTTGAAATAGCGTTTCACGTTGCACGAAATGCGGGTGCCCCACCCTCGCCGTCAGTTGGCGTGGGTGGGAACGCGAAACGTGAAACGTGAAACGGTTCTATACCCCCAGCGTCTTCTGAATCGCTCCCGCAATCTGGTCGGTCAACTGCTTCATCTGCGTCTCCGACTCAGCTTCTACCATCACCCTCGCCAGTGCCTCGGTACCGGAGTACCGCACAACGATCCTTCCGTTGCCTGCGAGTTGTTCTTCAGCACTCTTGATCGCGCTGCTGATTTCTGGTACTTGATCAAACGCTTTCTTCTCGCGGACCTTGATGTTCTTCACCACTTGCGGAAAGACTTTCAGATCAGCAACCAGTTCGCCCAATGATTTGCCGCTGCTCTGGATCACCTGCAGCACGCGCAGCGCTGTCAACAGCCCGTCCCCGGTGGTGGCATCGCCATCGCGGAAGATAATGTGACCGGATTGTTCGCCGCCGAGTACCGCGCCAGTCTTCTGCATCTGCTCCAGGACGTATTTGTCGCCCACTCCGGCGCGCAGCATGCGAATTCCGGAATTGCGCAGCGCGATCTCCAGCCCCATATTCGACATGGTGGTTGCGACAATCGTCTCCTGCGCTAATTTGCCGTGGGCTTTCATTTCGCGTCCGGCGAGCAGCAGAACGGCATCGCCGTTTACCACCTTCCCTTGTTTGCACGCGAAAAGCGCACGGTCAGCGTCGCCATCAAACGTAATTCCCAGGTCGTACTTCCCGCCGCTGGCGGCAACGGCTTTTGCCACTACTTCCGGGATGCAGCGCACCGCAGTTCTCATTAATGTTGCGCCCATTCGGCTGATCGTGGATGAAATCGGCCTCGATGCCGCACGCGCGAAATACCTCGTGCGCCACCGGCGTGGCCGCTCCGTTCGCGCAGTCAACCAGCACGCGCAGCCCACGGAAACTCGTGCCCTTAACGGTAGCGGCCAACCACTCCACATATTGCCGCAAGAGTACCGGGTCCGTAGCCATTGCTGATTCGGGACTCGCTTTTGCCGCAGGGATCGACTTCAACTCCGGCACGCGTCCATGCAGCAGATTGAAGATGTCGGTTTCGATCTGTTCTTCCAGTTCGTCGGGCAGCTTATAGCCGTCGTGGCTGAAGATCTTGATGCCGTTATCGGTCCACGGATTATGTGACGCGGAGATCACCACGCCTGACGAGAATGCCTGCCGCGCGAGGAACGCAACTCCCGGAGTAGTAATCACGCCGGCATGCTTCACGCGGGCGCCGGCCCAGCACAATCCGGAAGTGATGGAGTCGCAGATCCACGCACTGGATTCGCGCGTGTCCTGCCCGATGACAACCTCGAGGTCTTCGTGATGCTGGCTCAGGTAACGGCCCAAAGCGGCGCCGATCGCAAACACGGTATTGTGATCGAGCGGCGGGTCACCAGCCACACCTCGGATGCCATCGGTACCAAACAACATTCTCATGCGCAGAAATCCTTTCGGAAACGAAACGAAGGTGTACCGACCAGTTTACAAAATCCGGCGCTGCGGAAAACTATTTCGCTGTGACAACCGTAACGTGAACCGTAGAAGGAGTAACCAGGCGCAACATCGGATCTGAAACATACGCGTGGGTGCTAAAGGTAGCGTGTCCGATGACGCCGCTGGCATCGACAGGATCGGTATTTACCGATTGCAGGTTGTCGAGTCGATGCGCAGGTCCAGCCACAGCGACGTTTGGCGGATCGACAGTCACTTCCTGCAGGCGATAGCCAGGAGCCGACGT
Source organism: Terriglobia bacterium (assembly GCA_963724985.1). Taxonomy (GTDB): domain Bacteria; phylum Acidobacteriota; class Terriglobia; order Terriglobales; family Acidobacteriaceae; genus JAJPJE01. Next base: position 138,305 of record CAVRWV010000021.1, on the reverse strand, counting down.
GCCAATAACTCTGGGCACCACTGACACGGTACGCGTACCGCGGGTATCGAAACTGATGCGGAACTGGCTGGGGATCACCTCTTCCACTTCAACATCGCGAGGAGCATGGATTCGCGAGGTGGGAAGATCGTAGGTCCGCTCCCCGGGCCGGGCGTTAGATAGGTCGATGCTGGCGTGAATCTGCGAAGCCTTCATGTCGCGCAGAACGCCCGAGTATCCGCGCAGGCGCACTTGTATCTGGGGAATCGCTTCCGAGCTGATTTCCAAGTCCGAGGGCGCGTTCACGAATTCGATGGGCACATTGATCGCAATCTCGGCCACTGGCTGGCGGGCGATGGCAGTCCAGAGCAGCACCGCGATGAGCAGCGAAACCAGCTTCAGTCCAAGATTGTGAAAAACGTATCTGCGGAGAAAATCCATCATTGCGCTCCCGGATAATGGCTTTCGCCGGAGCGCTCGTATTGAGTCGCGCTTCCACCGTCGCCATAGGTATCGACAGCGGGGTTGATTGGAGTCGGCAACGCCGAAGGTGGCACATAGCGGCGTAGCAACTCGCTCAAGCGTTCGCGCAGGTATTCAGCGGTGATATCTCGCTCGATATTGCCGGCGACGGCGATGCTGATCCCACCGGTCTCTTCTGAAACGATCACCGCAATGGAGTCCGTCTCTTCTGTGATACCAATTCCGGCGCGATGGCGAGTTCCCATTTGCGTCGAGAGGACCGGATTCATGGACAGCGGCAAAAAGCAGGCAGCTGCCGCAATGCGCTCCTTCTGGATGATCACCGCACCATCATGCAGAGGCGCGCTCGGGCGGAAGATCGTCGCCAGCAGATCGTAAGAAAGGGTGGCGTCGAGCGGCACTCCGCTTTCGATGTAGGTGCGCAGTCCAATTTCGCGCTCGATAACCATCAGCGCGCCAGTCTGGCTTTGTGAGAACAAGTTCGCCGCCAGCACGATATCGTCGTAAGCCTCGGCAATTTCCTTCGAAGACCGCCGGAACGTGAGCTTCCGTCCCAGACGCGCCAGCGCATGCCGGATCTCATTCTGGAAGACGACGATCAGCGCAAAAATCGCGTAGGGCAGAATTGTTCCGACGACCCAATCCACCGTGCGCAGTTCTACGATGTGAGCAAGGTAGAAGGCGAGCGCCAGGCCCCCAACTCCCACCAGCACGGGAACGGCGCGTGTTCCGCGAATCAGGCTCAGGAACTGATAGATCAGCACGGTAACCAGCAGGATGTCGATGACCGAAATCGCGGACATCTCGGGCCAACGCCATAAGATCAGGCTCATGCTGGTTCCTTTGCGCGTGGGTCGGCGGAATACGACCCATAGACCTATTTTAATTCAGCGCCTTCCCGGGCGCTCCAGAGATTCTACGGATTTCGCGGATCATGTCCCGACTAAGCGCTAACGGGCAATGGCTGTCGTCTGAGCTTCCCTGACGGAGTGGGCGTCGTAGTCGGAATGGATGATATCCACGATCGCGCGTCCCGCGATACGCGTTTCCGCTACGGAATGTATGTGCACGGGCAGGTTGAACCCGGCGACTTCGTTGTAGTCCTGCACGAAACGGATTTTCTTCACGAACAAGGACGGCGACTTAACCAGCATCCCTTCCGCGCGCACCAGCGAGCCGTCGGTAGGATCGAGGTAGATCCTTCCTTTGAAGAGCCCGGGACGTTTCTGGCTCGGCTTTACGGCGTAAACGTACAGCGTTCGGCCGTCAAACGCCTCCGACCCCTTGAAGGAAAAGTTGTAATTCGCGTCGGTGATAGCGACCTTGGCGCCATCGTCCTTCTGAACGTGATCCACTTCCGACTGCAGCAGGCGGCCAATCACGTTGGACTTGATGAAGTTGTCGCCCGCGAAATCGATCGCCTGGAACGTGAGCGAACGGGGAGCGGCAAACACGCGCCTCAACTTCAGACGTCCGCGCTGGGAACTCTGCGGGAGTTCAGCGTCCACTACGGTGATGTCAGAGAACGAAGCCAGCGTATGCAGTTGGTCGTAGGCATGGTGCAAATAGGTCATGAGCGCCAGGTCTGCGTTCATGCGCGGCCGCGAAGCGAACGTCTCCTTCGATATCTGCGTTGGGGAAACAGAGACACTCGATCGGCCCGGTGTCTCCTCGTTCGGAGAAGTAAACTCTTGCCCGAATCCACCCGTCACAAAGATCAAAAAAGCTGTACAACTCAAAAGATAAGAGAACAGACGGCTCATCAGGTACAAACCAGTTATTAATTATCTTGGCGAGTTGCACTTCAAGCAAGTAATTGCTTACATGCGCCCCGCAGTTAATGAGACAAAAGCTGGATTGCCGATCTGCCGAATGACCAGATAGGATTCCGCCATGTCCGAAAAAGCAGTTTTGTCTGAGAACCCCGCCCAGACGTCGCAGGTGAACTCAAAGCCTTTGCAAACGGAAACCGAAGTCTTCGCTGTTTACGGCGCCGAGCCCGAAGTGCAGGCCTATGCCATGGCGAAATATTCGCGTTCCGCTCTTTCCATGAAAGAGTCGTTAAAAGAATTAAATGATCAAAAGGCTGAGAAGTTTCTAAATACTTTTTACTTCCAGTACGGACATCGCTCCATCGCTGACCTCGCACATGTGGCTCTGGCCGTGGAAAAACTCTCGCTGCTCGCCGCAATCGCGCTGGTCGATGAACAGCGTTGGGATGGTCAAGAACGTTCCACGCGCTATCAGAATTTTCAGAAGAGCGGATACTACACGCCTGACTTTGGCGGGAACGCAGCCGCGGCGGAACTCTACCAGGACGCGATCGCCGATCTCTTCCAGCACTACCGTTCGCTCTCCGAAGACGGTTTTTCAGTTCCTCGCGAGTCGCACGCCCAAGCCCGAAGACATGAAACAGGATGCCTACGAGCGCACTTTGCGCGCGCGTGCCTTCGACATCACCCGTTACTTGCTGCCGCTGGCGACCAATACATCTCTTGGGGAGATCGTGAATGCGCGCACCCTGGAGACGCAGGTTTCACGATTGCTGTCCGATCCGCACGAGGAGATCCGGCGTCTCGGCGAACTCTTGAAACGCGCAGCGAGCCAGCCCGCGTGGAATTTGAATCAGGACCGCTATCGCGATCTGGTGAATCGTCTGCGCGAAAAAGACGAGGCGCTCGCGAACGAGGCCGGTGATCTGTTGTTGAAAGATGTTCGTGTCTCACCCACGCTGGTGAAGTATGCCGAACCAAACGCCTACCAGATCGATGCGCGCCGAGAGCTGACGGCAGCAGCTACCGAGGTGATGGCAGGTGAAGCAATCGAATCCGCAAAGCTGGTTGATCTGCTGGAAGACGAGCCGCTGGAAATCGAACTCGCCACCACGTTGCTCTATGAGCATTGCCATTATCCTTATCGGCAGATTCGCCGAAAAGTGGAGGCGTTGGCGGACAAGCGCCGCGCGGAGATCATCGACATCGGCATCCGCTTGCGTGGACGTCACGACGAGTTGCTGCGCGCGTATTGTTCCGGCCAGAAGTTCCGCTTCGACATCCTCATGGACATTGGCGGCTTCCGTGACATGCACCGGCACCGCCGCTGCGTGCAGATCGTGCAGGGTTTCACCACGCAGCACGGTTTCGACACGCCGGAAGAAATCCTGGCAGCCGGCGCCGGCGAGGAATACATGCAGGCGATGCAGCGCGCGGCCGAAGCCTCCTCGCATCTCCGATCGCAGCTCGGCGGTGGAGAGAGCGCGGAAGAGAAATCCGAATATCTGATCCCACTGGCCTATCGCAAGCGCACGCTCTTCAAGATGGATCTGGCCGAGGCCGTCTACATCTCCGAGTTGCGCAGCAAGCCCGAAGGCCACATTTCGTATCGTCGGGTGGCTTATGCGATGTATGAAGAAGTGATTCGGCGGTATCCGGCACTGACGGAGATTTTCCGCGTGCGGGATATCAACGAGCCAGTGGATCTGCTGAAAAGATAATTCGCCGTTGAGGCCGCCGAGGCGGGAGTTTTGATCCCTATATCCCTCTGCGAACTCTGCGTCCTCCGCGGTGAGAATCCGAGGTGACACAAGATGCGAACTCGTCTTCTTCTCGCCTTACTGTTGATTGCCCCTCTGCTTCTCCACGCTGACCGCAAGCAAGCCGTCGAGAAATTCAATCAGGCACGCCAGCAACTGGACAAACGCAATCTGCCGAAAGCCGAAAAGCTGTTGAACGAGTCGATCCAGGCCGACTCCGCTTACATTCCGGCGCATCAGCTGCTCGGCGAGGTGAAGTACAACATGCGGCAGTACAACGCGGCCGCTGACGAATATGCGACCGCGCTCAAGCTCAACGCCACGCTACAGACTCTAAGTCCCGACCAGGTCCATTCCGTCACCAACAATCTTGGCGTCGCGCTCGCGTATGCCGGCAATCTCCCCAAGGCCAAAGAGACGTTCGACGATGCCGTCAAGCAGGAACCCGACTACCCGATCTATCACTACAATCTGGCGTGCACCTACGCCGAGATGGGACAACTCGATCCCGCGATGCAGGAGCTTCAAACCGCCTGGAAGCTGCGCAAGAACCTCGGCGAGAATGAACGCTTCCCCGATCCGCGCCAGGACGACTCGTTCAAGAAGTATCTCAACGACCCAAAATTTCAGGAAACCGTGCAGAACATGGTGTTCTAAGTTGGCTTAAAGCGGATTCTCCAACTCCAGCGCGTAAATCTCTTCCGAGCTGATATCGCGCACCAACAGCGGATTGCCGTCAGGAGCGAGTCCCGTCCAGCCGCCCCACAGTCCGCGGAAGATTTTCAGATCCTTCGTCTCCAGGAATAACTCAGATTTCGCCTCGCCAATTCGGATGCGACGAAAACTTGGATTCGGATACATAGCGTCGAACACGATTGACTTGCTATCCGCCGCCCAGCGCGGGAACGAGATCTGATACGGTTCCTTCAACCACTCGGCCCATTTCCCGGTTTCCCAGTCGTAGAGCATCAGTGTTCTTGAATCGGTCGAGAGCGCCACCAGGAAGTGCCCGTCAGGTGACCAGTGAGGGCTGAAGAGTCCCTTCGAGTCTGGAACTGGAGATGACTGTCCGGTCCGCACATCCACCACTTCGATCGAGGGCGTTACCACATCGGAAATACTCTCGATTCGGCCGAATGCGACCCGCTTCCCATCAGAAGACCAGGTCGCATCAACTTCGCCAAGGTTCTCAGACAGCAACTCGCGCGGCACACCGCCCCGCGCCGATACCACGAGAATCTTGGACGTCTTTCCTTTCTGGATTCCTGTGAACGCTATTTCGCTTCCGCTCGGTGACCATCTCGGAAGCGCAGCCCGCATAGGAGGGAACGTCAGTTGCAGCCGCTCGCTTCCGTCCATGCGGCTACGCCACAATGTCAGATCTGGATACGATACGTATGTGACCCAGGCGCCGTCGGGCGAAAAGTCCAACTCGCCGGCCGAGATTCCGCCCAGGAAGCGGACGAACTCCTTCAAACGCGGATCGTATTTCAGCAGCTCTCCACGCGGTTGTTCGCCGACCACGTACACTCGCTTTCCGTCCGGACTAGGTGCAGGAGCTGAATAAACGAGCGGCCCAGTAGTTAACTGAAATGGTGTTGGCTTGCCGTTCATGAGAGGGCCTGTGACCTCTCTCGAGGCCCATATATCGCCCCCGCCGACCTTGAAAAGGTAAAAGCGGCCGTCGTGGCTCCATTTGCCGCAGCAGGCTTGACTCTCGCTCCATTCCGGAAACAGCCGGTGCAGACCGCTTCCGTCGCGTTTCACCTCCCACAACGACGAAGCGTTCGCGCTAACGTCTCGGACGGTGAAACGTATTCGCTCCGCGTCCGGGGAGAAAGCTGGGGATTGGGTCTGGCCCGCTACGCTTATGAGCTTGCGGCTGTCACTGCCATCATGACGCGAGAGGTAAACATCCGAACCGCGCACATACACCAGCCATTGCCCGTCTCGCGACCATGCGCCGTTTTTTCCCCTGATGTCACCGAGTTGACGTGGCGTTCCTGTCGGCAGCGGCAACGACCAGAACCCGCCGGCCAGATCGGTGCCCATGTGGCTGATCGCAAGGATCTCCGAACCATCACTCGAGATATCAACAACGTACAGCGCCTGCGGAGTCGTGTTCAGAATCGCTGTTTCACCGGCACCGGCCCCAGCCTCCGCGATGACCAGATCTTCATCCTTCACAGCGGAGAAATAGATTCGCGTCCCGTCAGTGACTATGTCTTGCTTGAATGACAGACCATCGCGGGTAATCTGCGTAACTCCAGTTACAGTGGGGAGCCGCGCCGGCGACTCGAGCAGAACCAGTCCGGCAACGACCAACACAAACAGAAGCCCTCCGCCGAGCGCAGGCCACAGCCAGCCGAGCCTCTTCGTCGATCGAGGCAGTTCCTCGGCTACCACGCTGGTGCGCGAATCGGTGTCGCGCTTCAGGCGCTTCAGGTCGGCGCGAATCTCAGACGCGCTTTGATAGCGCAATTCGCGGTCTTTCTCGAGCGCCTTGGAGATGATCTTTTCCAGTTCGGCAGGCACGTTGTTGTTCAAGCGCACCGGCGCGACCGGTACTTTGTGCAGAATCGCATCGAACACGGAAGCGGAAGTTTCTCCCGTGAATGGGCGCGTTCCCGTCGCCATTTCGTAGAGAACAATGCCGAACGAAAACAGGTCGCTGCGATTATCGAGTTCTCGCCCCAACGCCTGTTCGGGTGACATGTAACAGACCGTGCCGACGGTAGAACCTGAACTGGTGATCTGATCGAGCGTGACAGTCGCGCCCGGCGCTTGCCTCGGAACAACGGCTTCAACCACTTTCGCCAAGCCGAAGTCGAGTACCTTCGCTTGGCTCCGGCGAGTCACGAAGATGTTTCCCGGCTTGATGTCGCGATGAAGCACGCCGTGACTGTGGGCTGCATCGAGAGCATCCGCGATCTGGGTCGCAAGATCGAGTAGAACATCCATCGGCAGCGGGCCACGATCGATCAACGCACGTAGCGCCTGGCCGTCCAGGTATTCCATGGCGATGAAGGTCTGCCCTTCGTGCTCGCCAATCTCGTGAATGGTGCAGATGTTGGGATGTTCGAGCGCGGAAGACGATCGCGCTTCCAGACGAAACCGCTCGATCGCGCGCGGATCCCGCGCCAATTCCGGAGAGAGCAACTTAAGGGCAACAAAACGCCCGAGGGACAGGTCTTCGCCCTTGAAGACGACGCCCATGCCTCCGGAACCGATCTGTTCCACCAGGCGATAACGTCCCAACAGCGCGCCCCTAGCGAGGGTCGGACGGCTCGCCATACACTACTCCGTTCCCCTCACCCACTGATCGAATGTTAGGTCTGCCGTGGTGTTGGGTCAAACTTGGATATAGCTTTTCCGTATCGCCGTTCCAAATAAGAACTCTGTTCTAGCCAAGCTCGTCTCAGCTAGGATCGTCCGGGATGCAGCATTACGTGTACATCGTCTTCAGCGTTGGGTCAGCCCTCTGGTTCTTGCCCTTCGCAATCGCACGACGCAGGAACGAAACTCCGCAGAAAGTAAATCCCCGCGCGCGCTGGGGAATCGCACTGCAGGCTCTCGCCTACGGCATCCTTTGGCAGAATCATTTTTGGGAGCGCTCCCCTGCGACTTGGAAGGTGGGTCTGGCTCTGATTCTGTTCGCGATTGCGACGCTCCTAGTATGGAGCGCGGTCTTCCGTCTTGGCCGGCAATGGCGATTCGATGCGGCGCTAGTCCCCGACCATGAGCTCGTGAGGACGGGAGTCTACGGTCTGGTGCGCCACCCGATTTACACGTCGTTCTTCTGCTTCTTCCTCGCGACCGGCCTGCTCGTCGCGCCTCACTGGGTGCTGACGATCGCCACCGTGCTATTCCTGATTGGTACTGAGATTCGCGTCAGGGTTGAAGACGGATTACTGGCTGCGCAGTTTGGGGAGCAGTTTCAGCACTACAAAGGCAAGGTTCCTGCCTACCTTCCATTTGCGAAGTGAGCGGATGTTCTGTGCTCCCGATGGGCTTTCAAGTGCAATTGTTCCCAGTTTCGCACAGCTTTCGTTTTTTGTTCGCCTACCACATTGGATCAGTTTATAATCCGCCTCGATTACAATTGCGGGAAGTACCGCACTTTTCGCATCGCGTTGCCGGTTCCAGGGCACCGCAGTTCTCAGGAGAGCATTCATGGCCGATATCGCAGTAGAACGCGGACGGGCGATCGATCTCGCCGTCTCGCAAATTGAAAAGCAGTTTGGCAAAGGCTCCATCATGCGACTGGGCACGAAGGACGCCATTGTGCCGATCTCGGTCATTCCCACGGGCGCGATTTCCTTCGACGCCGCCCTCGGTGTCGGCGGCTTTCCTCGCGGACGAGTGGTTGAGATCTTTGGCCCTGAATCTTCCGGCAAAACCACGATTGCCCTGCAGGTCGTCGCGGAAGCGCAGAAAGCTGGCGGCATGGCAGCATTCGTCGACGCTGAGCACGCGCTCGATCCGGCCTACGCGAAGAAATTGGGCGTTGATGTCGATAACCTGCTGGTCTCGCAGCCTGATTACGGCGAGCAGGCACTGGAAATCACCGAGGCGCTGGTCCGCTCGGGCGCCATCGACGTGCTCGTGGTCGACTCCGTAGCCGCTCTGGTTCCCAAGGCCGAACTCGATGGAGAGATGGGCGACAGCCACGTTGGCCTGCAAGCCCGATTGATGTCGCAGGCGTTGCGCAAACTCACCGGCACGGTCGCGAAGTCGCGCACCTGCCTCATCTTCATCAACCAGATTCGCGAGAAGATCGGCGTCATGTTCGGCAATCCCGAAACCACGACCGGCGGACGCGCGCTGAAGTTCTATTCCACCGTGCGCATCGACATTCGCCGCATTGCTGCCATCAAGGAAGGCGACGTGATGGTGGGCTCGCGCACCAGGGTGAAGGTCGTAAAGAACAAAGTGGCCGCGCCTTTCCGCGAGGCTGAGTTCGACATCATGTACGGCGAAGGCATCTCGCGCGAAGGCGATATGCTCGACCTGGCTGCGAATAACGAGATCGTGGAAAAGTCCGGCTCCTGGTTCAGCTACAAGGGCGAGCGCATCGGTCAAGGCCGCGAAAACTCCAAAAACTTCCTCAAGGAAAATAAGGACATCGCTGCCAAGATCGAAACCGAAGTCCGCATGAAACTGGGTCTGCTCAAAGAGAAGCAGGAACCGGCTCCAGCTCCGGCAACCGCACCCGAAGTAGAGCGCGCGAAGAGCGTAGCGGGAAAGAAATAGCTTGTGTGGCGCGGACATTCCTGTCCGCGCTGTTAGCTAACCACAACTTGCGTGGGGCAGCCGACCTCGGCTGCCCTCGCCTCATCACCAAACCCAATCCCTCCCAGCGAAATTTGCGCACTGCACTATTCTTGCCCTGTCCGCTACGCGACCGTTAAAATCCAAATAGACGTGTGCCTTGGCGAAGCAGCAGTAGATCCGTTCCAAGTGTGTCAGGGAGCAAACAAGCTCATTGAAGCAAGTCATCGCGATCTATCCCGGATCGTTTGATCCGGTCACGAACGGCCATCTCGACCTCATTCAGAGGGGCAGTCTTATTTTTGACGAGCTTGTGGTCGCGATCCTGCGCAACCCGGAGAAGAATCCGCTGTTTTCCGTGCAGGAGCGGATCGAGATGCTGCAGGGACTCACGTCGCCCTGGAACAATGTTCGCGTCGAGACCTTCGAGGGCCTGCTGGTCGACTATGCGCGCTCAGTGAACGCCCGGGCGCTGTTGCGCGGCATTCGCGCCATCAGCGACTACGAGTACGAGCTGCAGATGGCCTTGATGAATCGCAAGCTCTACCCGGAGCTCGAAACGGTGTTCATGATGCCGGCCGTCAGCTACTCGTTTGTGAGTTCGCGGCTGGTGAAGGAAATCGCGCAACTGGGCGGCTCGGTGACCGGGCTGGTTCCCAAGGTTGTGGAAGAACGGCTTCTGAAAAAATTGGACGCAAAGTAATTAACGGAGAAGAGAATGGCAGCAACCAGTACCCCCGCACTTACCCTGACGGAACGAATCAACCGCATTGAGGTATCCGCAACCATGGCCGTGGTGGCCGAAGCGGACAAGCTGCGCCAGGGCGGCGCCGACCTCGTCGACTTTGGCGCGGGCGAGCCGCATTTCCAGACGCCGCGCCACATCAAAGATGCGGCCATTGCTGCCATCGAGGGGAATTTCTCCAAGTACACACCGGTTGGCGGAACCGCCGAGCTGCGCGACGCCATCATCAAACGCCATGCTGCGGACTTCGGCACCGGATACAAGCGCGAGGAAGTGATCGCCTCCACCGGCGGCAAGCACGCCATCTTCAATGCGATCTCGGTGCTGGTCGATCACGGCGACGAAGTGATTCTGCCCGTGCCCTACTGGGTTTCGTTCAAAGACATCGTGCGCTACGCCGGTGGTACACCGGTGTTCGTCGAAACCGACGAGAGTCAGAATTTCAAGCTGACCGCGCAGATGGTCGAGCGCGCCATCACGCCACGCACCAAGCTCATTGTCCTGAATTCGCCCAACAACCCTTCGGGCGCGGTGATGAGCCGTGAAGATGTGACCAGCATCATCCGCCTGGCGCATGAGCGCGGCATCTACGTCATGTCCGACGAGTGCTATGTCTATCTCGACTACACCGGACATCGCTTCTCCGCGGGCGAAGTGCAGGACGCCAAAGAGCACCTGGTGATCGTGGGCTCGCTCTCCAAGACATACGCCATGACAGGCTGGCGCGAAGGTTTCGCGCTCGCACCGGCACCGATCGTGTCGGCGATGCAGAAGCTGCAAAGCCAGTCGACCTCGAATCCCACGTCCATCGTGCAGAAGGCGGCCGTGGCAGCATTGTCCGGATCGCAGGATTGCGTCGAAGAAATGCGACAGGACTACATCCGTCTTCGCGAGCGGATCGTGACCGGCTTGCGCGAGATTCCGGGGATCACCTGCACCCTGCCGCAGGGCGCGTTCTACGCCTACCCGAACGTTTCGGCCTATATCGGCAAAGGCGGGATCAAGTCAGCCGCCGATCTTGCCAGCCGGTTGCTGCGCGAAGCACACGTGGTCGCGGTTCCGGGCGAGGCATTTGGCACAAAAGAGCACATCCGCTGCTCCTACGCGACTTCGCAGAAAGAAATCGATCGCGGCCTGGAGCGTATGAAGAAGTTCTTCGGCTCGATCGCATAATCTAACCACCAAGGGCACGAAGGTTCACAAAGGTTCTTAGAATCCTTTGTGGTCCTTTGTGTCCTTCGTGGTAATCCTTAGGCGTTGCTCTGCGTACTCTGCCGTGAAACCTTTCACTCCGCTGTTCACATCCAAGCTGCTGGCGGGATTACTGCGATCCCATTTACTATCATCCGTTCATGTCAGACCTGTATCCATTCCTTCTTAAGCCCTTTTTCAGCGAACGTATCTGGGGTACTCGCGATCTCTCTCCAATCTATTCGGAAACACCGGGCGAGCAGCCCATCGGCGAAGCATGGCTCACCGGAGATCAGTGCCAGATCGCCAACGGCCCGCTGGCAGGCAAATCGCTTGGCGAGATTTCGACGAAGTTTGGCCGCGACGTCGTAGGAGAAACCTCTCCTCAACCCGACCGCTTTCCTCTACTGATTAAATTTCTCTTTCCGCATGACAAGCTCTCGGTCCAGGTCCATCCCGATGACGAGCACGCGCAGACACTAGGTCAGCCGTGGGGGAAAACGGAATGCTGGTACGTGCTTGCTGCCGCTCCCGGTGCGCAGATTGGATTAGGACTGAAGCCCGGCACCACTCGTGACGAACTGCAGCGCGCCATTCGCGAAGTCCGCGCCGAGCAGTTGCTTAACTGGATCGACGTTCAAAGTGGCGACATGATCTATGTCGACGCAGGCACGGTGCATGCCATTGGGCCTGGATCGATTCTGGTCGAAACGCAGCAGAGCTCCGACACTACGTTTCGTCTGTATGATTACGGCCGTCCGCGCGAGTTGCACGTGGACCAGGGCTTGGCGGCGACGCGCGAACACACGCGCGCCGGCAAGGTCGTTCACAATTACGACAGCGGCAAGAACACGCTGATCGCCACGCAGCGTTTTTTGGTTGAGAAGTTTGTATTGAAGGCCGGTGATTGGCATCTGCCGCGTACTGAAAAGTCGGCGGCGCAATGCATCGTCCCCTTGAAGGGAAGCGGTGTGCTGGAGTGCACCGGCTGGCAGCCGATCAGCATTTCTCCGGGACAGGCGGTCGTGATTCCCGCCGCCATTCATGAAGCGTTGATTCGTCCGCAATGGGAGCTGGAATTTCTGAAGTGCATGGTGCCCGAGAAGAAATTCGCGGAACCGGAAACAGAATTGGTGGCGCGAGCGCCCTCGCCCGCGTGATCTAACGAGCATATTTTGGCCACGAAGATTAACTTTTATCCGATTGTTTTAGCTGGAGGCCGCGGAACGCGCTTCTGGCCCCTGAGCCGCCGCAAGCGCGCCAAGCAGATGCTGGCCCTCGATGGCGACAGCACCATGATTCAGCAGACGGTCGCGCGACTGCTGCCGCTCACTCCCGCCGAACGATTCTGGATCATCACCAACAGCGATCTTCGTGACGGAATCGCGCGCCAGCTGCCGAGGATCAGCAAAAAGCAAATCATCGCCGAGCCGGCAGCGCGTAACACCGCTCCCGCCATCGGGCTGGCCGCGTTAATCCTCGAACGACTCGATCCGACTGCTGTCCTCGGACTCTTTCCTTCCGATCACGTCATTGCCAAGGAAAAAGAGTTTCGCCGTGTCGTGCAACTGGCCGTAAAGCTAGCCGCCACAGGCGAGAACATGGTGGTCATGGGCATCGAGCCGCATCGACCCGAGACCGGCTACGGCTACATCGAAGCCGGTATTCACGCTCGAGGCGAATTTCTGCACGTCCGGCGCTTCACTGAGAAGCCGAATGCGGAGAAGGCCGAAGAGTTCGCGGCCGCCGGCAATTACTACTGGAACAGCGGCATGTTCATCTGGGGCGCGCGCACGCTGGCCAATGCCGTTCGCGAGCACATGCCCGACACCGCGCCACACCTGCAAAAGATCGCCGACGCCTACGGTACCAGGGCGTTCGAAAAGACCTTCGCCAGGTTCTATCCCAAGTGCGAAAACATCTCCGTCGACTATGCCATCATCGAGCCCCGCTCGGCCAAGGGCGAGCGCGCATCTAACCTGTTCTGTATTCCGGCGAACTATGGCTGGAATGATTTGGGATCGTGGGCGGCTCTTTACGAACATCGCGCGGGCCACGCCACTAATGGCAACATCATTCATGCGAACGCAGGCTTCACCTTGAACGCGACCGGAAACTACGTGCATTCGCCAAAGAAGTTCGTCGCGGCCGTGGGAGTCGATGACCTCGTTGTGGTTGAAACAGACGACGCGCTGCTGATCACCACGCGCGAGCATTCGCAGGACGTTGGCAAAATTGTGAAGTACCTCGATGAAAAGAAGCTGAACAAGCTGACCTGATCATGCCGAAAGAAATCAAGTTTGGAACCGACGGTTGGCGCGGAATTATCGCCGACGACTATACCTTCGACAATGTTCGCCGCGTGGGCGGCGCAATCGCCGCATACGTCCTGAAGCATGAAGACGCGCGCAAGGGCTTGCTCGTCGGTTACGACACGCGTTTCGCCTCCGCGGATTTTGCGCGTGCCATCTCCGAAGTAATCGCCGAAGCGGGTATTCCTGTCCGGCTCTCCAACGACAATGTTCCGACGCCCGCCATTTCCTACTGCGTAAGAAAGTGGGACACAGCCGGAGGCGTCGTCATCACTTCCAGCCACAATCCGTACAGTTGGAACGGCGTGAAGTTCAAGGAGAAGTTTGGTGGATCGGCGCGGCCCGACATCGTTAAGCAGATCGAAGCCGAGGTTTACGCCGGTTCGATGCCGAAAGGTACGCCGGCGAAAATCGAAGAAGTTGATTTCAAGCAGCCTTACATTGAAGCCATTTCGAAGTTCGCCGATCTCGACGCCATCGCCAAAGCTGGATTCAAGATAGGCATCGACTGCATGTACGGCGCCGGTCGCGGCGTTGTGTCCGGCATCCTCAAGAGCCGCGACGTCAAGGTCGTGGAGATTCGCAGCGAGTTGAACCCGCTGTTCCCCGGCATCAATCCCGAGCCCATCGAGCCGCACGTGAAAGCCTGCCAGGAGATGGTCGTGCGCGAAGGCTGCTCCGCTGGCTTCTGCACGGACGGCGACGCCGACCGCATCGGCGCCGTAGCTGAAGACGGCAGCTTCGTCGACGCGCACAAATGCTTCGCCGTTCTGCTCATGTGGCTTTTGAAATACAAGAAGTGGCCGGGCGCCGTAACCCGCGCATTCAATACCACCGGCATGCTCGACCGCATCGCGAAGAAGTACGATCGCGAACTGATCGAGCACGGCATCGGTTTCAAGTATGTCTGCGACGTGGTGCTCTCCGGGAAAGAAGTGCTGGTTGGCGGTGAAGAGTCCGGCGGCATCGGCATCCCACGCCATCTCCCCGAACGCGATGGCATGCTAAATTCACTGCTGCTAACCAATGTCATGGCCGACGAGCGCAAGCCGCTCGGCCAGATCGTGGCCGACCTCCAGCGCGAATTCGGCCCTCATTACTACGGCCGCCGCGATTTGCGCATTCCCGACGAAGTAAAGTACGGCGCCATCCGCCGCGCCGCTTCGCCCGATTTGAAGAAGTTTGGCCACTACAACATCGTCCGCCGCGCCGATCTCGATGGTGTGAAACTATTCCTCGATGCTCCGACCAATGGTGGTGGCGCCGAGGCCTGGATCCTGTTGCGCGCTTCTGGAACCGAGCCGCTCATGCGCCTCTACTGCGAAGCATCGTCCCCCGAGCTGGTGAAAGAAATTCTTGCCAACGCTGAAGCGTTCGTCTTCGAGAAAGCGACCGCAGCGTAATTTCACCACGGAGACACGGAGTGTTGAAGATTTCAGAGCTCAGATTTAAGTACTTCTCTCCTGAGAATCTGCAGTCCGAAATCCTGATTCTGAAATCCTCCGTGTCTCCGTGGTAAAAGCACTGTGTTGGACTCCGATGGCCAGTTGGGATATAAACACACGATTGCATGCCCGACGCCTCCCCAATGGTCGCGAAAGCGGATTCGCCTGAAACGCAGCGTTACAACCGTATTCATCGCAGGCTGGAAATCGCCGATTTCCTCATCGGACTGGCTTTCCTGGTCTTGCTGCTCGCGACCGACTGGACGAATACGCTGCGCGATTGGGCCTACCGCAGCGCTGGCCAGCATTACACGCTCGCTGTTTTCTTCTACATCACCATGCTACTGGCCATCAGCAAGGTTCTCGGCTTCGGCCTCGACTACTACGGATTCCGCATCGAGCATCGCTATAACCTGTCGAACCAGAGAATTCGCAGCTGGCTTTGGGATCAGGTAAAAACCTGGCTCATTACGCTCGTCATCGGCACGGTGCTCGTGGAACTCATCTACTGGACGATCCGCACCTCGCCGCAGCATTGGTGGATGATTGCGTGGGTCGTGTTCATCCTGCTGTCCATCTTCTTTGCGCAGATCGCGCCGGTAGTACTGTTCCCGCTGTTCTACAAGTTCAAGCCGCTGGAAAACGACTCGCTGCGCACGCGCCTGCTCCGCCTCAGCGATCGCGCCGGAACTCACGTGCGTGAAGTCTACGAATGGGAGCTCTCGGAAAAGAGCAAGAAAGCCAATGCCGCGCTCGCCGGAATCGGCGCAACTCGACGCATCATTCTCGCGGACACGCTGCTTCAGAACTATTCTGATGACGAAATCGAATCAGTTCTCGCGCACGAACTCGGTCATCACGTGCACAAGCACATCATGAAGGGGATCGCCGTCGAAGTCGTCGTCAGTTTCTTCGGCTTCTGGATCACCGCCGAGATCCTGCGCTACGCCGTAGATACGCGCGGCATGTTCGAGAGTCTGCACGACTTTGCCAATCTCCCGCTGCTGGTGCTGGCTTCCACGGTAATGTCGTTTTTGCTGATGCCGCTGATGAACGCCTATTCGCGCAGCAAGGAGCGCGAGGCTGACCGGTATGCCCTGGAGTCCATACCCGACGTCGCTCCATTTATTACATCCATGAACAAACTCGCCGATCAGAACATGGCCGAACGCGAGCCCTCGCGCTTCGTGGAATGGTTCTTCCACTCACATCCGGCAATTTCGAAACGAATCGCTGCGGCCCAAGCCTGGAGAGCAAGTCAGCCCCAGGCCAGCCGTTAGTAGTTCGGCTGTTTGTGTGGCGCGCACATTCCTGTCCGCGAGCAGAGGGGAAGCCGTCAGATCACCTCGTGCGAAGGATCTTCTCCACTCTTTGCAGATCTTCTTCCGTGTCCACGCCCACCGTATCGTACGGCGTCTCGGCGACCGAAATCCCGATCCCATTTTCCAGGAATCGTAATTGCTCCAGCCGCTCGCTGCGCTCCAGAGACGACTCCGGCCACTTCACAAACTGATCCAGCGCCGGCTTTCGGTACGCATAAAAACCCAGGTGCTTGAAATAGTGCACAGCACCGATTTTGTCGCGATCGAAGGGAATGGTCGCGCGTGAGAAGTAGAGTGCCCGCTGTTTCGCATCGGTTACTACTTTCACAGCATTGGGATTGTGAATGTCTTCGCTGCCCGCCGGCATTGGCGTCTTCAGCGTCCCTACCTGAATCGCAGCATCCTGCATCAACGTGACCAGTGCATCCAGGTGCTCCTGTCGCGCAAGCGGCTCGTCCCCTTGCACATTCACATACACATCTGCAGCCATCTGATTCGAGACTTCGTGCACGCGCTCGGTTCCGCTGCGCGCGTCGGGAGAGGTCATGCGTACATGCCAGCCATTCTTTTCGCAGACGGCGGAGATCTCATCGGAATCCGTGGCCACAATCACATCGTTCAACCCCGTGCAGCGTCGTGTCGCTTCATACACCCACGCCAGCATGGGACGTCCGGCAATCTCGCGCAGGATCTTTCGCGGGAGTCGGGTAGAAGCCATCCGTGCGGGAATGACTGCAATGATCTCCATTCGTTATGCCTCGAAGTCCACTTCAATCGGTTCGATCAGCGGAACCAGCCAGCTTAACAGCTGCTGGTGTGCCGGGTGCCCGCCATAAGCATCAAGCGCGTGCTTGTCGGCGAACTTCATCACTCCGCCCATTTCGTATCCCTCCCCACGCAGCGAGACATTGAAGCCGACGTATGTTTCCAACAGTCCCGGAATCTGCCCTTGTAACTTGCGGATCTCGTTCGTGATCTCGCTGCTTCTTTTCGGCGGTAACACCGGATTTGAAGCGGAACGAAAACATGTGAATGTACATGGAGGCGAGGGTATCAAGCGAGGTTCCAGTTCGCAAAGGATCGGATTTGGATCCGTTTGCACCAGCTTCTGTCCCTTGTCTCCTTCTGCACCGGATTCGGGAACGAAACTGAACGTTGACACGTATATCACTTTGGGGTCAAAGTTCGAGGTGCGCTAGTCTGTCTGCGTGGCAGAGGAGGTCCAATGATGGCTCTCGAATCGTTCTTCTTCTTTCCGTTCTTCGGCTTCGGATTTGTGCTCTATTTCCTGCCGTGGATCATTGCTCTCATTCGCGGCAAGCGCGACACGGTTGCTATCTTCCTGCTGAATTTCTTCTTGGGCTGGACGTTCATCGGCTGGATCGTCGCGCTGGTGTGGGCCGTCAAGGCCGATCCCCCTGCGGTCGTCCACTACGTCCAGCGATGATTCGCCCTCATTCGCGCTTAGCTGTGATATGAATCCCGGATTTCGGCGCTTCCGTCAACGCGAACAGCCGGCCCGCCCATCAGTCTGTTATCAAAGCGGCCCCTTTCATTGCACCATTGACTCCACTATCGCCGCAGACTGCAAGAATGTGGCGCCACTGCAGGGCAGCCCACTTCCGCAGCACTGACGAACTTCATTTGACTCTGATGCGATGGCTGGTCTAGCCTCAAAGATTGCTTGAGCGTTGCTGAACGGCCAGGCATAACGGGGTGAGTCGAACGATGTTGAAGGCAATGTCCACTTATGTGTATGTCCGGGAACGTTTGCATCCCGGGCTCCTGGACGGCATGGTCAAGGCCGGGGCTGAAACGATCGAGATCTTCGCCGCGCGCGGCCATTTCGATTATGCGAACCGCAAGCAGCACATCGTGGAAATCGGCAACTGGTTTCGTACCTCCGGGATCAAACTCAATTCTGTGCACTCCCCCCTGACCATGGACTACGAGTGGGGAAAGCGCGGCGGCCCATCGCTCAATATTGCGGAAGTCGAAAAGCGCCCGCGCATCGAGGCCATGGACGAGATCAAGCGCGCCATCGAGATCGCCGAGCAGATTCCGTTCAAATATCTCGTTCAGCACATTGGCGTGGGCGGGGAAGACTTCAACGAGAAGAAACTCGATGCGGCGATGACGTGCGTCGAGCACTTGAAAGCCTTCGCCAAGCCGCTCGGCGTAACCGTGCTGCTGGAAAATATCCCCAACGAGCTCTCGACGCCGGAACGCCTGCTGGAATTTCTGAGCATTACGCATTTCACCGACGTAGGCATCTGCTTTGATTTCGGCCATGCCCACATGATGAGCAACATTGCTGAGGCATTCGAGTCGCTAAAGCCGCACATCCGCTCCACGCACGTCCACGACAACAAGGGTGATGCCGACGTGCACCTCTGGCCCGGCGATGGAACCATCAACTGGGCCGAAGCGATGCAGTTGCTGCGCACCGCGCCGCAGGTGCCGCCGCTGCTGATGGAAATTAACGGTGAAGGCGTGAAAGATATTCCGTCCGGCATGAGCGCTGCGTTTCGCAGGCTCGAAGAAGCCGGGCAAGCCGTACAGGCTTAGCCATCAGCACTCAGCAGTCAGCATTCGCTCCGAACCGTTTGCTGATAAAGCGATCTAGAGACAGTACTTGGGCCGTGGCACGTAAGGTTCATGACTGAATGCTGAGTACTGAATGCTGAGTGCTTTCTCAGGACTAATAAATGTCAGCCACAGAAACGAATCAAGTCGCAACCGCAGAAGCTCCGGTCTCCCGCATCTCCGATCTGTCGAAGCACGACGGTCAGATCGTTACCATCCAGGGCTGGCTCTACAACCTCCGCGAGAGCGGCAAGCTGCTCTTTCCGATTTTCCGCGACGGCAGCGGCGTCGTGCAGGGAGTGGTTCCCAAGGCCGCAGTCTCACCGGAGACGTTCGAGACCATTAAGACTTTGACGCTCGAGTCGAGCGTGATCGTGCGCGGAAAGGTTCGCGCCGACAAGCGCGCGCCCGGCGGTTTCGAACTCGATGTCGCCGACATTCAAGTCGTACAGAAAGTCGCGGAAGACGATCCTTATCCGATCTCGCTCAAGGAGCATGGCGTCGACTTCTTGATGGAGCATCGCCATCTCTGGATTCGCTCGCCCAAGCAGAGCGCGATCCTCCGCATTCGCGCCGAGATCATCAAGGCAGCGCGCGATTTCTTCGATAACCAGGGATTCACGCTCACTGACCCGCCGATTCTCACGCCTGCCGCATGCGAGGGCACCACGACACTTTTCCCCGTCGACTACTTCGAAGAGCAGGCTTATCTCACACAGTCCGGCCAGCTCTACATCGAAGCGACGGCAATGGCTCTGGGCAAGGTCTACTCGTTTGGTCCGACTTTTCGCGCGGAGAAGTCAAAGACGCGTCGCCACCTCACCGAGTTCTGGATGGTCGAACCTGAGATTGCCTTCGGCCAACTAGAAGATGTGATGCAGCTGGCCGAGGGCCTGCTCAGTTTCCTGGTGCAGCGCGTGCTCGAGAAGCGCCGCCTCGATCTCGAAGTGATTGGTCGCGACATCACGAAGCTGGAAACCGTGAAAGCGCCGTTCCCACGCATCACTTACGACGAAGCCGTGCAGATGCTGCTGGACGCGCACGCCAAGGGCCTGATCGAGAACAAGTTTGATTGGGGGGGCGACTTCGGCTCGCCCGACGAGACTTACATCTCGTCTCAGTTCGATCGTCCGGTGATGATCCACCGCTACCCCGCTGTCGTGAAGGCGTTTTACATGGAGCCGGATCCGCAACGTCCGGAACTAGCGCTCTGCGTGGACGTGCTCGCGCCCGAAGGCTATGGCGAAGTGATCGGCGGCTCGCAGCGTATGTCGTCCTACGACCTGCTAATCAAGCGCATTCACGAGCACGGTTTGCCCGAAGAGGCATTCAAGTGGTATCTCGATTTGCGCAAGTACGGCAGCGTGCCGCATGGTGGCTTCGGTATGGGTATCGAGCGTGCTGTAGCATGGATCTGCGGCCTGGAGCATGTGCGCGAAACCATTCCGTTCGCCCGCACATTACATCGGTTGTATCCGTAGCGGTATTGGTTGTGGGTAGCGGATAGCTGGTGGGTCGAGCTACTAGCTGCTAGCTACTAGCTACCCCATCTTGCTCTGATGAAGAGCGAGCGGACGCGAGCGAAGAAACCCGCATTTCGCCTCGCCGACAAATGAAAGGAATCAGTCACGGAGCATGGCTGACGCAAACAGCGAACCAAAAATTAATATCGCGCACCCGCCTCAGCAGATACTGGGACTGGTGCCGCGCAAAATTCGCGTCATCGGCGTGCCACTCGACTTAGGTCAGACCCGCCGCGGCGTCGATATGGGACCATCCGCCGTGCGCGTTGCCGGTCTCGAAGCGCGCCTCGAAGAGATTGGCCATCACGTCGAAGACGCGGGCAACGTTGCCGTCGCCATCGCCGAACAGAAGAAGGAAGGCGCCTCCAACGCCAAGTATCTGAAAGAAATTACGCAGACCTGCACCAAGGAAGCCGACCTCGTCCAGAAGACGCTTGAGGCCGGTGAAGTGCCCCTGGTAATTGGCGGCGACCACTCAGTCGCCGCGGGCACTGTTTCCGGCGTTTCCGAGTTCTACCGCAAGAAGGGCCAGAGCATCGGCCTCATCTGGATCGACGCTCACAGCGACATCAACACGCCCGACACATCCCCCAGCGGCAACGTGCACGGCATGCCTCTTGGCGCGATCATGGGCCTTGGCCTGCCCGAACTTGCAAACATCTACGGCTATTCGCCGAAGGTCGCGCCGGAGAACTGCGTGCTCGTTGGCATTCGCGACGTCGATGGGTACGAGAAAGAAAACATCCGCCGCGCCGGGATCGAAGTCTTCACCATGCGCGACATCGACGAGCGCGGTATGCGCGCGGTGATGGAAGAAGCACTGCGCATGGCAGGACGCGGCACCGTCGGCTACCACATCTCGCTCGACATGGATTGGATCGATCCCGAAGACGCGCCCGGCGTCGGCACTCCTGTGCGCGGCGGCGCGACTTATCGCGAAGCTCACCTCGCCATGGAGATCATCGCCGACCACGCACGCATGCTCAGCTTTGAGATCGTGGAAGTGAATCCGGTGATCGACGAGCACAACCGCACCGCCGATCTGGCAGTGGAGTTAGCGCTGTCAGCATTTGGGAAGAAGATTCTTTAGAAAAGATGTTTGGCGGCTGACTGACTCTCATCGCCCCACTGAAACATCCCACAGGCACACGTCATCCTGAGCGCAGCGAAGGAACTCTGCATTTCGGGTTTGCTTGAGAAGGGTCCTGCAGCGCACGTGTCTATCAGCGAAATCCGCGTTAATCTGCGGCCAATGCTCTTACGCCGTGGTCTCCGCGTTTCTCGGCAGCTTGCGTTGATGCAGAAATTCGTATCCGGCGAGCGCCACCGCAACTGACGGCGGCTGATCTTCTTTTCCGCTCGGAATCGTGCGGATCACGCGTCCCTGGCACAGCACCTGGCTCTCCGTCTGTCCGGAGATTTCTTCCGGCATCTCGAAAATCATTTCCAGGCGCGTGTTGTGCTCGAGTCCGGAAATTCCCTGGAAGAGCACGCCCGAGCGTGAGATGTTTCGTACCACGCCTTCAGTCCATTCGGTGGTTCCGTCAATGCGGAATTTCATCGGAATCTCAACCGCCAGCCGTCGTGCACGCGGCTTCCATCCCGACTTCCGATTCAGATTGCCACGGCTTTGCACGGCGGTTCCGCGCGCAACGCGTTCGGTCCGGCGCATGGTTGACCAGTCATATCCGTATTCGGCGCCACAACGCAGGCAGACCTGGTAGTAATCGCCACTGGGTAGACGACGTGGCCACGAAAACTCGTGGGAGCATTGGAACAGCGGAATCACTTCCGATAACGTCCGGGCCATATGCTTATGATGCGGAACTTGGGTGGAAAGTGGATAGAGTACCTAAGTACCTATCCGCATGGGTACTAGTGCAGCTGTCCCTGTATTTTCCACAACTTATCCGCGTCGCCCTCCCGTCGATAGTTCCAACCCAGGCACTCTGGAACAGTTGCGCAGGTGCCTCTTGACGCATTATGTTCAGGAGCAATGGCTAAGAAAGTTCGTGTTGGCGTGCTCTTTGGCGGACGCAGTGGCGAGCATGAAGTTTCGCTGCTTTCTGCGGCATCGGTCCTCAAAAACATCGATAAGAAGAAGTATGACGTCGTGCCCATCGGCATTACCAAAGATGGCCGCTGGGTGACGTCCGGTCACGCGGAACAGTTGTTGCGCGGGGAGCACAAGGACTCTGAGCGCAATCTGCGCGCTGGCGATCCCGATTACACCGAGTCCGCCGCCGTGCTCGCTAAGGGCGAATCAGTTCTCGTTCCCCCAGTACCTTCGTCGGAAAGCGGCTCGCTGATTCCATTCGAAAGCGACAGCAATCGCCAGCTCGGTCGCGCGGGTGATCACCTCATTTCCGTCGACATTATCTTTCCCGTTCTGCACGGCACCTTTGGCGAAGACGGCACCATCCAGGGACTGCTCGAGCTTGCCGACATCGCCTACGTCGGCGCAGGCGTGTTGGGCTCTGCCGCCGGCATGGACAAAGACGTCATGAAGCGCCTATTCTCCGCTGCCGGATTGCCCATCGTGAAACACGTCACCGTCTTGCGCAGCGAGTGGGAAAAAGATCCCGTTGAAGTTCGCAAACTCCTTGAGAAAAAGCTGAAATATCCCTACTTCGTGAAGCCCGCGAATCTTGGCAGCTCGGTTGGAATCAACAAGGTTCACAATCGCGAAGAACTCGATGGCGCCATGTACGAAGCCGCGAAGTTCGATCGCAAGATCGTCGTCGAAGAAGGCGTCGGCGGCTCTGGTAAGAAGAAGCGTCGTGCGCGCGAGATCGAGTGCTCTGTGCTCGGCAACGACGATCCCAAATCTTCCGTGCCCGGCGAAATTGTGCCGTCCACAGAGTTTTATGACTACGCCGCCAAGTATCTCGACGAAGGCTCGCGCCTGGTTATCCCCGCTAAGCTCAGCAAGAAGGATTCGAAGCGTGTACAGAAACTCGCCGTCGATGCTTTCCAGGCTGTCGATTGCTCCGGCCTCGGCCGCGTCGACTTCCTCATGGATCCCGACACCGACAGGATCTATGTGAACGAGATCAACACCATGCCCGGCTTCACCGCCATCAGCATGTATCCCAAGCTGTGGGAAGCAACTGGGATCAAGTATGCCGAACTGATCGATCGCCTGATTCATTTAGGTTTCGAGCGCCACCAGGACAAGAAACGAAATCGCTATACCCGTGACTAACGGGCAACTAGGGTGCCTCAGGTTCGCGCCCGTTTTTGACGCTAACCTGGGATGATGCCAACGGGATCGGCGAATCGGGAAGAATTGGTCCACGTTGAAATTCGCAAAAATCATCTTCTGGATTGCCGGCATCTGGGGCGTGTTGGTAATCACGCCCCTCTTCTTCATGTTCAATCTGATTGGCCGCCAGGATCCGCCTCCAATTACGCACCCGGGTTTTTACTACGGATTCGTAACTGCCGCTCTGGCCTGGCAGATCGCGTTCTTCGTGATCGCCCGCGATCCCATCCGTCTGCGGCCGTTGATCGTGCCTGCCGTGATCGAAAAATTCGGCTATGGGATCGTCGTTCTGGTGCTCGTTTCTCAGAACTGCATGCGATCGAGCGACTTGATGCTCGGCTGTGTGGACTTGCTTCTCGGCGCTCTCTTCGTCGCCGCTTTCGTCAAAACGAGGCGCCCCTAGAGGTGGGTGAAGCACTTCGCCTTGCCTCGCCCCAAGCAGCAGGTCTCGATTTATTGCCCAAAACGGATCTGGCATAAGTTGAAGCTGGCCATCCTCACAGGAAAATCGACATCTTACCTTCCGTGGCGAGTCTACCTATCTCGTTCGAGGATCGGCAGCCAGAGAAACGACCGGCGGCTGAGCATCGGCTGCAATTAGTCCGGCCGCGATCTCCAGCTTCTGCGTCCGTTACCGTGCGCCTGGGACATCATCTCGCGGAAATCACCGCTAACCATCAGCCCCAATCGCGTCGAATCACCTATTCCTACGCCATTCTCACCATGGCTGGCGAGCAGATCTATCAAAGCGGCGACGGCTTTCTCTCCGCTACTGGCGTCGTTGAAAAAGCGGCACAACATCTGGAAATCCTCTGGAGTTCGGAACGATACTGAACCAGCACGCCGCCACGTCTCTCCAATAGCCCTCATTTTCAATGACTTCGCGTCGTCCGTTTCGCCTCTTGCAATCCTCGCGCAGTCTGCTAAATTAACTAACTAGTTAATTAAACATGAGAGCCGTCACCGCAACCCGACACCTTCCCGCCCCACGCTCCCGCAATGCCGAGCATAGCCGCGAGGCGATCCTCAAAGCTGCCGTTCGTGAATTCGCGCAGGAGGGCGTCGCCGGGGCGCGCACCGACGAAATCGCCCGCGCCGCAGGCGTCAATAAGGCGCTGCTCTATTACTACTTCAAAGATAAAGAAGGCCTGTACGGCGCGGTTCTCGACTTCACCTTTACCGGCTTGCGTGAGCGCGTCGTCCCCATTCTAGACTCCGACCTCGACGCCGGAGAAAAGATCGTGCGCTACGTCTCCGCCTACTTCGACTACCTGGCGCAATCACCCTTCCTGCCGCGCCTCGTGCAGATGGAGATGATGCGCGCCGGACGAAATCCCTCCCCCCATCTGAGGAAGCTGGTCACGCGGCATTTCCGGCCACTCTTCGAAAAAGTAGTTAAGACATTTGAGCAAGGCTTCGCCTCCGGCGAATTCCGACCGGTCGATCCCGTGCAGTTTCTTCCGTCCATCGTCGGTATGTGTGTGCACTACTTCATCAGCGCGCCCGTTGTACGCATATTTTTAGACGCTGATCCTCTTTTGCCCGAGCATGTCGCAGCGCGAAAGGCTGCTGTACTGGATGTAGTTGCGGCTGCGCTCTTTGTCGATCGCGAACATGGCTTCCGCATCGTGCAGTCGCTGCAAACTGGAGTTACCCAATGAAGAAGAGCAAATTTGGCATTTTGCTGCTCGTGCTGCTCTCCATCGCCACCATTTATTACCTGGCGACGACGCGCCGCGACGATGGTCTCGTGCTCGTCGGCACGGTGGATGCGAACCAGGTGATCGTCAGCGCCAAGATCCAGGGGCGCATCGAGAGATTGAATGTCGACGAAGGCACCACGGTCAAAGCTGGTGATGTGATCGCCGTCCTCGACTCCGCAGAGCTCGAAGCGCAGAAGCGTCAGGCGGAAGCCACGCTCGCGAGTTCGCGTTCGCGCGTGGGCGAATCGCAGTCCACCGAGATCGCTACCAAGGGCTACACGTCCAACGACGTGCTCAGCTCCAAGTCTCGTGTGCAATCGACGCAGGCGCAGCTGGTCGAAGCGCAGGCCGATCTCGATCGCCAGCAACTCGATACTCATCGCACCGTCGAACTCACGAAAGCCGGCGTCGCTTCCCCGCAGGATAGCGACCGTGCGGTTGCCGCGCTGAAGCAGGCGCAGGCCCGTGTCGACTCACTTAAACAGCAGGTCCAGTCGGCCGAGTCTGACCTCGCTTCCACCGAAGCGCGCGTGAATCAGGCCGCCGCGGCAGTTCACACCGTTGACGCGATGCGCGGACAGGCAGATACCGCGCGAGCGCAGATCGCCGAAGCCGATGCGCGTCTCGCGTATACGAAGGTGATCGCGCCAGTCAGCGGCATCGTTTCCGTTCGCGCGGCACGCGAAGGCGAAGTCGTGAACGTCGGCACGCCGATCGTCACCATCGTCGATCTCAATGACACGTGGGTGCGCGCAGCTGTCCCCGAAACCTACGGCGAGAAAGTTGCCATCGGCGACATATTGCCGGTGCGTTTACCGTCCGGAAGCGTAGTCCAGGGACGCGTGATCTTCAAAGCTGTCGAAGGCGACTTCGCTACGCAGCGCGACGTCAGCCGGACCAAGCGCGACATCAAGACCATCGCCTTGAAGCTGCAGGTCGACAACAGCTTGCAGAAACTTGTGCCAGGAATGACAGCCGAAGTCTTGGTTCATAACGATGTGCTGAAGAAGCCGACTTCGCAGGCGAATGCTCCCGAGCTACACGGATTCCCGCAGCAAGCGAATCCCGTGGCACAGAACAAGTGAGAGCTGAAAGCCGAGAGCCGAGAGCGGAACCACATGGTCGCTGAACTTCAAAAACCGAACGGCAACAATGGCGCAGCGTCGAGCACGCCCGCGATCGCGGTGTCGCACATCGTCAAGAAGTATGGCGACTTCACTGCCGTCGACGACATCTCGTTCAGCGTTGGCGAAGGCGAAATCTTCGGGTTGCTCGGTCCCAACGGTGCAGGGAAGTCCACGCTGATTCGTATGATGACCACGCTCATCCCGATCACCGGAGGCACGGCTCACATCGCGGGTTTTGACGTGAAGACCCAGGCCGATGACGTTCGCCGCTGCCTGGGCGTGATTCCGCAGGCGATGACCAGCGATCCCGATCTCACGCTCGACGAGAATCTCAGCATCTACGCCAAGCTCTACGGCATTCCGAAGAAGGAACGCGAACAGTCGATGGACGAGCTCTTCGAACTCGTCGACCTGACCAAGTGGCGCAGCGCGCAGACCAAGACACTGTCCGGCGGTATGCGCCGCCGTCTCGAAATCGCGCGCGGACTCGTGCATCATCCCAAAATTTTCTTCCTCGACGAGCCAACCACCGGACTCGATCCCGTGTCGCGTGTCGCCGTCTGGGAAATGCTCACGCGCATCAAGGAACAGCGCAAGCTCACCATGCTGATCACCACGCATTACATGGACGAGGCCGATCGCCTTTGCGACCGTATCGCCATTGTCGATCATGGCAAGCTCGTCGCGCTCGATACGCCCATGGCGCTGAAGCAGACCGTTCCCGGCTCGAATGTGATCGAAGTGCAGTTCGCGAACACGCCTTCTGACTGGGAAGCTCAGCTGCACAGTCTTCCTGGCGTTCACAGTGTTCAAAACGAAAGCAGCAACATGTATCGCGTGATGACCGGCACCGGCCCGAGCACCACCACCTCGCTGGTAGAGCTCGCGCTGAAAGCGAACGTAGAAGTGAAATCGCTCACCGTGCAAAGCACGTCGCTGGACGATGTATTCGTCCACTACACCGGGCGCCAGTTGCGCGACGAGCAGGTGAAGGCATTCAGCTTCATGATGCCGGACAGGCCAGGGCACTAAGAGGTGGTCGGGATCGCTAGTCGTTAGCTTGGGTGGCTGGTAGCTAGAGTAGCTGACGTTCTGCTAACGACTAACGACGAGCGACTAACGACTAGCTACCAGCTACGCCAGATGCAATTGTCGGCGAGTCTCTTGCTAACGACCACCGACTGAGGACTAACGACTGATGAGAATGTGGGCCATTGTCGAACGCGAATTGCGCAAGTTCCTGCGCTCTCCGGCGCTGATGCTGGTGGCAACGGTGTTTCCGCTCGTCCAGTTGGTCGTGCTCGGTAACGCCTTCGGCGGAAAAATCCGCGACGCCAAGCTTGGCGTAGTCGACCAGGACCACGGCACCATGGCGCTCAAGGTCCGCGAAGCCTTCGACTCCGTCCAGGCAAACGTTCGCACCTTCGAGCCTGTCTATTACGACAACGATCGCCAGGCGATGGAAGACGTGCGCAACGGCAAGATCGACGGCGCCGTCATCATTCCTCCGCAGTTCTCGCGCCGCGTCTACCAGCAGGAGCACCCGCGCCTCGCTCTCGTCGTCGACAACAGCGACAACTTCATGAGCTCCTCACTCGAGCAGAAAATGGGCGAGCTCACTGATGCGCTCAACGCTCCCGTAGTCGAGCCGCGTATCCTGCAGAGCATCGCGCTCGAAACCGTCGAGCTGTATCCCTATATCGAGTACATGAAATATCTGCTGCCCGGATCGATCACCCTGGCGATGTTCGTCTCGGTGATGATCGGCGGCGGCATGCTCTACATCGACGACAAGGCGCGCGGCATCCACGAAGGCTATCTGGTCACGCCCATCACGCGCACCGAACTCGTTTTCGGACTCAACCTCGCGGGCGCCATCAAGGCCGTTGTTTCCGGCGTCGTCATCACCATCATCGGATCGCTGCTCTCAGGTGTGGGCAACACCTTCCGTCCCGACGTGTTCCTCGGTCTGATGCTGATGATCATCCTGACGGCGTTCGCCTTGAACTCGATGATGTTCCTGATGATGGTGCGCGTCGAAGATCCGCTGGTGCCGCGCGCCACCTTCGGTGTCATGAACACTCTGCTGTTCTTCCCCAGCGGCGCCATCTATCCGATTCACGCATTTCCGTGGTGGCTCAAAGGCATTGCCTATGTCGATCCATTCAGCTACGCCGTGCACGGCTTCAAAGGCCTGCTGCTGAAAGATGCGACCCTGAGCGCTGTCTCCGGAGACATGCTCTTTCTCGGCGTATTCGCCACGGTCGCGCTGCTGATCGCCACGCCGCTGTTCAAGCGGACGCTGTAGATCGTCTTCACCATAATCGGCGCCGGAGCGATGTGGGTAGGTCTGGACTTTAGCCCAGGCCCTGACTTAGCACTCAAAAACTCCAGCCAATTTCAAGAACGACGCTCGGCTCTGTCCAGCCAACATTGAAGACGTAGGTTGTGAATTCCGCTTTCTTGTAAGCGAGACCAACCAGGAAACCGCGCTGCGTATCGAGTTTGGTTTGGAACGCCTTGGTACGCTGTGCCACTAGCCCCACCCGAAGCGATTCTCTCGGAGAATAGGTCAGCTGCGGCCAGCTGTAATAGAAGTTTCCAGACTTGTGGTTTGTATCGAAAACATATTCGTTGGAAATCGATGCCTTGATCCTCTTGTATGCCAGCGAGGCCTCAAAACCCGGAGCGACGCCGGTCGTCCGGCCAAAAACGCCGCCAATCATGGGCGTGAGGTGAAACACCACTTTCTTCCCGGCGCTGATGTTGTAGCCGATCCACAGCGAACCGGTTCTCAGATTTTCATAGTTGTACCGACCCTCCAGGTGGAGCCGCCCGCGATCTGCCGATAGCGTCGGATCGATATAGTCATCCTGATCAGGAAGCAGGTACCCGTCGACGGTGAGTGCGACTTCCCAGGGCACGCTGGCGCCAGTCTTAGAAGAGCTCTGTGAATTCGCAGGCCCTTGTTGCGCGAGCAATGGAGCGAGTGTCAGCAAAGCTACGGCTAGTCCACAGCGTAATGCGGCAAGTTTCATACCAGGCACTTCGTCTCATACCGGCATTTCTAGGATGTCGCCAGGTGAGCACGCTGATAGCCAGCAGAGTCGGCCGTTCCTTGCTGTAGACCATGAGCTTTTCGCATATGTGGATCAGTAATTTTGCCAGTTACGGGCTACTCAGGCCTTTCCTATTCTTCGGAAGGGAACTTTATATCGAGAAGAAATCTCTAGTGAGGGGCGACGATGGCACAGCTCAAAGAAGTTGCACGAACTGGAACCCAACCGATCATCACACCAATGCCGCAGGCCAGAGAAGCGGTAACCCCTAGTTGGGTGGGGCGCGTCCCTCAACTGAAGCCCGGTGTGTATGCCGACGGTATGCCGATCCATCACGTCGAGTACCTTTGCTGCAAACTTATTCTGAAGCCAAATAAGTTTCATTCGCGAGAGAGCCTCTTTGACTTCGGAAAGGTAATGAACCAGCCGGCCAAAGAGCACGGTGTGCACTTCGCGAAACATGACTACGATTCCGAACCGATCAAGATACGCGAAGTGCTGTTTGTCGATACTGAGGACTTTCGCCTATACAACAACGCTTTCATCCTGCGCCGCAGAATTCCCTACAAGGATGGGTTTCCAATTGGCGATCCTGAGATCGTGTTCAAGTTCCGGCACCCCGATATGCAGGTCGCCGCTGAGACCGACGTCCGGCCTCATATCCTTGGCGATCATCGCGTCAAGTTCAAGTGTCAAGCTTTGCCTTTGCGGGAAAAGCTGGGCGGCATTCGTCTGCTCTTTTCCCATAACGTCCAGTTCTTGCGCAGCGCGATTGGGATGGGCCACGACAATGTGCGTGATATGGACGCTCTAGTCGAGCTACTACCGGCGCTCGCTCAAGTAAAAAAGGAACCGAAAGAAGAGATCAAACTGGTCAGCAACACGATCATTGAGGAGGTGCTGCAAGACATCGGCACGCTCGATTTCGGTCAGGGCATTACGTCCAAGGCCAATGTGGCGATCTGGCGTACCCGCGGAGAGCACCGTCCGTTGATTGGAGAGTTCGCCTTCCAATTCCGGTTCCACGATCGCGCCCAGCTTGGACAAGAGGCACTAAGACGAGCGGAGGCGTTCTTCATCTCCTTGCAATACTCGGCCGAGGAATACATCGCGCTGAACGCGACCAAAACAGCGACGGTGTACCGGCTACTGGGTAATCCACCCAAGTCGCACGAGTAGCTCAGACGATGGTCTGTCGTCCAGCAGAAAGGAGCCCCAGGGTATGAGCGACGCCGGCGCAATACCGAAAGTGCAACCCGGGAGCAGCGCGGTTGCCAATCAGGCTCGAGTCTCAATTGGCCAGATATTCCTGGAGTTCCTGATCATCGGCGCCACCAGCTTCGGCGGTGTCGTGCCGTATCTTCGCGGTAGCCTGGTCACCAAACGTCACTGGATCGACGATAAGGAATTCGTCGAAATGCTTTCCATCAGCCAGAGCCTTCCTGGGTTGAACGCAACCAACATGGCGATCCTGGTGGGCGAGAAGTTGCGCGGTGCGCTGGGTTCAATTGTCGCCGTCATCGGCATCTGCGTGCCGGGCGCTGTGCTCATGTATGCCGTTGGAGTGTTCTACCGAATCCACGGTGACCACGTCTGGGTTACCGCCGCGCTGAAAGGCGTCGCGGCCGCGGCCGTTGGCTTGATTCTCTCCACAGTTGTTGGGCTCAGCAAGAAGTCGCTCGAAGGAAAGTTCGACTTCGTCTTTATGGCGATGACTGTGATTGCCGTGAACCGCCTGCACTTGGGTGTTCCACGTACGCTGATAGGCGTCGGCATCCTGGCGATCCTCTTCCATCGGCCTCGCAAAGCGCAGAAGGAAAGTGTGGCGCAATGAACCAGATTCCGGCTCTTGTGCGTGTATTCGCCTACTTATCCCTCCTCACCGTCGGTGGCGGCATGGCTGCATTTCCCGAGATGAAGATCCTGACCGTCGACGTCCATAAGTGGCTTACGTTTCCCCAGTTGATCCACTTATACAGCGTGGGCCAGATGGCTCCGGGTCCGAATATGATGATGATCGTTCCAATAGGACAGTGGGCAGGTGGATTCCTTGGTGCCGCCGCCGTGCTGGTTGCCTTCTTCGGACCGACCGCTGTTCTCGCGTTTATCGTGGCCCGTGGCTGGAAGAAGCTGGAGAAGTGGCCATGGAGAACATCCATTCAACAAGGTCTTGCGCCTGTTTCAATCGGACTCCTGCTGGCTGGCTGCTTCAGCATGGCTAAGGGTGCGATTACCGGCACAGAAACCGCCGCCATCTCTGTTGGCACCTTGCTTATCTTGATGCGATACAAGGTAAACCCGGCACTGCTGGTAGTGGCGGGAGCAGTGATCGGCGTCCTCTCGTTCATGTGATGGATTGCTTGAGTGGGGGCAGTTTCGACCGGCTTGGTGCCCCAGGTTCGCGTCCTTTCTTTTGGACGCTAACCTGGGGAAAACATCTTCGCAATCCTTCCCCGGTGTTACTCAGCGGGCGCGGACCAACCCAGATTAGTCCAACGAAGACGAACCTGGGACATCGAGCTTGTCCTCGATCGAGAGTTCGGTGCTCCTCACGCTGCAGCGCGAAGACTATCGGCGATGGCTCGGTCGAGCGCAGCGTTGATCACCGCGTATTCGGCTTGGTCGAGGACATACACCGCGAGCGCGACCGCATCTGCCGCGTCGGCTTCTGCGGCCTCTGCCCGGCTTTCAGCCCTGTTCACGTCCCGCTCGGCTTTACGCTCCTGGATCTTCGCGTGTGCAATCGCAAGACGCTCGTCGATCCGAAGCTTAATATCGGCCCATCCCGAGCGGACGTCCGCCTTGGCCTCGGCAGCAGAGGTCTCCAGCTTCTTTCCAGTGGATTCGATGTCAGACTTCAGTTGATCATGGCGGCGCTGCAGTTCCGCCTGATTCTTCTGGCGGGTTGCAGCAGCGGAATCTTCGATTTTCTTGGCGCGTTGGGATAAATCTTGAAGCTGTTCAGATAGAGGTTTCACAGGAGGGCTCCTTTCGGCTTCATTCGGGTTGGTGAGTCTCAGCTACAAGGATGTTGCGGTAGTTAACAGACCGATGCGAGCAAACAGAAGTTGAGATGGCCGGGCCGCTCTTCCCGGCGCTGGTGCTCCCCAACGCATTCAGGATTAGACTTGGGAGCTGCCGTCCGAACTCACTGGAGCAGAACGATGCGATCTACAATTCCTGCAGTGCTCATCGCCCTCACCGCGTTGGCGTTCTCTCTCTTCACCGCAATCGGAGTTGTCGCCCAATCGACGCCGAGTCGCTCGCTGCTCGCGCTCTCCAAGCATGACCACACACTTGCCATCGTGGATCCGAAGACGCTGCAAGTCGTCGCACGTGCTCCCGTCGGTCCGGACCCGCACGAAGTGATCGCGTCGTCTGACGGGAAGACCGCGTATGTTTCGATCTATGGTGGCGGACGCTACCATGCTCTTTCGGTCATCGACCTCGTTGCGCAGAAGGCGCTGCCCGATATCGACACCGGCGCCTTGAATGGCCCACACGGACTCTTCTTTGTTGGAGGGAAAGTCTGGTTCACCGCGGAAGGCGCGAAGGCCGTCGCGAGCTACGATCCCGCGTCTGCCAAGGTCGATTGGATCATGGGCACCGGACAGAACCGCACGCACATGCTCTACGTCACCGCGGACCAGAAGCAGATCTACACAACGAACGTGAGCTCCGCGACGGTGAGTGTTCTGGAACAGGTCACGCTGCCGCCGATGGGACCGCCTCCTTCGGGAGTGCGCCGCAGGGCGCCTCCTCCGCCGCCGGGAGGGAATCAGCCGCGTACGGATTGGAATCAGACAGTCATTCCTGTTGGCAAAGGTTCCGAGGGATTTGACGTTTCGCCGGATGGACGCGAGCTATGGACCGCGAATGCCGCAGGACGGTACGCTCTCGGTGATCGATCTCGGCCAAACGGACCGTGACAGCCACGCTCGACGCGAAGGTCTTCGGCGCGAACCGGCTGAAGTTCACTCCCGATGGAAAGCTGGTGCTGATTTCGAGTCTGCGCGATGGCAATCTGGTCGTCTACGACGCGGCCTCGCGCAAGGAATTCAAGCGAGTGCCAATCGGTCACGGAGCCGCGGGCATTCTGATCGAGCCGGATGGCAGTCGTGCCTTCATCGCCTGCAGCCCCGACAACTACGTCGTTGTTGTCGACCTGAAGACATTCGCGGTGACGGGACACATCGACGTTGGCGGCGAGCCGGACGGTTTAGCCTGGGCGATCCGGCCGTAACGCAAACCAAAAGATGGCGAGCTTGGCGCGTTCTATACCGCTCCACGCTCCGCTTCTTGAGAACTGCCGATCAAGGCTGCGGACGGAACGTATGGGAAAGTCGTCGACGGTTTCGACGTGACCGATTCTTTGCCGATGCCGAGGCGAATTGGCGTGTTCGCCGCCATCGAGAACATAACATCGGGCGCGTTGTCCGTGAGGGAGCGGCCGTTCCACTCGGCGAAGCTGAACACAGCCGGCGTTCCGACCTCATACGGGAGAATGTTGGGGCAGCAGCGATGCGCAACCTTCTCCCCGTAAGCTCGGGGATCTTGTGCGGTTCCATAGGCGGCAACGACGCCTGCAATTGCCTTGGCGACGGTCGCTCCGTGAGTGGAGAAGTCGTCGGCTGGACGCCCGGCATTCAGACGGTTGCCGAGATCTTCGTTGTACTGAGTAAACAGCGGAGGAAGCATCGGGAGACCGATGCGGTTGATCCTTCGCCATCCGCCAGCATCAGTAGCGAGCGTTGCCACCGCCCACACTCCGATGCGACGCTCGCCGCCTGCGCCTGCGAGCAACTCGCTGTCGGGCAGTTCGAGCACGATCGAATACACGGTTTGTCCGGCGAACAGGTTCTTCGCTTTGCTTGGATCCCATCCAGACAGGTCGACGACTGTGCCGTCCTGAAACGCGTGGCCGACCGCGTGTAGCACATCTGGCTCAATCCAAAACGGATCACCAGCCTTGCCGGCCCAAACGCGCACACCGCCCGCCGCGGTGACGGTCTCACCAGTTACGCCCTGCGCGACGACGGTTCCGGGCGCGTGTGGATCTACGGCCTCTGCACCTCGGATGGACCGCACGACGTAGCGCTGCTTTCCTTGCTGGTCACGCTCGTCGAAGATAATGCGATAGGTGACGTCTTCGACGGCATCGCCGTTGAGATCGACCTTGAATTCGTACATGCCCTCCGGATGGTATCCAGGTACCGGAATCGGCCCTGCGATGGAGTGGCAGACGTTGATCACAAACACGGTTCCCGTTTCGCCACGGAATACGTAGAGGTCGGTGATGTCGAGGCGAACGTCTTGACGAGCGATGGGACAGTCGAGGTGATGGGACATAGTGCTCTCCCTCTCTTGCTTGGAATTTGAACCTGAGATCTTCCCTGGGAGGACTTGCGGCGAACGCGTTGAAGGGTTCGGTGTTACGCAACGACACTAGGATGCGGAGGGAATCGACAGAGTCGCCTTCTACTTCGTTTGTTAATGGGAACTTTAAATTGCTGAAAACAGCAGCCGAGATTGGAAGATCCGACAGATCCGTCAGCCGGTCTTGGTGTGCGAGCGATCGCTCTGTTTAGTTTTCATCAGGCGCGCCGGATCGTAGCCCAGGAAACGTATGCGCTCGGTGATCTCGCGATAAGTCGTTTCATCCATTTGCGGGGTGCGACTCAAGATCCAAAGATATTTGCGGCTCGGCTCGCCGACAACCGCATAACTGTAGTCGGGCGCGAGATCGAGAATCCAGTAGTCGCCCGAAAACGGCCAGAAGAAAGTAACTTTGAGCTTCGCATTCGTCGCCGGGTCGACCACCTTTGCGGTGCCCTTGTTCGAAGTAACGGTGCCGTCGGATTTGCGGCAACTGTTCAGAACGCCGACAGTGCCGTCGTCGCGCAACAAGTACAGTGCCGTGGTATCGCCGTCGCACTTCTTCTGAAAGCGATTGGGATAGCGCGCGATCTCGTACCACGTTCCGGCATATCGATTCAGATCGACCTGTCGAACGGTAACGAGCGGCTCAGTTTTCCGCGCGGCATAAGCGACCGTCACGCATTCCCGCAACTGCGCCCGCGGCGGCAAGGGCGTACTTGTACCTGCGATCCATCACTGCACCTTTGCAAAGTTTCAGGACTCGGCGGGAGAGAAGAGCCCTTCCCATTCTTCGATGGTCATCAGCGGCCGGGCGGCCACTTTAATATTTTCGAGCACATGATCAGGGCGGCTCATGCCGACCAGCGCCGTGGCGAGCGAAGGAGCCGAACGCACGAACTGTATGGCGGTCTCCGCATCGGTTGGCAATCCGATCACTTCTTTTAGCTTGTCCGGAACGCCGCGAGTCAGCTGGCCCTGGTGCAGCGTCGCGCTGGCGACTACCGCGATTCCATATTGATCGGCGAGCGACAACACGGATCCGCGTTCGCCGCGCAGGCTCTGATTGCCGAGACCATAAGCCTCGGTCATGGCGAGATTCAGTGGCAATTGCACAAAGCGAAAATGATGGTCGTTCCCGCCAGCCTCATGGGCGGTTTCCATCACCAGCTCCAGGTTCATGTAACTGCGATCGCCGGGCGCGACGCGCAGTCCGTTCCAGGTAGCGATGCCGTACCAGCGAATCTTGCCATCGTCGACCGCATCTTCCGCCCAGCGAAATGCGCTGCGCAGGCGGTCGCGAAAAACGTCAGGCGTCACGTATCCCAATTGCGATTCGGGATTGTGAAGATAGAAGACGTCCAGCGTTTGCAGTCCCGTATTGCGCTGGCTGCGTTCGAGTTGATCGCCCAGGTATCTCGGCGCCATGCAATGCATGCCGCCCGCAATCTCGCCAGTCGGAGCGACTCCGGTTTCGACGTATTCCTTGCGCAGATAATCGCGCTGATCTGCCGGAAGTTCGCTATCGAATGGCAGGTAGCCGGCCTTGGTGCAGACCAGGATTTCGTCACGCTGCAGTTCGCCCGCTTCGACCAGTTGTTTGATCGCCGATCCGATGTTGCGCTCCGAGCGCTGGTGCCGGTAGTTGATCGCGGTGTCGAGCACATTGATGCCCGAGCGGAGCGCCTGCAGGATCGACTGCGTGTAGGAAACGTCGGACGCCGCATCGGTCTCGCCGAGGTAGGTGCCCAGTCCGATCGACGACAGCCAAAGTTCGCTCACGCCCGGAGCTTGCGGTTGACGGAAATGTCCAGCGTTGGCGAGCAGCGGGAAACGGTCGCGAAATCGTGTGGTTCCGGCGGACGTGGCGAACCCGTCGATCATGACGGACAGTGTAACAAGTCACGGTTGCGCCTCGACTGTTTTCTGGATCGTGTTCCACGCCCTCGGGACCAGTGCCGATGTGGGAAGGCGCTGATTCGCGGCGATGGGCAGAATTCATGGAAAACGCGCGGGTTAAGGGCTGCATCTTGAGAGGAGTATTGCGAGAGTTTTCGCCCCAGCCGCGCACGCCGCGGTGATGCAGGTGCCATACAAATTCATCAGCAATTCAGGAGGCAGCATGAAGGGATTTCTTTTTGGACTGGGAGTCGGCATTGGACTGGGCGTTCTGTTCGCACCGATGAGCGGTGACGAAGCGCGCGGCCGCCTGTCCGACACCGCTAACGACCTGGCTGATTCAGCTCGGGACAGCATCGAACAGGGCCGCGATCGCGTGCAACGCGGCGTTGAGACCATTCGGCAAAAGGCGCAATCGGCGGTGAAGCAGGGCCGTTCCGCGGTTGACGAAGCACAAGCACGGGCAACCGGTACGGAGTCGAATCTCTAAACGGCGTACGAGACTGAAGCAAGAACAGTGCCCCCATCCTGCGCACGGTCGCGAAGGATGGGGTGTGCATGTATTTTCGTGGTTACCTTTCCCGCAAGTTGTTCCGCCATTAACACGGATGGGGTTAGTCTAGGGGCGACCTCAGGAGTTGGTTATGCCTCCGAGCCTTCGTCCGGACGGATCCGCATCGGTTGACACTACTGTAAGCCGACCTTTATTCTTGAGTATTGCGTCCTCAGCGCCAGACGTCGCTGGGGCAGTGTGCCCTAAGATGTTCATTAGTTTACGCGAACTGCACCTCCACGAGGATCAGCAGTCATTCCACGAGGAGTGGCAGCCTGGCACGATGGACCTCGGCCCGGACGCGAAGCAATCGGCTCCGCTGAAGGCGGATGTCCAGGCTTCCGTGGTGGAAGAGAGCCGCGGCCACAAGGTGAACATCGAGGACATACGCCTGGTTGGAGAGTTCTCGACGAAGCTGGAGCTACCTTGCGCCCGCTGTCTTGATCCGGTGTACGAAGAGATTGAGAAGAAGTTCGACCTGCTTTACCGTCCGCAGGGCGCCGATGCCGGCAAGGAAGAGATCAGCCTGGCAAAAGAGGACGCGGACATCGGCTATTACCAGGGCGACGGACTGCTGCTGGAAGACGTTCTGCGCGAGCAGTTACTGTTGGCAGTCCCGCTGAAGCTGGTTTGCCGTGAAGATTGCAAGGGACTCTGCCCCAGTTGCGGGCAGAACCTGAACCAGGGTGAATGCGGCTGTGCGCGCAGCGATCCCGATCCCCGCTGGCACGCCCTTGGGGATCTTCGCAATAAGCTCGGTCAGTAAAGAACGAGTTATCCCCGGAAGTCCGGGAAAGTAGTTTTGTGTGTCCAGCTAAGAAGCTGGGTCTTCTCGCGAGAGAAACGCGAAATCTGAATTAGAGGTTCGAATTGTCATGGCAAATCCTAAACGGCGCCACTCCCAAAGGCGTACCAGCACCCGTCGCGCTCACGATCATTTGACGGCCACGTCCACGTCTGAATGTCCGAATTGCCACGAGGCGAAGTTGCCTCACCGGGCATGCGCCAAGTGCGGTTACTACAAGGGGCGGGAAGTTCTGGAAATAAAGGAAAAGGCAAGCTAAGCGACCCGCAACTCCGGCCCGGCCGGGGTTACTTCAGCTAGGGGGCTGACGAGCGATCAATGCCCACCGTCATAGCGGTTGATGCCATGGGATCGGATGGCGCGCCTGTACCAGAGGTCGAAGGCGCGCTGCAAGCTGTTCGGGGCTACGATGTGCACGTTATTCTGGTTGGCAAAGAAGACGTGATTCGCGCCGAGTTGCGCCGCCAGTTGCACGAACATCCATCCTGGCACCTTTACAAGAAGAGTATCGAGGTTGTTCATGCCAGCGAAGTCGTTGGCATGGACGAAAAGGCCGCGCAGGCAGTCCGCGCCAAGAAGGACTCGTCCATGCGCGTCGGCCTTCGCCTGGTTCGCGACGGCAAAGCCGCAGGCTTCACCAGCGCAGGGAATACCGGCGCGGTGATGGCCACGGCGAAGATGGTCCTGGGTGCGCTGCCCGGAGTGGATCGTCCGGCGCTGGCCAGTGTCTTCCCCACGGCCAAAGGCACAGCCGCCGTTCTTCTCGACGTCGGCGCCAATGTCGATTCCAAGCCGCAGAACCTCGAGCAGTTCGCCATCATGGGCGAAATCTACATGCGCAAGATCTTCGACGTGGATCGTCCGCGAGTGGGAATTCTCTCCATCGGCGAAGAAGAGGGTAAAGGCAACGAGCTGACGCGCGCAGCGTATCCGCTGGTCAAGAATCTCCCGCTGAATTTTGTCGGCAACGTGGAAGGCCGCGACCTCTACAACGGCAACGTCGACGTGATCGTGTGCGACGGCTTTGTTGGCAATGTCGCGCTGAAGATTTCCGAGGGACTGGTAGAGACTGTCCGCCATATGCTGAAAGAGTCGCTGAACGCGACCATCAGCAGCCAGGTGGGCGCGATGCTGTCGCGCAAGGCGTTCGTTGACTTCAAGAAGCGGCTCGACTACTCCGAATACGGCGGCGTGCCGCTGCTGGGAGTGAAAGGCGCTTGCATTATCGGGCACGGCAGCTCGAACGCGAACGCTATCAAGAACGCAATTCGAGTGGCCGCCGAGTACGCCGACCGCAAGATCAATAAGCAGATTGAAGAAGAGATCGCGTCGACCCGTATGGCGCCGGCGCAAGCGTAACAAGATTTTTGTCATCACGTGGTAGGTCTGGGCTTTAGCCCAGACTCGCGAAGCGATCCGCGAGGGATCTGCATCGTTGTTTGTCATCACGAGTGAGCGTTAGCTCGCGAGCGATCTGTAGTTCAGAGATTTTAGAAGGTGCCCCATCTCGCCTGTTTTGGCGAGGTGGGCGATAGCGCCTTCCATATTTTATCGAGATTCTCAAGCCGCGTAGCGGCGACCGATAATAGCCCGGCGCTTCAGCGCCGGGTACGCTGCACCAAAATTCATCCCAGTGCCGTTAGGCACGACTGAAAGACCATCATGTCCTCATCTCAAACTATCGCTTTCCTTTTTCCTGGCCAGGGATCCCAAGCCGTCGGCATGGGCAAAGACCTCGCCGCACTCTATCCCGTCGCGCAGGAGACTTTTGACGAAGCCGATGCAGCCCTCGGGTACAAACTGTCGCAGCTCTGCTTTGAAGGCCCTGAAGAACAGCTGCGCCTGACGGAAATCACGCAGCCCGCGATTCTCACCGCTTCTGTGGCTGCGTTCCGTGTGCTTAACAGCAAAGGCCTGGTTCCGACATACGTCGCCGGACACAGCCTCGGGGAATATTCGGCACATGTCGCCGCCGGAACGCTCGACTTCGCCGACGCCGTGCGTACCGTGCGCAATCGCGGCAAGTACATGCAGGAAGCTGTTCCCGTAGGCGAAGGCGCTATGGCTGCCATTCTCGGCATGAAGTTCGATGTTTTGCGTGAAGTCTGCAACGAGTCCGCACAAGGTCAGGTTTGCCAGGCGGCGAATATCAATTCTCCCGACCAGATTGTGATTTCGGGCAGTAAGGCCGCGGTCGAACGCGCGGCTGAACTCGCGAAACAGAAGGGCGCGAAACGCGCGGTCATTCTCCCAGTAAGTGCACCTTTCCATTGCGCACTGATGAAGCCAGCGCAGGATCGCCTGGAGCAGGATCTACGAGCGCTCGCCTTCCGCGCCATGGAGCACAAGCTGATCACCAACGTCGACGCCGAGATTATCGACTCACCTGATCGCGCGCGCGATGCGCTGATCCGCCAGGTAACCGGCGCAGTTCAGTGGGAAGCGTCCATGCGCAAGCTGATCGGCGCAGGTGTCACGACGTTCGTGGAAGTCGGCCCGGGCAAAGTCCTATGCGGACTGATGCGCCAGATCGATCGCAGCCAGACATGCTTGAACGTGGAGAACGAAGACTCGCTGGCGAAGACCATGAACTATTTCGGGCCAGCAGCACAGCGGTGCTGTAGTTTCTCGGAATGGATGATCTTCCGCTAGTTTCTTTCGTTCAGCGGCGATAGCGTTTGGATCGCCCTTTGACCCGTTTGTCGCCGCGCTTTTCCCAGTTGCGTTTCCCGCCGAACCGGTGTTTCCTCGCCGAAGCCTCGTTTCCATCCGAGCCCGGATCGTTCAATATCTCAGGCGCAGGTAGTCGTTCTCTACGGGAGCGTACCAGCATCGCAGCAAGTTCTTCAGCGCTTCGCTGTTCGAGAAGCAGTCGGCCCGCGGCCAGATCCTCTTCCGCCGGAGCCTCCGCCATCGTAAGGATTTCCCGCACCAGCATTTCTTCGTCGCGTGCGCGAATAGCATCGGCAGAAGGAGCAGGCGACCAGGTCGCTTTGATCTTCGCCCCCGCCAGCAATCGCTCCACTGCTCGGCGGCGCGGCGCGGGCACCAGCATCACGGACAGCCCTTTGCGGCCCGCCCGTCCCGTGCGGCCGCTGCGGTGCAGCAGCGCCTCCCGATTCTGCGGCAAATCCGCGTGGATCACCAACCCGAGATCGGGCATATCGAGTCCTCGTGCAGCGACATCAGTCGCGACGCACACGCGCGCACGCCCATCCCGCAATGCCTGCAGAGCGTTTGTCCGTTCGTGTTGTTTCAGTTCACCAGAGAGCGCAACCACAGAGAACCCGCGTTCCTGCAGGTTGGCGTGCAGGTGACGTACCGCTTCGCGGGTTGAGCAGAACACCAGCGCGCCTTGCGCATCGAAATATCGCAGCGAGTTCACCACTGCGTGTTCACTATCGCGAGGACGAATGGGAAACGCCCGGTACTCGATGTCGCGGTGGGGCTCATTCTCCCGCGAAAGGGCGAGACGAAGTGCATTCCGCTGATAACGTTTGGCAAGACCTAATATTCCTTTTGGCAGCGTTGCCGAAAACAACATCGTCTGGCGATCCGACGGAGTCGCATCCAGCAGCGCCTCGAGTTCCTCACGAAAACCGAGATCCAGCATTTCATCGGCCTCGTCGAGCACCACAGATCGGATCTGTGACAGATCTAAATGTTTCTGATCGAGGTGGTCGGCAAGCCGGCCCGGTGTACCAACTACGATGTGGGCGCCTTGCGCGAGCAGGCGTTGTTCTCGGCGGATGTCCATCCCGCCGACGGAAGACACTACGCGCGCGCCGGTGTTCGCGAACAACCACTCCAGCTCACGTTGAACCTGCAACGCCAATTCGCGAGTAGGCGCAACCACCAGTGCTAAGGGCTGCTGCGCTCGAGGAAATCGCTCTGCGTCGCCCAGCAGCATGGCTCCCAACGCCATACCATAGGCTACAGTCTTGCCCGAGCCCGTCTGGGCCGACACCAACAGATCGCGATTTGCCGCGTCCGGTCGAAGGACGGCTCGCTGCACCGGTGTGGGCTCCGTGTAACTTCGTGCTGTCAGCGCACTCAGCAGACTCGGATGGGTACCAGAGAACGCCATAAATTCTGCTCCATACCGCGGATAGGGCTAGCCTTGCGGGAAGCTGCAAAAAGAACCCTGCAAAACAATACTACGGGAAGGAAAGGGAATCGCGGGCGAGAGAAGAGAGTCCCACGTTCATACTGCAGCAGCGAACGGTGACGACAGGATTTTGATTGCTTCCAAAAGTGCCCTTCATTTAATTTCAGCTCACCTATGCGTCGAGCAGTATCGATTTTCTTCCTCTTTGTGGTAACCCTTTCTGCGGCAGCTCGAGATGGAGCAAGCCACTGGACTGAAGTGCGCACCCAGCACTTCGTGGTGCTCACAGACTTAGTTGGGGCGTATGCTCACATGCCCGGCTGAGCATCGGTCAACGATCCAACACAGAAAGAAACTCGTAATGCGACTTTTGAAGTCCGAGCGGATGGAAGAGTTATGGCCCAATGCACAAATGTTGAAGCAAACTTGGGCATAACTTCTCCCATGTAGCCAAAATTTAATTACAGGATTCACCTCAAAGCAGCATCTTAGATGTGGGGGCGGATCATGTACGTCCGAACAGTCTCCTTCGTGGTGAAGCCGTTCCAAGTCAAAAGATTTTGCGACTGTGTAGATGGACTTGCCAGGAACGTCGCAAGCAAGCAGCCGGGATTTCTCGAGCACGTCGTCCTGGTCTCAGAACAGGAAAAGCGACTGATTACCGTGATTTCTTTTTGGAAAACCAAGGCAGAAGCAGACCGCTACCAGGAGGAAGTTTTCCCTGAAGCCTTGGCGACGTTGCATTCGATGATCGATTCGGGGCCTGTTATCCAATACTTCGTAGCTGTCGTGGCCAACGACTCGATCGCACCGGCAACGGTTACCCTCGCCGCATAGTGGCGCGGGCATCGTGCCGTTCAGTCGCCGCTCACTCCATGGAACGCTGACTCCCTCAGCGATGCGCCCTACTCTCTCCTGCTACAATCACCGCACTCTCTTGTCGTAGGTGGGGAACTGAATGTTCAAGTCAGCGCTCTGTCGAGCCGTGCTCGCCATTGCCGTAATCAGCCAGGCCGCTTTTGCCCAGACAAAATCTGAACCGGTCACCGTCGTCAAAGCGGCGCGTCTTCTTGATGTTCGCTCCGGGCAGATGCAAGCGAATCCCGTGATCGTCATTGAAGGCGATCGTGTGCGCGCGATTTCCGGCGCGGTGCCTGCGGGAGCGCATGTGATCGACCTTGGCGACGTCACGCTGCTTCCGGGGTTCATTGACTGCCACGCGCACATTCTCGGCAATCTTAAGGATCAGTCGCCAACCGCTGGCCTGCGGATGTCTTCGGCGGAAGGCGCTCTCTGGGGATATCACAACCTGCAGATTTGGATCGCGCACGGCTTCACTTCTTTGCGGGACGCGGGCGAATCCGATCTTGGTTACGGTCAACTGGCGCTGCGAAACCTTATCAACAAGGGAATCATTCAAGGCCCGCGCATCGTTTCTGCCGGAAACTTTCTTTCACTCAATGGCGGCCACGGTGACGCGGACGTCCTCGCTCCCGACCAGGCGATGCCGCGGCGTCCGAACATCGCGGACAACGTAGAAGAGGTTGGACCCGCCGTTCGTCGCGACATTAAGTACGGCGCTGACTGGATCAAGATGATGGCGACGGGTGGCGTGATGGATCCGCTGAGCGACTACAACGTCGAAGAACTCAGCGAAGCGCAAATGGCCGCGGCCGTTGAGATCGCGCATCGCGCTCACAAGAAAGTAATGGCACATGCTGAAGGCACCGCGGGAATCAAGGCTGCGGCGCTGGCTGGCGTCGATACCATCGAGCACGGCACCATCATGGACGACGAAGCGGCCAGCATCATGGAGCAGAAAGGCATCTGGCTCGTCCCCACGCTTTACACCTTCCAGCACGGAGTTCAGGTGGGATCTTCACTCGGAGCGGACGCAGAGACCGTGAGGAAGGGCGAAGAGATCCTGAAATTCCAGCAGGCCTCGTTCGATATTGCCCGCAAGCATCACCTGAAGATCGCATACGGCGTCGATGACGATCCGGATTTTGTCAGCAAGGAATTCTTCTCGTTGACGAAGGCCGGTATGAGCAATGTCGAGGCGATCCAGGCCGCTACGGTTCGCGCTTCCGAACTATTGGGACTGTCCGATCAGGTCGGCACAGTTGAGCCCGGGAAGTTTGCCGACATCGTTGCGGTGAAGGGCGATCCGACGGCGAACATTGCAGCCATCGAGAACGTTGTGTTCGTGATGAAGGGCGGGAAAGTGATGGTACGAAATCAGTAATTAGTAGTTGGTAATTAGCAATTAGCGGTTGGCTCCGAGGACAGCATGCCATTCCCTCCAGTACCAGGCTCAGCTAATTACTAATGACTAACTACTAATTACTGATTCCTAATACGGTGAAAACGTAATCGTCTTCGTCTTATTCTCCACCCACATGCGCGCTTTCTTTTCCTTACGATCGTTCACGGTAACCACCACAACCACCCCGCTGCCGCCGTCTTTCGGAGTCGCAGATCCGTCGATGTGAAAGCTGTGAATCAGGCCCCATTCGCCACCCGGTCCCCAGTCC
Source organism: Terriglobia bacterium (assembly GCA_963724985.1). Classification (GTDB taxonomy): domain Bacteria; phylum Acidobacteriota; class Terriglobia; order Terriglobales; family Acidobacteriaceae; genus JAJPJE01. The sequence goes on along the minus strand of CAVRWV010000021.1, from coordinate 93,487 downwards.
TGATAAAAATCCCCAAATGTGTAGTTGGGATTCTGCGGATGCTGCTTCCAGTTCGGATCAGCCTGCCAGAGAGCGAAGGCCTTTTCGTAATCCTTGTTCTGGAGAGCGGTGAAGAATTTCTGCACCACGCGCTCTTCCGGATAATTGCGATAGAGCCACGCCACCGTAGCGATGATCAGGACGAATACGACAACTCCAGCGATGATGAAGTTGCGCCGCCGCGCCCTGCGCGGATCGTAAGTTGGAGCTTCAAAGAGAGTCATGTCTCACGTACCCGAAAGAACTGAACAGCATAGCACCCAGAGAAATTGATAATCGGGTAATCGGTAATTCTGGTAATTGATCCCAGACACAGCCGGGTGCCCCACGCTCTAGCCTTCCTTTGGCGTAAGGGTGGGGAACACACCTTATTCCTTAGACACCGTTTCCACCAAAAAAGAAAAGCCGCGCACGAAAGCGCGGCTCACTTCGAAACTGAATCTGGTTACTGCTTCAACGCCTGCAGGCGATTATTCGCCAGGGTCGACGCCGCCGAATTCGGATCGTCCTTCTTTATCTGCTCGTACAACTCGCGAGCCTTCGCCGGATCCTTGGTCGCGTATACCTGCGCCATCGCCATGCGCGCCGTCGACTGATTCACGGTATTCGTCGGCTTATCGATCAACTTCTTGTACAGATCGATCGCCTGCTGGTCGCGCCCGGTGCTGGCATAGAGATTTGCGAGTCGCCAAATTCGCGAGGGAAGCGAGGTCCTTGCCTCCGGCATCGGCGGCCTTCTGCAACGTGGCTTCGCCAGCGGAATTGTTTCCCGCTTCCACCTGGGTTACGCCCACCATGTAGAGAGCGATCTTGCCTGCGTCAGTGTGCGAAAACGAATCGGCCACCGTCTGGAATTTCGGGCGCGCCGCATTCGCGCGCTCGGCAATCGAGGTGTAGGACTCCTCGCCCGGTTGCGCCGGCATATTCGCAGGCCGAATCGGAGCCGTGTAGGTCCGCATCGCCTGGTTCAACTGAACCGCGGCCTGCTGCCCTTGATGCTGCACGTAAAGGTAACCACCGAGCACGAGGGCCAGCGCGACCACCGCCGCAACGGTGACCATGATGACCTGCTTCTGATGAGCGAGCGCCCAGTTATAGGTCTCGGCAGTGGTAGTGGCAAACTGATCTTGTTTAAGTTGATGGCGTTCGGTACTGCGCAATGGGTGGTCCTAACTATTTGGAATGAAGACCACTTAGTGTAACAAGCGGCTTTCGGCGAGGTCAAACCGAGGGCGGTGCCTTACGGCTGACGATAGATGCCGTAGTTCGGATAATTTGAATAATTACGATTTGGTCTAGAGGCCATGCTGAAACTCTCCTTGCTTTTCGCCCACCAATCGCTCCAACAGGATTTCGGATCATTCGGACATTTTTCGATAGGTATCCCGCCCCCGTGATGCCAGATGACCTCACTCACAGTTATGTTCGTAAGCGCCAGATTTGCAACCAGGTTGATCTTTCTTGCATTCGCAGAACCTTCTCTTCCGGGCATAGCATCAATGATTGGGCCAATGGCTTTCTCGTCACCAATACCTCCGAGGAGAATGATGATCTGATCCTTGATCTCAGGATCATCCAAGTACTGCAGCAATACTTCTTGGGCAACAGGGCCAGCCTGCAGAACTTCCATCATGGGAGATGTGAAATTGAATAACCAGTCCATGGGGACGCTGATGTTTTGCGGCCCGATCCAATGAACAGACTTGAGTTGTTGGACTAGCGCACGAATGGCAGCGTCAGAGAGATCGTTTTGCTCTATTGCTTGAAGTTTCAGCAGGTTTCCCTCGAAAGTTCCGGTTGCCATGATTCGGTGGCGCTCATACTTCTTGAGTTCTTCTGCATTCGCTTGAATTGGATATACCTTGCTGCCGATTAGTAAGCTCCAATCCGAGAGGCCGTCCGGGCACTCTAGAGCATTCTGGGGAGTGCTGGTTCTACGCTGCTCACATCGGTAATCGCTGACGAGCAGGATCCCGGTCAAAGTTACCGGGCCGCCGTGGGTTGCTTGCGGACTGCTTGCGGTCTGACTTACAGAGTTATCTCGCAATAAAAAGACGACGCAGCATAAAAAGATCAAGGATGCTAACTGTGGCACTCGATTCCTCATTGGCTTATCGTCGTTTGCCTCGCAGAATGGGTTAGCAGTTTAAGAGACGTAGTCCACGGCCACGAGCGTCAGGTCGTCGTGCTGATCTTCATTTTCCCGCCGGCCGCACCACTGCTCGACTCTGGCCAAAAGGGCGTCGCAGAATTCCTGGGCGGGTAATTGCGCGTGCGATGCCAGAAAATCTCGAAGGCGCTCGTTCCCGAACTCCTCGCCCTGTGGATTCGGCGCCTCCAGGATTCCGTCCGTATAGAGCACGCAGCGGTCGCCCGGTTCAAAGCTTGAGGTCACGGCCGTGTACGCGCCGCCGGGGAATGCGCCGAGGAACAGGCCATTCTCTTCGATCGCCACCGCCTTCTTCTCGCGAGATCGCCAAACCAGCAGCGGAGGATGTCCGGCACCCGCGTATGCCAGTTGATTCTTTTCGACGTCCAGGTAAACGTACCCGGCGGTAACGAACTGCCCTTGCACATTTCCGCAGAGGATGGAATTCATCCCGGCCAAAACTTCTGCCGGTCGGCCTGCCCGTTCTGCTTGCGCGCGAATGGCGATTTTCACCATCGACGCAGACAGTGCAGCTGGAACGCCGTGCCCCGCGACGTCGGCGATCAGCACTCCCAGTCCCTTACCGTCTGCTTGTAGAAAATCGTAAAAGTCGCCAGCCACGGAAGAGACGGGCACGTACCTGGTCGCAATCCGCAGACCGGCGATCGTTGCCTGGTGGTCGGGCAACAATCCCGCCTGGATCTGCCGCGCGATTTCCAGTTCCTTATGGATTGCCGCCAGCCGTTCTTCCTTCTGCAGCGACTGTGCCGCGGCCACATATCCCAGGCAGCAGAGTAGAAATACAAATCCCAGGTATTCGATCGACCTTTGTTTCCGCCAATCGCTCCCAGTCCGACTGGTTTGTTGTAAACCACAAAGCCCAGGAACACCGCGAATCCGACGCGAAGGATCCATAACTCGCGGCTGGCTTTCTTCACGGAAAGGAAAAACAGCAGCATCGCCGGAAGGGTCAGCAGGACCATGATGCTGTTAATTGTCTTCGTGAGCTCTGCCCCTCGGTCGAGGAGATGCGCCGCGATGTAAACAATGCCCTCGACGAACTCGACGGCCACCGCCACCCACACCAGCTTTTTCCATTTCGGCGCAACGATTTCAGCGAAGAACAGCCCGAGCGGCACCGGAATTAGGCCGGTAATGACCCAGTTGGTGATCGTGAATCCTGGCGCCAAGCCCGGCAGCATTTTAAAGAGTGTGTCTGTCGTGACCAGCAGCCTGGCACCGTACATGCCGGCCGCAAGACCGAAATAGAGCAGGGTAAAATCGCGCCTTTTAGCGCGCGGAATGAATAATAGGCATGCTGCCAGACCGCTCGCGAGCACCAGAAGTCCCAGCGCCAGCTGCAACGCATCGCCTCTCAGCACCTGTATGGAAAGGACAGGATCCATCAGCCGGTACTATATCAACCTGAGTATCAGCAGGCATCGATTCTGCCGAACTGCTCGCGATCATTGCAATACGTTGCACATCCGCTAGCGCGTCGCCTCTCGACAAGCGTTTTTCCCTCAATTACCCTCCTTTGGTCGTAGGGACCTGCTCAAAATGCAACCGGGAACGCCTCTCGCGGACTCCAACCCGGTAAGCGCCACCTCTTTCAGCTCACGAGCGCTCTGTACGCTCTATAGGGTGTCCTATGAAAAAAGTTCTTATTGGTTTGGCTATAGTCGTAGTTGTGGTGGTGGCTGCTCTCGCCATCATTCCCCATTTCCTTGATCTCAACAGCTACCGCACTCAGATACAGGCAAAGCTGCAGCAAGCCCTGGGACGTCCGGTCGATTTCAAGGACATCAGTGCTTCGTTCCTGCCGCCTTCGGTGAAAGTGAGCAACGTGTCGGTAGGAGAAGATCCGCGCTTCGGCCCGGGACCGTTTGCAACCGTGCAGCAACTCGACGTGAGCGTGAAGCTGCTTCCACTGTTAAGCAAAGATGTCGAAATCCAGTCGCTCACCCTCGAACGCCCGCAGATACAGGTTGTCCGCAACAAGCAAGGCGAATGGAACTATGCCAGTCTGGGTAAAACTCAGACACCCGGCCAGCCCGCTTCTTCTAAAAGCCAGAGCCAGTTCTCGCTGTCGCACTTGACGATCAACAACGGTAAAGTTGGATATCTCGATCAGCAGGCCAACACACATGGCGTTTACGACAACATTGACGCAACCCTGAACGATTTCGCTCCCGGCAAGACATTCGACCTGAACGCAGCCGTGCGCATCGGAGGAAAATCCGATCAGCGTATCGAAGTGAGTGGAAACGCAGGTCCCATTCCCGAGGGAAATGATGCCGCACAGATGCCATTCGACGGCAACATCACGCTTACGAATGTTCCGATCGCCGAATTGCAGGCGGTTGCGCAGAGCTCGGCTCTGCAAGGTGTGAACGGAATCGCTTCCGGAAAGCTCGCGGCTAAGAACGAAAAAGGCGTAATCGCCACGAATGGCACGCTGAAGTTGGACCAGGCGAATGTGCGCGGCGTCAACATCGGCTATCCCATTACGCTCGATCTCAAGGCCAATGACGACACCAACAGCGGTACCGTGCAAATCGAAAATGGAACACTCAAGTTGGGTACGACGCCGGTTTCGATTACCGGGAGCATGAACACCAAGGCCACACCTTCCCAGGTCAACATGAACCTTGCGGCTTCGAACGTATCGATCGCCGAAGTGGTGCGCCTGGCCTCGTCGTTCGGCGTGGGACTTGCACCTGGCACCACCGCTGCCGGCCAACTCACCGCGAATATCCATGCGGACGGCGCGGTCGATCGCCCCGCGCTCAATGGAAACCTCACGGGAACCAATCTGCAACTCACCTCCGGACAGATGAGCGAGCCGGTCAAAATCCCCAGCCTGCAAGTGGCGATGACGCCAACCACGATCCATACCAATCAGTTCACGCCGAGCGCCGGTGATGCCTCCGTGAACATGCAGCTCACGCTGAACAATTACACGTCCGATAGTCCCAACATTCAGTTCGACATCAGCGGGAACAAGCTGAACCTCAATTATCTGCAGCGGCTGATTTCGTCACCGCCGCCACAGCAACAACAGAAGCGCGCTGAAGGCTGGTCGCTGATTCCGCGCGCGAATGCCGCTCCAACGGCTCCCGCCTCGAACGACAGCATTCTTCAGCGGGCGACTGGCAATGGAAACATAAATGTCGGCACGCTCACCTACGACAACCTGGTGCTCAGCAACGTTCAGTCGAAAGTTACGATCAATCGCGGCGTGATCACGGCATCGCCTCTGACCGCGAATCTTTACACCGGAACGGAAACCGGGTCCGTCACCATCGATACGCGCACCAACCCGAGCACCATCTCGATGAATACCAAGCTGCAGCATGTGGATGCGAACGGCTTGCTATCATCGGTCAGCTCGGCGAAGAACATGCTCTATGGATTACTCGCGTCGAACGCGAATGCGCGATTCCAGGCAGCGAGCGCGGAAGACATCACCCGCACATTGAATGGGACCCTCAGCATCAATCTGACCAACGGAAAGTTCACCAAGCTCGACATTATGAATCAGCTTGCTTCCGTGGGGAAATTTCTCAACGCGAACGCAACCGCCAATAAGGGATTCACCGATATACAGTCGGTGACCGGCACCTTCAATGTCGTGAATGGCGTTGCCCAGACCAACGATTTGAAAGCGGTGCTCTCCGGCGCGACACTGGCTTCGCAGGGAACGATCAACATGGTGAACAACACCGTGAACATGAAGGCTAACGCGGTGCTCTCGAAAGAAATGAGCGGTTCGGTTGGTGGCAACGGCGTTGGCGGACTCATGCAGACCGCCCTGGCGAACAAGAACGGCGAGCTGGTGATACCAGTGTTGATCACCGGCAGTCTGGACTCGCCACATGTTGCTCCTGACATGGAGGCGGTCGCCAACATGAAGATGCAGAATATGCTGCCCAGCCTCGCGAATCCCAGCCAGTTGACTCACGGCGGAGTATCGGGAGTGATCGGAGCACTTACAGGACAACAGCAGCAGCAGTCGGGCCAGAAGCAGAATACAAATCAGCAGCAGCCACAGAACCAGCTGAATAATGCGTTGAACTCCATTCTCGGAGGCAACAAGAAGCCGAAATAGATTCGCCTGGGCCGCTGACCTTCCGCTCGAAGGAAATCAGCAGTCGCAGGCGGAATTACATCTTTGTCATCGTGAAAGTGCCCGATCCACTGCATCCAGACGTGATGCTGTTCATCGTCCAGGTGCCAGATATCGCATTGGTGCTCGTCACTGATCCCTGTAGCGTCAGTACAGTGTTGCCCATGCCAGACGTGTTCGCGCCTTGAGCCGTCATACCGAACGAATTTACATTGCCATTTGGCATGACGGCTCCCGTTGCCGAAGCTCCGTTCGGAAAGCATGCCATACCGAGTGTGAACTGTATGTTCGTTGCGGCTATTGTGTAGGTACCACTATGGCTGATTGCCGACGTGAAGGCAATCATCTGCGCGCCGCTTGAGTTCAACATCGTTGTTGCCCAGTTGCCATCGATGCTGGAGGTGTTCACATTGGCGTTTGACATGCCGCCATATCCGCCTCCACATGCAACCAGCGACAAAATGAACATCAGCAGAAGCGTTACGACAAAGCCCTTCATAACCTGTCCAATCCCGACGAACGACGTGAAGAGATGAGTCAATCACTTGAGATGGACTCGGCGACCGCGCCGGAAAAAACAGTCGCTGCCACTCCGCTGACTCATGAATGCTCTCGAGGCCGAGGCGGCACAGCGCGCATGATGAGCCGCTGTACCCCATGATCAAGAGAGCTGAGGTCTCACAAGGAGCAGAGTAGAGCGCTCTGAGGAGAGCCGTGTCATCGAGGTGTAATTAACGTGTAATCCTCTTTCTTAACCAGCACCCTGAGCTCTGTGCGGCCGTTCTACGGGGCGATGGGTGCGGGGCGCCGATCTGTATGGGCTCTCCTTGCTCGGATGGAAACGAGTCGGCTGGACAGAGGAATCTCAGGCGGTTGCGTGACCGGTGTGCTTTCTGCCGCCGGGTGCTCCACTTGTGAAAGCAACGAGTGGGAAGACTAGGGAGTTACTGTGCTCCCCTACTTCGCCGCTACTTGCGCATTCACCACCAGCGGCGCATCCAGCGTTCCGATCCGCTGCGAGTTACGATCCATCACGCCGAAGCGCAAGTTGTAGTTTCCGGGCGGAAGGTCAAGTTCCTGTTGCGCGGGTAAGCCGCGGCTCATCACCTGTTCATACTGAGCGGGTCCGATGGTCGCGTCCAAAGTATCCGAGGCGTGCGCCGCCACAATTCCTTTCGCGTTGTACGCAACCACCATGCAATCCACCAGCGCATGTTTTCCCTTGTTCTGCATGTCCGTAAACGTCACGCCGTTCGGATTGATGTTGTACAGCACGCGCACCATCTTGTGTGTGGCATCCGGCGGAACAACCGCGACAGTCACGTACAGCGCCGTCGATTGCGGCGTTCCCGGATTCATTGCGCCTTGCAGTGCCGCCAGGCCCGCCGCCTGTTCCGTCTTCGCCGGAGGCTCTGTGTAGTACCCCTTCCGGTAAGAGAGTCTGACGTTCGGTTCGCCCAGCTTCACTTCGATCCGGTGATATTTCATCGCCTCGTCTTTTTCAGGCGTGTACGCAACCGTGTAGTACGTGGATCCATTGTCGAGGCTGCGGGCAATCGCTGCATTTAAGTCATTGCCGTTCACGAAAGCATGACCACCGGTCTGATCGGCGATATCGCGCATCGCATCGAACTCGTTCGAGTTCTGCGCCGATTGCGCGTTGAGCAATCCGCCCATCGGATCATTGCTTGAAGGATTATTTAACGCCATCGCGCCTGGCTGCGAGAAACTCGCGCCTTCGGCGTTGCCCGTGCTGATATCCATTCCCCGCGTAGTCATCCCGCGAACGTCGACCGGGTACACCGCAATTCGTGCTGCAGCAACCTGGGTTGAGACGTTCACTACTGACTTTGTGTAGTCGCTCGCAGTTTGCCATTCGCGCTCATTAAAATTGGAGTCCGGCTCGAGGCGAATCGGAAAGCCGCTCGAAAGCCAGATCAAGTTCTTCCGTCCCGGATACCCCGCAACCGTTCGCGTGAGCGTCTGGAAGGCATCCAATGTGTAGTTCACTCGTTCGTTCACTTGAAACGCCTGCGTGTTACGTAGGCCCTGCTCGCGGTTGCGCATCTGGTCGTGCGCCGCGTCAGCGATGGTTCCTCCCGAGACGCCACCCGGACCTCCCGAGTGTCCTTCCATCGAAATCCTGGCAGCCGCTTCAACGCTGCCGACGTCCTGTTGGCGCTGGGCCTCGCTGGTTATCAGCGGTGATTGTTCCGGACGAATCGCCTTGGCTGCCTTCATCAGATCCGCCGGCTCATCGGTGAATCCCTCCAGCATCTCCAGGTGACGCGAAGTAAGTTCGAACAGCGCTACCGGTCGTCCTCGCGGCAAAGTATTCAGTAGCCTCGTCAATTGATCACGGACAATCTGCTGATCCTTCGTTTCGGTGTTCAACAGGTCAACCATGATGATGTTCCAGCTGCTGTCGGACGCGTTACGCGGCAGGTTGGTAAACGTATTCGCAGGCAGAAGCGGCGCGGAAGCCCTGGTCACTTTGGCCTCGGGAGCGCGAGGAACATGCGCTTCGAATACCTTTAGTTGTTGCGGCTTGCCGTCTTGCAAGACGGTGAAGTCGCCAGCCTTCAGGCCAGTTACCGGCTGACCTTTGCTGTCGGTGACCACAACGTCGACTTGTACCAATCGTGTGGTGGTGCGAATCACCGGCGCGCCATTGGCGCCCGGTGCGGCCGGCATCGATGCTGTAATCACGTTCTCAGCATTACCCGCGCCGCGCTCGAAGCTGTTTGCGCTCGGAGAGCCCGTGGACGCAGGCGGAGTTGCTGCAGCGGCTGTGGTTGTGGTCGCAGGCGCCGTGGCCGCGGGAGTTTTATTTTCCGCGACTACGGTTGCCGTTTGCGGCCTTTCCGCAGGACCGAGCGCTCGATCCACGACCAGCGTGTACAGGCACAGAAGATTATAGGTATCGTAGTACGATTTTTGATCCACTGCGTTGGCGGCGTTTGCCGCCGAAGTCACCGTGAGCGCCAGGATATAGGCGCCATCAAACGCCTGTGCATCCGTAAGCGACGCTTCTTTCAGTTCTGCCGGATTGTTCTGCTTGATTGCTCGTGCCGAAGCCGGCAGCAGCTTGCTCAGTACGTTGTCGCGTGGAGCCTGGTTCTCTTGTCCCGACAGATTCGTGACCCGTTCGGTTCCTGCTGGGCTCTTAAACTGGGGGAGAGAATACATTGCGGGGCCGCGCCCGATCTGGTTCAAATCGACCATCGCGCGAATTCCCACGCGCTGTGCATCGCTCAACTGTTGCAGGTAATAACCAGAGCCCGTCGCGCGATCGTTCCCGCTGAAAGCCACAAAAATCAAAGTGTAACGATGAGGCACCGTTCGCAAAGACTCGATCATCAGCGGAAGCATGCTAACCGTTGCCCAATCCACGCGAGCGGCCTCGCCACTGGAGGAGTAATCGTAATTTGCTCCGACGACGATCGCACCCTGTTCCAGTCCGGGCAAAATGCAGATCAGGTTCGGTAATTGCTGGCCGGGTATGGCCTGCTCCTTCAGTTGCTTTTCCTCGCAGCCTGCAGCTGAAAATTGGCTTTTCAGCATCGCAAGCCGAGCGTTCGCATCCTGCGGGGATAGCTGTGTTCGGCTCTCGACAACCCCGGAATCCACTCGTGAGTAACTGAGACTGTCCGCAACGACAAAAGTCGATGAAACGATGACAACGACAACCAGGAACATCCGCGATAACCGGATCATGGCTGACCTCTATTCTGAAGATGGACAGATTACCACGGGAAAGACTCGCTGGCTGAACTGGCAGCCACCCACAACAACCCACTTCGCAACCATATCTCTCGCGTAAGTGGAATTTGTCATGACCCTGTCGCAAAACGGAACTGCGGAGGATTGATGCGCCTGCGGTGCGGTCGAACTCAGAAGTTGCTTAACCGCACTCGAAAACGATGCTGGCTATCGTTTTTCCCTCAACAGCTGCATCAGCTTTTCTGGATGGATAGGCTTAGCCACTACTTCGAACTGGTGTCCCCTGAGCCGGGCATCATTGAGCAGGTCGGCCGAATTGGCATGGCCGGAGAAGAGCACGATTCGCGTCGAAGCGCTGATCTTACGGATCGTAATCGCGAGGTCGACCCCATTCATGAATGGCATGAGCACGTCGGCCAGCAGACAGTCTGGAGAAAAGCGGCGCACAATCTGCAGGGCCTGCTCCCCGCTATAAGCGCCCACAGCATTGAAGCCGTTACGCTTGAGAATTTCCGTAATCGTATCCGCGATGAGCTGTTCATCATCTACCACCAGGACCTTTAGCGACGCCTTTTGCGGCGCCGGCGCCCGTTGTTCGACACCTAACGGAATCGCCGGGTCGAAGCCGGAATCGTTCGTTGAAAGCATGCCGGGAATAATGGCGAGCATTGCTATTGCCTCCCCACCGGAATGCAACTGCTGTCGCGATTCGAACTAGCGGGGAACTCCGCTTCCCACTGATTCATGAATGGCAGAAAAACTCTGAACGTCGTCCCGCGGTTTACGCCGTCCGCGCTGCTGGTTACCTTCACTGCCCCACCGTGGTTCTCCAGGAACTGCTTCACGACCCATAGTCCCAGGCCGGTTCCGACATTTTTCTTCGTGGTGAAAAACGGCTCGAACAGATGTTTCAGGTGCGCTTCCGTGATTCCGGAACCCTGATCTTGTACGACCAGGACAATTCCATCCTGATCGTTCATTGAAGTTTCCTGCACTTCAATGCGAAGGCAGCCACCATTCGGCATTGAGTCGATTGAATTCGCGATCAGGTTCGAGATGATCTGTATCATCTCTCCCTTTCGAGCCGTCAGGCTGCGCACCGCGCCGAACTCAGTTTCGACGTGAATTGCATGCGAACGGAACCTCGATTGGTAAACGGTCAGCACATCACTAACCAGCTCGTGCATGACCACTGGCACCGGGATTGCAGTCTCTCGATAGAATCCCAGCGTCTGCCGGGCAATCAACGAAACCCTTTCAATCTCTTTCTCCGCCGTCAGCAGGTAGCCCTTCACCGATTCCTGTAGCGACGGAGAGTTCCGCGCGAGGTAAATAAGGTTCACCACGGCTTCCAGTGGATTGTTAATCTCATGCGCAATTGTGGCCGCCATCCGTCCGGTCGCAGCCAACTTCTCCGATTGAATGAGCGCCGTCTCGATCTTCTTGGTCTGGGTGATATCGCGCGCAATCTTCGATGCGCCCACAACGCGGCCGTGATCGTCTTTTACGGGCGAGATGGTAAGAGAAACCAGGACACGCTCGCCATTCTTCGTCAAACGCTCAGTCTCGAAGTGCTCGATACGTTCCGCCGCCGCGATGCGCCCGAGAATGAACGGCTCTTGATGGTGCAATTCAGTGGGAATGATCTTCAGGATCGATTGCCCGATCATCTCGTGGGGCTGGTACCCGAACAAACGCGTTGCCCCCTGATTCCAACTGGTGACAATTCCGTTCAAGTCCTTGCTGACGATTGCATCGTCCGACGATTCTACAATCGCGGCCCACCGCAGGCGTGCTTCCTCAGCCCCTTTCTGCCCGGTAATGTCGCGGACGATCTTCGATCCCCCGATCACCCGGCCTTGCGAGTCGCGGATCGGTGACGTAGTCAAAGAAACCTCGAGTCGCCTGCCATCCTTGCGAACGCGAATCGTTTGTAGATGGTCGACTTTTTCGCCAGCCCGAAGTTTCCGAAGGATCTCTTCTTCCTCATGTTTCAATTCTTCGGGAAACAGAAGCAGCACAGGCTTTCCTATCATCTCCTCTGCCGTATATCCGAATATCTGAGTTGCGGCGCGGTTCCAGCTTGTGATGACACCATTCAGGTCTTTGCTGATGATGGCATCGTCACAGGATTCGACGATCGCGGAGAGAAGATATGGCAGGTTCTCGCCGGGTATTCCCGGCAGAGGAACATTTTGATCGTCTTTTTTCAACTTTACCCCGTAGGCACGCTATGCAGGTGGTTTGATCCGGCTGACCGAGTGATGACAGACTTTAACTGTGATTAGAACAATATATGAGCAGATGCGCGTCCAGCGAATCAGGGTTGCTCACGAGCGCCCCCTTTTCGCAAATTCATCCTTACGATAACCCTTGGTAGTCGCCCGGATCTGTCTATTGCTTCTATTGTTCTACCCCGTCGTCCTTCCACTTATATCCGCACGCATCGCAGCTCCAGTTGAATTGCGCATCGTTGCTCTCCGTCGCGCCCTCGTCCAGGCTTAAGAAGACAATCTCGTCGGAGTGGCACTTCGGGCAGCGCGCGATGTACTCGACATTTTCGTCCACCCCCTCGCCTGGAAGGAGATCGCGCAGGATGGCATGCGCACGCCCGCTGTCCACCTCTCGAACCTTTATGTCGACACCGCGCTCGAAGCTGCCGCGGAAGTCATCGAAGCTCTCCACATTCTCGGCTCCAAGAAACGAGGGAAGACCATTGTTGCTCAGCGCTTCCTTCGCCCGTTTCATTTCTTCGCGGTCGAATACCTGTTGCACGCTGACCAGGTTCAACTCGCTCGGATCCGGAACGAAATCTCCCTGCGTATCCGGCTCCGGTTCCGGCGCCTTTCGCATTTCGAGCTTCAGCCCTCGTCGCGCGATCTCCGCCGCTAGAGCCTGTTGCGCAATGTCCGTTAGTTCATATGCATCGTGAGCGACTATTTCAAGTTCCTCATCGCTTTTTTGCAGGTAGAGCTCTTTCAGTCTGCGCCACTCTTCAGCTCGATCGATAGTCTCCATGGTTTCGAGATGATACTTTCCAGCTGCCACTCCGGCAACGACAGCTTCCGCCGGTAACATTAGTTCACAATTGCTGCCCGCGCGTGCGCATAGGAGCGCCGCAATTTCCTCACGCCACTCCGGGAATTGGCCCTGCGGAGGACATCCTCGCCCTCGTCATCGCATCTGACCAATACATCCCACTCAAGGCGAATAACTATGAATGAATTCGAAAGGCAATTCTCGCGAACCAACACTCGCGTCAGCAACCGATCGAGCTCGATCCCGAGATGGGGCGCGCTGCTGGGCGGAGGAACTCTCGCCGTTCTCGGTCTCACTCGCCGGTCGAAATCCGGCTTTGCGATGGCCGCTGCCGGTGGCCTGCTTGCCTACGCCGGAACTCGCACGAATGGTGCCACGCAACCCGCATCCACTTATACCAACGTCATTCTCAACACAACACCGGAAGAGGCATACCGCTTCTGGCGCGACTTCGAAAGCATGCCACTCTTCATGCGTCACCTCGAATCCGTAACCAAAATCGGCGATCGCACTTACCGCTTTATTGCCCGCGGCCCCATGGGAGGCAAGATTCGGTGGGATGCCGAAGTCGTCGCGGATCGACCGAGCGAAACTATAGCGTGGCGTTCACTTCCGGGTTCGGACGTGGAAGTAGATGGCGCCGTGGAATTTCGTCGCGCTTCGGGCGACCGCGGCACGATAGTCAGAGCCAGAATCGAATACACCACTGCCCAGGGCGGAGGAGCTTCCGCTTCGCGCTTCCTCAATAAATCGGCGCGCTTCATCCTGCGCCAGCATCTGCGCCGCGCCAAAGCTCTGATCGAGACGGGCGAAATTCCAACCACCGAAGGGCAATCCCACGGCCCGCGAAGCGCCCTGACTGGCGTGCTCCGCGCGGCGGATCCATCCAAACCGCCTCGCGGCGAATACAGCTTCAGAGAACTCATTGAAGCCAGAAGGAGCGTGTCATGAAGGCAGTCTGTTGGATGGGCAAGGAAAAGATGAGCGTCGAAAATGTTCCCGATCCCAGGATTCTGAATCCGCGCGACGCCATTGTTCGAATCACCAGCACCGCAATTTGCGGTTCCGACCTGCATCTCTATGGCGGCTTCATCCCGACCATGGAGCAGGGAGACATCATGGGCCACGAATTCATGGGAGAGGTGGTCGAAGTAGGCGCCGGGAGTGGATCGCAACAAGCTAAAGGTTGGCGACCGCGTAGTCGTGCCGTTCACCATCGCCTGCGGGAACTGTTTCTTCTGCAAGCGGCAGCTCTGGTCGTGTTGCGATAATTCCAATCCAAACTACTGGGTTGCGGAAGAGATGATGGGCTATTCGCCCTCTGGTCTCTTCGGCTATACCCACATGCTCGGCGGATATGCCGGCGGACAGGCGCAGTACGCGCGTGTGCCTTATGCCGATGTCGGCCCGCTGAAAATCCCGTCCGGTATTCCCGACGACAAGGTGCTCTTCCTGTCCGACATCTTCCCCACCGGCTATTTCGGCGCGGTGAATGCGGACATCAAGTCCGGCGACACCGTCGCTGTCTGGGGATGTGGGCCGGTTGGGCAATTCGCGATTCGCAGCGCTTTTATGCTGGGCGCGGAGCGGGTAATCGCCATCGACCGATTTGACTACCGTCTGAATATGGCCGAACAAGGCGGAGCCGAAACCATCAACTACGAACAGGTAGACGACGTAGTCCAGACCATCAAGGAAATGACCGGGAATATCGGCCCGGACTCCTGCATTGATGCGGTCGGGATGGAAGCGCACGACACCGGCTTCATGTACAAGGTGGATCGCACCAAGCAGGCCATGATGATGGAGAGCGATCGTCCCATCGTATTACGACAGGCCATCCAGGCATGCCGCAAGGGTGGAACTGTATCCATCCCGGGGGTGTACAGCGGATTCGACGACAAGATTCCCATGGGCGCTTTCATGAACAAGGCGTTGACTATGAAGACTGGCCAGACGCACATGATGCGCTTCATGAAACCTCTGCTGGATCGCGTAGAGGCGGGTGAAATCGATCCCAGCTTCGTGATCACTCACCGCGTTTCGATCGACGATGCGCCCGAGATGTACAAGGTGTTCCGCGATAAACAGGATCACTGCACGAAAGTGGTGCTCGATCCCTGGACGAACGCGGCCGCAGCCTAGCGCTCATCAGTCGGCGCGGAGTAGGGCACAAGCATTCTGGATGAGTGGGCAGCCGCCCTCGGCTGCCCAGTTTAACTACGTGGATAACAAGCAAAAAAAGGAGTGTTCCCTTGGCAAATCAGGATATTCAAGGATTGAGAGTGGCAATCATCGCTACGGACGGAGTGGAGCAGGTCGAGCTGCTCAAACCGCGCGAGGCACTCGATCAGGCCGGAGCGAAAACAACAGTCGTTTCGCCGAAAGACGGCAAAATTCGTGGCTGGAATTTTACGGATTGGGGCGTCGACATCAAGGTGGATCTTCCACTCAACCAGGCAAAGCCGGGAGACTTCGATGCTCTGCATATTCCGGGAGGCGTGATCAATCCGGATAAGCTGCGCATGATTCCCGAAGCCGTCAACTTCGTGAAAGCCTTCTTCGATGCTGGCAAGCCGGTGGGAGCGATTTGTCACGGACCGTGGCTGGTGATTGAAGCCGGCGCCGCGCGGGGACGCCGCATCGCTTCCTGGCCTTCGCTCAAAACCGATGTGCGCAATGCCGGCGCCGACTGGCGTGATGAACCCGTGGTGAATGATGGCAATCTGGTTACCAGCCGCAATCCGGACGACATTCCGCAATACAATCGCGGCATAATTGAGCTCTTCAGCAAGATGCGCGGCAAAGTGAAGCAGCCAGCCGCGTAGATCACGTTGAACTGGTGGCGCGGGCGCCCTCGCCCGCGCTGCTCAAATGACAAACTTCTTGATGAAGCCCGTTCGCCCTCGAGTGGGTTTTTCTTATACCGCTGGCCATTTCTGCTTGTCATCACAAGCGGAGCGAGGGATCTGCAGTTGTCGTTGGCAGCGCGTGGAAATGTGAGGGACAGGCAACGTGCCTGTCCTAGCTTCCTTTTCGTAGGTCAAGCAGATCGAACGCAATCGGAGCAGTTTGGTCGAAGAGCAGCGTATCCTCGATGCTTTCCTCATCGTGCCCTACTCGCGGCGCAACGACGCAGGCAACCGCCATCGCGGCAATCAGGACTATGGTTCCGACCAGACTCTGGAAAGCCCAATGTTCAACGTGCGAGACAAACGAGACGAATGCGAAGAATCCCATCACGTAGAAGAGCGCTAGCAGAATTGACGATTGTCCGAAGGGCGGATACGAGCACGTGAACGGGATCTTGCGGAAATTGCGAAGCAGAACCTGCGACAGAAGAAGCGAGCAGAGCGCAACGACGATCGCGTGTGTTATCCCGATCCTCAGCCCCCAAAAATAGGCGTACACCGGAAACACAACTGCCGCAATCCACGGAAGCACGAAAGTCATCATTACTCGCTGTGCCAACGATGCACATTCCTTTGTGGCGTGGTCGACATGAAGACGAAACACCCAGTTGGCGCGGAGGTCCGTGGGAAGCTCAAATGCGAATCGAAGTCCCAGGATCACGCAATAGCTCAATGCGAGCGGAATGGCGAGAAGGTCCGGCGAGACCTCGCCGCTCAATTCAACTCTGCCGCCGCTCAAGGACGTAAACAGGAACTGGCAGGCGAGAACGACACCTAGCCCGACAAAAGCACCGAGCACAAGCCCGTGCTGTTCGCTCCGCAGCAGTGTCTTGATCGCAAAGCGATAGGCCGCCCGTTGGAACGGACTCCTCAAGAAGCTCCGATCGGCGACTCGAAAAAGCCGGGCACCGCTGTTTCGATCTGCCACAGTCGACACATCCGCAGTTTCGGGGATGCGCACGAAGTGCCGGCGATAGCTGAGCGCATAAATTGAGAATCCGAAGATCACAACGATGAGCACGGACAAGAGAGCGAGATGTCCCAGGCTGGCAAACGATGGGTTTGCTCTTCCGCGGAGCAACTGGCACAGTCCAAGGAACCACACTGGTGGAAGAAGTCGCACAGAAGTGCGCGGCAACGACCGCAGCATCGGCGGCACCGTAAAGCTCGTGGAAAGCATCGCTACAAGACATGCGAGAAGAGAGGCGCGCAGGTAGAACGAAATCCTGCGGAATGAGCCATAGGGCACCACGATCATGACAGCTCCCACGATCGCAAACACAGTACAAAAACTGAAAACACTGGCGAGCACCACTACAAATGCATGTACGCCGACGAAGTGAAGGAAGAAGGAGAACGTATTCTCCGACGCGCTGACCACCAACGGAAACAACACCGCCGACGCCGCGTTGACATCCAGTGCAAGCAGCAAAGCGAGTAACAGGATTGCCGCGAGGTTCGCGAAAAAGATGCTTCGCGTCGAGATCGGCAGCGGCACCAGATTCGCGTAATCCCGCCGGTCGGGAAAAATACTGTCCCAACGCCAGACTGCTACTACGCCAGTCACCACCATCGAGAGCACGATAAAGAAGTATTCGTCAGGCAGCGCGCCTGCGAGTGGATCCAGTTCCTTCTGCCCGTGCATCCATTGCAGCAGTGTCGAGTACTTCTCCAGCAGAAGTAATGAATAGAAAGCTCCCGGCAATGCAAGCAAAGCAAGAATCAAGCCAATGCTCAGATCAAGTTCGCCGTCTTCTGAAGTTCCGTTTCCCCGAAACGCTCGCGCAACGAAAAGCCGCACCAGCAGGGGAAATGGTCGAGAGCGAGTTCTGGAATCCAGAGCCGCGAGGAGACCACTCACTGTCCCTCCATCGCGCAGATCACGTCACGTGCAATCTGGTTTGTATCCACCTCTTCGACCATGTGCACGAACGCCTTTTCAAGGGAAGCGTGCTCTACGTTATGCCGGATCGCTTCGGTCGTGTCGTATGCCAGCACCTCGCCCTTCCTCAGAATCAGCAGATGTGAACATACCTGCTCAACCACTTCGAGCACATGTGAGCAATAGAAAACGGCTCTGCCTTGCTGTCCCAACTCCCTGATCAGATTCTTAAGCACCAGTGCTGTGGTCACATCAAGTCCAGACAGCGGCTCATCGAAGATCAACAGCTTTGGATCGTCCATCAACGCAGCGATCAGTAGAATCCGCTGCCGCATGCCCTTCGAATAAGAAGCCATGGAGGCGTGCCGATTTCCACCCAGCGAAAACAGGTGCAAAAGAGAATTCATCTTCCTATCGAGAATGGCTCGCGGAATCCCCCGCAACAAACCAATCATCTCCAGGTATTCGTGTCCGCTTAAATATGGATAGAGGTTGGGTTCTTCGGGAACGTAGCCAAGGAGCTTACGAAATCCGGCGAGATCCTGATGAATGTCTTCGCCATTGAACAGAACTTTTCCGCGGCTGGGCTCCAGCAAGCCGATCAGCATCTTCACCGTCGTGCTTTTCCCGGATCCGTTCGGGCCCAGGCACCCGAGGACCTGCCCCGGGGCCAGCGTGAAAGAGACGTCTTTCACAGCAATGACAGACGCGTACGATTTGGTCAGTCCACAGGCCTGTAACATGATGCCCCCCGCACACCCCGCCGTGAGCTTGGACACCAACTTCTTGAGGAAAGTTCCTTCCATGTTATCTTTTCTTGCTACCCAAGCAGCAACCTACCAGCAACCCCTGACCTTCCTCGTCTCTGGACTCATCGTGATTACCTGTGTTCTATTCAGAGCGTGAACTCCGGATCCGGCGGTCGTTTTGACGGTATCGATGTGCTACGCGGCATCTCGATCATTGCCGTGGTCGTGCACCACATCAACATTCACATGGGAGCGAGTGAATCTGTCCTCGAGAAAGCGCTTCCGCACCAGTTCGCGGCAACGCTCTTCTGGAATGGCGCGAACGGCGTCACCGTCTTCTTTGCAATCTCAGGATTCCTGATTGCCACGATGGCCATTCGGCGGTGGGGTGCGCTCAGTCAGGTACGCATTGCCGATTTCTATCGATTGCGTTTCGCCCGCATTGTGCCTCTCCTTATCGCACTGCTGATAATTCTGAGCGTTCTTGATCTGTCTCACGTTTCCGGTTTCATCATCAGGGCGCACACCACCTTGCCGCGTGCGCTTCTGGCCGCCACCACATTTCACATCAACTGGCTCGAGTCGCAGCGCGGATACCTTCCGCCCAATTGGGACGTTCTCTGGTCTCTCTCGGTGGAAGAAGTTTTCTATCTGTTCTTCCCGCTCATCTGCATGCTGACGCGCGCTCGCGCACCCCTAGTTGCGTTGCTGCTGGCGTTTGTCGCCATCGGACCGTTCGCGCGCACAGTCCTGACTCGCAACGAACTGTGGGCTGACTATGGCTATCTCTCCTGTATGGACGCCATCGCTCTCGGCTGTCTCGCTGCGATGATTGCGGCGAGCGTGCGCTTTCGCCCCGCAACGCTCCGCGTTTTGCAAATCATCGGCGCCGCGCTGGTGCTGCTCATCATGACAGCGCGCCCTCTGGTTCGAGCCATGCACATTTATCAACTCGGACTCGACGTGTCCTGCCTCGCGCTCGGCACCTGCCTCTTGCAAATCGCGATTGCACAGCATAATCGCGCCGGATGGTTGGCCACGGCGCCCATTCGCTGGTTCGGACGTAATAGCTATGAGGTCTATCTGACCCACATGTTCATCGTGACGTTGGGCATTCAGATCTTCACGGCTGCTAACCCGCGAGCGATTTGGACGCCTCTCTTCTATGTTGGACTGTTAGTATTGTCCGGCTTGCTCGGCGCTGTCGTCGCGAGATTCTATTCGGAGCCCCTGAATCGGCGGTTGCGCGCGTACTTTTTTGGCAAGACGAACGCGAGGACACCAGAGGCCACGGCAGCGTCCGCTCGTTAGCCCAACTTCGACGGAGTTGCCCCATGTTCAGGCTCGCCAATGCATTCAATGCGAAAATGTCGACGACCTGGCAACGCTTCACCATCGCCGTTGACAAGCACAAGTGGGTCACCTACTCCACCTTCGTGCTGATCCTCGTTCTCTTCATTCTGTTGTTGCCGCGAGCCTGCAACTATCCGTGACGCCGCCCTGCAGTTCTCAGAGATCGCGATCCCGAATCATCTTTGCCGAAATAGCTGCGCTCGCCACCGAGAGGCCAGCGCAAATCAGCGCTATCGTCCGAAATCCAAATACAAATGCCTCCCGCACCGACTCTCGGATCACACTCGCTGTGCCGCGATCCACGTTCGCGGGAACCTGCAATCCCGCCAACTTGTTTTCATTCGCCTGGATTTCATGCATCACGTCCTCAGGAAGAGGCAGTCCCTGAATTTTGGAATTCAACCGCGAACTGAAGGCGCCGACCATCACGATCCCAAGCACTGCAATCGCGAGCACGCCAGCGACTCGGGATACGGCGTTGTTGATTCCCGACGCAGTTCCTACGTGGTCGGGATCGACCGAATTCATCACGACCGTAGTCAGCGGTGCGACCGTCACCGCCAATCCGAGCCCGAGGATGATGATCGGGAGGCAAAAAAGTCTTCCAGTAAACTCCGCTCGCGCCAGGCACGGCGAACAGCAGGAATCCCAATCCCACAATCAGTGGACCGATGATCAGTGGGCGGCGTGGCCCATACCGAGTCGACCAGACCGCCAGACCAGCGCGAGAGGAAGAACACTAACAAAATCATCGGCAGCATGGCAGCGCCCGCCATGGTCGCCGGATAGCCGTGCACCTGGATCAGCGTCATCGGAAACAGAAAGAAGAAGACGCCAATTCCGGCGTAGAGAAGCAGCGTCAACAGATTTGCGCCCGTAAAGTTTCGCGATGCAAATAGTTCGAGTGGCAGCATCGGCGACAGCTTCCTTCCGCTCGACGATGACAAACAACACCAGCGCGGCGGTGCCAAGCAGAAGGCTCCCAGCTACGAATGGGCTTTTCCATCCCAGGTCGGTGCTCTCGATAAACCCATAGACCAGGCCTGCCAATCCCGCCGTCACGAGCACGGCGCCGAGCCAGTCCACTTTCCCTGCGGTCCGGCTGCGGCTCTCGGGAACATGCCATAGCGAGATGACAATCACAGCAGCGGCAATCGGAATATTGATGAAGAAGGCCCAGCGCCACGAAGCATGTTCCACCAGCCAGCCACCGATCACAGGCCCCGCAGCCGTTGTGATCGCCGTCGATCCGGACCATGTGCCGATTGCCTGCCCGCGGCTCTTTTCGTCGAACGACGCACTGATGATGGCCAGGCTGCCGGGAATCAGCAGAGCTGCGCCCAGGCCCTGCACGCTTCGAGCAGCGATCAACTCGCCAACCGTCGCTGCGAATCCGCAGGCCGCCGAAGACAGCGCAAAGATCGCAACTCCCGAGAGGAAAACCACGCGTCGTCCGAATAGATCGCCTAGCGATCCACCTACCAGGATCAGCGCAGCCAGCAGCAGCCCGTAGGCTTCGACCACCCATTGCACGTCGACGACGTTTGCGTGAAAGGTCGACTGGATCGCGGGCAGCGCGACGTTCACCACCGTGCTGTCGATGAAGGCGAGGCTCGATCCGAGAATCGTGGCCGCCAATATCCATTTCCGGCTTTGAGATCTGCAAGGAGCCGCCGCCGCGCCCGATCGCAGGATCGCTACATCGCAAGGTGGTCGCATCGACGCCGTGGCATCACCTCAGTGCGAAACTCGCATTCAGCTCAAGTCGTCCTACATTGAACTGTAGCCAGTCTTAGATGCGGGAGGGCATCGTGCGTCTCACGAATGTAGGCGTGCCGCAGAACAGGGCCGGCGCGTAGCGGAGATTCGTAGATAAAGGCAAAGCGCACTGAGAGTCTTTCAACTACCCGATTGCAAATTACGCAATTACCAATTGCTCTATCCGTAATACCGAAAATCTTTCCAGAATTCCGGCCAGCTTTTACGCGGACCACCGCAGACGAAAATATCCGGATGATCCCTGGTCTCTTCGTTCTGCACACCATAGCGATTCCAGGTGTGCGCCACCAGGCGGCAGGAGTTGAAGTGTTCATCCACGAATTCTTGCGAGAGTCCTATCACGATCAGCGTCTCTGGCGGCGGATCACCATAACCGCGTTGCCAGAAGGAATTTATGCCGCTGATCGCGCGTGGCAATCCATACTGCGGACCGTACAAGTTCACTGCGCCGGCTTCGCCGTAATTCCCGGCGAGCACTCCCAATCGCGAGCGATCCTCCGGAGGCAGCGAATCACGGATTTGCGCCGCAGTCTGTACCACCTCCGGCCAGCCGATCTCTTCGACAAAATCACCATTGATTTTGCTCGCGAAATTCCACCAGTTCGAGTTCACAGCACCCAGAGGCAGCGTGATTGCCGATACGAGCGCAATGTCAGCCAGCAGCGCCGCCCACACCAGGCCGCGAACCGCATTCGCCCATCCGCGCTTCATCGACGCCAGCCACTGTTCGCCCCAAACACTGCCGCCCGCATACAACATCGGATAGGCGGCGGCGAGATCAGTAGCTCCGGCCTTTCGCAATCGTGAACAGCACGAGCGGGATGATGTACATCCAGCCTATGGTGCGAAAACGTTTGCCTGCAGGTGCGATCAGGTAGAAGTAGAGTCCAGCCAGCACCAGTGGCAGTCCCAGCAGCGTCAGATTCAACTGCTCAGGCAGGAAGTTCTTGGTCCGTCCAATACGGATGTCGCGCGCGTGTATGTGCTTCAGGAAGTCGAGTGAGATAAACCCATGCTGCGCCTGCCAGATTATGTTCGGTAAGAAAATCAGGAGCGCAGCCGCCACTCCGTACCAGAACCATCTGCTTCGGAAGTAGCGCCGCGCGTCGGTCAACACCATCCCGGCGAGCAGGCCTGCAACCAAAAATACGATGCTGTATTTCGACATCAATCCGAAGCCGATGGAAGCGCCAATCGCGATCCACCACCTCGGATCCTCCGTGCGCAGCAAACGTATAACGAAGTACGCCGTCAGCATCCACGCCAGCGCGTCGAAAGAAACGTACTGCATCAACGCGCCGCCACCGATGCAGAAGGGAACGGCCGCTGCGGCTGCCACGAGCTGTGCTCCGCGTCGACCGCCCAGCTCGCGAGCCATCAGTCCGGTGAGCACCACACCAAGTGCTTGCGCCAGTGCTGCGAAAAATCGAAAACCGGTAAGCGACGTTCCAAAAAGTGTCAGCGAGAGCCGTCCAAAAAACGGCGTAATCGGTGGATACGCGACGTATCCCCAGGCGAGATGGCGGGCGTCTTCGAGTGTTGCCAGTTCGTCGCGATGAAAGCCAAACTGCCGGCCCGTAATCACATGGACGACTACCGTGGTCAGCGCGAGATAGATCACCCATGCCGTATCGCTTGCCCACACAGACTGACTGGTGATTCGCGGAGCAGCTGACTCTCTGCGCTCCCCGGTTTCCGCTTGTAAGCTCATGAGGAGAAATATACGGGAACCGTTGTGCGGAAGTTCAGATTTCCGGGCGTCTCAGAAAAGCAAAAGCCGCCGGCGTTCGCCAGCGGCTCAAGACTTTCAGACTTCGCGCTACATTGCTGCCTGTTCCAGCTGGCCTTTTTCCAGCTTCTCCTGGCATTCAATGCAGTAGCGCGTCCACGGCACTGCTTCCAGTCGCTTCAGGTTGATCTCATTTCCGCAGGCGATACATTCGGCATACGTACCTTCGCGCATGCGAGCCAGGGCGGAGTCGACCATCCCGAGCAATTGGCGCTCGTTGGTGCTTTGGGTGAATAAAAACTCTTTGGTGTATGAGCTGGCGGCGCGGTCGGCGATGTCTTGTGCTACATCCTCGCCCTGGTTTCGTCCATCCTGTTCGCGGTTCGAGACCTGGCGGCGAAGCTCCTGTTGCCGCTCTTCCAGCCGTTTTTTGAGTTGTTCTAACTTCTTCTTATCCATTGACTTGTTCGCTCACTGGCACTTCACCGTGCCGTCCGTATACCCCGCACGGCTGGCGCAAAAGAGGGAATCATACGCTGCTCCCTCAGGTGCGTCAATTTCCGGCATGGTTGGAAGCGCAACAACCTTGGATGCATCCATACCCCGGTTCGTTACAGACAGGAACAGCTCCGGAAAAAGAAAAAGCGGCCCGTTGTCGGACCGCCATAAAGAGGCAAAAGGAGGGGAAACTCAAGGGGTAGGCGATGCAAGACGCCTTCCGCCCATTGGCGGATCGGCGAAAAGGGACAAGTACACATCTCAGGAAGAGGGTTGTTTCATTCAAATGGCCTCTTTTGTTGTTGTCCCCAACTGCACTCTCAGCGCCAAATTTCCGTCATTGCCCTTGTGGATTGTGCCGGAATCCATCCAACATCTTCATAACTCGCACCTTAGTTTCTCGATTGTCACGATTGAGGCATCTCGCTGCGACGTATAACTTCGTCCCACGACTGCAAGAGGCTGGCCAGCTTGTGTATTCAGGTACCAACCCTAGGCACTCTGCTGCTTATTCTGCGTTTGCGTTTGCTGCTCGATTATCTTCAGCTTGTTCAGCAGAGCTTTGTAGCTGATCTTCAAAATCTTCGCCGCTTGTCTGCGGTTCCAACGCGTTTGTGCCAACACGCGCTCAATCGCTTCGCGCTCCGCCTGCATCGCCGCCCGCCTGCCGATCTCAAGCAACGATGGCAATTCCATTTCTCCATTTCCTGTCTCGGCAATTGGTACGACCGGCACCGCAACTGCCGTCTTCGCCCCTCCATCTCCCGGCCTGCTGTCGTCGCTGGGCTTAAGACCCCAGATCGGGCTGGATCCGCTCATCGACGAGACGATGGGCTTATGTGTCGAGAGCTCGCGGATAATCTGCGACTCTTTCCCCACGATTACGTATCGCTTGACGAGGTTTTCCAGCTCGCGAATGTTGCCCGGCCAGCTGTATTCCATCATCCGTCCTATCGCGTAATCGCTGAATGGTGGCGGATTCTTGCCGTAGAACTCGCTGTACTTCCGCAGGAAGAATTCCAGGAAGACGGGAATTTCCTCGCGCCGCTCACGCAGCGGTGGGATGTGTATGGTGACGACGTTCAGCCGGTAAAACAGATCTTCGCGGAACTGTCCTTCCTCGACGGCCCGCTCCAGCGGCTTATTCGTTGCCGCCAGCACTCGTACATCGACGGCGATATCCCGCTTGCCGCCAAGTCGGGCGAATTCGCCATCCTGGAGCACATGCAGCAGCTTGGCCTGCAACGACGGATGCATCTCGCTGATTTCATCCAGGAACAGCGTGCCCTGATTCGCCAGGTCGAATTTTCCCAACTTCTGCCGCGTCGCGCCGGTAAACGCACCGGGCTCGTATCCAAATAACTCGCTCTCCAGCAACTCGTGGGGAATGGCCGCGCAGTTCACCTTCACGAACGGCTTTTCATGGCGCAGCGAGTGGCCGTAGACCATGCGCGCCACCACTTCTTTTCCGGTGCCGCTCTCGCCGCGAATCAGCACGGTGGCATTCGTATCCGCTACCTGCTCGATCGTCTGCTTCACTTCTTCCATTTTCGGGCTGGTGCCGAACAGCATGCTGAAGTCGCTTTGCCGGCGTACCTGCTCGCGTAGTTGGGTCACTTCCGAAACCAGCCGCTGCTTATCCAGCACGCGCGTGATGCGTAGTTCCAGGTCCTTTGGTTCGAAGGGTTTGGCGACGTAATCGTCGGCCCCCAGCTTCGAAGCGCGGAAGATCAGGTCCGGGTTGCTCTGTCCGGAGACCACAATTACCGAGAGGTCCGGCTTAATCTGTTTCAGCCGCTCCAGTGTCTCCAGTCCATCCATGCCGGTCATCGCCATGTCGAGGAGCACGAGCGCCGGATCGTAAACCCGGAATACACGAATCGCCTCTTCGCCGCTGGAGGCGGTACTTACGTCGAAGTTCTGTCGCACGAGATAGCCGCTCAGGAACCGCGACATGCTCGGGTCGTCGTCCACGATCAGCACTCGAATCTTAGAGGACGGCATCAAAAGCTCCCTGGGAAGTCCTCGGCCCGCGGACACCCTGATATTTCCTTAGCAATACTTCGTTTCGTACTTTTGGCGCGGCTTTGGCAATGAGGCGCGAACTTGCCTGAACACAAATCGTTCGCAATGAGATGCGAGCTTTCCAGATATTCTACCCCGATTCTCTCTTTGAGCATCCAGATGGCAAAAGTTGTTCCTAAGTTGCTTCTCGGACTACGCTGGTACCGCTTCTTGTACCGGCATCTGTACCGCTCCCGCCGGAAGTCGGAAGCGAAATATGCTGCCCCGGCCCACTTCACTGTTGACTGAAATCTCACCCGCATGCGCTTCGACAATCCGTTTGGCGATTGCCAGTCCGAGTCCCGAACCCTCGCGGTCCCGAGGCTGCCCAGGCCTGCTGATTCGTGCAAATTCGGTGAAGATCTCCGACTGCTGCTCCGCGGGAATGCCGATTCCCGTATCTCCGACTGACACTTCGACGGAATCTTGACCCGCTTCTTCCACTCGGACCCAGACTGAACCGCCCGCATCCGTGAACTTCAGAGCATTTGCCACCAGGTTGATGATTACCTGCTCGACTCGTTCCCCATCGATCTCTACCGATCGAAGGCTGGCAGGTACCTGTAAGCCAAGATGAATCCCCTTCTGCTGCGCTTCTGTCTGAAATAGCGTTACCACCCGGTTTGCCATTCGGACCAGATCGCATGGCGCCAGCCTCAATTCCATCTTGCCCGCTTCGATCCGGTGGATGTCTAGCATCGTGTTCACTAGGTGAATCAGGCGCCGGCAGGAATGCATGGCCTCGGAAAGCATCTCCTGTTCATCCTCTGATAGACGTGGCTTCGCGCTCTCCGCGAGCATTGAGTCGTAACCCAGGATCAGCGTTAACGGCGTGCGCAGCTCGTGCGTCGCCATGCGCAAAAAGCGCGACTTCAGTTCATCCAGATCGCGCAGTTTTTGATTCGCGCCCTGAAGCTGCGCGTTATTGGTTTTCAGTTCTTTGAAAAGCCGGCTATTGTTGACCGCCAACGCCGCCTGAGCCGCCAGCGCTTCCATGAAGCGGCGCGTCGATGCGTGAAATTCAAAGGGCGAGCTCCCGTTATGCGCCATCAGCACGCATACGAGCTCGTCTTTGCAACGACCGGGCACCATCGCCACCGATCTCACCCGGTGCGCTTCAGCCCAGTCCCTCACTGCGGCCGTTTCGTCCGAAGTAACGATCGCTCCTGCCTTCAGCTTCTCTTGCACCGTCGGATCGTGTAGCACTTGCGCGAGCGTTCCGTCATCCGGCTCCGTGCAGGTCAGGCATGCATGCTCGAGTCGCAGCACGCGACGTGTCGCTTCGGCGATTTCTGCCCCGATTGTGCGCTCATCCATCGTGTCACTCAGGCTGCGTCCGATCTTGTAGAGCGTGTCGATCTCCGACAGCTGCCGTCGCTCCAGCCCGCGCTTTACGGCATGCTTCAGTTCGGGCACTTCCATCGGTTTCAGCAGATAGTCGTATGCCCCCAACTGCACCGCTTCCAGAGCCGACGGGAGCGACCCGTAGCCCGTCATCATCATGGTCACCGTATTGGGAGACGACTTCCTCGCTTCGGCCAGTACCGCCAAGCCGTCGACCTCGGGCATTTTCAGGTCGGTAAGCACCAGGTCATAGTGCCGCGCGTGTATCGCCTTGATCGCTGGTTTGCCATCGTTGGCGATATCTACTTCGAAGCCGTCTTCCTCAAGAATTGCCTGGATTGTAGTGAGAACGTTCTTCTCATCATCCACTACCAGGATTCTCGCTTTTGGTATCGGCATGGGAAAAGAGGATGCGCACCTGCCGCTATCGGGTGCTACTCTGCTCACAGTTTGGATGCACGATTGCCCTTCAGAGTAGATTTTCGTGACTGCTTTTGTAGGCATCCGCGAATACAACTGGTGACTGGAGTTTCTTAGGGCCGGGGTATACGGCACATTTAGCTGGGATTAGGCCCGAACCTCGGAGGATCTTCTCGCTGGTCGCGGACTACGGAATCTACTCTTCGCGCATGATTCCGGCATCGAAGTATTTATGCCTAGACCGACATTGCTGGTCGCGGAGCGCGAACCGCTGCAAGCGTTGTCAACACGCAAGCTAGTCCTTGAGACTGGCAAATTCAACGTCATAACCGCGCACAGTACGCAGGAAGCACTCGAGCTTTTCCATCTCTTCCCCAATATCTCGGTGGCGGTTCTATCGATTGACCCGGATCACACGATTGATTGTCCGCGTATAGCGGGCACAATCAGAGAAGCAACGAAGCGGATTCCGGTCATTGCACTGTCCCCGGTTGCTGCGGAGACTTGTAGTTTCGCGGATCAAACACTTTCGAGTCATGAGCCGGAAACCCTGTTGCAGGTGATCCGATCTCTTGTAGGCGATCCCCGCACCATCGACGGAGGGTGATCCACGCAAAACAAAAAAATCCGGTCCCGAAGGACCGGATCTCGTGACTACTCTTCAATGGTGCATGCCCCATCTCTGCCTTCTTTGGCAGAGGTGGGATCAGGTATCAGCTATTCCCCGCGCTTTTCAATTTGCCGGGCATAAAGTGATAGGGAGGCCACGGCCCACTCAGTGCAATCTGGCAGTCCTTCAGTTGGCGCGCCGCTGCGACATACCGGTTCTGATACTTCTCTACCGATGCGTTATCGATCAAGTGAGCGATATCGATCAGCAGGCCGCCCGCTTCCACCTTTTTGCAACTCACTTCTTCGTCCAGTGGATTGAACAGACGATGTACCTGCACTGAAAGCGACTTCGCCTTCGACTGCCGGTCCCGTTGAATCGCTGCCCGTTCGCGGATTTGTGTCAGGTAAGCGCCCCCGATGGTTGCCGCTATGGCATGAATTGTCTCCTTCGCCACGCCATCACGGACCACCAATTTCAGGTGCATCTCGGCTTTTCCACGCAGGTGATTCACGCTGTCCATCAACGCCTTGCGATTGGTTCGCACGGCACGGCGGATCGCGTCTTCTGTCTGAAATACGGTCCCAAACCGGAAAGGCAGAACCGTGCTGGTACGGAAACACTCGCCGACCACACGAGCATGATCCAGGGCGGCTTTCTGATCTAGCGTACCCTCTGTGTAATTGCTGACAATCACCGCAAAATCACCGCTTGGGTACCCAAAAACCTGAGTTCCGGCGATGCCAGTGATGCTGGGAATGGAAAAGGGGCGACGAGCGCGAGTTCCGTTAAGGAATGCCTTCTGCTCGGCAATACAATACGCGTACCACGCCATGTGGAGCTCTCCGGGTATGACCGAGCTGATTCCTTCAGCTTCGGCGAGTGGAAATCAAGGGGCCTACCTCGATGACGGAAAGAAAAGGCTAGGTACAAATTGGAGACTAAATTGGGCATACTGCCCAGAAATCATCCTAGCTCAAGCGTTCAGGCAACCGCAACAGGATTGATGCACCCCGCTCGCAATTCAAACGTTTTAATCGCGGTTTCTGCTCGAAACGCCCTTCTCTCCTGAAACTGCCCAAATCATGATGCACCTTACAGCAGCTCAGGTTGTGCAACTCGCAAGAAAGTCTTTCCGTAGTTCGGTTTGCCAGTCTCTCAGCCAAACGGCCGCCACTTCTGGGCCGAACCTTAGCTAAATGCCCGCCCGACCTAACAGCTGGTGGACTGAAGCCTGACCGACTAATGACTGACCGACTGAAAGACTGAAGGACTCATCGACCGAAAACTGATCGGCTCAGCCGCCAGCTACTAGCTACCCCCGCCAGTAGTTACGATCTCTCCCCATTAGGAACCGAGCTGCCCAATCTCATCCATCCGCGTACTCAGGTGGAGAACCTAACCTTCCTTGCATCCAACAAGCCGAGAAATGTCGTGTCACGTAGGGACTCGGGCGGACAGCCTTTGAACAGCCTGTTTTCGCGGCCTCCCGGCTTTTTACAGGTTTTTCGTGCCGATGGCAGGCAGTTTGCTCGTCCCCAGCGGGACCTATCCCCACCGTATCCCGCGGCGGGCGTGATGCGGCCTTAGATGAATACGAGCAAAGTTTCTTCGATGTCATTCGAACCCGAGCTGCAGGACTCGTGCCCGCCCGAACAATTCGTGGTGCAGGTGTTCTCCGAGATTCCTGAACGCACCATTCAACGGCGTTGGCGCGAGGTCAATACCGTCTTGCGGCTGAGCATGCTCAGCGGACTCCCCATGCAACTGGAGACCGCTTTCAACATGCTTTGCGACTTTTCTTCCGAAATCGTTCCCTACGAGAAATCCGTCATCTACTTCTGGGACGAAACCACGGAGCAGGTCGGTTTACGCGTTACTCGCGGCGAAGTGGACCCGCGCGTCGCCACGCTCCCTCACGGCAATATCTTCAATTTCTGGGTCACCAAGTTTGGACGCCCCCTCCTCATCCGTCGGGGACAGAACACGCAGGCGGATGCACTGCTGCGCTCCATGGACGCAGCCTCCGCCCTCGTCCTTCCTCTTCTGGTGAGTAACCGGACGCTCGGCTCCATGCAGCTCTTTTCCAGTTCTCGTGATGCTTTCAAGCCGGAAGACGCGCAAATATTGTGGACGCTGGCGCTGGTCGCCGAATCGCTGCTCACCCGTGAACACGCCAATGAGGGCCTGCTGACCTTCGCTTTTACCGACTACCTTACCGGGCTGAAGACGCGCGGCTACTTCGAGCAGCAGCTTGAACTGGAAATCAAGCGTTGCGAGCGCAAGAAAACCAGGCTCGCCCTCATCATGGTCGATATCGATTTCTTCAAGCAATTGAACGATCGCTTCGGCCACCACGTGGGCGATCAGGTGCTGCGCGACGTTGCCGCCCTGCTCACCAAGGACATGCGCGAGGTCGATACCGTCGCTCGTTACGGCGGCGAGGAGTTCGTCATCATCCTGCCGGAAACCACCGGTCCAGGGGCAGTTCGCGTCGCACAACGCCTGCGGCATAGTGTCGAACAGGCGCGCTTCTTCGCCGGTGGTCCCGGAGCGATCGAGCACCTAACCATCAGCCTGGGCGTCGCTATGTACGAGACCGACACACGTTTCAAACGCGATCTCATCCAGTTCGCCGACACTGCGCTGTACGAAGCCAAATCCCGAGGCCGCAACCAGGTCGTCATGTATTCCGATCTCTCGCTTGAGCAGCGCAAGAAGGTGGGCTGATTTCCACGTCTCTCAGCTCATCAGTAGTGCTCCGCCTCCTGCAACTAACCCTTGTTTGTCATCACGAGCGAGCGCAGCTCGCGAGGGATCTGCATTCCGGCTGAGCGGCTGAACTGCCGAGAGCATCGCATTGCCCAGGCCGCAAATATTTCTGTCAAAGAAACGTAAAGCTTTGTAACCACCGTAATCGTTCTCCTTTCTTTCTCATCCAACCTAGCAATGCTTTTTGTGGGGTCTTGCTAAGGAACTTCGCCCGGGGATTCGTGGAACGACGCCTTGAACTCGATGCCGCACGTGGGTTGATGCTGCTATGGATCACGCTGACCCATCTGCCTACGGTGGCCAGCACCTACGTCAATCAGCCATTCGGGTTCTTCTCCGCGGCGGAAGGCTTTATCTTTCTTTCGGCTCTATTCACTGGCCGCATTTACTCCCGCATTGCTGACCGCGAAGGTGTCGGCGCGATGAACCGCAAACTCGGTATGCGGACCTTACGCCTCTACGCACACCATGCGTTGCTGCTGGCGCTCACCTTCCTGATTGCGGTGCCGATCGCCGAGCATGGGAATCGTCCCGGCCTGCACAACCTGCTTGATTTTTATTTTGCTGCGGGTCCCGTTCGCTCCATCGTTGACGGAGCATTGCTGGTTTACCGTCCGCCGCTGCTCGACATTCTGCCCATGTACATCATCTTTCTGTTGCTGACACCTGTCGTTCTGATGGCTGCGGCGCGCGTTGGCTGGAAGTACGTCCTGGGTGGCAGCTCGGTACTGTGGTTGTTAGCGCAATTCGGACTTCGCCAAAGCGCCTACAACGTCGTCGCGCATATCGGCGTCACCATTCCTCTCAATGAAATGGGTTCCTTCGATCTGTGGGCCTGGCAGTTCCTCTGGATGCTGGGACTGTGGTTCGGCGTGGGCTGGGCGAAGGGCAATCTGCGAATCGAGCCTTGGGCGCGCAAACTCACCATCCCCGCGCTGGTGATCGTTCCCGTCTTCCTGGCACTGCGCTATATGGTCGGCCGTGGCGTCGAACTCGGCGGGCTCGAAGTCAATTTCGATAAGTGGCATCTCGGTGTGGTGCGACTCGTGGACTTCTCCGCATTTGCCGTTCTGCTGGTTCGACTGCAGCCCGTCATGAAGTTCCTCGCGGTGAGGCCGCTGGTGATGCTTGGCCAGGCGTCTCTGCAGGTGTTCTGTGCCCATCTATTCTTCTGCTTTTTCGGATTAACCATGATGGGCAACGCCTCCATGGTGAGCGGATGGCGACAGGTACTGCTGCTCGCGCTGACGTTCTCAGCGCTGTTCTTCACGGCGAAAATCTTCGCCAAACAGCCCAAGGTGGAACCTCGCCGCACTTCGCCGGCCTTGGCTCCGCGCGCACGTGCCCTGACATCCTGATTTTTCTTGGAACAATCTCTATTGATAAACGATGGAGCCCACTCGCCTCGAGTGGGATTTCTCTTGTTGTCATCACGAGCGCAGCGAGGGATCTGCAGTTGACGTTGGAGGCGCGGGCGCCCTCGCCCGCGACTCTTCAACCGAGAGACTGAGAGACCGAAAGACTGAAAGACTGAAACCTACTTCCCCTTCTTCGACACAGCTTTCTTCTTCGCAGGTGCAGCCTTCACCGCTGCCTTCTTGGCTGGCGCTGGTTTCCTCTCGACAATCGCCGCCTTCTTCTCGACCGGCGCCGCTTTCTTCTCTGGCACCGCGACCGCCTTCTTCTCAGGCGCAGCCACCTGTACCGCTCGCTCTTCCTTCGGCTCGGTGACTTGGCGTGCTTTCAGCTCCGACACAACCACGTACTGCATCTCTGCCACCGGAGCGGGTTTTCCCGTCCATATCTCGAACTGCCTTGCGCCCTGTTGCACGAACATTTCGACGCCGCTGATCACCGCCAGTCCCTTTTCGCGCGCCATGCGCAGCAACCGCGTCTCGACTGGGTTATAGACCATATCCATCACCAGTCGCGCATTCAGCTCTTTTTCGTTCAGCAACGATCCATTACCGCCCATACCCACCGGCGTCGCATTGATGATCACATCGAACGTCATTTTCTTCAGATCGTCGCGCTTGATCGCCTTCGCCTGTGCCTGTCGCGCCAGCTTCTGCGCCGTCGCCGGAGTGCGGTTCAGGATGAAAACTTCCGCGCCACGTTCTTTCAGACCAAAAACCGCCGCTCGCGCCGCGCCACCCGCGCCGAGCACCAGAATCTTCGCGCCCTTCGGATGAATACGTTGCTCAATCGGCCTGACTACGCCGGCAACATCGGTATTGAAGCCGTATAGTTTGCCATCCTGACCGCGGATCACTGTGTTGCAAGCGCCAATTCGCTGGCACAGCGGCTCACAGTTATCGAGGTGCTCGAGGATCGCTTCTTTATACGGCATGGTGATGCTCACGCCGTGCAGCGGAATCCCGTGAATGCAGTTCACCAGGTCTTCTATCTTCTTCGCGTGCAGCGGCAGATACACCGAGTTCAGATTCTCGCGCCGGAAAGCCGCATTCATCATCGCCGGTGACAGTGAATGCTGAATCGGATCGCCCGCCACTCCATAGATCTTTGTCGCCGCATCCACCTGGTCAATCCGGTAAACATCGCGCAGCGTCTTGGCGGCAATCTGTCCCGGAGCAGTCTCTTCACCCGGACTCGCAGCAGCGAATGTAAATACGCTGCCCGCGCGCACCCCAATCACCCGGCTGATGATCCCTTGTTCGCCCATGCATACGCCGACGAGCGAATGCTGCGAGCTCTGCTCCTCCAGGAAGCGCATCATCACCACGTTGTCCGAGAGGCTGGTCGCGGTAGTCACGACTTTATAAATGTCCGAGGGGAAGGCCTTCATCGGGTCGAAGGTCTCGTTCAGCTTCTTCGTCGACCGGAAGTCGTGATAGGAGAGCACGAGCCCGGCTTTTGTCTTCAACTTCTGGATCTCGGCTGCTTTCAGTGCCTGGGCGCTTTGCAGATCCAGATCAACGTACTGGCATCCAGCCTCGGCGGCCTTGGTCAGGACTTCGACCTGGGACGCAAGCGATCCCTTGAATTTGCCCCCATTGGCCACCCTGCGGCAGGTCGCAATCGCCTGAACGTAGGTGTGCTGCGAGAGGAAAGACTTCAGCTTCGGCAGCCCCTGCATAGGGTTGCTAAGGTAGTCTAACCTGAACTCCAGAAAGGGGTTATCGTGCGCAATCGCCTCGGCCTTCTCCACCATTTCCTGGGGATTGGAACCGAAAATGACGACGCACACCCGTGGAAGTCGCTGCGGGAAGGGCCGCGGCAGGTAAGTTGAACTGTCAGAAGTCATTGCAGGCCGTAAACCGCGCCATATTACAGATGCACAGCAACATATGCAATCAGGTACATGAAAGTAACTGAACTTTCGTGACAGTTCCGTACCGTTTAGGTAACTACAACTACCCCCAATTGCCTGTATCCTTGCGTTCGTTCCAGTCACTCGCCCTTTTTGGCGGGTTACTAACATGGCAGCAGGGACGAACCCCTATAGCTGCTCAGCCCGGCCAAGCCGGAACCTGGAGCCAGTCAAATGAAGAAGATTTCTTTAGTAGTCATGCTTTTCGGCGCCCTGGCCGTTTCGGCCCAACAGACGCCCGACGCATCGGAGCACGCGAGCCGCGTTCGCCCCGCGGAGCCGGCGAGCTATGCCGACCTCAACTGCGCCGGCTTTGTCACCCGGGAAGCGATCCCGAAAAATAATATCGTCGTCGCTGGTTTCGATACCCCCAGCGAAGTTCTGTATGCGCAGAAGGAAACCGTATTCCTTTCCGGCGGCGGCTACGAACTAGGCAAGAACTACGCCGTTGTTCGCGAGCTTAAGGACCTGAACGAATACGAGCTATTTCCCGGTCAGTTCAAGGCCATTAAGACCATGGGACAGCCTTATGCCGATATCGGACACGTTAAAGTAACCGCCATCCGTGGCAGCGTTGCTGTCGCGCAGATCGAGTTCAGTTGCGAGAACATGACCATGGGCGACATCGTGGTTCCGCTTAGGCGAGAGACCGGAAGTCATCTATGCCGCCTCCTTCCTCGACGCGCTTTCCGGCTCCGGGAACCAGCGACCTCGCTGCTCGCATCGTTCTCGCGCGCGATTTCGACAGCCAGATCGGTTATCGCAATGCCGTCTACATCAATGCGGGCTCGGGCCAGGGCGTAAAAGTGGGCGACCACTTCCGCGCCATGCGCAGCTACGATCCGAAGCGGATCGATCCGGTTGACGCCATCTCGTATGGGTACAACGACGTCTACGATGACACCCAGAAGAACTTTAAGCCGACGTTTCCGCTGTTCAACCACCACAGCCAGGAGGCTCAATTGCCTTCGAGGATGGTCGGCGAACTGGTAGTCGTCAGCGTGACTCCAACCAGTTCTACGCTGCTCGTCAGCAACGCCCTTGAGACAATTGATCTGGGCGACATGGTCGAGCGCGTCAAGGCCCAGTAGAGAAGTGAGAAGTTCGCAAGTCAGAAGTAAGAAGTACAAGGCGTCGGTTTGCCTTTCACTTCTTGACTTCTGACTTTTTACTTTTGACTTGAAAAGATTTCCGCGGTAAACGCCTGTAGGGTCGCCCCACGCTCCCACGCATCGGCCGGTAATCCTGCTTTCACGCAAGTTTGCGCCAGAAAGGTCTCGCGGTCCCAGCCGCGTTCCACCGGGACCTGCGGCAGCAGCAGACCGCGACGTCCGCCGAAGGTCACCACCAGTCCGTGCTTCCCGACTTCCACATCTTCCGGATCGATGGGCTGCAATGGCGACAGCACGCTGATCTCATATTCCAGTTTCGGCAGCTCTTCTATCGTGACCGGAGCGAAGCGTGTGTCGTTGGTAGCGGCGGCGACGGCGGTTTCGGCAATAGTCCGATAGAGCGGGTAGTTAGGGAAAACGTATCCGACGCAGCCGCGCAGTTCGCCCCCAATCGTCAGCGTGGTGAAGGCGCCGCGATGCTCCGCAAGATGTTCGTTAGGAGAAGTCGTGTCGACCGTCTTGCCTTCGAGCGCAGATGCAATCGCATTACGGGCGAGTGTGAGCAGGGATCGGCGCTCTTCCACAGAAAACTCATTCGTTTCCGAAGATGGTAACGAGTCGAGATTAGGTTGGAGCGACATCGCGTTTTCGGCGGCGGCTCAGAATAAAGGCGCGCCGGCGCTGGCTCTTGACCACTTGCCGGTCAAT
Source organism: Terriglobia bacterium (assembly GCA_963724985.1). Lineage (GTDB taxonomy): Bacteria > Acidobacteriota > Terriglobia > Terriglobales > Acidobacteriaceae > JAJPJE01. The sequence continues at coordinate 57,145 of CAVRWV010000021.1, read as the reverse complement.
CTTCCGCCAGAACGCCCAGAAATAATCAATCGCCGAGGCCAGCGATAGTACCACCATGAACCAGATCGCCATGTGCGCGACCAGTTTCACCGAGAACACAAACTTTCCGTGGAAGAACAGCCACTCATCCCAGCGATGATTCAGAATCGCGGCTACGACCGACACAATCTGCACCACCATCTTTGACTTGCCCAGGTCGCTGGCTTCAATCGTGAAGCCTTGCGATGCGGCAATCGATCGCAGGCCGCTGACCAGGAATTCGCGCCCGATAATGATGACCGCCATCCACGCCGGCACGATGTGCGGATTGATCTGCACCAGCGTGATGTAGGCCGCCGCGATCATCAGCTTGTCGGCCAATGGATCGAGCAGAATTCCCATCGTGGTGATCTGTCCACGCCGCCGCGCAATGTAGCCATCAATGCCGTCAGTAATCGACGCAGCGATAAACACCGCACACGCCAGCAACTCCTGCTCGCCGTGAACGCCGACGATGCGCTTCGTCGTGAGCAGCCACATGAAGATGGGTATGCTGAAGATCCGCGTTAGCGTGATGTAGTTCGGGAGGTTCACAAAAACAAAACTGCCAGACGTTCGTTCACGTCCAGTGCCGCATTATTACTCACGAATAGATTTGATGGCAACGCAAGCCATCACATCTCCCGCAGTTGCTATCTTTTGACGGTTGCACGACGGTTGCACGAACGTGGACCAGCCACGACTCACGTGGGCAGCCGACCTCGGCTGCCATCTGTAGCCCTGTCCCCCAATCCCTCTCAAATCTTGTCAAGCCCCTCAATCCGGCAAAAATCCTGCAAGTGCTTGATTCCCCTGCAGAAATAATCCTTGGGAAAGTGTCTAGTAGGTCCCCTGCAATTTGTCACAATGGAAGTGGTGAGTCCAGGAGGGTCACGGCGACGCCGCGGGGAATCAAGCCAAATCCGTTACTGCTTGGGATCGCCTCGGCGATGCCCTGCAGAGAGGGCCTTTTCTAACAACTAACAACTAATAACTACCAACTGTCGGCCTCCGGCCGACCTAAGCCCTTTGTTATCCGCTAAGGAGGCCTTAAGTCTTTTGTTATGCGCTATGTACAACCACAGACCTCCTAAGTCCTTTGTTTGTCGCTAGGGAGGGGGGAGGGGGGCCCCCCGGTGGGTACAGACCGGGCACATCCCTGACAGATTGGACCGGGGGCATATCTCACAACTTTAGTTTGGCGAAGGGGCGAGGGCAGACAAAGGACGGCACCCTCCGCGCGAACCGAACCAATCAACCCAACCACCGCGGCCCAGATGCTAAGGTGAGCACACGTGCGACCCTCAACCCACCTTGCCTTGTACTGCCTTGGACTGGCGAAAGCCGAAACACAGGTAACTCCGACCGAGCGGCAGTGCCTGCTCGATCATGCGAAGGGGAGCAAGCTCGCGGCAGAGATTGGCGTCTGGCACGGCGTCACCACGTCCGTTTTGCGCAATGTGATGGACGCCCGGGGAACGCTCTACGCCATCGATCCGTATCCGGCCGGACGCATGGGATTCAGCATTCAGCGGCTCATCGCTTCTCGCGAAATAAGAAAATCGCGCGGCGCCGAGGTGCGGTTCGTGAGACTGACTGGAGTTGAGTCGGCAAAGAAGTTTCTCGACGATCGCCTCCTCAATTTCGATTTCGTTTTCATCGATGGCGATCACAGCTTTGAAGGACTGAAAGGCGACTGGGAATACTGGAGTCGCCTGGTCCATGCAGGAGGCCGTATTGCGTTGCACGACAGCCGCTCGAGTGCATCACGCGACATCGAGTCAGCCGGCAGCGTTCAGTTTACAAAACAGATAATCCTCAAAGACCCATCGTTCGAAGTGGTCGCGCAGGCAGAAACGCTTACGGTGCTCCGCCGAAAAAGCCTGCCACACGCGTAGGAAGGATCTGCATTTGCTTGTGTGGTGTTGTTTGTGTGGCGCGGACATTCCTGTCCGCGACAAGACGCCACGAATGTCGGAGGCAGTTACCCTGTCTCCATGCTGGAATTGAAGCGACAATGGATAACCGATGATCCTGATCGAGCCTATTGCCGTGCCCAATGTAACCGTCTTCAAAGAAGTTCGCCTGCGCGCCCTGCAGGATACGCCAAGTGCATTCGGGTCAACCTATGCACGGGAATCCCAGTTCACCGACGCTGAATGGATCGATCGTGCCATCCGCTGGAACGGCGAAAAGGGAATTGGCTTTCTCGCCATCGACGACGGCGTCGCCTGCGGCATCGCTGGCTCGTTTCTCGATGAGAACGACGCAATGCGAGCGCAGTTGATCTCGATGTGGACAGCCCCCTCTCACCGTCGGCAAGGTGTCGGGCGTCTGCTTGTGGATGAGGTCGCGGCCTGGGCTCGCCTTCGAGGAGCGCAAACGTTGCAGCTGATGGTGACCTCTGTCAACGAGCCAGCAATGCGATTTTACGGGCGATTGGGCTTCACGCGAACTGGTCGGACTGAGCCGTATCCGAACGATCCAGCTGTAATCGAGTACGAGATGGCGCGGGCGATTTGAGCAGGCTTATCGCTCGTCTTCGCTCTGCGGCGCAGGAAAACGTTTCGAATCGGTTGCGAACAACGCGCGATTTCGCTCGTGATTAGAAGTCTTTCTCCGTCTCTCTGTGGCTCTGTGGTGAAAGATATTCCCCTGCTCGCGATTTTTTGTGCAACTCCGGCGAACAGCAACAACAGCCCGCATCATCAAAGCTCACAGTACGCCTGCAATTTACCGAGGGCCCTATGCACCACATGCGTTCGTGTCGATGCGCGCTCAACGTGAGTCTCTTCGCGGTATGTATTTCGCTAGCGATCGTGCTCAGCGCCTGCGGAGGATCGACCAACGCCGCTAATAATTCTGCTCCCACAGCGCCGACGGCGACGCCGCCTGCTGGCGGGTCCGGAACACCGTCTGGTTCGGGAACAGGTACAGGATCCGGCGGATCGGGATCGGGTGGTTCCGGCGGCGCTCCGACTCCCAGCAACAGCGGAAATCGCTACTTGTATGTCGGCATCGGCGGCAATCAAGGTGGAGTCGACGGATTCAAAGTCGATCCAGCCACAGGCTCGATGACGGAAGTTCCAGGCGCTCCGATTCTGTTTGGGACAGCCCAAAACGCCTACTCGGAAGCGGGACCCGTAGCGGCGGCGAAAGGATTCGTCTACGTTGGTTTCGGTCCGCCAAATTTTGCCGCGCCCGCAATCCGAGCATACGCGGTCGATGCCGCAACTGGAAAGTTGGGAAACTTCACGGAAATCGATGCTGGCGCGCAAGGTAACGACGACCAAATACGCGGTCTGGTGACCGATTCGTCGCAACACAACTTGTATGTGGTCTACCAAAACAACATCGCCTCGTTCCTGATCAATTCTGACGGATCGCTTTCGTATCTCGGAACGGCGACGAACCTGGCCACGGCATTTATTTCCGCACTGACGATCAGTCCGACGGGACAACTCGCATTTCTCATGGTCGACAACTGTCCGCCGAAGGGAAACAACTGCACGGGTCCGCCGGATTTCCTGCTGCTGACTCGCGATCCCAACAGTGGCGCGTTGTCGAACACCGGCAAGCTGATGGGTCAAAACAACGTATCCGATGTGTCGGGTTTGCTGTCGTTTGCGTTCGACAATACCGGCAAGTATTTCGTTGCATGGACGGTGAACAACACCAGCACGTCCTCGGCTTCACAGATCACTGTCTACAGCGTCGACTACACGCAGCAGACGCTAACGCCAGTGAAGTCCTACGACACAGCGAATCAGGGTACGGTCACCACGCTGCCGCCTGTGGCATTCGCATTCGATTCGACCAACAGCTTTCTTTACGTGCTGGAATCGAGCGACGAGAACGAGCAACCTCAAGCGGTGGGCGTTTACTCGTTCGACCAATCTAACGGCGCATTGAGCCAGTTGCAGGTTCAACCGCTCGCGTCAGGACATTTCGCGGGCGGTATGGTGGTCGACGATTCGTTTGTCTATGTGATCGACACTCTGTCAGGGTCGAATGCGTCCGTCATTTACGTGCTGCCGCATGACGCAACCGGAAAAGTGAGCGCGCCGGTGTTCACCCAGGACGAAGTCGGGCAAGCCCTGGGCAGTGGTGCGGAATTACAGTTCTAAGCGAATCTTTATCACCACGTAGGCAGGAAGGCACGGAGTCTCGGAGAAAGCTGTTTGTGGTTTGTCATCACGAGCGAGCGCCGCTCGCGAGGGATCTGCAGTTGATGAAAAAAGAAAACCCCACTCGTTGCGCACGAGTGGGGCTACTCGATTCATTACCACCTAAGCGTAAATGCCGCGCTGGCGAATGACTGCCTGCACGCGATCGATCGCGACCATGTATGCCGCGATGCGATTGTTTACGCTGTGCTGCTGGGCGTAAGCAACGACCGCATCGAACGACGATCGCATGATGTGATCGAGCTGCTGGTTCACCACCGACTCCTGCCAGAAGTAGCCCTGGCGATCCTGCACCCACTCGAAGTACGACGTGGTAACGCCGCCCGCGTTGGCGAGAATGTCGGGGATGACGAAGATCTTCTTGTCGGCGAGGATCTCGTCGGCCGCAGCCGTCGTTGGACCATTCGCGCCCTCGACCAGAATGCGCGCCTTGATCTTGTCGGCGTTGCGGGTGGTGATGACGTTTTCGGTCGCTGCAGGAACAAGAACATCGCAGTCCGAGAGGAGAAGCTCGTGCGGATCGGCAGGCTCGGCGCCTTTGAATCCATTGATGGTGCCAGCCTTGGCGCGATGTTCGGTCAGAGCGTTGATGTCGATGCCGTTCTTGTTGTAAAGACCGCCATCGTACTCGGCGATGCCGATGATTTTGTATCCGGCATTGTGCATCAGGCGAGCGGCGTTGGAGCCGACGTTACCGAATCCCTGGACGATGACGCGGGTGCTCTCGCGCTGCAGGTTCAGGCGCTTCAGGGCTTCGTCGGTGACGACCATGACGCCGCGTCCGGTGGCTTCACGACGGCCTTTCGATCCGCCCATGTTTTCCGGCTTGCCGGTGACGACAGCGGTGACCGTCTGGCGCATGTGCATGGAATAGGTATCCATGATCCACGCCATGGTCTGCTCGTTGGTGTTCATGTCGGGAGCGGGAACATCTTTTTCCGGCCCGATGAATTCGAACAGCTCGGCGGTGTAGCGGCGTGTCATGCGCTCGAGTTCGCCGCGCGACATTTTCTTGGGATCGCAGATGATGCCGCCCTTGGCGCCGCCAAAGGGAATGTTGACGACAGCGCACTTCCACGTCATCCAGCTGGCGAGTGCGCGCACTTCGTCGAGAGTAACGTCAGGGCTATAGCGGATGCCGCCTTTGGCAGGTCCGCGAGCGATGGAATGTTGGACACGGTAGCCGGTGAAAACTTCCAGCTTGCCATTGTCGAGTTGGACAGGGATATGAACGATGATCTCCCGGTTGGGATAGCGGAGAACCTTCCATAGACCTTCGTCGAGGTTTAGCTTACGAGCGGCGATGTCGAACCGCGCCGCTTGTGCCATCCACGGATTGGTCTCCTGCTCAAGGGGGAGTGGGGGTGTTTCGATACTCATAAGAGCTGCTCCGATAGGCGGGGAACTTCGTTCTTGGCGCGTTCCAACGCCTGCTCCGATACTGATTGCGCCAAATCGCCGAGTATATGCTTGCAAATAGGGCATTTCAAGGCAGGGTTGCCACGTCGGTGATGACACCTGTGACCCATGCCGTTGACAGCGTGCAGGCTGGCGTGAAGCGTGAAATCAAGGACCTGCAGCGCTGAAACGCGCCGGTGCATCCAAAAGTGGATCCGATGTCCACGGCCTTTGGTGAGAGCGGGCGTAGTCAACTCTGTGGTATCGTTTTTTCAATCGCTGCTTCTCAACCGCGATTAGTGGCAATGAAGAGCAAGAACCAAATCGATTCGTCGCTGGCGCGGAAGTGTATCGCGCTACTGTCGGTGCTGGTACTCGCATTCACCGTCAGCGTGGAACTGGCGCACAGCCACGCGCCGGACGCGGCAAGCGGTTCCGGTTCTTCTCAATCGCATTGCTCGATTTGCGCGGTGGGTCACTCGCCGGCATTGGCGGCGCACGTTGGAGTGGTCGACGCGCCCAGGCGATCGCAGGCCATCGCAATTACAACCGCTCCGCAGTGGAGCAATCGGCTTGAAGTTGCCGCCAGCTACATCCGTCCGCCTCCTGTTCTCTAAGCCATTCACATCCTGAGAAATGACAACGCAACTCGCAGGTTCACTGGCGAGCTGTCGTCGTTCGGCTGTTGGTGATTTTGGCAGTCCGCTTCGCCATGGCGTGAGCTCTATTCCCGGGCGAAAGAGGACCAGGAGAAAAATTCATGTGCAGGACGCGAGGGCCTATTCAGGCGGCCTTTCTATTTGCTTTATCTTTAATATTTGCAGGCGTGTGTGCCCAGGCACAGTCAGGCAATTCCACAGCAATCGGCGGAACGGTGCTGGATCCATCGGGAGCAGCCGTCGCCGGCGCAACCGTTGAAATCCAGAATCCGGTCAGCCAGTTTCGACGAACCACCACTACGAACGCGCAGGGAAGATTCACAATCCCCAATGTGCCGTTCAATCCCTATCACTTGAGCGTGAATGGAACTGGATTCGCTCCTTACGCGAAGGACGTGGAAGTGCGCTCGGCGGTTCCGGTGAATGTGGATGTGAAGCTGCAACTGGAATCCGCGGCGAGCACGATCACGGTTGAGGGAAGCGGCGGCGATCTGGTTGAACAGGATCCCACGTTCCATACGGATGTGGATCGCAGCTTATTCGACAAGCTTCCGCTGGAAAGCGCTTCTTCGCAGTTGAGTTCACTGGTGACCCTGGCGACGCCCGGAGTGACAGCCGATTCGAACGGCTTATTCCACGGAATGGGTGATCACGCGGAGAATGCGTTCTCGCTTGACGGTCAGCCGATTACCGACCAGCAGAGCAAAGTCTTCTCGAACCAGATTCCGCTCGACGCGGTGCAGTCGATGGAAGTGATCGGCGGCGCGCCTCCCGGCCGAGTATGGAGATAAGACCAGCCTGGTGATGGATGTGACGACGCGCTCAGGCCTGGGCGTGACTGCAGCCGCATGGAGCCGCAACGTTCTCGTACGGGAGCTTCGGCACCGTAATGGCGATTTCAATCTGGCGTATGGCGGACAGAAGTGGGGAAACTTTGTCTCGGTAAATGGACTGAACACGGGCGATTCCTCGATCCGCCGGAGTTCCAGGTAATGCACGCGAAGGGTAATGAACAGAACTTCTTCGATCGCTTCGATTACCAGTTCTCGCAGAACGATTCGTTACATCTGAATACCGGGTTCACGCGATCGTGGTTCCAGAATCCAAATTCGTACGACAACCTGAACGTCGGGGTGATCGGGCCGGATGGGAGCCTGGTTGGTCCAGCGGACCAGAGAGCGCAAATCAGGACCTTCAACGTTGCGCCTTCATGGACACACACGCTGAATGCGAACGCGATCTTCACGTTTGGCGGATACTTGCGGCAGGACCAGTACAACTATTACCCGAGCAACAATCCGTTCGCCGACTTCAGCCCGACGCAGCAGGCGACGATCGGACAGGATCGTACATTGACGAACGCCGGACTACGTTCGGATGTGACGTATGCGAAGGGCATTCACAACATCAAGATCGGCGCCAATTATTCGCAGACATTCCTCACCGAGAACGATCAGCTGGGAATTGTTGATCCGAATTTTCTGGCGTCGCAGACAGATGCGAATGGAAATCCATGCCTGAGCGCGGCGGGAGTTCCCATCGCCGCGCCGTGCACCACGCTGGCGCCATTCGATCTGACGCGCGGCGGCAGCTCCTTCCAGTTCAATGGTCATACCGATGTGAAACAGCTGGCGATGTATGTGCAAGACACGATCACGAAGAAGCAGTGGACTCTCAACCTTGGCATTCGGGGCGATCTGTATAACGGGCTCTCGGTGGCACGCGAGGCTGAACCGCGCGTGGGAGTCGCCTACAACATCCCGAAGACGAATACGGTGTTGCGGGCCTCGTATGCGCGCGCGCTGGAAACGCCCTTCAATGAGAACCTGGTCTTATCGAGCACAGGATGCAATTTTGCAGTGATTGCCGCACTGGTTCCGTGCGTGCCGTCGCCACTGGACGCTGGCTACAGGAACGAGTTCCACGCGGGTCTTGCAGCAAGCATTCGGGAAATACCTCGTCGTTTCCGGCGAGTACATTTGGAAGTACACGCACAACGCATACGACTTCAGCGACCTGGGAAATACTCCGATCTTCTTTCCGATCGAGTGGCACAACTCGAAGATTCCGGGATGGGCAGTTCGGGCGAGCATGCCGAACTTCCACGGCCTGAGCGCGCTGGTGGTGATGTCGAGCGTGGCAGCGCGGTTCTTTCCGCCGCAAGCGGGTGGATTGGGCGTGACCGTGGGGCAGAGCGGTTTTCCCTTCCGCATCGATCATGACGAAGCGTTCAACCAGACAACTCACCTCCAATATCAGCCATGGAAGAGCGGTCCGTGGCTTGGCTTCAACTGGCGCTACGACAGCGGATTGGTTGCGGGATCGGTGCCGTGCTACGGGATTGGCGTAACGAACGATTGCCCGACTTCGACTACGCTCAATGGGCAGCCTGCGATTGATCTGAGCGGGCTGACCGCTGATCAGCAGTTCCAGGCCGGACTGTTCTGCGGAGCCGCGAAAGCGGGTCCGTTTACGCCGCTGCCGTCATCGTGCCTGGCGTCGCAGTTCGGGTCGACGCTGGCTTCGATTCCAGCGCCGGGGACGCAGAACGACGACCACAATCCGCAGCGGATTGCTCCGCGCAATCTGTTTGACCTGGCGATTGGCCATGACAACATCTTCCACGGCGATCGTTATAAGTGGAGCGCGCAGGTTACGATGATCAACCTGACGAACAAGGTTGCGCTGTACAACTTCCTTTCGACGTTTAGCGGAACACACTATGTGAGTCCGCGAACGGTGACAGCGGAGGTGGGATTCCACTTCTAGGCGAAGGGATGAGTGGAGTTTAAGGATCGGGTAGCGGGTAGCTTGTCGCGCGCGGATTCGTTCGACGCGACTTGCTACAAGCTATCCTGGTCGACCGGTTCGCTGTTGCGCATCTGTGAGTCGCGCTCCTCCGCCCACTCGAGCCAATCTTCGCCGAAGAGCTCGGCTGGGTGTTGGGTGCGAATGGTGCCGTTTCCGCAGGCGAGGGATAACCTACGCCATGCGGCGCGTAACTGATGGTCCGAGAGAACAGTGTCGCTGATTAGTCCATAAGGTCGTACCCAAACTGGGTACATACGTACTTGAATTGGGTACAAGCTGAAACGGCGACCAGTCCCAAAATTCGTTTTCCCTGAGCTGACGATTTATAATCCCCGGTTTACATTTCATTCGACATTGGAGTCTATATGGCGCAATCAACCATGGCTGCCGTTGCAGCATTGAAAGAGACGTATGGGCAGCTTAAGTCCCGAATGGAAAAGGCCGTTGAGGCCTTCCGCCACGAAATGGCCGCCGTGCGGACCGGGCGCGCGTCGGTGCACATGCTCGACAACGTGCAGATCGAATACTACGGGTCCATGATGCCGCTGAACCAGGTGGCTCAGGTGCACGCACCGGAGGCGCAACTGATCACGGTGCAGCCGTTCGATCCGACGTCATTGCCGGGAATCGAAAAAGCGATCCGCAGCTCGGAGCTGGGATTGAATCCGATGAACGACGGCAAGATGATTCGTGTGCCCGTGCCGCCACTTACCGAAGAACGCCGCAAAGATATGGTGAAGCACCTGCACAAGCTGCTGGAAGAGCATCGTACGGCGATACGGAATATTCGCCGGGACGGCAACGAAGCGATCAAGAAGGCGCTTAAGGATAAGAAGATTACCGAAGACGAAGAGCGGCGCTCGCTGGAAGAGATTCAGAAGCTTACCGATGATGAAATCAAGAAGATGGAAGAGATGAGCAAGATGAAAGAGAAGGAAGTGCTGGAGCTGAAGTAAAGAAGAATTCTTTTGTTCCAGTGAAGAGGGCGGCCTGCGGGTCGCCCTTTTTATTGCGCCATCGAGTAAGTCTACGCGTCAGGCCAGCTTATCCCGCACCAACGTTTGGATCTCCTTGGAGCTGTCGTAGATGCCGCGCAGCAGCGCTTGCACCTCGGAGGAAAGGTGAAAGTCGTCGCGGGTCAAGAGTACCTGGATTTTTGTATTGATCAGCAGGGATTGTTTGCTGCAGGCCTGCTGGAACCGTTCCGCATTCGTAAAAACGCGCTGGAAATCACGTTCACGCCGCCTGTTCCTCCAAACCAGAAAGCCGATCGCAAGCCCAAACAAAAGGAAAATGGCGCGTTCAAACATCACCGTCGGATACTGCGTGATCTGGTCCACGAAGCTGTTCTGTTGGGACTGGGCATCGATGAATGTGTCCAGGCCAGCGGCTCCTAGTCCAATGATGCCCCCGTAGAAGATATCTCGATATTTTCGGAACATTCGTAACTCCTGACTACATTGTTTCGAAGAGCCGGGCCCGAGTTCGGATGCTCGAAGTCATTCGTATTGGATACAAATGGCGCGCACCGGGGTTTTGCTTCTTCACCAACTGAAAGCAGAAGTAGACTATTCTCGCTGACGTCCGCTTATGAATATCCTGGAACGCTACCGCGGGTCGCTACTAGGCCTTGCCGTCGGTGACGCACTCGGTACGACACTGGAGTTTGAACAGCCCGGCACGTTCGAGCCGATTGAAGAGATTGAAGGTGGTGGTCCCTTTAGCCTATCAGCGGGCCAGTGGACGGACGACACTTCCATGGCGTTGTGTCTGGCCGAAAGCCTGATCACGACAGCGACGTTTGATCCCGCCGACCAGATGTCGCGATACCTGCGTTGGTATCTCAGCGGACATATGAGCAGCACAGGAAGATGTTTCGATATCGGGAACACGGTACGGTGTGCGTTGCATGAATTCCAGAGGACCGGACAGCCGTTTTCGGGCAGAGCAGACGTTATGTCCGCGGGCAACGGCTCAATCATGCGACTGGCGCCCGTTCCATTACGATGGGCGTATTCGCCGGTGGAAGCGATCGAACGGTCGGGTGAGAGCTCGCGGACCACGCACGGAACAAGGGCGGCTGTTGATGGATGCAGATATCTCGCGGCACTGATTGTGGGAGCCGTTCTCGGGATCGAGAAATCGGTGTTGCTTTCCGATCGCTATTCGCCGGTCACCGATTCGTGGGTACAGGGACCGCTGGTGAAGGAAATTGACGACATAGCAAGAGGTTCTTTCAAGGACCGCCAGCCGCCCAAGATCAAATCGACGGGATATGTCGTCGATACGCTGGAAGCAGCGTTGTGGGCGTTTTATCGCGGCGACTCATTCGAAGAGGGGTGCCGCCTCGCGGTGAATTTGGGAGGAGACGCCGATACCTGCGGAGCGGTCTACGGCCAACTGGCAGGTGCATTCTACGGCGAGAAAGGCATCCCCCAACGGTGGCGGGAAGTACTCTCGCATCGGGCGCTGATCGAGTCACTTGCAGATGGATTGCTTGGGCTTGCAGAGCGCGATGGAAGTGGTGCCGTTTAGCACCGGATCACACCGTATAATTTCGAAATGAAGTCGGTGGTCCATGCTGCCTGTCCGCACGATTGTCCCGATGCCTGTGGTGTGCTGATCACGATCGAGGATGGTCGCGCGACGAAGATACAGGGCGATCCGAAACATCCGGTCACGCGCGGGTTTCTGTGCGCCAAAGTCGCGAAGTATCTCGACCGCGTATATTCACCTGCGCGGGTGCTCTATCCACTGCGCCGCAAGAAGAGCATCACCAAGGGGAGTGGAACTCGCGACTTTGGCGACTTCGAACGGATCAGTTGGGACGAAGCTCTCGACGAGATCGCGACGCGCTTTCGTCAGATCACGATGGAGTTCGGCAGTGAGGCTATCCTTCCTTATTCGTATGGCGGCACGCTCGGCGCGCTGAACCACGGCACGATGGATCGCCGATTCTTTCACCGGTTGGGCGCGTCACAACTGGATCGCAACATCTGTTCTGCGGCGGGCGAGTTCGGGATCAAGTCGGTTTACGGCATCAAGATGGGCACCGAGCCCGAGCAATTCCGGCACTCGAAGCTGATCATCGCCTGGGGCGCGAACATTCACGGCAACAACGTTCACCTGTGGCCGTTCATCGAAGAGGCGCGGCGCGCGGGCGGCAAGCTGGTGGTCATCGATCCATATCGCACGCGCACGGCGAAATGCGCAGACTGGCACATTCCAATCAATCCGGGGACGGACGTAGCGCTGGCGCTCGGGATGATGCACGTGATCATCAACGAGAATCTGTACGACCACGACTATGTCGCGCGGCACACGATCGGTTTCGATCAGCTGCGGGATCGCGTATACGAGTATCCGCCGGAACTGGTGGCGCGTCTGACCGGAATTTCGGCACAGGACATTGTGCGGCTCGCGCAGGAATACGCGACGACGCATCCGGCTGTGATTCGCATGAACTATGGCGTGCAGCGCTCGGAGAATGGAGGCTCGGCCGCGCGCGCGATCTGCATGCTGCCGTGCCTGACGGGATCGTGGAAGGAAGTCGGAGGCGGGACTGCAGCTTTCGTTAAGCGGATCGTTTCCGTTGAACAAGCGCGATCTGGAGCGCACCGATCTGATGCGCAAGACGCTTGGCCGTCCGGCGCGCGCGGTGAACATGGTGGAATTGGGCAAGGCGCTGGCCACGCTCGATGATCCTCCGATCAAAGCGCTGTTTGTGTATGGATCGAATCCGGCGGCAGTGGCTCCGAATCACAACCTGGTGGTCGAGCAGCTGCGGCGGGCGGATCTGTTCACGGTGGTGCACGAGCAATTTCTCACTGACACCACGGACTATGCGGACATCGTTCTGCCCGCGACTACGTTCTTCGAGAACAAGGATCTGCAACCCTCTTACGGGCATTATTATCTGCAGGTTTCGCAGCAGGCGATTGCGCCCATGGGCGAGAGCCGGTCGAACGTGGACGTGTTCCGCGCGCTGGCGGAGCGCATGGGTTTCGACGATGAGTGCTTTCGCGAGTCGGTCGACGAGATGATCGAGACGGCGCTGGATACGGATCACGAATTTCTTGCGGGCATCACGCGCGAGAGGTTGGAACGGGAGTCGCACATCCGGCTGAACGTGGCGGATCGAGAATCGGATAACGAACCGTTCCTGCCGTTTGCGAATGGCAATTTCAAAACGCCGAGCGGCAAAGCAGAGCTGTATAGCGAATCGTTGGCCGCGCAGGGATTTGATCCGATCGCGAAGTTTGTGGCTCCCACCGAATCGCGCCACGCGAAGACCAATGGCCGCCGCCGCTATCCGCTCGAACTATTGGCGCGCAAGGCAGACAACTTCCTGAATTCGAGCTTTTGCAATCAGCCCGCCGTGCGCAGGATGGAATGCCCGGGACTGTTGGAGATCCATCCCGAAGATGCGCAGGAGCGTGGGATCTTCGAGGGGCAAACCGTGCGCGTCTACAACGACCGAGGCGCGATTCCGCTGGTCGCTCATGTTACTGACGCGATTCAGCCGAAAGTCGTGGCGGCGCGACTGGACTGGGCGAAGCTGACGCCCTCCCAGCAGGGCATCAACATCAACGTGCTGACGTCAGACCGACTGACGGATATGGGCGAGAGCGCGACGTTCTATTCGGCGCTGGTGGAAGTAGAAGCAGCTGGGTAGAGTAGCTTTCACGATGAGACATACACGGTTATCGCCCTAACCACGTCCCTAACCCGCTGAACGGGAACAACTTTGTCGTCCTCCCGCCACTTTTCGCCCCGGCCGGGGTTCTCTAAGTAGCCGTAAACAATTGGGGCAGTCCCTCGTCTGTTCAAAGGGTGCAAGTCTGCTTCCAGAATGAGACAATAGTCGAAAGACGTTTGCGCAGCTCCGCCGGAATTTCGGTGGCTCAACGGGGATTCCCGCGCGTCTAACTAAGCATTTCTGATGGCTATAACGGAAATCCCGCCCTCCCGAATGACCGGGGAAGATCCAGGGCTTGAACCTGATTCTTCAGAGACTTACGTCGATCTGGATTCGCCAGCGATACTGTTGCAGGTGCAGGACGATCTGGGACGCTCGCGAGTGCGCGAGGCGTTTTGGATTTCCGTGGTCGTCCACCTGGCGATCGTTCTTTTCCTGGTAAATAGCGATCGGATTTTCGGGATCCGGCCGGTCACGGTTTTGACCGCCGAAGACCTGATGCGCCAGAAAGACACCACCTTTCTTGCGCTGCCTCCGGACGAGCAGAAGCTGACGGAGCGCCCGAAGACCAATACTCTCTCCGACAAAGACCGTGTCGCCACCTCGCGGAATCCCACGCTGGACCGCAAGGAGCTGCAGAAGATTCTGGACACGCGGCGGCCCGGTCCTCCGGGACCGCAGGCTCAGCCGCAGCAACCCACACAGGCACAGGCTCCGGCGCCTCCCCAGCAACAGGCACAACAGCCAAGCCAGGCTCCGCCGCAGACCCAGCCGAGCAATCCAGGAAATCAGATGGCGAAGCTAGAAGGTCTGCCGCCGCAACGACAACAAGCCTCGTCTTCTCCCAATCCGTTTACCGCGGCCATGGCTCCGGGGAGTTCGACGGAGCAGGCGGCTCGTGCTGCAGCTGCCGCGCGTGCCGGAGGCTCGGTGGGCGGCGGCCAGATGGGCATGGGGCTGCGTGGTGGCGGGAACATCAAGAGCAACATGGAGATCCTGACTGACACGCAGGGCGTGGATTTCGGACCTTACCTGGCACGCGTGGTCGAGTCAGTGCGCATGAACTGGTACAACCTGATCCCCGAAGCGGCTCGTTCGCCGCTGTTCAAAAAGGGCGTTGTTGCTGTCGACTTCTACATCCTGAAAGACGGGCGTGTGGCCGGTATGCAACTAGAAGGGCCTTCCGGGGATGTGTCGCTGGATCGTGCTGCGTGGGGCGGCATCACTGCCTCAAATCCGTTTCCGCCATTGCCGGGAGAGTTCCGCGGACCATATCTCGGGCTGCGCTTCCGCTTCTACTACAATCCCGATCGCAAAGACCTGCAATAAATTTAGTTCACCACAGAGACAGAGAGACGCGGAGAAGAGGTCGGGTCGAATCGTGTCCCGAGGTTGTGTTTCATGAGTCGTGAATTTGAAACCGGGTTCCACTTTGAATTCTCAGCGGAAGTAGCAGGCGCGCAGACTCTTCTCACGGCAGCTGGGAACATCTATATTTCTACTCTTGTCCAAGATCATGAATACAACAAGCGTTTCCCGCCTGCTTACTTTGATTCTCCTGATCTGTTGCAGCATTTTCGTTTGTGCTCAGTCGCAGCCGATTGGCATTTTCGATGGCCACGCTGATGTGGGAGAGAATCCCAAGGCTGGCTCGGCGACATACGACGCTGCGACCGGCGAGTACCGAGTAACTGGCGGGGGAGCCAACATCTGGGCAGCAGTGGATGCGTTTCACTTCCTCTATAAGAAGATGAGTGGCGATGTGACTCTCACTGCCGATGTGAAGTTTGAGGGCGCTGGTGTGAATCCGCATCGCAAGGCGGTGCTGATGGTGCGGCAAAGCCTGGACGCCAATTCCGCCTACGTGGATGTGGCGCGGCATGGGAGTGGGTTGACATCGCTGCAGTATCGTCCGACAGCAGACGCGCAGACACTGGAAGTGCAGTCGAAAGATGATGCTCCGATTCGCATACGCTTGGTGCGGCGCGGAGACGAGTTCACCATGTTTACCGGCAAGCCCGGAACCATATTGAAGTCCAGTGGCTCCGCCAAGGTTACGCTGCAGGATCCCGTATATGTGGGGATTGGCGTTTGCTCGCACGATGCCAATGTTCTGGAGACGGCTGTGTTTTCGAACGTGAAGATTGAAACGCCCGAGACGCAGAATCCAACGAACGTGCGGAGCCGGGTCACGATCTACGATCTGAAGTCGAAGTCGACGAAGGTGCTGTACACGGTCGATCATCTGGTGGAGGCGCCGAACTGGTCGCCGGACGGCAAGTACCTGCTGATCAATACGGGTGGACGGCTGTACAGGTTGCCGGTGAAGGGCAAGCATCCGCAGCCAGAGGTGGTGAACCTGGATGCGGCCTATCGCTGTAATAACGACCATTCGCCGTCGCCCGATGGCAAGCTGATTGCGATTTCGGCGGACTATAAAGATGCTCGCGGGTCGCAGGTTTTCGTGGCGAATGCCGACGGGTCGAATCCGCGGCTGCTGACACAGAATATGCCGAGCTATTTCCATGGCTGGTCTCCCGATGGGAAATGGCTGGCGTTTGTCGGGCAGCGCGACGACAGCTTCAACATCTTCCGCGTGCCGCTGGCGGGCGGAGATGAAGAGCGGTTGACCTCGGTCCCAGGATATGACGACGGTCCAGACTACTCGCCCGATGGGAAGTGGATTTACATCAATACGATTCGCTCGGGAACGTGGGACATCTGGCGGTTTCCAGCCGATGGCGCGGGTCCGAACGATGCCAAAGCCGAGCGCATTACGAGCGACGAGTGGGAGGACTGGTTTGCGCATCCTTCGCCAGATGGGAAGTGGCTGGTGTTCCTGTCGTTTCCTCCGGGAACGCCCGGGCACGACGCGAAACTGCAAGTGCAGTTGCGCATGATGCCGATGCCGGGAGCAGAAGTGGGGGCGAAGCCGGGGCCGATCCAAAAAGTGACGGAGTTCTTTGGCGGACAGGGGACGATCAATGTGAACTCGTGGTCTCCGGACTCGAAGAAGTTCGCGTACGTGGTGTATGAGGTGTTGGCGGAGAAGAAGTAGTTCACCGTAGAGGACGCAGGAGTTGACGAAGCAATGGTGTCCGAGGGCAAGCTTGCGAGATGGTACTTTTTGCTTTGTTTCGTTGCAGGGATCATCGTCAGTTTGTTGACGTCATCGATAATTGTTTTTGGCCTCGTAATGCATAAGTGGACGTCGCGTAGCTTACTAGGCATCTCTATGTCGGTTGCGTTTTTTCTTTGGGCAACCAGGGAGATGTACAGGGAATATCGGGGCCACTTTTAGACTTTCGTCTTGCATGATCGGCGTGTTAGCAAGAAATCGTGCGACAGCATAGCCCGGCACGTAAGTGCCGGGTCAGCGTCCGTCTATTAGTTGAAGAGTCCCGCCAGGGACGGCACGCAAATCAAGCTTTTCCAACAAAGCTTCCATTTCCCCGCTGAAATCTCTTTTCTTGTGATGCTCGGTCTGCTGGTCGATGTACGCGATGGTAGCGTCCGAATGAGACATGCTTACGCTGAACGCCGCATAGCCCTCTTGCCAACTGAAAAGCTTCACGCCGGCATCTTCGTGCATCCATCGTGAAGAATTTGCCTTAATCTTTTGCACGATCTCGGCGAGATTCATGGTAGCGGGTAATCCCAGGAAGATGTGCACGTGATCTTTCGTGCCTCCGACGGCATAGGCTTTCGCCCCCAGATTCCTGATGATTCCAGAAATGTAAGCCCATAGACGACGCAGTTGAATATCGGGGATCATTGACCGGCGATCTTTCGATCCGAAGACAATGTGAACGCGGTTGCTGATGGATGTGTGATGTGACATGTGCCGTCCCTTACGGGACTAGGTAAATCTCGTGGTACCCGTTCCCGGCACTCACGTGCCGGGCTATGCTGTTTGAGTCTACGAGGAACGAGGAATTATCGATAGGGAACTTGAGATCAAACTGAAGGTTCTGGATTGCCGAAATGGGCGGGCTAAGCAATTGCTTGACCTACCTAGAGAACTCGGCATGAGCGTGAAATTTTGCAACATTGTGACTTCCCGGTAATCTGGTTCAATCTAAGATCGTCTAATTACGACCACTGAGGACTAGCGCTTCCGATGAAAAGAATCTTGCTTAGCGGCCTTTTGCTTGTTTTCCCCCTCCTTGCCTTTAGCGCGGAATACTCTATTGATCCGAACCATTCTTCGGCGCAGTTCACTGTGCGGCATCTCATGGTTTCAAACGTGAAAGGCGCATTCAGCAAGGTGACGGGAACCATCAATTACGATCCGAGTAATCTGGCTGCGAGCAGTGTGGACGCGACCATTGACGTGTCGACTGTTGATACTCGCCAGCCGATGCGCGATGCCGATCTGCGCAGCCCGAATTTCTTCGATGTTGCGCAATATCCAACGATCACGTTCAAGAGCAAGAAGTTCTATCGCGAGGGAAACCAGGTAAAAGTGAAGGGCGATCTGACGATGCACGGAGTCACGAAAGAAGTGGTGCTCGATGTAGATGGCCCGTCGCCCGAAGTCAAAGATCCGTGGGGGAACCAGCGATTGGGAGCCAGCGCCTCGACGAAGATCAACCGGCACGACTGGGGATTGAACTACAACAAGATGGCAGAGGCGGTCGCCGTGGTCGGCGACGACATTACGATCAACATCGATCTAGAGGCCACGAAGAAGAAGGCGGAAGCGGCGGCGAAGTAAGCCTCACCGCAGAGGAACGCGGAGGACGCAGTTCAGCACGTTCAAATGCAGATCCCTCGCTCGCTCCGTGAGCTCGTGATGACAAACAAAAACTGGTCTGATGGCAAATAAAGAGGTACGCGGGCGAGGGCGCCCGCGCCACTAAACTGCAGATCCCTCGCTCGCTCCGCGAGCTCGTGATGACAACCAAGAACTGCGCCTGCGCCACTCTGTCTTCCCTAGCAGATTCGCGAATCCCCAGGCCTCGGCTATGATCTAACCAGTTACTGTGCATGGGATTGGGATGAGATCGGGGCCGGGGGCGATTGCGCCGGGCCGGAAAACGAAGGGGTTCAAGGCCCTTCCGGAGATATGGCCACTACTGCGCCCGCGGCGCGGATTGCTGCTGCTGGGCTTTGGGCTGATGGTGATCAACCGGCTGTCGGGGCTGGTGCTGCCTGCGTCCACCAAGTTTCTGATCGACAACGTGATCAATAAGCGCCAGATCCATATGCTCTACCCGCTGGTGGGAGTGGTGCTGAGCGCGACGCTGATCCAGGCGATTACTTCCTACTCCCTGACACAGACGCTTTCGAAAGCGGCGCAGAAGTTAATTACCGAGCTGCGCAGCCGCGTGCAGGAGCACATCGGGCGCCTGCCGGTCGCTTACTACGATTCGAACAAGACAGGCATGCTGGTGTCGCGCATCATGAGCGACGTGGAAGGCGTGCGCAACCTACTGGGCACCGGCCTGATCGACTTCACAGGCGGAATCCTGACTGCCGTAATCGCGTTCGTGCTGCTGTTTCGCATCAGCCCACTGATGACGACGATCGCATTCGGATTGCTGATGCTATTTTCGCTGGTGCTGCGCCGGGCGTTCAAGGTGATCAGGCCGATCTTCCGTGAGAGAGCGAAGATCAATGCGGCGGTGACCGGGCGGCTGACCGAGTCGCTGGGCGGCGTAAGGGTGATCAAGGGATATCACGCGGAAGAGCGCGAACATTCGGTCTTCGTGGAAGGCGTGAACCGGCTGTTGAATAACGTGCTGAAGTCGCTGACGGCGACCTCGCTGCTGAGCCTTTCAGCGGCGGCGCTGATGGGAGTGATCGGCGCGATCGTAATGCTGATGGGCGCGCACTTGATTCTGGCCGGGAAATTGACGCTGGGCAGCTTCTTCAGTTATACGGCTTTTCTTGGTTACCTGGCGGCGCCAATCTTCCAGATTGCTGCGGTAGGGACGCAGTTGACGGAAGCGATTGCCGGTCTGGAGCGTACGCGCGAAGTGCTGGGAGAGCAGCCCGAGGATGAAGATCCGCGGCGATCCGTTACGCTCAGCGAAATTCGTGGAGAAGTGATCTTTGAAGACGTGACGTTTGCGTACGATCCTTCGAAGACGGTGCTGCATGATGTGTCGTTTGTCGCGCAACCGGGAACGGTGACGGCGCTGGTGGGATCGTCGGGATCGGGCAAGTCGACGATCATCGGGCTGGTGTCGGCGTTCCACAATCCGAACTCGGGCAGGGTGTTAATCGACGGAATTGATCTGGCGACGGTTCGGCTGGATTCGTATCGACAGCATTTGGGCGTGGTGCTGCAGGAATCGTTTCTGTTCGATGGATCGATTCGCGAGAACGTAGCGTTTTCGAAGCCGGATGCGACGGAAGAAGAGATTCTCCGCGCATGTGCGATCGCGCGCGTGGATGAGTTCGCAGAGACGTTTCCGGACAAGTACGACACGATTATCGGCGAGCGCGGTGTGAAGCTGTCAGGTGGGCAGCGGCAACGGGTGTCGATCGCGAGGGCGATCCTGGCTGATCCGGCGATTCTGATTCTCGACGAAGCGACGTCGAGTTTGGACTCGGAGTCGGAGGCGCTGATTCAGCATGGACTTCAATACCTGATGCAGGGACGCACGACGTTTGTGATCGCGCACCGGCTGTCGACGATCCGAAGGGCGGATCAGATACTGGTGGTCGAAGGCGGAAGGATCGTGGAGCGCGGCACGCACGAGTCGTTGTATGCGCAGAACGGTCGCTATGCCGATCTATACAACCGGCAGCATGGGCTGGATCGGAACCTGTTTCTTGCTCCGGGCGAAGAGCCACAGGAAGAAACGGCCTCGGGGGCGGACACGAAGCGAATGGCGAATGAATCGGATGATGAGGCGTTGCCGATGAGGACGGATCTTTAGTCGGCGAGACGCGGGCCGCCTTCTAATCTGGTTGTGAGGGGGAGGCTTCTATTGCACTTACCTCAGAATGAAAGCCAACGGCAACTGATCTATCGGGCTCTTCGGGGTCGTAACGCAATGTAATTACGTCTCCGGCCCGAACTTGCCTTCCATCCGAAGAATCGAACCAGCGCCAGAAGAAGCCCGAATGATAGCCGGACTCAGTTGAGTAGTAGTAAACGATCTCTTCGCGTGGATTAGAAAAGTCGCTGTTGACCTGAAAAACAGTCCCCTCTGCTTGAGGCCAAGTCGTACTGGTCGCGAGAGAGCGGTTATGTCGCTGCTGGTATAGCCTTCTCCTGATCGCGACCGCAATTGAATGAATCAGCCGGCCGATCCACTCTTCCCACGGAAGAAAGGCTATTCCCGCCATTTCATGTCTCCTACTTCCGCATGGTAACTCAGGGTGACGGTGGAAACGCGGACTCTGAGTCAGTATCCCGAACTTGGAGGGGCTACCTAAGGCTTTTCCGCAATCACGGCCGTTCCATAACAAAGCACTTCGGTCACGCCCTGCATGATTTCCGTGGCGTCATAGCGAACTCCGATCACGCCGTTCGCGCCGAGGTCGCGCGCGTGGGCGAGCATCAGTTCGAAAGCTTCGTTGCGCGTCTTCTCGCAGAGTTCGGTGAGGATGGTGATGTTGCCTCCAACGAGCGTCTGCAGGCTTGCGCCGAGCGTGCCCAGTACCGAGCGCGAGCGCACAATGATGCCGCGGACGATGCCGGCATTGCGGGTGATTTTGTAGCCATCGAGTTCGAAGGCCGTTGTTGTCATCTGGTGTGAGATGTGGCCGGTGGTTGCGCCAGTCGCCATGAATCCTCCATTAAGGTTGCGGAGTTGCGTAAGCCATTCGCACCAGTGTGCGTTGGGAGAATGGCAGATAAACCAAAGCCGCCATAGCAGCAAAAGCCATTCCGAAGCCGATGTTGGGTACGAGCAGAAAAGGCGCTAGCGCCCAAATCTCGTCGAGCGGAAATGCCACGGCAAAGAGCCGCCGGTAATTCACGCCGAGTCCGGCATAGTCGAAGGCGATTGCGGTCAACAGGTAGAGTCGCAAGGGAATGCCGACAGCGCAAGTGACTATCACGGCGACGACTACCCAGGTTCCACTGATCGCGAAGAGGCGTTCGGAGATCGCGTCGACTTGGTGCAGATGGGCGAGCGCGGCGATGTACATGGAGAGATAGAGAATTTGGGATAGCGCGAACAGCGCTCGAACGGTGCCGCGGTGAGCGCGTGGGAGCGCGGGGTCGCGGACATCGGCGGGAACTTGTAAGACGGCGGGAAGAGGTTCAGCAGAGCTGGCAGGCTCGACGGCTTCGACAGGAGCCAGGAAGCGGTATCCACGGCGTGCGAGCGTCTCGATAAAACGGGGATTGGATGCCGAGTCACGCAGCGCGTCGCGAAGTTTATTGATGGCTGTGTTCAGACCGTGGTCAAAGTCGACAAAGGTGTCAGAGGGCCAGAGGCGCAGGCGCAATTCTTCGCGAGTCACAATTTCATTAGGGCGTTCGAGAAGTGCGAGCAGAACCTGGAACGGCTGCTCCTGCAGCTTGATCTTTCTGCCTTCGCGAAGGAGTTCGCCGGAGCGCGGGTCAGCTTCGTAGAGTCCGAAGCGATAGCGGGCCGGGACGGCGGCGCGGCGAAGTGCCGGAGAGCCTGCTTTTGGCTCGCTGGGGTGAGGTTCGGGAAGAAAGCCCTCGGACATGGACGGGGTCAGTTTACACCGCGGTGCGAGCACGGCGTGGGGATACAATAATCGTTTGCCGGAAAGAGATGCCAAGACGAAGGCGGCGCAGGCGCGCGTGTTGCGCGCAGAAACCGTTGGCCTGCTGGTAGTCGCGATGCTGATCCTCGGTCTGATCCTGGTGCGCTGGGGACATTTCCTCAACTGGCATGCTCGTTAGCCCTCACGTGAATTCCAATCCTCAACTTGATCCGTTGCTGGTGGTGATTGTTGGTCCGACGGCCAGCGGGAAGACGGCTTTGTCACTGGCGCTGGCGGAGCGGTTCGGGGACGAGATCGTCAACTGCGACTCGGTCGCGGTGTACCGCGAATTTGAGATCGGGACTGCCAAGCCTTCGCGGGAAGAACGGGCGTGGGTGCCGCATCATCTTCTGGATATCTGCTCGCCCGAGGAGGCGATGACGGCGGGCGAGTACGCGCGACGCGGCCGCGAGGTGCTGGTTGATTTGAAAGCACGCGGGCGGCTGCCGATCGTGGTAGGCGGGACGGGACTGTATCTGCGGGCACTGCTCGAGGGATTGTTTCCGGGGCCGCAGCGTTCGGAGGAGTTGCGGCAGAGGCTGCGAGAGAGTGCGGCGCGAAACGGAGCGGGGCACTTATATCACGTGCTGGCGCGGATGGATCGGGCGGCGGCGGAGAAGATCCATCCGAATGATGAGCCGAAGTTGATTCGAGCCATTGAGGTTTGCCTGGCGGCGCGCACGCCGATGACCGAGTTGTGGGAGCAGGGACGAGAGCCGCTGCGTGGGTTTCGGATCCTGCGAATTGGATTGGATCCGGATCGCCAGCAACTATATGCGCGCATCAACCAAAGGGCGGCGAAGATGTTTGAAGCGGGTCTGGTAGAGGAGACGGAGAGGCTGCTGCAGGAAATATCCGGAGTCTCCGGTGCTGGGTTCGCTGGGATACAAACAGGCAGTGCAGTTGCTGCGCGGCGAAGTGACGCGAGACGAGGCAATCGAGGCGGCGCAGCAGGGACATCGCAATTACGCGAAGCGTCAGATGACGTGGTTCCGGAGAGAGCCGGAGGTGGAGTGGATGCGAGGGTTCGGGGAGGACGTGGTGACGCAAGCGGCGGAGATGGTTGAGAGGCGATTGAAGATTGCAGAGTGAAGATTGCAGATTGAACTGCAACTGCAGATCCCTCGCCCGCTGCGCGAGCTCGTGATGACAAACAATGTTGTGGTGGAACAATCGTTTTTCTCAACGGCGGTGTTGTGGTAGCGGTAGCGATTCCTCGCTGCGCTCGGAATGGCAGAATCCTCGCCTGCAGCTCGGATCTGAACGGCTGCCTTCGCTTGCTGCCTTACTCGTGATGAGGGTCACATCCCATTGTTTTTCTTCGAATTTCCGCCGTTCCTCTGCGTCTCGCTGTGAAATCAGAGAAGCGAAACTAAAGTTGACAGGCACGATGGCATCTGAAGTAAGCTCAGACTTCGGTATCCTGAGCTATATAGCACTTTTCCATACCTTCCAAACGGGCTCAGGCTGAGAAAAGGAAGCCATGGCCGAGACCGACCAAGCCCGTTCCACACATCCCGCTACGTGGGTTCCGACCGTTTATTTCGCGGAAGGGCTGCCGTTCTACGCTGTGAATTACATGGCCCTGTTCTTCTATCAGGACATGGGCATACGGAATACGCTGATTACGCTCGTGATCAGCCTGCTGGCGTGGCCGTGGACACTGAAGCCGATCTGGAGTCCGCTGCTGGAGATGTATAAGACGAAGAAATTTTTCGTCGTGCTGCTGGAGGCTGTGGGTGGATTGAGCCTGGTGCTGCTCGCGCTGTCGCTCAATATGCCCGGCTATTTCCGTTACTCGGTCGCGATCTTCGCAGTGCTCGGTTTCTGTTCAGCCACGCACGATATTGCGGCGGACGGGATCTATATCGCGAGCCTGACTCCGAAACAGCAGGCGGCATACGTCGGATGGCAGGGCGGGTTTTACAACCTGGCGCGAATTTTCTCAATGGGAGGCCTGTTGTGGATGATCGGCTTCCTCGGCGAACGATTCACGCGGGCTAACGTGGCGGCGCCAAATGTGCATGCCTGGATGAGCGTGTTTGCCGGCCTGGGATTTCTGCTCGTCGCACTGGCGCTATATCACAGCCGCTTTCTGCCGAAGGGTGGTGAAGAACGCGCAACGCATACTGTCCGCGAGGCAGCGAAGACGTTTGGCGACGTCGTGGTCACCTTCTTCCAGAAGCGAAACATCATTCTTCTGCTCTTCTTTATCTTTCTATATCGTGCGGGTGAAGGTCAGGTGATCAAGGTCGGTCCGCTGTTTCTACGCGCAGCACGCGAGACGGGCGGTCTCGGACTCACAATGCAAAAAGTGGGCGCGATCTACGGCACATTCGGCAGTGCGGCGTTCATCCTGGGCAGCATTTTGGGTGGATATTTCACCGCGAAGCTCGGGTTGAAACGGGCGCTCACGTGGCTGATCCTCATCCTGAACTTGCCGATGCTGGCCTACTGGTACCTCAGCGTGGCGTTGCCGACCAATCCCAGTGCTGGTGACGACGGCAATGAGCGTCGAGATGTTCGGGTACGGCTTCGGTTTCGTCGGCGTGATTCTGCTGATGATGCAGGAGATCGCGCCGGGGAAATATCAGACTGCGCATTATGCTTTTGCGAACGCGCTGATGAATCTTGGCGTGATCTTGCCAGGCGCAGTTAGCGGGTTGATTCAGTCGAAGTTGGGATATACGCGCTTCTTCATATGGGTGATTATCGCCGCGCTACCCGCGCTGATCCTCTCGCGATTTGTTCCGATTCGCGGAGGAGCGCAGATTCCGGAGTCAGAGTTGGCTGCCGAGGCGGGCGCGAAGTAAATTTTGGAGTCATGCAATGTCACATGCAGTCGCAGATACACAAGTGAAAGAAGCTGGCGGAAAGCTACCGCCGGCGACATCTGAACTGAAGGCCATTATTCTTGCCGCGGGAAAAGAAGCGATTACCGCGGATGGGCAGCCGCTGGTGCTGCAGCCGCTGGGCGAGCGCAGCATCCTGGATTGCGTGGTGCAGAACGCGCTGCAGGTGGTGCCGCCAAAGGACATTTATGTGGTCGTCGGCTATCGCAAGGAAGACGTACGCGCGGCGCTCGATGGGAAGTATCACTATGTCGAGCAGGCGAATCCACTGGGTACCGGACACGCTGTGTTGCAGGCCGTGGATAAGCTGAAGGATTTTCACGGCAATGTGCTGATCCTCTATGGCGACACGCCGTTGTTTCGCCCGGCATCGATTCGAGGGTTGCTGAATCGTCATAACCTGCGCAAGGCGTCGCTGACGCTGCTCACGGCTGTCGTGGATCGCCCGCTTCCTTATGGGCGCATCATTCGCGATGCGAATGGACAGATCATCGACATTATTGAGGCGAGCGAGGCGTCGGATAAAGTGCGCGAGATTCGCGAGCTGAATGTCGGCGCGTATGTCGTAAACGCCGAGGCGCTGGCGGGTGCGCTGCAAAAGCTGACGCCGTCTCCGCGCGACGGCGAATACCGGCTGACCGATTGCGTGCATGAGCTGATTCGCTCAGGTCTGCGCGTGGAGAGCTATCAGCTGTACGATCAGGATGAAGTGCAGGGCATCAACACGCCGGAAGATCTGACGCATGCCGAGTTCATTCTGCAGAAGCGGCTCTATCGTCCGCGTCGGCAGGAAGAGCAGAACATGGTCGCGTTCGGCACCGGCGGGTGGCGCGCGATCATCGGCGAAGGCTTCACCATGCACAACGTTCGGCGGTTGTGCCAAGCGTTGTGCAACGAGATCACGCGACAGGGGAAGGAAAAGCGCGGCGTGATCATCGGCTACGATCGGCGCTTCCTATCAAAGCAGGCAGGCGAGGCTGCGGCCGAAGTGTTCGCGGGAAATAATATTCCGACCATTCTGCTGCCGGAAGATGCGCCGACGCCGCTGATTACCTATGCGACGGCGATCAAGGATTCGGCATACGGGCTGGCCTTCACGGCGAGTCACAATCCTCCGGAGTGGAACGGGCTGAAGGTGTTCCACGGCGACGGGTCGCTGCTGCTCGATCACGAGACGCGGCAAATCGAAGCGGAGACGAACGCGCTAAGCACAGATGATGTCGTCAAGCTGGAACTGGATCTGGCGCTGGAAGCCGGCGTCGTGAAGAAGCAGGATTTCACGAATGATTACGTTGACGCGGTGGAAAAGCTGATTGACCTGGACGCGATTCGCAAGGCCGGGCTGAAGGTGATTGTCGATCCGATGTACGGCGTGGGCCAGTTGACGCTGGGCACGGTGCTGACCGAGGCGCGCTGCCGGGTGACGTTCATTCATGAGCGCCATAATCCATTATTTGGTGGCCGTTCGCCGGCTCCGAATCTGGAGGCGCTGCGGCTACTCTCATCGCAGATGCAGGAAGATGGATACGACGTCGGACTGGCGATGGACGGCGATGCCGACCGTATTGCGATCGTCGACGAAAAGGGCGAGTACATCTCCATCAACGACATCCTGCTGCTCTTGTACTGGTACATGCACGAGGTGCGCGGTGAGAAGGGCGGCGTGGTGCGAAATCTGGCGACCACGCACTTGCTGGATCGCATGGCGAAAGCGCTGGGCGAGAAGTGCTACGAGACGCCGGTCGGGTTCAAGCACATTGTTTCGGGGATGCTCGACCACAATGCGTTGCTGGGCGGCGAGAGCTCGGGCGGGCTGACGATTCGTGGGCACATTCTCGGGAAAGACGGCATTTTCGCCTCGGCACTGGTGGTTGAGATGCTGGCGCGCACGGGGCAGAAGATCTCGGAGCTGCTGGAGCGCGTATATGCGATCACGGCGCGACTCTACACGCTGGAAGAAGGTATCGCGGCAACGCCAGAGATGCGGATCGCGGTGCCAAAGCGATTGAAGGAAGCGCCGAGCACGCACATCGGGCCATACAAGGTGGTCGATATCTCGCACATCGATGGCACCAAGCTACTGCTCGAGAATGATAACTGGGCGCTACTGCGATTCTCGGGTACGGAGCCGCTGCTGCGTTTGTCGGTGGAAGCGGACACTCCGGAGAAGGCGAAAGAGCTGATCGAGTGGCTGCGGCAGTTCGTCACGGCGTAGGAAAAGCCGTTTCGCGTGTCACGTTTCGCGAAAGCACCAGGACAGCGTGCAGCTACCGAGGTCGAGTGCGCGGACAAGAATGTGCGCGCCACACAAACTGCAGATCCCTCGCTCGCTGGCGCGAGCTCGTGATGACAAGCAAAAAACCAGAATTCATATCGTGCTGTTGATTGGAGAACTTCATGCGTTACGGCCATTTTGATGATGAAAACCGGGAGTACGTGATTGATCGCGTCGACGTGCCGGTCTCGTGGACGAATTATCTGGGTGTTAAGGATTTGTGCACGGTCATCTCGCACAATGCGGGCGGCTATTCGTTCTACAAGAATTCCGAGCATGGTCGCGTGACACGCTTTCGTCCGAATGGTGTGCCGCTGGATCGGCCCGGGACATTACGTTTATCTGCGCGACAACGATTCGGGCGAGTACTGGTCGGTTTCGTGGCAACCGGTTGGCAAGGATCTGGCGAAGGCGAAGTACGAGACGCGGCATGGGCTCTCGTATTCGAAGTTCTCCTGCGACTACCAGGATCTGAAGGCCGAGCAGACGTTGTTCATTCCGGTCGAAGATGACGTCGAACTGTGGGATGTGAAGATTCGCAACACGGGAACGAAGCCGCGCGATATCAGCGTCTTCGGATACTGCGAGTTTTCATTTCATCACATCGAGATCGACAACCAGAATTTGCAGATGAGCTTGTACGCGAGCGGCACGAGCTACGCGGACGGTGTGATCGAGTACGACTTCTATTACGAGCCGTGGACGTTCCACTACTTCGCGTCGAACTTCGATCCGGACAGCTACGACACGATGCGCGATGCGTTCCTGGGCAGTTATCGGACGGAGACGAATCCGATTTCGGTCGAGCAGGGAAAGTGTCACGCGAGCACGGAACTGGGCGGAAATCATTGCGGCGCGCTGCAGAAGCGGCTGACGATTGCGCCGGGAGAAGAGGTCCGCATAGTCTTCATGCTCGGCGTGGGAAATCGGGCGAAGGGCAAGGAGATCAAGCGCAGGTACTCGGATGCGGCGAATGTCGACAAAGCGTTTGCCGCGCTGAAGCAGTACTGGGCGAAGAAGTTGGCGATCTTCCAATGCAAAACTCCGCATGCCGGCTTGGACACGATGGTGAACACGTGGACGCTCTACCAGGCGGAGACGTGCGTGGTGTGGTCGCGGTTCGCGTCGTTCATCGAAGTCGGCGGGCGCACCGGGCTGGGATATCGCGACACGTCGCAGGACATCATGAGCGTGGTGCACACGAATCCCGGGAAGGTGCGGCAGCGCATCATCGAGTTGCTGAAGGCGCAGGTCAGCAGGGGATACGGGCTGCACCTGTTCGATCCGGACTGGTTCGATCCGGAGAAGCAGAAGGCGCCCGCGTTCAAGTCGCCGACGATTGCGCATCCGCCGGATCGCAAGAGTCTGATCCACGGGATCGACCACACATGTTCGGACGATGCGCTGTGGATCGTGGTTTCGATCTGCGAGTACGTGAAAGAGACGGGCGACACCGCGCTGTTCAACGAGGTAGTAACTTTCGCCGATGAAGGCGAGGCGACGGTTTACGAGCATCTGAAGCGTGCGCTGGACTTTTCCGCCGAGCAGGTGGGGAAGACGGGAATCTGCAAAGGATTGCGCGCCGACTGGAACGATTGCCTGAACCTGGGCGGCGGCGAGAGCGCGATGGTGTCGTTCATGCACCATTGGGCGTTACGGGCGTTTGTCGAGGCGGCGGAGCATCTCGGCTGTAAGGATGATGTGCACAAGTACACGGCGATGGCGGAGAAAGTTCGCGCCGCGTGTGAGAAGGAATTGTGGGACGGCGAGTGGTACTTGCGCGGGATCACCGCCAAGGGGCTTAAAGTCGGCTCGCATGAGAATGAAGAAGGGAAAGTCTTCATCGAGAGCAATACGTGGGCGGTGGTCTCGGACACGGCTTCGCCGGAGCGCGGGCGCAAGGCGATGGACGCAGTTGATCAGCATCTCTACTCGAAGTACGGCATTCACCTGCTGTGGCCAGCGTATTCGAAGCCGGATGACGATATTGGTTTCATGGGACGGGTGTACAAAGGGATCAAGGAAAATGCGGCGATCTTCAGCCATCCGAATCCTTGGGCGGTGATTGCCGAGTGCAAGCTCGGGCGCGGTGAGCGGGCGATGAAGTTTTACGATTCACTGTTGCCGTATAACCAGAACGACCTCATCGAAATCCGCGAAGCCGAGCCGTATTCCTATTGCCAGTTCGTAATGGGCAAGGACCACACGGCGTTTGGAAGAGCGCGGCATCCGTGGCTCACCGGCAGCGGCGGATGGAACTACACGGCGGCGACTCGCTGGATACTCGGCATCCAACTGGGATTCAATGGACTTGTTATCGATCCTTGCATTCCTGCCGACTGGAAGGAATTTGAGGTAACGCGGCAATGGCGCGGCGCGACGTTTAATATTTCGGTGAAGAATCCTAAAGGCGTCGAGAAGGGCGTGAAGAGCGTGAGCCTGAACGGCAAGCCGGTGAACGGGGCGATTGCGCCGCAGGCGGCGGGATCGGTGAATCAGGTGGAAGTGGTGATGGGGTAAGAATCACCGTTTCACGTTTCGAGTTTCACGATCCCAAGAACACCCCACGCATCCAAAAGAAGGATCGAGGGTGGGGCCCGAGAAGTCTCCGTGCGGACAGAAATTGTCGTTGCAAGCCATACGAGATGTCGCTCGCTTGCGCTACGGAATGACCCAGGCGATCCTCGCGACACCAGCGGCATTTCGGTATTCTCCGAACCTCTGTAGTGAACTCACCGCAGAACTGCTATCCTTTTCCTATGCATTGTGGCCGCTTTGTCACGGTAGTCCTGCTGTTTCTCTCTCTAACCTCATTCTCGCTGGCCGCGGAGAAAGATCAGCATGTCGCTCCGGGTCCCATTCATCTCGATAAAGCGGGCGAGAAGTGGGCCGAGAAGACGCTGAAGAAGATGTCGCTTGAGGAGAAGGTTGGGCAGTTGTTCATGGTGCGCGTCGGGGTGACGTTCACCAACTTCGACGGACCCGAGTACAAGTTTCTTCGTGACAACTTACGAAATCATCACGTGGGCGGCATTACTGTGACCGTTCCGGTTGATGGCCCGTTCCTGCTGCGCAATCAGCCGTACGAGACAGCGATGCTGATCAATCAGCTTGCAGCGCGATTCTGCACTGCCGCTAATCACGGCTGCTGACTTCGAGCGCGGGCTATCAATGCGCATGTATGGAGCTTCCGTTTTCCCGCACGCAATGGCGTTCGGTGCTTCCGGACGCCTGGATCTCGCAGAGCAGTTCGGCAAGATCACAGCGGAAGAAGCGCGAGCCGTTGGGATTCACTGGAACTTCTTTCCTGTCGCTGACGTGAATTCAAATCCGGCGAACCCGATCATCAACACGCGTTCGTTTGGCGAAGATCCGGACCGGGTGAGCGACTTCGTGAATGCGTACATCAAGGGTGCGCACGAGGGCGGCATGCTGGCTACGGTCAAGCATTTTCCAGGGCACGGTGACACAGGCACAGATTCGCACCTGGAACTGGCGAGCGTGAGCGGCGACGAGGCCCACCTGGAAAAGATGGAACTGGTCCCCTTCAAACGTGCGATCGAGGGCGGAGTTGATTCCGTGATGGTGGCACACGTGACCGTCCCGGCGATCGAGCCGGATCCGACGCTGGTTGCGACGACGTCACGGCGAGTTACGACCGACTTGCTGAAGGAGAAGCTTGGCTTCAAAGGCATCGTCATCACCGATGGCCTGGAGATGAACGGGCTGATGCGTCTCTACGCCAGCAGTCCGAACCCTTCGGGAGCGGCGTGTGTGGCAGCACTCAAGGCGGGGAACGACATTCTGCTGATCCCGCCAGACCTGGACAGCGGCTATCGCGGAGTCCTGGAAGCTGCGCGTAGTGGAGAGATCCCAAAATCACAAATTGATGAGTCAGTGTTAAAGATACTGAAGGCGAAAGCGTCTTTAGGATTGAATAAGTCCCGGTTGGTGGACATCGACGAAATCGGGCACGAGGTTGGGCGCCAGGAGAATATCGCCGTAGGACAGAAGGTAGCCGACGCGGCGGTGACGCTGGTCCGAGAAGGCAGCCCGGTGCTTCCTTTGCAGCGCACGAATGTTGGAACCCACGGGTATGTGAATCCGTATACGGTGGTAGAGCAGATTTCGAACCGGGTGGTGGCAGTTCTGTTCATCGAGGACATACGCACCGAAGCGGGGAGAACATTTGAGCGCAGCCTGCGCGCGCGCATCCCGGATGCGAAGGTGATGTACGTGGATCCACGTCTCGCAGGTGCACTTTCGGACTCGGTGGTATCTGCCGTGCAGCAGGCGGAGAAGGTGATTGCCGCGGTATATGTCGCGCCAGTTCCGGGCAAAGTGGTGAGGAACGCGAGCGGGGAATTGCGCAATACAGTTTCACTCACCGATGACAGCGGAAACTTGCTTCGCCGCATGCTGCAAGTTGCAGGGCCGAAGACGGTGGTGATCGCCATGGGGAATCCATATTTTGGGGAGGACTTTCCGGAGATACAGAATTACCTGTGCACGTTTTCCAATACGACCGTTTCCGAACTGAGCGCGGTTAAGGCCTTGTTCGGGGAAATTCCAATCAATGGACATTTGCCGGTCACGATTCCGACCATCGCCGATCGCGGACAAGGGTTAAGCCGTTCGCAGATCATAGGAGGGGCGAATTCTCATGTTCTCTCAGGAAGCCAAGTTCAATAGTGCGTTTTCGCTGGCGCTAGTGCTGAGCATATTCCTGTTCGGCTGCAGCATTCACGAGCAGAAGACAGCGGAAAATAAGAAGAAAGTAGATATCAATACGCCGTTCGGTGGGATCCACGTGAACACCGACGCCAAGGCTACGGATACAGGTTTGGCTGTGTATCCGGGCGCGGAACTCAAGGAAAGCCCAGACGACCACAATGGCGATCATGACAATGCGAATGTGAATGTCCAGGTGGGAGATTTCGGCGTGCGGGTGATCGCGACCAGCTACCTGAGCAATGATGCTCCGGAGAAAGTCATCGGCTTCTATCGCGACGACCTGAAGAAATACGGCAGCGTGCTGGAGTGTCCGAAAGGGTTGAAGGAAACACACGGCAGCGACGGGCCGCGCGAGATGGCATGCAGTGATTCCGGCACCGCAGAGAAGGGCAAAATGGAATTGGCGGTGGGAGTTCCCGATCGCCAGAGGATCGTGTCGGTGAAGCCGCACGGTTCCGGGAGCGAGTTCGCGCTGGTGTACATACAAATGCGCGGTGGCAAAGGCGACACGATCTAACCCTGCCCGTCCGACTTGTGCACGGGAACTATGCGCCCAATTGCAGGATAGGCGAATGGTTCCCGCAAGCATCATTCACAAGTCTTTGAAAGTGTCGTTGGCTGGCCGGGAGCTCCTGCTCCGGCAGTGACAAAGGCACGAGCAATGCATACGTGCTTCCGCAGGAAGAGCAACGAATTGCGTGGTGCACAATCCGTCCGATGGTCATTCCCGCGGCCTCAAGCTCTCCGCCTGAACTTAGCCACTCTCCGCAAGCGATCGGGTTAAATCTGAAAGCCATGTTCGTCTCCTGGTCACGCCGCTTTGAGCTGGCGCACGCTCTTACCTACTGCATTGGAAATAGTAAAAATCTTTCTCAGACTTACGCCCGCCACCGCGTGATTCGCAAGTGAGTGCAGGCCCATCGATGCAGCACAACCGCACTGAGAGCAGTCCGGGGTACCGCCGAACTGGCATGGCCCGATGCGAGTGCTCAGGTCAGCCGAAATGGTTTCGGTCACCTGCGAAAAGACACACTCGTCAGGAGAACTGGGTGGATACAGGAATCCGCGAATCATGCCGGGATTCATGTCGAGCTTCGAAATTTGCGGACGCAAACGAAGTAGCTCGTCGACGACGTAATGTCGTTGAGCGGGGCTGAGAATCTCAACGTCGGAGCTGCCGACTTGTGGCGTGAAGAGGCTTATCCAAATCTGGTTGGCTTCAGGACGTTGCTGCCAATAGCTCAGAAATTCCTCGATGTAAGTGGTGCGCTGCAGCATTGCCGTGGTTACCGTGCAATGCACGGTGATCTTGTGGCCAGCGACGTTCTTCAGGATGCGATCGTAGGTGGCGGGAGTGCGCCGTTTGTCGTGCTCGGCCGCTAAGTCCGTCGATGGAGACAACGAGTTTAAAACCCTCGAGATCCTTCCACTCAGGCAGGGATTTGCCGGAAGGCGCTGGTCACGAGTTGCACGTAGATGCCGCGTTTCACCAGTTCAGGCAGAAGGACCAGCAACTCCCGATAACGCACCATGGGATCGCCGCCAACGATGGAGAGGTGCAGGGGACGTAGCTCATCCACGATCGCGAGAACGCGCTGGACAAGCTGGTCCCCTTTTTCATCGGAGAGTTGGCGCAACGTGACGGCGCCGCCGAGGTGTTGCGGGTCGTAGGCGTAACATCCAGGACAGCGCAGCGGGCACTCTTTGGTCAACTCGATCGAGAGAAGAGGCTTGCGACCATGAAGCAAGGTGCCCCATGCCTTCATTGCGTCCTTGCGGTCCATGAATACTTTTCCAGCCAGCGGTTATGGCCTGGCTTATTCGTGGTCTGGGATATTGGCTGAGTTGGGAATCGACGACGAAGACAGCAGCGCGTTTAGCAGCGGTACGTAACCAGAATGTCCAGTTTGTCCGTCTCGGTTGTGAGGCCAAGAGGCTCGATTGCCGGAGACTGAGCCTGGGCTTGCAGTTGCGAATCCAGCAGCACCGAGGTTTGCACGACATGAAGCGTAACGTGTGCTTTTGTGTTCTGAACCGTGAGCGGAAGATCGACAAAGGGAGAAACCACGATTACGACCACGCAGGTGACCAGCGTAATCGCAACTACCGCTTTGAGGAATCCGGCGCCCATACTTTATGCGAGGCGAGCTCAACTAATTTGGTTGCGCCTCGGGTGGCAGATTCCTATTCTTGCATACAGGCATACAGTTGTGGCAAGTCTGTTAAAGCGGGATATTCTCAAGTTGCCCGTGGTGGAGGAATATTGACACGATTTCGGCCGGTAATTTTTCTTGCAATGTTGTTCGTAGCTTTCTCCGGGTTCGATGCCGTGGCACAGGATCAAACGACATCGACTCCTGCCAAGCCGGCGTTTGTGAGCCCGTCACAGCGCCTGATGAACGCGAAGGCGGTTTATGTAAAAAATGCTGGCGGGAGTTCGATCCCGTTCGACGTTATCAATGGGGAGTTTGAGGGTTGGGGACGTTTCATCGTGGTTGAATCCCCCGAAAAAGCAGATCTGATCGTGGAAGTGACATCTCCCGAGGACCTCAAGCCCGCCACTTCGACCGGCAGCCATATTTCGGCATCGGGCACGCCGGAGCAAACGACGACCACCACTCGCGAGATCGGCAGCGATCGCGTGAAGATGGTGGTGCAGGACGCGAAGAGCCACATCGTTCTCTGGGCGAGCACTCAGCAGGCGAAATCGGCAATGAAGCAACGGTCATACAACGACAATCTAGTAGAGGCTGGGCAACAGCTGATGAGGCAGTTCCATGACCGAATGGAGCCTCCCGCGGCTAAGTGAAACGAGAGAGAAGTTGCAGCGCTTCCTCGATGGCTGTTAGTGTGAATCTGCGTGGACCAAGCATGTCATAAATGTGGTGCGGTGATCGAAGAAGGAGCAGCGTTCTGCCAGGAATGCGGAGCTCCGCAAATTCGAGTGCTGGTGTCGGAGCTTGAGCCGATGCCTCCGCCGAAGCCACCGGAAAACGAACATCCGTTCACTGGGCAGGGTGTGCTGTCCCGCGGTCAGGCCGCGGCCGTTGCGACGACGACCTCGGTGAATTGGTCACAGGCCTTGCGCGCAGCGGGACTGGCCGGAGCGCTGCTCGGAATCAGTTGGGTAATTCCGCCTGCGATGTACCTGTTCTGGATGCTGGCTTGCGGCGCATTTGGCGTGGCCTTGTATCACCGGCGCAACCCGCAGACGGAGCTGACGCGTGGCGTGGGCGCTCGCATCGGAGCGGTAGCCGGAGTGATTGCATTCGGCATATTTGCGGTGATGATGTCGCTCCAACTGCTGGTGACCCGTGGCAGCGGGTCGATGCGAACGATGTTGCTAGAGGCAATCGAGAAATCGGGGGCGGCCAATCCTGATCCGCGCTCGCAAGAACTGATGCAGAAACTGACAACTCCGGAGGGACTGGCGATCATGGTGACGTTTGCCATGGTGCTTCTCTTCTTTGCTCTTCTGGGCTTTTCGGCCATCGGCGGTGCACTAGGGTCGTCATTTTTCCGAAATAAAAACAGTGATGCCAGCCAGTAGACTTTCTAAGAGTACTCCGGAAACCATTGCACGAAAAAAGCCCAGCCGAAGGCTGGGCTGAGTGTGCAAGAAACTGCTTAGTAAGCAAAACCATCGGGCTGCGATACAGCTCCGACACGAACCTGCTGATCGATAAACTGCCGTCCGGCTTCGAACGCCTTCTGATTCAGTTCCATGAGAGCAGATTTCTTTACCGTCTTCTGAATCACGGAGAGCGCTTGCGAAACCGGCAGGCATTCAGTTTCCTCGAGCAACGCTCCCAGCATCACGACGTTGGCCACTTTCGCACTGCCCATGCGGTCAGCAATTTCCGACGCAGGAATGCAGATGACCCGCGCCTTCGGGGCACTGAAGTCGGGGGGCAAGCTCTCGCGGTTATAGAAGATCGTGCCACCAGCGGCGACCTGCGATCCAAACTTACGCAGGGAAATTTCGTTCATAGCAATCAGGACGTCTGGCTCGGGAACAAGCGGAGAGCCGATGCGGTCGTGCGACAGGCAGACATAACAGTGAGCGCTGCCACTGCGCATCTCGGGGCCGTAAGAGGGAAGCCAGCTGACCTCGAGGCCTTCGCGCATACCCATCTCGGCAATCAGCACTCCGAGAAGCAGCGTGCCTTGTCCACCGAAGCCGGCAGCGTTGATCTTGAGGTCACGAGTGCGATGATGTGATGTTGGACGTTGCTCTTGCCCGGATTCGAGCCCAAGTGCTTCGGCAACTGTTTTCTGGGGGACGGGGATGATCGTGGGTTCCGGTTTGCGGTCGCGAAATACTGCGAGCGGGAACGCGGGAATCATCTTCTCGGCAACCCAGCGCTGTGCTTCGACCGGATCTTTTTTCCAGATGGTCGGACAAGGGGAAAGGATCTCGACGAGCGAAAAGCCCGCGCCCTGCTTTTGCAACTCGAGCGCTTTCTTTACGGCTTTGCGCGCGCGCATGATGTTCTTGTTATCGGAGAGCGCAACGCGTTCGATGTAGACCGGAGCCTCAAGCGATGACAAGAGTTCCGCAACGTGCAAAGGATATCCTTCATTTGTGGGACGACGTCCCCAGGGACTGGTGGTGCTGGTCTGACCCACAAGCGTGGTGGGAGCGAGTTGGCCTCCCGTCATCCCATAGATCGCATTGTTTACGAAGAAGACAGTGATGTTTTCGCCGCGATTCGCCGCGTGGATGATCTCGGCGGTGCCGATGGCGGCAAGGTCGCCGTCTCCCTGATAGGAAATCACGAGCTTGTCTGGATGCGCGCGCTTGATAGCTGTAGCGACTGCTGAGGCGCGTCCGTGAGCGGCTTGCACGTTGCCCACGTCAAAGTAGTAGTAGGCGAACACAGAACAACCGACGGGGCTGACAAGGATGGTGTTGTCCCTGACACCTAGTTCTTCGATTGCGTCGGCAATCAATTTATGAGCGATGCCGTGCCCGCATCCTGGACAATAATGCGTCTGATGTTGCAACTCGGCCTTGCGCTCGAAGCGGTCATAAAACGATGTCGATTTCGAATGGGTAATTTGGTATTCCAAAGCTGCCTCCTAAAGACAGCACTCAGCGATCAGCATTCAGCACTCAGTCGCCTTCGCCAATTACTAATCGCTAACCGTGAACCACTGCTTTTTAACGACCACCAACCACTAGCTCACTAACTTTCGTCATCAGCTGCGAATGTACTTCGTCGACTGATGGGACGTTGCCGCCGGAGCGCCCATAGAACTCAACGGGGACGCGTCCATTCAGCGACAGCTTCACGTCTTCCACCATCTGGCCGGTGCTCATCTCGACCACCTGCACGAACCGGCAGTGATCGGCGATGTCGACCAGCGGTCGCGATGGAAACGGCCACAGCGTGATGGGGCGGAACAGTCCGACGCGCAGTCCCTGTGCGCGCGCCTGATCAACGGCGGAGCGCAGAACGCGCGACATGATGCCGTAGCCGACGAGTAGAATCTCGGCGTCTTCGGTGCGGTACCCCTCGTAACGCGGTTCCAGTTGCTGGGCCAGCCGATACTTGGCCTCGAGTTTCTGTACGTGTCGTTCCAGATCGTCGGGTTCGAGATAAATGGAGCTGATGAGATTCTTGCGCGTCTCTGCCGTGCCGCACACGGCCCAAGGTTTCTCGGGGATCGCGGTCTCGACTTCGGCAATTTCCAGCGGCTCCATCATCTGTCCGACGAAACCATCGGCGAGCACGACAACGGGATTGCGATAACGATCCGCCAGTTCGAAAGCGAGAATGGTCAGGTCCGCCATCTCCTGCACCGATGCAGGCGCGAGTACGAGGTTCTTGTAGTTGCCGTGGCCTCCGCCCTTCACCACGCAGAAGTAGTCGCTCTGCTCGGGGGCAATGTTTCCGAGACCGGGGCCGGCGCGCATCACGTCAACGACTACGCAGGGAAGCTCGGCGCCGGCGAGGTACGACATACCTTCCTGCATCAGGCTGAGACCTGGACCAGAAGAGGCGGTCATCACGCGGACGCCAGCTGCTGCTGCGCCGTAAACCATATTGATGGAGGCAACTTCGCTTTCCGCCTGGATGAAAGTTCCTCCAACTTCAGGCAGCAGGAGCGCGGCGTATTCAGCGATCTCGCTGGCCGGGGTGATGGGATAGCCGTAGTAGGCGCGGCAACCTGCGAGCACGGCTCCCTTCACGACAGCAACGTTTCCTTTACAAAGTTGACGCATTCTGCACCTCCTGAGCGGGCTTCGGGACCACCATGCGATATACGGTGATCGCGCCCGGTTCCGGGCAGCAATAGAAGCAAATGCCACATCCGGTGCAGCCATCGCCGAGGTACTCGGCGGCGTGCACGCCGTACTGATTCAGTTCAGGTTCGAGGCGCAGCACCTTGGGCGGGCAGGACTCGACGCACAGGCCGCAGCCCTTGCATTCGTCGTGGTTGATTTCAACATTTCCTCTTGCTGCCATTGTTCACCTCGCAGCGGCCAGCGATGGCCGGTGCAACCACTTGGTTCGTTCGCAATACTCGTAAAGCTCATTACGGAAATTCGGATGGGCAACCTGAATCAGCGCTTCGGCGCGCTCCCGGATGGTCTTGCCATGCAGATAAGCAACGCCGTACTCCGTGACTACGTAACGGATGAGCCCGCGAGAGGTAACCACGCCGGCGCCTGGATTCAGTTGTGGCACGATTCGTGACAGGGTTCCCTTCTTCGCGGTGGAGGGCAAAGCGATGATCGGCTTGCCGCCTTTGGAACGCGATGCACCGCGGAGGAAGTCGACTTGCCCGCCAATTCCGCTGTAGAAACTTTGTCCGATGGAGTCGGAGCAGACCTGGCCAGTGATGTCGATCTGCAGCGCGGAATTGATGGCGACCATATTGTCGTTGCGCGCGATCTGATGAGGATCGTTGGTAAAGGCGTTGGGACGCAGTTCAAACAGCGGGTTGTCGTTGACGTAGTCAAACAACTCCCGCGTGCCCAGCATGAAACCAGCCACGATCTTGCGTGGCAGAAGCGTCTTACGGCGGCCAGTGATTACGCCGGCTTCGATCAGCGGAATGACGCCGTCGCTGACCAGTTCGGAGTGAACGCCGAGATCTTTCCGATCTGCCAGCAGGGGCAACACAGCGTTGGGTATGCCGCCGATGCCGGTTTGCAATGTAGCGCCGTCTTCGATCAAGGTGGCGACGTTCCTGGCGATCGCGCGATGTAGATCCGTGACCTGCGCCATGGGCATTTCGCAAAGCGGGCGCGATGCTTCGACAAAGGCATTGATCTGGCTGACGTGCAGGAAACTGTCGCCGTAGGTTCGCGGCATCTGGTCATTGACCTGCGCCACCGTGTAGCGCGCACACTTGCTGGCGGTCATGGTGGTGTCGACGCCTACGCCAAGGCTGCAGAAGCCGTGCTCATCTGGCGGCGAGACCTGGATCAGCGCCACGTCGATGGGCATCGTGCTGGTCTCGAAGAGGTCTTCGACTTCGCTCAAGTAGACGGGAGTGTAGTCGGCGCGACCTTCGTTTACTGCGTCGCGCACGTTGCCGCCGATGAACATGGCGTTGTGGCGGAAGTGACCTTCCATTTCCGGCGCAACGTACGGCGCGGTTCCCAGGGTTAATAGGTGGACGATTTCAACGTCGTGAACGAAAGGCGCCCGGCCCATCAACGCTTCGACGAGTGCTTCCGGTTCGGCGCATCCGGGGTGAATGTAGACGCGCATTCCTGAGTCGACGCAGCGCAACGCATCGCGCGCAGACATGAGTTTGCGCTTGTATTCCAGCATCCAAGCTGACATGAATCCGTCCTTCTCCTGCCACAACCTGGCCGCCGCGTCAGACTATCTGCTGCTCATCGCGACGGTCTTGCCCTGCTTCCGCAGTTCTGCGGTTTCCTGCTCATATCCAACCGCGGCCCAGTAAATTGCGCGGTCGAAGAATCCTTCCAGCAGTTCCAGCATTTCCAGTTCGCCAAAGATTTCCGCGGGACGCTCGAGCGTTTCTTCCTGCTTCAGATATTCCCACAGGTTTTCGCGAGTGAGAACGATGGCCCACGTCAACTGGCTCAGGGGCACACCCTGGAAGGAGCGCCGCTTGCCGATCTCCGTATACCGCCGGGCAATGTCTGCTTCCGATTTGCCGAGCAGCCACTGGCCAAGATGCGTATAGATTTCGAAAACGGCGGTACGAAAGTCTTCGCGCGGAACGTTATGGAACAAACTGGTCTTGTCGGAAGCCTGGATCTTGAGCAGGAGTCGGTCGGCCAATTTTTCGGAGTGAGTTTCGATCAGTCGCACTAAGCGATATGCGAGCATCATGGCGTCCTCCTCGTGTCCCGAGTCCGTTCTCATGCGAAAAGGATTGCAAGTCGTCGTGAGAAGGGTCTTTGGGACTGGGCGAACCTCGCTCGGGAACCTTCCCCACAAGGTCTGCACTATTACGCTACAGTTTGTTTCCAGACGGGAGGAAAGGCCGTGATAACAGTCACTAATTCTGGTGATTGGTATCACCAAAAGTGATTGCCCCATAAGTAGGGCTTATAGGCAGAGCTGGATGGAGATATTCAGGATTCAAGAGTGCAGATTGCGGATTCGAAGGCGCGAGCCGTGTCCCTCAGGTAAATACCCGAGGTCTAATAATGCCTCTCCCGGGTAGCGCGGATCGCCCCAGAGTTCCTACAATAGAGAGATGTCACGGTACCATTTCATCAGGTCCCTTTTCTTTCTTCTACTTACGTTTGTAACGGCGACGATGGCCGACACGGCAGCGTTCGACCTGGTTGGCCCGCAGTTGGAGATCAAGGTCACGCGCAATGGGAAGACGCTTCCCATCGCGAGCGTGCCTAATCTTCAGGCGGACGATCGCCTATGGATTCATCCGACTTTTCCCGATGAGCAGTCGGTTCGTTACCAACTGGTAGTTGCATTTCTGCGTGGATCGACCAACCCGCCTCCAGAGAACTGGTTTTTCAGGATCGAGACTTGGGACAAGCACGTTC
This sequence comes from Terriglobia bacterium, assembly GCA_963724985.1. Taxonomy (GTDB): domain Bacteria; phylum Acidobacteriota; class Terriglobia; order Terriglobales; family Acidobacteriaceae; genus JAJPJE01. Next base: position 15,811 of record CAVRWV010000021.1, on the reverse strand, counting down.
GGGAGGAGGGAGTGGTGGTCACTGTCCCGCAGGATGCTCAGCAGGCGCTGTTGTTTCTGGCGCCGCAGACGAGCGGAGGCTATGGTGTGCTTCGCGGAGCGGTCCGCGCCAAACCGGGCGCTTTTGTGCGCGCATCGCAGGACCTCAATCGGGCCAGCCTGGATCGAACGCGACTGGACTTTTATTTAAGCGCTGTCAAACAGACTTCCGATGTGAATCCCGAGAAGTTGCAGGCGCGCTCGACGCTGCTGGCGCGCAGTCTGAACATGAAGCTCGACCAGCAGTGCTTCGATAAGCCGAGCGAACAACAGGCTCCGTGCCTGACGCAAAACACCGATCAACTGGTGCTCGACGACGACCACAGCCAATCAATGGTGGCGGCGCTCACATCGGGTCCGAACTCCGACCTGATCGGGCAGATCAGTACCACGAAGCTGGCCGGTGGCGGAACGTATAGCCCTTACGTTGGGTCGATCGTCGACATGGTGCGCGTGATGGAATCGTTTCACTCGCCGCAATACCAGTACATTCCTGCGCTGTCGGTGCCGAAGGGTGAGCAAGTCAACCTGCGTCTGAATAACCCACCGTCGTTCCGCAAGCCGCAGTCGGTTCTTGTCGTCGGCTTGCCGCCGATTGAGGCTGCCCAGCTTCCACCGCTCCGCGGCGTCGATCCGAATGAGGTGTTGTGTTTGCGCAAGCCATCGCTGGTATTGCCTGCGGAAGGCGCGCCACTGGTTTTTTCGACGTCGATGGCACGCGATCTGGTCTTGCATGTGGAAGACAAGTCTGGGCACAAGTTGGACCTCCCGCTAAACGCAGATGCAGCACAAGGTGGATTTCTTGTGGATGCGAAAGCGCTGTCCGATGCCAATCTCGATATTGAAGTGAGTGGAAGCCTGCGCGGATCGTGGGGATTCCAGTCGTTCACTGGGCCGACTTACCATCTGTTCAGCTCGCGTCCCTCGAAGTGGGAGGTCCCGGCCAGCGAGAGCGCAGCGCTCATTGTGGGCCGCGAGGATACGCTGCATCTGAAATCTCCGGCCGCTTCCTGCGTCGATGAGGTGAGTTTCGAAGATCAGAGGGGCAAGAGCGCGAAGGCCGTGTGGAAGCTGATCAAGCCGGATGAGTTGGAAGTGAAACTGCCGTTGCAGGATGTGCCGCCCGGGCCGGTGAAGATCAGCATGAAACAGTTTGGGCTGACGGCGGATGATGAACTGTCATTGCGCGCTTATTCGGAAGTGGGGCATCTCGATCACTTTGCTTTCAATGCCGGAGATAAACAAGGTGAACTGCGCGGCACGCGACTGGACGAGGTCGCCAGCCTGGATATGCAGGGACTGCATTTCACGCCGGCAGCGCTGTCGCGCGTCGATCAGAAGGATGACCTGCAACTGGTGACGGCCGATGCAGCCGCTGCCGCTGCACTTCAGCCAAACCAGAATCTGACTGCGAAAGTGGAGTTGAAAGACGGGCGAGTTCTGGCATTGCAGACAACAGTGCAGGCGCCGAGGCCGAAGGTGACGCTGGTGAGCAAGAACATCGAGCTAGCTGGCGATAACTCGGCGGCGCGAATGCGATTGACGAACACCGACGATTTGCCGCTGAACGGACGACTGTCATTTCTGTTGAAGGCTGAAGTCCCCGCGGCGTTCCCGCGTGACGAGAAGATCGAAGTCGCCGGACCTGACGATTCGTTTCACACTTCGCTTTCCGTAGCGGATGGATCGCTCGTCATGCAAGATTCGCAGACGGTGCTGGCGTCGCTCGATCCGATGAAGGCGTTTGGCGCGTCGGCGTTCGGAGCGCTTCGTTTTCGCGCAGTGAGTAGCAACGGCGTCGCGGGTGAGTGGCAGCAGCTGGCGAATTTAGTGCGGGTGCCCGGATTCAAGGATGTGCGTTGTCCCGACACACCAGACAGGCAATGCACGTTGAGTGGAACGAATTTGTTCTTGCTGGATTCGGTTGCGTCGAATGCGGAGTTCACGAGGAACGTGGCGGTGCCCGCTGGTTCTTCCGGACCAACCCTCAGCGTGCCTCGCCCGAATGGGACGCTGCTCTATTTCAAGCTGCGTGACGATGTGGGCTCAGTGAATTCTGTGGCTCTGCCGGTATTGCCGGAGTGAGCGAGGGCACGGTTGAGGCCGTGCCCCGTCACCGGTTATGTGTGTTTGGGCGTTGTCTTATCCAGAAGGTCCAATAGTGGTTTGGCGGCTTCGGTTGGCTGCACTTGTCCTTCGCGGACAATTTGCTTGGCGCTGAGTTCTTTGCCGTACACAGTCTTGTTGGCTCCATCATCGGAGCGCAGGGTAGAGCCGGAGAGCGAAATACCGGCAAAGACACCGCGCGCACGCGACCAGGAAAGAATCTCAGCCTTCATGACGACATCAGTTTCCGCAGAGGTGGTGCGACCGACAGGTCCGGCGGCGATCGAAGCATCGGCGCCTAGCTTCACCTTGCTGGACATCACGGAATTCGCACCGCTTTCATTCATGATCAGGAGCACGAAGTCGGTGGCCTGACCTCCAATCTGGAAGCCGACGCTACCACCTTCCAGGGCGAACATGGCGGGAGCGCTCCACGGACCACGCAGATCCTGGCCTGACCGGCAGGTGATGACGCCGCGCCCGTAACTGGCGCCGACCACAAATGCGGCTTTCTTCACTGAAGGAAACACGACCACGCATTCGGATTTATCCAACAGATCCCGCGGGATTCCCTTATCCGGTGTTGCCAGAATCTCCTTCAAGACGGTGTAAGAATCCTGCAGCCGCTGGTCTTCTTTGTTCTGCGCGAATGAGGGGATCGCGAAACAAAGGCACAGAGCGGCTATAAGGCAGTGCTTCATGGGGGAATTCTCCTATTTAATCTTTCGAGTTAACTTTTCAGCAATATAGGTGCGGCGGGGCCTGGGAGGTAATTGCCGCCACATCTAAGACGGACCGCAATTGTAGCGGGGCGGGAGAAGTTTGTCTCGCGCCAGAACACGCTTCCTAAGATGCTGCTCGACGTCGCTCGGTGGCTCAACTTCCGAAAGTTTGTGTACCCGCAGAATGCAGCGTAACCTTTTCGCCGTCTGCGAGGTTTTAGCTAAGTGAGTAAGGGCTCCGCGGAGAACCGGCTTGAAAGCTGTTGAACCAGCAACCGATGAGCGGCTGGCGGTCGAGGCAGCGCAACGCGATCCGTCGCGTTTTGCCGAACTTTACGAGAACAATTTCGAGCGGGTATATGCGTATATCGCGCGCCGTGTAGGCAATCGCGAGGAAGCGCAGGATTTGACCGCCGAAGTATTTCATCACGCGCTGGCGAACATCGGACGCTATGAATGGCGAGGCGTTCCCTTCGCGGGATGGCTCTACCGGATTGCAGCCAATGCAATCGCGGATCGATGGCATCGCGTTGCTCGCGAAGGGCAACGCGGTGAAGACGAATCCGAGGCGCTGGAGGAGATCGGCGTTGAGGACGAAATTGAGCGCCGCGCCATGCTGTTCCAACTGGTCGACAGCCTTCCGCCCGATCAGCGCCTGGTCATAAGCCGGCGCTTCGTGGATCAGCGGAGCATTCGGGAAATTGCAGCCGAGCTTCGCAGGTCTGAAGGAGCAGTGAAACAGCTGCAGTTCCGTGCGTTGCATACATTGCGAGCGCACATGAGGAGCCGTCATGGCTAGCACAAGTTTCTACGATCAATTGGACGAGAGAATCAGCAGAGTGATTGCAGATCCGGAGTGGCAGCCGGCTGATTCAGCTGAAGCAAGCGAGACTGATACGAGCCTGGGCGAACTGCTCGCAGTTGCTGCCGATTTAAGGATGATGCCGAGCAGTGATTTCAAGGCAAAGCTGAAGGCGGATCTGGTGGGAGCGGCGCTACCGCAGATCGCATCGCGTGAGTCTAATGAAGAGTCGATTCTCCCCACGCTGTGTGGAGAGGGATACGACGCGTATCCGGTGCATCGTTACAGCTTCGCGGCCTCGATGGTGTTGCACGGAGCAGCGCTGGCACTGTTGGTATGGTCGGGGATGTGGGTTGCTCATAATGAACGAGAGATCAAACAGCAGGTCGTTGCGTTGGTGACGGATGTCAGTCCTTACGTTCTTCCTCCGGCGAAGAATGAGGCCGGAGGCGGAGGAGGTGGTGGCGATCGCGACAAGCTGGCGGCGTCGAAAGGCGCGGCGCCAAAGTTTGCGCGCGAACAGATCACTCCGCCCGCAGTGGTGCTGCGCAATGATCATCCGCAGCTTGCGGTAGAGCCCACGGTAGTTGGTCCGCCAGACATCAAGTTGCCATCGTTTCCGACGACTGGCGATCCGATGGCGAAGGTGTTTGGTCCACCATCGAATGGGACTGGATCCGGTGGAGGCATTGGCAGCGGCAGCGGTGGCGGAATTGGCAGTGGCTATCGGCCCGGGAGTCGGTCCGGGATATGGTGGCGGGATTGGGGGAGGGGTGTATCGCGTTGGTGGCGGAGTCAGTGCACCGCGCGTACTTTATTCGCCCGATCCGGAGTACTCCGACGAAGCGCGCAAAGCCAAATACCAGGGAACGGTCGTTCTGTGGATTATTGTCGGCCCAGATGGGCGGACACGAGATGTCCGCGTGCAACGGACGCTCGGACTCGGCCTCGATGAAAAGGCCATCGAAGCGGTCCGCAAGTGGAGATTCGAGCCGGCGATGAAAAACGGACAACCGGTCGCCGTGCAAGTCAACGTGGAGGTTAACTTCAGGTTGTATTAATTTTCCGAAACAGCCCCTGGATCGCAAGAGCCCGCCGGATTGGATGAGGTGGGCTTTTGTTTTCAATCGTCACTTATTCTGCCCTCTCTGTGACTTCCTATTCCGTTTTCCTTTCATCCAATGGATGGCTTAGCGAAGCCTGAATGACGATGATTGAGTCAGTTCCAAAAGTGTCGCACCCGGAGGTAGGGAGAGTACGACGCGGAGTGCTGTGGGCGGCGGGTGTCTGCGCTGCGATTCTCTTGCTGGGCTGGATCGTTCTGATCCTCGTCTGGCCGTTCACACGCGAGAAAGTTCAATCCGATCTGGGTGACGCGACCGGCAGTACGGTCGTGATTCAATCTCTTCATAAGACATATTTCCCGCCTGGCTGCGTGATGCAGGGAGTCACTTTCACGCCGCTTCAGAATGCACAATCCGGATCGGCTGTAACGATTGAGAGGCTCACGATTCGCTCGAGCTACACACGCTTGTGGTCAAAGCACGTCGACATACTCGTTGATGGAGCGGAGGGTCATCTGCCGGTTCCCGGGCAGGATATCGGTTTCAGGTTCGACAAACCGTCCAAAGCAATCGTCGATGAAATCAGTGTGAAGAATTCTGCTTTGTTTTTTCACTCCCAGGCGGCGAGTACGCCTCAGTTGCGCTTCGACATTCACGAACTCGTAGTGCAGCATCCGGGCACGCGCGAAGAGATGCCCTTCAAGGTCAAGCTGCGTATTCCGGAGCCGCCGGGAGAACTCGAAGTTTCCGGCAAGGTGGGGAGATGGAGATCGGATGATCCAGGACAGACGCCGGTCTCAGGTGCCTATTCGCTGGAGCGGGCCGACCTGGCGGTGTTCGTGGGCATTCGAGGCTCGGTCTCGTCGCGAGGAAATTTCGTCGGAAACATCCAGCACATACAGCTGCAGGGTTCTGCCGATGCACCCGACTTCGGAGTGACGCGCAGCGGACATAGAGTTCATGTGACCGGCGATTTTCGAGCGCTGGTGAACGGAGCCAATGGAGACGTAGCTTTGGAAGAAGTCCACGCTTCTTTCGGGAAGACTAAGGTGAAGTCAACTGGAACAGTGGAAGGCGAAGGCGGGAAAACAGGTGATCTGAAGTTGGACGGCAAGGATGGACGTATTCAGGACGTTCTTATGTTGTTCATCCAGGCGCCGGTTTCGCCACTTACTGGAAATGTTGCCTTCAATGCGACCGCCAAAGTGCCGGCAACACTGCACGGCTTCGTGCGCAAGGTCCAATTCACTTCCGACTTCACCATCAACAATGGGCAGCTAACCAGCGCGGACACGCAGCACAAGATGGATCAGTTGAGCCAGGAAGCGCAGGGCGAGAAACAGACGGACGACCCGGCGACGGCGATCTCCAACTTAGTCGGACATGTAGAGCTACGCGATGGTGTAGCGAATTTTACCGATCTCAAATTCAGAGTCCCCGGCGCGCTGGCCCACCTGCACGGCACCTACGATGTCATCACCGAGAAGGTCGACATGCATGGCCTGCTGCTGATGCAGGCGGACCTTCCTCACGCTACGTCAGGTTTCAAGTCTTTCCTGCTGAAGCCGATCAATGTTTTTCTAAGAAAGAATCATCGAGGCGGTGCGCGCATTCCAGTGACGATCACGGGAACGTACGACAAACCCATACTGAAGACTGATCCGATGTGAAGCGAACCTTATTGCAGCGATTCGAGCATGGCGCCGAAAGCAGGCTTTTTCTGGTAAGCACTATCCCACGGGAGCGCCCAACCCTCTTTCGGGAAAGCCTCAGGGACCCAGGAATATTTATCGGTGAAGCCCCACGTTTGAATCATCCTGCATGCTGCCTGACGCACGCAGGCATCGACGATTTCGCCATAGAACTTTGCTTGCGCTGCCAGGTTCGCGGGATCGTCCGACGGCAGCCGCACGTCCAGTTCAGTGATGTGAATCTCCAGGCCGAGATCCGCAAAGCGCTTCAGATTCACTGCGAACGACTGCAGGTCTTCTGGCGTGTCGGATTTCAACGTGACATGCATCTGAAAACCAATGCCGTTGATGGGTACCCCGCGACTCTTGAATTCGCGCGCCATTGCGTAGATCGCGTCTGACTTCTTATTTACGGTCTCAGCGTTGTAGTCATTGTAAAAAAGCTTGGCTGCAGGGTTTGCGGAATGCGCCCACTCGAATGCCGTCGCAATATAACTTGTCCCCTTATCGGCGAAACCAATCCCGGGCTGGTTGTACCAGATCGTATTGCGCAGGGTGCCATCGTCCTCGAAAGCCTCGTTCACCACATCCCAGGCAAAGATCTTGTTTCCGAAGTGAGTGACCACCGTCTTGATGTGATCTTCAAGGATGGAGTTGAGTTGCGCCGTATCGAAATTGCTCTTCGTAACCCAGTCAGGGTTTTGCCTGTGCCAGACAAGGGTGTGTCCACGAACGCGCATTCCTCGGCGCTCGGCGAACGCAACCAGCCGGTCGGCAGCGGCGAAATCGTAAGGTTGCTCATCGATATTTGGTCGAGGATGGATCGGCCCGAACTTCATTGCATTTTCTGGTTCGACGCCTGCAAATTCGGTGGTGAGAACGTTCGTATATTGAGTGTCGTCGAGATGAACAGGATTGACCGCGGTACTGATAAGGATGTCGTGGCGCGCTCCGCCGGCTTTAAGCGTCGAAACTTTGGGAGGAGCTGATGCACCATGGGCGGGCCCTGACCGCCGGTGGGGGCATCCGGTCAGCAGAATCACGGATCCGGCAAAAAGTGCGAGTCTTGCAAATGATAGAGTCTTGCCAACGGTGGCGTTTTGCCTTGGGGTTTTCACGTGGATGAGCATTCTCGACGACGGAATTGTACGGGAGTAGCTGTCGAAAAGGACACGAAAAGTTCCGTGATCCTTGCCACTGGCAAATTATGACGGGAAGTTGTTTGAAGAGACGCGCTGGGACCTTGCTAACGGTCCCGCCTACCCTCAGTCTAAGAGCCTGGGGGACGAAGCCTTGAATCTGCGGGAAGTGCTGCGCCAGACCGTCAGTTCTATCGCGGCTCACAAGATGCGCAGTTTTCTTACCATGTTCGGAATTATATGGGGCATCACCTCGGTCATCTTATTAGTGGGTCTCGGCAAAGGCTTCGACAAAGATCAAAAAGAGCAGCTGAAGACCATAGGCGTGGATCTCGCCGTCATCTGGGGAGGCCGCACCAGCGCCCAGGCTGGAGGGTACGCCGCGGGCCGACCGATCCATCTCTCTATCGACGATGCGAACATCATTAAAGAGCAGTGCTTCCTGATTAAAACTGTGAGTCCGGAATTGCGCCGCAGCGTGCCTGAAGTCAGCCGCTACAACGCGGCATCGCGGCCTGTGCGCGGCGTGTGGCCGGAATATCAGCGCTTCCGTTCGCTCAAGGTTCAGGAAGGCCGGCTGATGATCGATGACGATGAGGCCGAAAGCCGTCGCGTTGTAGTGCTGGGCGTCGAATCGCGCGATCAATTGTTTCCGGGTAAGCCGGCGATCGGGGAGACGCTCACCATGTCGGGCGTGCCTTATACCGTAATCGGCGTGCTCGAAAAGAAAAAGCAGAACGGAAGCTACGGCAGCGGACCGGACAATACGCAATTGTTTGTGCCCTATTCGTCGATGGCGCGTGATTTTCCTCCGCCGGAAAAGCCCGGCGTGTTTAAGGGCTGGATCAATAACCTCGTCGTCGAGGTTGTCGATCCGAATCAGCATGAAGCGGCGATAAAGCAGGTATACGAAATCCTCGGACGCCAGCACCATTTCGAACCGGACGACAAAGACGCTCTCTTCATATGGGATACGCTCGACGGCTCTGAACTGGTGGAACACATCTTCAGCATCATGACGATGTTCTTCGGAGCGGTTGCCTTGATGACGCTCTCGCTCGGCGGTATTGGCGTGATGAACATCATGCTGGTGGCGGTCACCGAGCGCACACGCGAGATTGGAGTGCGCAAATCGCTGGGCGCAACCGCCACCGACATTCGCAATCAGTTCTTCGCGGAATCAGTGGCGCTGATGATGATCAGCGGATCGATTGGCATGGTGATTGGCTTGGGCCTGTGCATCCTGGTGAATAAACTGCCGCTACCTGATGTTGTTCCTCATCCGATCGTCTCGCCAGTGGCAGTGATCGCGTCACTTCTCACGCTCGGGTTGATCACCGTGGCAGCTGGAATGTATCCAGCGCAGCGGGCGGCGACACTCAGTCCGATCGAATGCCTGAGGCAGGAATAAGCATGGACTTGAAAGAACTCATCCTGCAAAGCTGGACGTCGCTTCAGCGCAATCGTCTGCGTTCGGTGCTGACGATGATGGGCATCGTGTGGGGCCTGACCACAGTCGTCCTGCTGCTCGGGTATGGCGAGAGTGTGACCAAGGGCATCGTGAATGCGTTCATGGGAATCGGCAACAACGTCATCATGATCTGGGAAGGACAGACGAGCTTGCAGGCCGGGGGCCAGCGCGCCGGGAAACGCATTCATTATAAGTACGAGGACCTGCAGGCGATTCGCGACGAGGCGCCGCTGGTGCGCGCAGTGAGCGCGGAGTGGGACGACGATTTCCCGTACAAGTATGGCGACAAGGTGCGCTCGATTTCCACGAAGGCCGTTCAGTATCCGTATCGCGATATGCGCAAACTGATCGTCGCCGAAGGCCGCTACTTCGAAGAGAGTGATTTCACTGAACACCGCCACGTGTTGATCTTTGGCCCGAATGCCGCAAAGGAAGTATTCGGCACGCGCGATCCGGTGGGCGATCACGTCACCATCAATGGTCAAACGTGGGACGTGATCGGTCTGCTCGCGCTGAAGATACAAGACTCGTCCAACAACGGTCCCGACAATTGGAATGTCTTCATTCCTTTCGAAAGCATGCAGGACCTGAACGACAAGCACGATCCGGAGATGATCGTGTTTCAGCCGGTAACTGCCCTGTTGCACAAAGCTGCTTTGCAGCAAGTGCGCGACGTGCTCGCGCGCCGGCACAGCTTCGATCCTAAAGACGACAAGGCAACGCCGGAGTGGGACACCATCGACAACGTGAAAGAACTCGATCAGTTCTCACTGGCGCTCAAACTGATTCTCGGCCTGATTGGCGCGCTCACCCTTGGCGTTGGGCGGAGTAGGCGTGATGAACATCATGCTGGTCAGTGTTACCGAACGAACCAGAGAAGTTGGTCTGCGCAAGGCGCTCGGCGCCCGCAAACGCGACATCGCATTTCAGTTCCTGGTAGAAGCCCTGGTGCTCACGTTCGTTGCGGGAGCGATCGGCATGATCGTCTCGGTAGGCCTGGCGCATGTCATCCCGCCCATGCCGCTCTATTCTGCGCTTTATAAAACTACAAATCACGAAGGCGACATCTTTCTCAGCACATCGACGAACGTAATGATGATCGCGTTCCTGATCCTGGCGACGATTGGCGTGATGTCCGGCATGTGGCCCGCATGGAAGGCCGCCAACATGGAACCCGTGGAAGCGCTGCGGTATGAATAGTGCCCGCCAGCCCACTTCAATAAGCTAAGTGCCTCTGACCTATTTGAAGACGAGGCCGGATGGGATCTCGGGCGAGCTCTTGTTATCGGCGCAATCTAGAAGTAGGATCGCCGGAACCGGAGCTCTCTTGCAGAGATTCATTGTCAAGCAACGGCCGCCGATCATTGTCCTATACTTCAGCCGCGCAACAGTAGCTCAGCTCATGGCTGCGCTTGATGAAGTGGCCGAACCTTGTCGGGTGATGAATTCTGTCGAGTGGTACTTCCCCAGAAATGAAGATTGGCATGTGCTGGTGTATTTCGATCCGGACATCGTGGAAGAGTACACAGAGAACGAAAGAGAATTGGTTTATGCTGAGATAGGAAGAGCGCCTTCAGCAGTCTTGACCCTTGTCCTCAACACGCGCTTCCCTGAGGAGGCTGGCAAAGCGGCGAAGACGTTGGCTCAGCATCTTCTGGCGATGTTCTATGGAATAGCCGATAGCCGCAACGGTGAAGAGTCCATCTGGAACCTCGAAGAGATCCGGAACTCAAAACATGGAGTCGAGTTTCCCGGCAACGTCACCTGGAATACTCCTAGACGTTCTGGTACGTAGGAATTTGCTGACCGCCACGGAAACAAAAAGGCCCGGCGGTTGGTATGCCGCCGGGTCCCACTTCCTTAATCGCTTCAACCCTGGTTCGCTCCGCCCGAGTTCACCGAGTCGTTAGATTCTGGAATCTTGCGAGTGCTCATCAGGAGGCCGACCCACCCGGTGCGGCCTCCACTCCTGTCTTCGAACCTATGTGAGGAAGAACTCGCGGACTACGTCGCTCCACTCCGCGCCTTCGATATGCTGAGTGAGATCGTGGGTGGCTACGCCACCATCCTGCGCCAGGGCGCCGAGCGCCATCGGGAAGCGGCGTTGCAGCCGGCCCGCAGCTTCTTCGGTCCACCAGCGGGCAAGCGCTCCACCCAGCAGGTTGCGGAAATTGGTCTTGGCATCGGGGGATTGCACCGTCACCAGCCAGCCTTCGCCGTAAGGATCGTTGCAGGCCAGTTCAGGATTGCGAATCGCTTCTTCGTTGATGTCGGCTACGCTGCCTTCGATGGGCGAAACCATGTCCACTTTTTTGCCATTGCGCATTACGCTCCAGATCTTCTGTCCCTGGCGGACCCACTGTCCGCGCTGTGGCAGCGCAATCTGCTCGATCTTGCCAATCATCTTGGAGGCGAAGTCGTCGATGCCGATGCGAACCAGGCTGGGGCTCTCATTCAGTGCCCAGGTGTGGCCGGGATGATAGCGAAGATTTTCGGGGACCCGAAAGCCGTTTACCACTTGTGGTTGCAGCCGAGCTTCTGGAACGGTGTTCGCGGCGCGAACTGGTTTGGTCGCCATCACTACTGCTGGTTTCTTGCTGAAGAAATGATCGATGAGTAAGAAGAGGACGAAGGTCGAGAGTACCAGTATGACTGTCATTGTTTTGGTCTCCATCTGGCGCGTTACTTGTTTTCACTGCACTCGCCGTCCTTTACTAAGGCAACTGCCGTGCCAAATCGCGCACAGCAAGTGGCGGGCTGATGAGAAGCTCCGCAAGTCCGCGAAAACAATGGTGAATTCAACAGCTATTGCTTGAGGAAATGATGCTGAAAGTGCGTTGATGAAAATTGAGGCACTGTTGAGGAGTTCAACAGCAATCCGCGTGATTCTTAAGGAAAGGCAGCTTTGTCTAATGTTTTCGCGGGTTTGCGCGCGTGCTGAGTTTCTTTACATGCGATGTTGAAGATCTTTACGAAACTTTGCAGGGCGACTTATCGCGGGCATAGAAAATTTGAATTTCCCTTGCTGCAAACAAACCGATATTTATATTTCATCCTTGGCACGCGGGGGATCCCCTTCAAAACCGCTGTGAGAGGGAGGCGTTCAGTTTCGCGAGACTGGCGCCGGATGTGAGGACAGCAGCGGATACAGTTTACGGAGCTTGCAGCATGGGCACCATCGAAGAATTAATAGACAGTTGCGAATGGTCCAAGCTTCAAGTAGCCGAGAGATAGTTTCAACAGATCGTGGATGTCGCGCCAGAGACTAGCGGCAACAAGCCTTCCCGGGCAGCTCTGGCGGCGACCCGCGAACCTTATTACAAAATTCTGCACTTATCAGCTCTCTTCTTCGTTGCTCCGATGAGGAGGTGGGCGCTCGCCCGAGTGCCCACTCTTTTTATTGTGCTTGTCCCTCTACAACGAGGCCGATAGGGAGCTCTCCCGAAGTGGTTTTCAGCTTCACCACAAAAACATAGTAGCCGTCATCATTCTTGTAGATGGCCGGAAATGTGTCGCCATCCGGCGCAACCATACTGAATGCCGCCGGGTGGGCAGTCCCAGACGCTTTTGCGCTGAGTGCAACCAGTTGCTCCGAGCTGAGCTGCGCAGAGGGGTCTCTTTCGTCGGCCAGCGGCGTGAGCAGCAGGAAGTCGCGATTCGGCGCAACGCCCATGTGATTGCCGTCATTGGGGAGCAATTCGTAGCGCAAGCCGTAAGAGCCAGGCTTGATGGGCTGACCGCGAAAGTCGGAAACCTGTTTTGGGAAGGTAACGGCCCCAACAAATTGGGACGGCGACAGCTCGGGATAGTTCGCCCCTTCGACGTTCCGGCCGGTCTGGGTGGCAATCGCCGCACGAAACCAAATCTCGCAGATCACGGTGCCATCCGGCAATGCGACGCGGTAGCCCTTAGGCTCCAACATTTTCGCGACGGCTTCTGGAAATACACTGGCAGTTGCCGGCCCAATGCTTTCGACCTTCGCGAAGCACAGGGACGAGAGAATCAGAGCGGACAGGAGAGCGATTGCATATCGGCGCATACGTCCGAAGCATAGAAACAGCCATTCCGTTCGGCAAGTGCAAGCCGCACAGACACGCGATTAAGCCGTCTGAGTCGCCGGGAAAGAGCTGAGGTCACTCTCCGGAAGATGCCATTTCCAGTTTTCCTGAGACTGCGAAGGTGCCGACAAAGGCGCTGCGTTTATCGCTGATCGACCAGGTCTCGCCCAGTCCGGGGCCACGGTATTCATCCCGCAATGCAACCGCGGGCATGGAATGCGAAAGCTGCGTGAGCGGTGGATAGAACGTAATCTCGTTTCCGCACAGATGATCGTGGTCGTTGATGGGACGGGTCTGAACAGTGGCGAAGTTTCCGGCGCGCAGCAACGCGGTTCCATGGCGTTCGCGCACAACTTCGAGGCTGACAGGAGCGGATATGACGCGTTCGACACTATCGGTGAGCTTGCCGGTCATGTGATGAGCGAACGCGATCAGCGCCTTTCGTTGAACGGCATTCGCGTGATCGTCAACGACTATCACCGATCGGGCGGGGTAGGGATCCGCGTAGGGATCGCCAAGCGTGGCTTTGGCGCGCACTACGGCAACGACAGCCAATCCGTTCAGAGGCACGCCGTTCCACTCACCTTGTTCTATGCGCCATCCCATGATCGCTTCATTGCCGACGAGGTTGACCTCGCCGTTGGCAAAGCACTGGCCGGTGTAGACATCGGCACTGCGCGTCTCGACGTAGTCTCCCTGAATCTGCTGGCTGAAGGCAATCGATGTGAGCGCAAGCAAAACAAGTGCGGCGATATAGACACGTTTCACGGCGTCCTCCCCCACGAAGGTACTTCTATTGTCGTACAGTTGGATGCTCGTTCGCAAAGGGTCGCGCTGCGCGAACGGGTCGGCTATAGTGTCGGGTATGTTGAAGCTGCTCGCTCCATCCTTCTTATTGTCGGTACCGCTGCTCTTCTCGGTTCTTACTTCCTCGCAACAGCAACCGCAAGGCGCTCGCGGTCTTTTTGCAGGTTCTTCCGATATCGGCGCTACAGAAAAAGGTTCAACAGTTTACGATCCGTCAACCGGTGAGTATCGCGTAACCGGCGGAGGCGCCGACATGTGGGGCACGGCTGATGCATTCCACATGAGCTGGGTCCGCCTCTCCGGCGATGTGACTCTGACCGCCGACGTTCGCTTTCCACCCGAGGGCAGCGCGATTCCGCTGAAGAAAGCTGTGCTGATCGTGCGGCAGAGTCTCGATCCTGATTCCGCCTATGCCGACGTCGCCATCCACGGGGATGGTCATATCACGCTGCAATATCGTGAAACCAAGGGCGGCGAAACGGCCGACATTACTTCGCCGGAACACGGATCGACTCGGCTGCGAATAGAACGCAAGGGCGATCAGTTCACGATGTATACGGGTCCGGCCGATGGGAAACTGACGTCTTCAGGATCGATGAAAATCGTGCTGCATGATCCAGTCTATGTAGGTATCGGGATGTGCGCGCACAAGGCCGACGCGGTAGAGACGGCGGTGTTTTCGAACGTGAAGATCGAGCGGGCAGAGGCGAAGTAAGCATTTCTAATTTCTTGTCGCATTTGACGAGTGCTACCTGTCGTGCGATTCCTGCCGATCGTGACCTGATAGTATCGTGCCTTGAATTGCGGAGTCACATCGGATTGGAACGCACTGTTGGCGGTGCAGGCGGGCGCAGCTGCCACTCTGACCGGGCTAGTCTTCGTCGCCGTATCGCTCAATTCCCGACAGATCCTTACCTTTCCCGGGCTCTCGGGGCGCGCAGCGGAGTCAGTATTGCAGTTGCTGCAAGTGTTCCTGATTTCAACGGTGGCGTTGGTTCCTGGGCAGCGCGCAGCGATATTCGCGATTGAAATCCTGACCATTGCGGGATTCAGTTGGATCGTGCAGGTGGTCGGGCAAGTGCGCTATCTGAAATTGAAGGCAGGGCATCCGTGGTCCTGGATTGTGTATCGCGCGGTGCTGAGCCAGCTTGCGACGATACCATTTTTCATCGCGGGGATCAGCGTGCTCGCCGGTAAGTGCACCGGAATCTATTGGCTGGTGGCAGGTTTCATTCTATCGTTTGTCGCCGCTATGGTGAGCGCCTGGGTGCTCCTGGTGGAGATACTGCGCTAAGCAGCGTGCGCTCCCGACTTGATCTCAGGAGTTGCGCAGCCGAATTCAAGCCGAGTACATTCCACCTATGAAGAACGCCGCAGGTTTCCCTGTTCTCATACTGATAATTGCTTTGACGAGCGCCATGCACGCGCAAGACTTGAAGCTGCGCCTGGTGATCCCCGATCCCGATGTCTGCGTCGATTCGCGTCTGCTGGCGTATGAAATCATTCTCACGAATGAAAGCGAACAGCTGATAGCGGTTTACAAATCCAGTCTGTCGGAATTTGTATTTACTCGCGACAAGCGCGAGCAGGGCAAGACCACGACGCAAACGTTCGAAAACGACAAAGACACAGGAGAGGCCCTGACCGCAGCCGCGAAGGAACAGCCGATCACGATCGCGCCCCATTCTTATTTTGCGATTCCGTTTAAGTATGACGTGTCAGGCCCTTTCTTCTTCGGAGGCGACGTCTACTCGCTGAGAGTGGGGTATCGTGATATCGCGACGAGGACGGCCGCGAATGCGTTCAACGGACATGTGAAGTCGAATGCGGTATTGTTTCGGCGGATCGGGTGCGAGTGAAGCTCGTCTTGCCGTAGACACAACTGAACAAAATTCCAAATCCGTCCAAACTCA
>CAVRWV010000020.1:0-157076 GCA_963724985.1 Terriglobia bacterium | reverse complement strand
AGTACGTAATTGATGAGTGCTCCGAGGAAGATGACGTCGCTTCCGGCACGCAGGGGTACCCAGATGTCGGCCATGGCAGAGGTTCGTGTGAAACGTGGGTCGACATGAATGATCTTGGCGCCACGTTCGCGGGCTTCCATAACCCACTGGAATCCGACAGGATGGTTTTCCGCCATGTTCGAGCCCATGATCAAGATGGCATCGGCTCGTGGAAGATCAGTTTGTGCAGTGGTAGCGCCGCCACGGCCAAAAGATGTGCCCAGACCGGGCACAGTGGAGCTGTGTCATATACGGGCCTGGTTGCTGATGCAGTTCATCCCCAGACCTGCGGCAAATAGTTTCTTGATTAGGTAATTCTCTTCGTTGTCGAGAGTAGCGCCGCCGAGATGAGCCATGGCGAGAGTGTGCATCACCGGTTCGCCCTTTTCGTTCTTCTCGACAAAGGTCTCGTCGCGGGTTTTCCAAACGCGATCGGCAATCATCTTCATTGCCGTATCGAGTTCCAGTTCTTCCCACTCTGTGGCGTACGGCCGGCGATATTTAACTTTCTTCAGGCGGGCGGAGTGGGTGTGCAACTGGTAAGTGGCGGAGCCTTTGGGGCACAGGCGTCCGCGAGATATCGGGGAATCGGGATCGCCTTCGACGGAGATGAGCTTGTTGTTTTTGTGGTAGATGAGTTGACCGCAGCCTACGGCACAATAAGGACAAATCGACCGCGCTACATCCGCGCCGTGAGTCTTTGGGAGCAGGTTGCGGGTTCTCTCGCTCCAGGCTTCCTGCCCAGTTCCATCCGAGCCCGTCTGGATTTGTTTGATAACAGGCCAGCGCGACAAAAACTCCTTGATCATTTGTGCCCCAGAAAGATTCGTTGATAACTATAGAAAGAAGCGAAAATGGCGAGGTAGGGTTGCCATCGCGAGAAATGGATGGTGCCAGGATGACGACGCGAAATACTGAATCGTTTTTCAAAGGTGCAAGGTATGAGTGATATGGATCGACAATATTTCAATCTGCCAAATCGACGAGAAGATCTACCGTTTAGTGATGCGGTTCTGGTCGGTGACACGCTTTATCTCTCCGGTCGAATTGGAATCGATCCCCAGACCGGCTATGCGCCAGCAGACATCGATCAGGAAATAAGTTTCCTGCTGGACGGTCTCAAGGCCGTGCTCGAGAAAGCCGGAATGAATATGGACGACCTGGTCTACGTGCAGATTTTCTGCCCTGATCTGTCGCTCTTCGATCGCTTCAATCGCCGATACAGGAGCTACTTCAGTGGAAATCTTCCTGCGCGTGCATTCATCGGGTCGGGCCCACTACTTCGTAATGGGCGCTTCGAGATTATGGCGCAGGCGCGGAAACGATAGTTCCGGTTGCTCCCACATCTGCCGAAAGAGGGCAGATATGGGGCACCAGTGAAGGTGATCGTTTACGGTTTTTCCACATCGGCCACGGAAGGCAGATATGGGGCACCGGAAATTAAAGTTCGATTACCTTATTGACCGTGCTTTACTCCAGGTTCACCAAAGCCGAAGTTAAATGCAGCGCTGTGGAGCGCTCGTTCGGTTCTTCCGAGAGGCCAAACCTCTTTTCCAAAGGCGCTTTGCAGCATAACTCCGCTTGCTGTGTACCAAGCGAGTACGGCCGAGATGATGAAGCTCCAGCCGGCAAGAATATCTATTTTGTCGTTGCCGCCGATTTGTCCGATGGCAAAGAGAGTTGATCCGAGGGCCAGGAAAGCAAGGACGGATGTCAGCGCCTTGCTTTCCGCTGCGGCCGCCGCGGTGCCGACCCAGGTAATGGCGGCCAGTCCGATGAACCAGAACCCAAGCGCCGGAAAGGCGCCGTTTGGGCGAACAAGATCGCCAGAAGCAAAGAGCAGGTTCAGAATTCCGTAGGCGATCCAGAAGGCGCCCCACATCCCGTGCATAGCGGTAGCGAGGGCATCGCGGGCTTTAAATGCCCACATTCCCGCCAAAAATTGGGCCAGGCCACCGAATACAGCGGCGAACGGCGCTAAGTAAAGCTCTGTATTGGACGATCCGTACCAGTGTGCGATGTGCGCGGCAACCATGAAGGTCGCTGCAGCGAATCCGTAAAGGCCGAGGATGGAGGGGGCAGCAATGGGCTGCAGAAGGACTTCGGCCCGATTCTCGGGCGTAACCGGCATCTCCGGCATAGTTGTGGCTGGCATTTTAACAACAGGGTTGGTCATTGTTCATCTCCTGGTTGAGATGTGTGACGCGATTGGGAGTCAGACATCGTTATCCGATATGTGTTAGTTTGCGTCTTACTTAAAACGATGCAATTTTCGTGACAGACGTTTTCTTTGAGAGGTCGAAGCGAGCCAGGATTGGAAATCGCGGTCGGCAAACGTTACAGTGTTGCTCATGTTCGCGGATCGTACGCGGTGGAATCTGCAGGTAAACCAGTTTTCGCAGGCGCTGGAGAGGCGGCGGAAGTCAGGCGAGCGCATTCTCGACCTGACCGCGTCGAATCCGACGACGGTTGGGTTGAGCTATGACGAGTCTGTCATTTTGTCGGCCCTATCCAGGCCAGGGTCGCTGATTTATGAGCCCGATCCGAGAGGGCTCAGGACCGCGAGGGAGGCTGTTGTCCGGTACTATGCGGAGTCGACAGGAGAGACGGAGCTGGATCCGGAGTCGATGATACTGACGGCCAGCACGAGCGAGGCGTACTCCTATTTATTTCGTCTGATGTGCAATCCGGGAGATGAGGTTCTCGTTGGGAGTCCGAGCTATCCATTATTTGAATATCTCGCCGAGATACAGGACGTCCGGCTGGTTTCCTACGAACTGGTCTACGACCACGGATGGCAGATCGACTTCCATTCGCTTCGCCAGAAGCTGACTTCGCGAACGCGCGCGATCATGCTCGTGCATCCCAACAATCCCACGGGATCGTACGTTTCCCATGACGAGCGAACGGAGCTGAATGCGATTGCGCGAGAACACGAACTCGCATTGGTAGTGGACGAAGTGTTTCTGGATTTTCCGCTCGACAGGGCTAGCCATACGAGTTTCGCAACAAATGCAGACGCTTTGACGTTTACGCTGAGCGGACTGTCGAAAATTTGCGCTCTCCCTCAGATGAAGCTGGCGTGGCTAATTGCGTCGGGGCCAGAGGAGCTGAAAAGGGGAGCACTCGCGCGATTAGAGCTAATTGCGGATACCTATCTCTCGCCGAGCGCGCCTATACAGCACGCGGCGGCAGATTTTCTGGAGATGCGGAATGCGGTGCAGGATCAGCTCACGACACGGGTAAGGGCGAATCTGGCGGAATTGGACCTTCAACTGACTGGGCAACAACTTTGCCAGCGACTCGAGGTTGAAGGCGGGTGGTATGCCGTGTTGCGGGTGCCGGTGACACGGACAGACGAGCAGCTTGCAGTCGACATTTTGGAACAGCAGTCGGTAGTCGTTCATCCGGGACTATTCTTTGATTTCCACTCCGACGGATATCTCGTTTTGAGCCTGATCACGCCGGAGGCAATATTCGCCGAAGCCGTTCGGCGAGTGCTGGAGTTTGTTCGACTAACGAAGCTCAGGGCTTGGCCAGTGGTCGAATCAGCACTTCGCTAATGAAGGAGCGGGGCTGCTGCGTGACGAGCATCTCGACCACGTGGGCGATGTCGTCCCCCTGAAGCATCTTCGAAGTATTCTTGCCCTCGTGCGGGCTGAGATCTGTATTGGTGGAACCGGGTGAGACTACGGTGACGCGGACGTTGTAGGCGCGCAGCTCTTCGGCGACCGAGTAACTGAGTCCATTGAGTCCCCACTTAGACGCGGCGTAAGCGGCACCTTTGGGGAGTGGATTCTTGCCGGCTAAAGACGAGATATTGATGATGTCACCGCGGCGGGCGGCGATCATCATGGGCGCGAAGGCACGGATGCAATAGTAAACGCCACGTAAATTGGTGTTGAGGATGGCATCCCACTGCTCCGGCGGGAGCTCATGGAGGGCCGTGGAGAACCCACCGATTCCGGCGTTATTCACCAGGACTTGCAAGCCACCGAACTCGCGCTCGACGTAGCGAGCTGCGCTGGTCACCGAGGTCAAGTCGGTGATGTCGCAGGCCAAAGGATGACATTTGCCGCCAGCTGACTGGATGGCCTCGGCCGTTCGTTCGAGCAGATTCTGATCGCGCCCGGTGATGACAACGGTTAAACCGAGCTTGGCTAGTTTTTCAGAGATTGAGCGGCCGATCCCGCGCCCTCCGCCAGTGACGAGCGCAGTTCCGTTTTGCAACTCAGGGTTTAGCATACGAGCCTTTCTGACCAGATTGGATTCGCGGGTGGCCGTGCGAGGCGTCCCAAACCGGCAACACTGCACAATTCTGCAGCATCGGTTATATTGTCCATAATCGCGAGAAAAGTGGCCTTCGTGTTTACATTACTTGCCTTAGATGAACTCTGATTCATATAATCCAGCGTCCGAGCATTCCGTGTGATTGATGTTGTGAAATCACGGTTGTCGGAGGATGTGTGTTTCAGGCTGGCATGGCGGGGGTGGGTGACTCTACTGTGCAAGCTTCATTTAGTATTGTGCGTGCCATATTCAAATCGCGTGATTGACTTTCCCGGAAGTTAAGGAGCTACTGAATGAAGAAGTCGCTTGTGATGCTTGTGCTCATGTTTGCGACTGCAGGGCTTGTGCAGGCCGCGCCACAACAGCCGCCGGCCGGACAGGCAGCATCTGCCGCGCCAGCGCAGCAGAAGAAAGAAATCAAGAACCCCGCCGAATATAACGCTTACATGGGAGCCATCCAACAGACGGATCCCACGGCAAAAGCGGCGGCACTGGAAGCATTTCTCCAGACCTATCCTGACTCAGTTATGAAGGAAGATGCGCTTGAACTGTTGATGCGCACCTACCAGCAGACGAACAATCTTCCGAAGACGGAAGATGCGGCGACCCGGTTGTTGCAGGCGAGTCCAAACAATGTGACGGCTCTGGCATTGTTGAGTTATTCCAAGCGCATGCAGGCTCTGGCTGGTGGAGCAGATGCTCCGCAGAAACTGCAACAAGCGGCGGAATATGGGCAGAAGGGAATCTCGGCGCTACAGACCTATCAGAAGCCAGAAGGCATGACCGATGACCAGTTCACGCAGTTGAAGGCGCAACTGGCGGGAATCTTCAACGCTTCCGTCGGTCTGAACGCTCTGCAGACGAAAGATTACGCCAACGCGCAATCACATCTGGCAGTAGCGGCTGCTGCGAATCCGACTGATTTTGCGACGACGTACCAGTTGGCGCTGGCGAACCTCGACGCTCCCCAGCCGAATTACATCGATGGCCTATGGTACATTGCGCGCGCCTCGAACCTGGCACCCACGCCGCAATACAAGCAACAGATTTCGGAATATGGCCGCCGCAAGTACATCAAGTACCACGGTGGAGACGATGGCTGGACAGATATTCTCGCCCAGGCAGCATCGCCGACCAAGCCGGCTGGCTTCACGATCAAACCGGCGCCCACTCCGGCGGAGCAGGCGGCGACGCTGGTGCAATCTACGCCTGTGACGCAGATGAGCTTCGACCAGATCCAGATGGTGCTCACCTCGGGCAATCAGGACGCTGCAACCAAGGTGTGGAACGATTTGAAGGACAAGCCGATCAAGATCGAAGGGAAGCTGATTTCGGGTTCGCCGACCAAGTTGATGATCGCCGGCAGCTACGACGATATCCAGGCGAATAAAGCTGATATCGAGCTGACGATGGCGAATCCGATTCCAACCCGCCAAGTTCCAAAAGACGGAGCGACGGTGGACTTCCAGGGTAATCCGACAACGTACGAACCCAGTCCGTTCATGATTCATATGGAAAAGGGTGTACTGCTGAACCAACCGGCGCCGGAAACGCCCAAGAAGACTGCTCCGACACACCGTAAACCCCAGTAGAGGGGACGACGTGGAGGTCGAAGTCTTCGGCCAAGTACAAAGGCAGCCTGCTTCGGGCTGCCTTTTCTTCATTCAGATCAGTTTTAAAGAGAGCGGTTGTTGCGTGTCTAGCGGGCGGCTTTCTTCTCGAGGGCCAGTGCTGGACGTGCGCTACGAGGCGGACGCTTGGCGTCGCGCAGGGCGCGCATGTCGATCTTTAGTTCGTCGATAGTGCGGGAAAGAGTATTGCGGTGCATGCCCAGCTGGCGCGCGGCACGGCACTGATTCCCATTGCTTTCCTGGAGAACGTTGATGATGAATCGTTTCTTAAATTCGCGGACAGCTTCGGAATAGAGAATTCCGCCTTTGTACATCTGTGTGACAAGCGCTTCAAGCTGGTCCTTCACGTTGTATCTCTCTTTCTGATCTGATTCCATTAAGCACTCATTTTCCTGAACCCTGGGAGCTAGACGCCGGAATAACGGCGGAACTTGGTTTTCCGTGGGCCGCATCTTCCGCCTGGTTCTTTGCGTGATGCAACAAATCAATGCCATCGCGAACCCGGGCCCGAATATCAGCCGGTGTGAGCCACGTAGCAGCTCTGCCGACAGCCAGAAAATAAGGAGCCGCGGAAGACTGGTTCAGCCAGTGCGCTCCGGGCGCAAAGGCGGCGGTCGCCAGGCAAACAACAGTGACGACCAGTAACCCGCGCACGAACCCAAATACGGCGCCGAGGAACCGGTCCATCCACTTCAACCCCGCTTCGCGAACAGCCCAGCTTGTAATTCTTCCGGCGATTCCGGCGAGTAAAGCGATGGCAACAAAGATGACAAAGAACGAAACGATGTCGGCCACCCAGCGGGGATTCACGCTGGATAACACGCCATCGGCCAGCCAAGGGTATTCCCAGGCTGCTACCAGGAACCCAATTACGGTTCCAGCCAAGGCAAAAGCCTCGGTAAAAAATCCTTGAGCTGCGGCCTGCACAGAAGAGAGCACAATTGCCGCAACGATTAACCAATCCGCTACTGTCATGGATCCAATCCTGGGCCGCTTGTCTCAGTGCAACTTAGGACGGCAATCCAATCTAAAAGCTCAACTCGCGTCCGGTGAGCTTCCGGTACGCATCGACGTACTTCTCGCTAGTTTTTGCCACCACCTGCGGCGGTAACGCCGGGGCGGGAGGCAGTTTGTTCCAATGAATCTCTTCGAGATAATCGCGCACATATTGCTTGTCGAAGGACTCCTGAGTCGCGCCGGGTTTGTACTGATCCGCCGGCCAGAAACGGGAGGAGTCGGGCGTGAGAACTTCGTCCGCGAGAACAATTCCTTTTTCCGTTTGGCCGAATTCGAATTTTGTATCGGCGATGATGATGCCACGTCCAGCCGCGTAGTCACGCGCAGAGCTGTAAATGTTCAACGTGAGGTCGCGTAACTTAGTGCTGATGTCGGCGCCGAGAATCTCCTGCATCTGCTCGAAGGAGATATTCTCATCATGTCCGGTCGTAGCCTTAGTAGCGGGCGTGAAGATCGGTTCCGGCAACTTGTCGGACTCGCGGAGTCCCGCCGGAAGCTTGATACCGGAGACGGAGCCGCTGGCTTTGTATTCCTTCCAGGCGGAGCCGGAGATATATCCGCGCGCGACACACTCGACCGGGAACATCTCAGCGCGCACAACCAGCATGGACCTGCCACGCAGTTGAGTGCGGTATTTCTGCAGTTCAGCGGGGTATTCGTCGACGTTGGCGGTAACAACGTGATTGGAGACGACGCCCTTTAGAAATTCGAACCAGAAGAGAGATGTCTGGGTAAGCACGGTTCCCTTAAGCGGGATGCCGGAGGCGAGAACGTAATCGAACGCAGAGATGCGATCGGTAGCAACGAAAAGAAGGCGATTTTCACCAACCCGGTAGATATCTCGAACCTTGCCACTGGCAAAAAGTTCCAGGTCGGGGAAATTGGTCTTCAGCAGCGTGTCTTGAGGGATCAGAGTATTCACAGTTGGAATCGTCGTTGAAGAGTCGACGCACATTCTAGCCGTCCATCAATATTTGTCAACGCTGGTCATCACAGCGGGGAGAGAAGACGGATTTCCATCCGCTGAAAAGAAATTGACAAGGTGAGTGATTGCGCGAAACAGGCGTGAATAGAGGGTTTCAAAGGGACGAGAATGAGGAAAAGAAGTGCAGAGTTTTGCACGCTGCACTTTTGTTCGCACAACAACGCGCCGACGCAATTCGTCAAGATGAGTGCCGCGAAAATTTCTGCTGCGGCAATCGCGATCCAATCACGGATCGATTCAGCGATTAGCTGAACTCGGCAAGCGAGGCGCGCAGCTTGTGCGTGGCGCGAAAAAGTGTGTTCTTCATCACGCCTTCCGATGTGTCAAAGAACCCGGCGATGGTTCTCAGCCGCAGCCCGTGGTAGTGCTTCAGCTCGAAGACAATGCGTTCCTTTGGAGAAAGCTTTCCGAGAGCCCGGGCGACGCGTTCGCGTAACTCGCGATTGATGAGAGAACGCTCGGGGCTGGCGCCAGGGCGATGGTCGGGAAGACGGTCGATCGGATCCTGCTCCTCGCCCTCGTCCGAAACTTCAGGTTCCACCGCACGATTGCGGCGCTGATTGTAGCGAAGCCGATCGAGGCAAAGGTTCGTCACGATGCGGTGCATCCATGTATAGAAAGAACACTCGAAGCGGAACCGGTCGAGATTCTTATAAGCACGCAGGAACGCCTCCTGATAGATGTCCTGGGCGTCCTCTTTACATTTGGTGAGGTGCATGGCCAGTCCGAGCACGGCACGGTCATAGTTCTTTATCAGCTCTTCGAATGCCGCGGAGTCGCCCTTCTGGGCGCGCCGAATCAGATCGTCGGTGTCGAGGCGAGCCTGTTCGCGTTTCTCCTGCTGGGGAGGGCTGGAACGAGCCTTTTTCAGGCTGTTCGGCCAAGGCGCTACATTACGAGTTTGCGTAAGTTCAGCCACAGTCATTGTGCGTCCAAGAGAGGCGTGGAGTTGTTCCTGCCTCGACTTACCACAACCATTGCCATGTCGTCTTCGCGGCGCTGATTCACCGTGAATTCCTGCGCCGCTGCAAGAACCGAAAAAAGTACGACGGATGCAACCGGGCTAATCGACAACTTCGCGGCCTTCAGGAGGCGATCCATGCCAAATTCTGCTCCCGCGGTGTTGCGGCATTCGAGAACGCCGTCCGAGTACGCGAGGAGGGAATCACCCGGGTCCAAGATGAGCTTCTCCGCAAGTGAATGGAGCGTTGAGAATTGCGCCGAGCACTGGACCACCATCTTCGAGCGAACGGAGCCGACCATCGGCCGAGAGAATCTGAGCGGGCGGATGTCCGGCGTTGCACCAGAGCAGCTTGCCGTTCGCAGGATTCAACCTGGCAAGGAACAGGGTGGTCAGCGGGGCAGCGAAGGGCACGCTGCAAAGATCGTTGTTGATTGATTGCATCGCCTGATTTGGCGTGCGGGTACTGAGCATCTGGTCGCGCAGGGAAACCATCATGTGGGTGAACCACATGGCGGCCGGTATTCCTTTCCCGGCAATGTCGCCGATGGCGAAGGCGATTTCGGAGCCGCAGTCAAAGAGGCTGATGAAGTCACCGGAGAGATGCCGGGCAGGGAACATCTCCGTGGCGAACTCGAAGGAACCTCGACGAAGCCGGCGTGGACCGCAGAGACGACGTTGCGTCTGAGCCCCTTCGAACATGGCGCGCCTGAGTTCATCTCGCTCAGCGATTGCGTCGGAGAGTTCGGCCTGAAGGTGGCGGTTATGCCGAACCAGTTCCGCAAGCAGCTCAGGACGAGTTGCTGGGACTGGTTGATCGCCGCAACGCCGAAGATGATTTCGTTGGTCTCGCGCCATTTTCACAAATCACTCCCAAATATCTAACCAACAAATTTGTAGCCAATTCCATGGATGGTCAGGATCAAATGCGGTTCGTCTGGTTTGCTCTCTAACTTCTGGCGCAGGCGGACGATGTGCGCGTCCACCGTGCGGGTGGTAGGAAAGCTGTCGTAGCCCCAGACGTCCTCGAGAAGCCGATCTCTGCTGAGTGCTTCGCCTGAATGGCTGACGAAATATTTCAGGAGCTCGAATTCTTTAGCGGAGAACTCGAGAGGCTTGCCCTTCCTTAACACCTGACAGGTACGAAAATTCACTTCCACATCTCCGAACGCGCGACGTTCCTGATCTTGCGCAACCGGTTGAGCGCGACGAAGCACGGCTTTCACGCGCGCGAGAAGTTCGCGAATCGAAAACGGCTTGGTGACGTAATCGTCCGCGCCGAGTTCGAGGCCAACGACCTTGTCTACTTCCTGGCCGCGCGCGGTAAGCATGATGATGGGAACTCCGGGGCGCTTGGCTTTGAGCTGCTTGCAAACTTCGAGGCCGCTCATGCGCGGCATCATTACGTCGAGAATTACGAGATCCGGAGTCTGAGAGACCGCGCGTTCGAGTCCGGCAACGCCGTCAGGAGCGGAAATGACCTCGTATCCCTCGAACTCGAAGTTGTCGCGCAGTCCGGCGACCATATTGGGTTCATCTTCGACAATCAGAATCTTCGTCATCTGTCGTACTCTCCGAAATGATCTTTAGGCTGATGTCGCTTTGCTGACCTGTTGTCCGCGTTCCACGGGAAGAGTAATGGTGAATGTGCTGCCTTCGCCGGGCGTGCTGTCTACAGAAACATCTCCGCCATGCGCGTTGACGATATGGCGGACGAGAGAGAGCCCCAGTCCACTACCTTTGGTGTTGTGAACCAGAGGATCGCCGACTCGGTAAAACTTCTCGAAGATACGGTCCTGCTCCTGCGATGGGATCCCGATGCCGTGGTCCACGACCTCGAGCTTTACGGAACCGTTCTTGCGATACAGGTTCACACCGATAAATTTGCGATCCTGCGAATACTTGAGCGCGTTGTTGACCAGGTTCACGAGGGAGCGTGCAAGCGCTTCACGATCCACGCGCATGGGTGGAACCGGCTCAATT
Organism: Terriglobia bacterium; assembly: GCA_963724985.1. Classification (GTDB taxonomy): domain Bacteria; phylum Acidobacteriota; class Terriglobia; order Terriglobales; family Acidobacteriaceae; genus JAJPJE01. The sequence goes on along the minus strand of CAVRWV010000020.1, from coordinate 146,170 downwards.
TTCTCTTCGAAAGCAAAGCCCTGCTGCTCGATCTGGTACTTGTACGACTCAAGGGTGTTGCGCACGAGTTCGCTAATATCGGTCTCGCGGAAGTCGTATTCCTTACGGCCCGCCTCGATGCGCGAGAAGTCGAGGATATTGTTGATGAGTGCGGTGAGGCGTTCGCTCTCCTTGCGGATGATCTGGTAATACTCCTGATACTTGTCAGGACTGACCATGCGTCCCATTTCAAGCGTCTCGGCATACAGGCGAATCAGGGACAGGGGTGTGCGCAGTTCGTGCGAGACGTTGGAGACGAAATCAGATTTGAGTTTGGCCAGTGCCATTTCCTTGCTGACGTTGCGGTAAGTGAGGCCAAGTCCACCAGCGAGAAGGAAGGTGAGTCCGCCGAGAATCAGGAAGTTATTACGCGTGAAGCGATTGGCAACCTCTTTGAGAGTAGTGCCACGCATCTTGATGGCAAGCGTCAGACCGGGGAAGGCGCCTTCCAGGTTCCGCTCGACCTCCGGGGCTCCGTCATCCCATCCCGGGGACACAGCGATCGGAGTTGAGTCGTACTTCGAGTGCAACATGACTACGGATTGATTTCCGCCATTGTTCGTCTCGGAAGCATTACGGCTCATCTCGGAATCCAATATTTCGGGGAAGAAATGATCCCGCAGATAGTCGGGATCGAAGGTCATCCCGCCAATCGCTTTCTTGCCAGTCTCCTCATCGTTCATCAGGAACATGACATACGATTGATAGAGGTGCTTGTCGCCCCGTTGCGTCGATCCCCCTTCAAAGTAGTAGGGGATGCCCTTCTTCTCTCCCTTTGCGATCATCTTCGCCATGTCGTCGAAATCGATTTTTAACCAGCCGTCAAACATCTTGCTGAGTTCAGCTGAATTCTTGGAAAACTCCGGATCATTCATCTGGTCAGGTCGAGCGCGAAACATCAGACCGCTACTCGGTCGATATAGAAAAACGTTTGAAGCATAAGGATGCGCGGAGAGGATTTTGTCCATCGTCTCAGTGCACATGAGTTCAGGGCGGGGAAAGTCGCCCCTAACGTCATCTACGAGGTCGTAGGCCTTTTGGTTCATATGCTTTTCGCTAATCGCGAGCACATGAGCGAAATCGCGCTGGAAAAGAGCCTCGACTGCGTTTTCGCGCTGAATGCCTCGAAGGTGCCAAATGCTGGCAATGATCAGTGCAGCTGCCGGGAGTGCCACGGCGAGCTCCAGGGTGAGCATCAAACGGGTCCGCTCATTCCAAAACCGTTTTAGCTTCATCATTGGTCTCCAGTCACCCTGTTACTGCTTCAGGGACAATACCGAAAAGCATTACAGCATGTGCAAAGTCCAAGTAAAAAGAAGTAAAAAGTTGTGAATTCGGTGCTGGAGTGAGTACGTGCGGCGGTTTTGGCACTGGTGGATGTCTTCGGAAGCAGCCAATCACTCGGGGCTGCAATGGGCAACCGTACGGAACCTGCTGATGGCGTGGGTGCTGACACTGCCGGCTTCGATTGTGTTGTCCGGATTCTTATTCTGGGCATTCCGCAAGATCGGATAAGCATTGCGGGCGGCGCAAATCTGATTAGATAAAAGCAGCTAATTGTAGCGTTCACCCTTTTGGCGTTCGTGGCTCAGAGAAGGTATGGTAAATAAACCCTATCTGAGCCATGAATGCTGCCCGCTCCATCCCGCAAGCGAAAATCATGGGATCGGCCTCCGCTCCCTACTGGGCGCGTCTGGGGTTAACGGTAGTCTTCGTGGCATTCGCGTTTCTGGCGACTCTTTCTCTGCAACATTTATTTCCTTACCCGTTTCTCTTTCTCTTTTTCGGCGCGGTAATGGCGGGAGCGTGGTTCGGCGGTACGGCCGCAGGGCTGCTCGCGGTAGTGTTGTCGACCGCGCTTGTCGAGTACTTCTTTGTGCCGCCGTTTTATTCATTCGGAATTAACGCGACCGCGGAAAGCTATTTCGTAGCTTTCGTGCTGTGTGCCTTGGTCGCCAGCTGGGTTAGTTCCTCGAGAAAGAAGAGTGCGGAAGCACTGAGCATTGCACGCGATCAACTGGAGCTGAGAGTTCTGGAGCGCACAGAGGAGCTTCGAAAGTCGAATGTTGAACTTCAGGAGCGAGAGAAAGCTCTTCTTCATAGCCAGGCAGAACTTGCTCGCCTGTCACGCGTGATGAGCATGGGTGAGCTCACTATTTCGATTGCGCATGAAGTCAATCAGCCGCTGACTGCCGTGGTGACGCATGGACATGCGTGTCTGGAGTGGTTGTCGGCGGATCCTCCCAACGTGAGCAAGGCGCGTCAGACCACGGAGAGAATCATCCAAGACGGAACTCGAGCGAGCGAAGTGCTTGGCCGTATTCGCGCGGTGTTCAAGAATGAGGCGCTGGCAAAAGCTCCGCTTGATATCAATCGGCTGATCGAAGAAGTGGCGTGGTTCGTTCGCGACGAAGCTATGAGCCGGGGCATCCAGATACGCACCGGACTTTCCTCCGGCTTGCCGCAGATAACGGCAGACAGAGTGCAGCTGCAACAGGTGATCCTAAACCTGGTGATGAATGGGATGGATGCGCTGGTAGATAAGGCGGACCAGCAAGGAGATCGTGATCAGCACGCGGAAGAATGAGCGATTCGGATATTGTTATTTCCGTCGAAGACTCGGGCGTAGGCTTTACGGCGGAGTCAGTCGGAGAAGTTGTTCGAACCATTCTTTACGACGAAGCCGCATGGGATTGGGCTGGGACTTTCGATTAGCCGGTCGATTGCCGAAGCCCATGCGGGAAGATTGTGGGCAGAACCGCGCGCTAGTGGAGGAGCTGTTTTCCATTTGAGCATTCCGATTCAACAGCAGGTGGTGGATGTCTAGCGCAAATTCAATTGTGTTTGTCGTCGATGATGATCCTTCGGTGCGAGACGCATTGAGCAATCTGCTCGACTCGGTGGGATTGGCTGCGCAAACATTCGGATCGAGCGAGGAGTTCCTCAGCTCCAGCAGGCCGGAAGTGCCCAGCTGCCTGGTTCTGGATGCGAAGCTTCCGGGAATGAGCGGACCGGAATTCCAGGAAGAGCTGCGGAGAACGGGAATCCAGATTCCGATCATCTTTATTACAGCGCACGGAGATGTGCCGATGACACGCAAGGTCATGAAAGCCGGCGCCATCGAATTCCTGACCAAGCCATTCCAAAAAGGCGAATTGCTCGGGGCGATCCGGCAGGGACTGGAATCGGATCAGAGCCGGCGCGAAGAGCAGGCCATCGTTTCCGAGTTGATGAGCCGGTACGAGAAGCTGACCTCGCGCGAGCGGGAAGTATTGGAGTTGGTAGCTACGGGCCTGATGAACAAAGAGATTGCAGCGAAACTCGGGCTGAGTGAAATAACGGTAAAAATTCATCGCCGCCAGGTGATGACGAAGATGGAGGCCACGTCGCTGGCCGACCTTGTGCGTATGGCAGATAAGGTAAAAAGTCGAAGTAAACCTTGAAGTTCGCTGACTATACCAAAGGATGATTGTGCTCACAGTCCAGAGTCGCTACGGTTATCAGAACGTTGGGGGCTATGGAGGCGGGAGTGTGCGTTCCGCCGGAACGGTTCCTGATGAGCGCTTTAAACCAGACAGTGACAACTCCTGAAAATTCAGGCATCACTCTGTTGCATAACGTGGCGACGCGTATCGCCGCAGCCGAGCTACATGATGTCCTGGCAGAAGTGGTTAGCTTCGTCGCGACGATCGTGCGCTGTGACTCGTGCTTCCTTTACGTGCTGGAGGGCGAGGACCTGGTGCTGCGTTCGTCGAAGAACCCACATCCAGAAGCTGTGGATCGGCTGAAGTTGAAAGTCGGGCAGGGAATTACTGGCTGGGTTGCGAAGTACTGTGAGCCGGTTGCAGTGGCCGATCACGCATCACGAGATTCGCGATTTCAGCTCTTTAATGAACTCCCCGAGGATCGCTTTGAATCCTTCTTGTCGGTTCCGCTATTCAGTCGCGGGAGATTAGTCGGGGTAATCAATCTCCAGAATCGGGAAGCGCACGTTTATACCGACCACGAGATGCGGCTTATCTCTACGCTTGGGTTCCTGGTGGGCGCCGAAGTGGAGTTAGCACGCCTGGAAGGCGAGAACTCGCAGCTTTCAAAACAGCTGGAGTCGCGCAAACTGGTGGAGCGGGCGAAGGGAATCCTCCAGCAGGAACTCAAGATCAGCGAGCAGGCTGCCTATGCAATGCTGCAGCGGCAGAGCCAGGAGCGGCGTAAATCGATGCGCGACATCGCCGATGCGATCGTGCTGACGTACTCGGTGAAGACCGGGCTCTCGCAAGCGATCAAGTAAGACGTTTCTGCACGTACGATTAGAACTCTGAATATCGTTCATAGAAAGTTTCAATTTGACTCTGTTGGTTCATAAGAGCAACATCGCACCATCAAGTTCCAAGTAGCAGAGTAATTCCCTCTTTTCGACGATGAGAAGAGGCGATTCTTGGGCACGACGAAGTGCCGAATCCAACGCAAGACACTGAATTGCCAGCAGCGGTCGAAGTGTATTCGCTGCCAGGACCAAGAGTGAGTCTTCCTCCGGGTCAACGGGATTTGTGTACTCGGTGAGCTGAGGCGAGATGGATTCGGCGATTGATTAAGGAGAACGCTCGTGAGTCGAGAGATTTTGTTGGTCCAGGTGTTGATTGCCAGTTTTTTTGCAATCGGGTTTCTGCGCGCTCACGGTCCGTTCAATCTGGATGAGCGAATCAGTGTCGGCGGGATATTCCGGCTTCCGGGACGGCTTGAGAGGCTGCGCCGCTCCCGATGGCAATGGTTTTCGATGGTGTTGCTGATGCTTGTGGTTCGACTGCAGTACGGTTTGCCGTTGCTGTTGGAACTGACGGTTGTCTTTCAGTTTCTGGTTTTCCTTGCATTGCCCGTACGAGCCGAAGAACGGATCGGAACTGCCCGGAAATGGAAAAGTTATGGAGTGTAAGTACATTTCTGCGAAAGCTTAAGTCGCAACTGCGGTCGGGAGAGCTTTCCCGCGCGCCGTTGAAGTTGCTGCGATTTCAGATTCAGGAGAGCAAGGCGGAGTGCGATTGGATAGCGCGTCCGCCGGATCCGTGGGATGCGGATATCGCGGCGACAATTCGCGAGAGGAACCAGACGCTGCAGGCGTTGCGAGATGCCCTGGCAATTCGACAACTACTTTTTCGAGCCATACCGGAGATCCAGAGTGCCCGCTTTCGCGTGTATCAGCATTCCACAGGAACGTCGCGAGATTTGATTATTACCGGTGTGGTAGCGCGGGAGGATGAAGTCTCGCCGAGGATCAGTTCTTTGGTAATGCGCGCCAAGCTTTGCGGTTTGCATTTCTCGTTGAGCGAGGGAGTGCTCGTGCCGTTTCAGGTCGAACGGCGCGAGTTGCAGGTGAGTAGCTAAAAAACGTTTCCCTTCTAGGGATTTTAAGGAGGCGGTATTCATGGCAGCCAACACAGGACAAGGAAAAGGATTCGGGCTCTTCCTGGTGGGGCTAACTGTAGGGTGCGCTGGCATAGCGTACTTATCGACGGGCATCGGCAAGGTATCGGCGATTGTCGGGGCGGCAATCGTTCTGGCGAGCCTGTTCGGATTTTTAAAAATTAAACCACTCGAAGGGGCGACGGCCCAGAAGGCCAGTTCCACAGCGATGAAGCTGGTTGGGGCAGTCACAGTCTGCCTTGGCTGGCTGGTGACAATTGGCGGCCTTCACGCTGCTTCCACAGTTGGCGGGCGCCTGGTCGTCTCGCTGATCGGGATTGCGGTGAGTCTGTTCGGCATGTTGGTCGTGCTGCCCGCGACCTTCAACAAGAACGCGATCTGGAAGGCTTAGAGGCGATGAAAAGGCTACTCAAGACAATCGATGGAGCGTACGAGATGAAAATGACCCGCAGATGTTGTTTCGCCTTCTGCGTTCTTGTCCTCAGCCTGATGATGACAGCTGTGGGCCTAGCGCAGTCACAATCAACCACCGAACTGAAGGATGCAGCGGCGAAGGCGCCTGCCGCCGCAGACATGCAGAAGGGCGATCCGGCCGGAACGATAACTGGAACGATCAGTGACGTACCAGTCTCCGACAGCAAGGCCGGTTTGACGCTGGGAGATGCGGCCAACCAGATTGGTCAAAATAAGATAGCTATTAACTTCACATGGACGCTGATCACCGGCTTCCTGGTTATGTTCATGCAGGCCGGCTTCGCAATGGTTGAAGCGGGTCTGTGCCGAGTGAAAAACGCAAATCACACATACATGATGAACTTCACTGTATACGCCTGTGGTTTGTTAGCGTACTGGCTGATCGGTTTCGCCATACAGATGGGCGGAGCGGCCGGAAACGGTAACCTCGGCGGACTTGCGCCGCTCGCGTCCGAGCACACGCTGTCGCTATTCGGGCATACGTGGGGCATTTTCGGTGGCTCCGGCATGTTCCTCGCCGGTCACACCTACGATGTCGGAGTGATGGTGATCTTCCTCTTCCAGATGGTGTTCATGGACACGGCTCTGACGATTGTTACCGGTGCCTGCGCCGAACGTTGGAAGTTCCTGACATTCTGCGTGTCGTCGGTTCTGATGGGTGCATTCACTTATCCGCTGTTTGCGAACTGGGCGTGGGGCGGTGGCTGGCTTTCACAGCTCGGAACGAACGTTGGATTAGGGAAGGGCTACTGCGACTTTGCCGGATCTGGAGTGGTGCATGCTGTCGGGGGTTTAACCGCACTGGCCGTTGCGCTGATCATCGGGCCTCGCATCGGGAAGTTCAACCGCGATGGTTCTTCCAATGCGATTCTCGGACACGACATCTCGGCAGTGCTGATCGGATGTTTCATCCTGGCCTTTGGCTGGTTTGGATTCAATCCTGGCAGTACGCTCGGTGCGTCGGCGAACGGCAATCTACGTATCGGTTCAGTGGCTGTCGATACGATGTTAGCTGGTTGCCTGGGAACGTTTGGGGCAATGCTCTACATGTGGATCATGAAAGGGAAGCCGGACGCCTCAATGAGCGGCAATGGACTGCTCGCGGGATTGGTTGCGATTACCGCACCTAGCGGCTTCGTAAGCGCAACCGGGGCAGCCATCATCGGTCTGATCGCCGGCGTACTCGTTTGCTTTAGCGTGTCATTCGTCGAAAACGTGCTCAAAGTTGACGATCCCGTCGGTGCGATCTCTGTTCACGGTACTTGCGGATTGTTCGGTGTGCTGTCGGTCGGGTTGTTCGCCGATGGAACGAGTAACTACGGGGGCAGCTGGAATGGAGTTACTGGATCTGTAACCGGATTGTTCTATGGGGACGCCAGCCAGTTGGTCGCACAGCTAGTCGGAATTTCGACATTACTCGGGTTCGTCTTTAGCTTCAGCTTCGTTCTGAACCTTGCGCTTGAGTTCTTCCTCGGGCACAGAGTCTCGATCGAAGCGGAGGTTGAGGGCCTCGATCTACCGGAAATGGGTCAGTTGGGCTATCCGGAGTTTGTTTTCCGGCCAGAGCCGGAGATCTTTGCTCAGGCCCACGCAGTTGCGGTCGCGTAGATTCCGCCCTACGCGAGGTGCAAGGCAAGGCGCAACCTCATATCGATGTTGCGCCTTGCGGTTCTTTTCAAATCAGTAGGAATCGTGCCGAGTATGCCAATGGATAACAGGACACAGATCGAAGAATCGGGCGAGTTTTCTTCGGAAATCGTCCATGCATCTTCACAATCTTCCGCTCTAGCAATTCCGTCGAGAGCACAGGATCTTTTACTGCGGATGTTTGCTGATCCGTATGTTCTCGAGAAGGAAGAGCGCACTAGCCTGGTACAGCAGTTGCGGGATTGCGTTCGGTATCAACCCGAAGTGGCGGATTATCGTGTATTGCTGGGGATGGCGCTCTGCGTCGATCTCGAGCCGCAGGCAGCGATTGCTGAACTCGAGGAGGCCGTACGACTCGCGCCGAAAAGTTTCATTGCTCACCTGAAACTGGGAGAGCTGTGGATGCGTCTGCGCGCCTGTGATAAGGCTGATGAGTATACACACTCTGCCGCGCGACTCGCGTGCAACTTCGCACAGTCGGAGCTCGCACGTCGCCAAGCCGCAACGCTGCGTACGATGAAGCGAGAAGGCGCGGAACGCGGCGGATTCAAAATGCCTGGATCATCGCTGGTGGCATTCGTGCGCCGGCTACGTCCGTCCGCTCGCGAAGAAAGCTCGATGGCCCTGGATATCAGTTAAAAATGCAGCCAGCACTTCAGCTTGCGCTGTTGGTTGCCATACTGTTGCCGATCGGAAAACTGGCGGCGTCGGTGTGCACACGCGTCGGTATTCCCGGAATACTCGGTGAGCTGCTCGCCGGGGTCGTTCTTGGGCCGGGCGCGATCAACCTACTTCACTTGCGTCTCTTCGAAGGGGGCCAGGCCACTGGCGCTCTGCTCCTCCTCTCTCAGGTGGGCGGCATCGTTTTAATGTTCATTGCCGGCATCGAGACCGACATCGATCGAATGCAGGAAGCCAGCAAGACGGCGTTTATCGTTGCGGTCTCTGGGGTGGTGTGGCCATTTCTGCTGGGTACCGGGGTTGCTCATCTCTTCGGGCTCTCGTGGAACACAAGTTATTTCCTCGGTGGCGCCCTTACTGCAACGAGTGTCTCGATCTCGGCGCGAACGTTTATGGATGTGGGCCAGATGACCTCGCCTGAAGCAACCGTGGTTCTTGGTGCTGCCGTTATCGACGATGTTATCGGGCTCTTTGTGCTCGCCTTCCTGGCTGCTTCCACCACAACCTCACAGCCCGAAGCTTTTGGCGTTGCGCCGATGTTGAGCGGGTGGCTTACACACCGGGTATCGCTTGCGGGACAGCATCCGTTGTTCGTTCAAATGCTGGTAATCTCCCTGTGTGTAGGCGTCTTCTTCGTTGTCGGATATGCTGTGGCTCGTCGGTGGCTCGATCCTCTGATTCTGCAATTACGAAGATTATCGGCAAATGAAGCGGTTCCCAGTTGCATCTTCGCACTGGTGCTGATTTATGCGATCTCTGCGGAGTGGCTGGGGAGTGTTGCGGGAATCACTGGGGCTTACCTGCTGGGTTATGTTTTTGCTGGGTCGAAATTTAAAGCAGATGTGGAGCGAAGTTTCTACGCGATTGGTCACGGATTGCTGATTCCGCTCTTCTTTTTATCCATCGGACTTTCGAGCGACTATCGAGCGCTGTCCGGACATTGGGGCTTGCTCTCTGCAGTTCTTATAGTCGCAATAGTCAGCAAGATCTTCGGCTGTGGACTAGCTGCGCTTGCCTCCGATATGGGGTTGATATCGAGCCTGCGTGTCGGGTGCGGGATGATCTCACGTGGTGAAGTAGGTCTAATCGTGACCGCGATGGGAGCCAGCTCGGGTATCTTCGGCCGCTCCGAAGTAGCCGTCATGGTTGCCGTCGTTCTACTTACGACCGTGCTTACGCCGATCGGTCTGCGCGCGGCGTTCCATGTGAAAACCCGGGAAGAGATCGAAGAGGAACTGCGAGAAGCGATACGTGCTGCCCGCGAATCAGAGATTCATATGAGCATGACGCTGAGACTTCCAGAGAAGGAAGCAGTATCCGACTGACATCTTTTTAGCGGGCCGCACAAATAGACTGTTGTTTTAGCTACGGAGCCTGTTCTTCCTTCGGATGAAGTTTCACAAAGGTGTACCTTCCCGTGAGTTGAAAACGCGGATCATTACCACCGGCGCCACTCTTCTCCTGCACCCACCCATAGAGAAACTCACCGCCAAAATCCAAGCTGCCCACGATATTCCAGATCAGGTTGACGGAAGAATAAGTGCTCTTGTGATATGTGGTGAGCGGCTGGAAGTCAGTATTCTGTACCTGCACAAAACCGACCGTGGCGTTCGATCGTAGAACCGGAGACCAGTAGTGCTGATAACTGCCGTAGGTTGCAAAGAGTGGCAGTGCTTTTAGAGACAGATTCGTGGCTGAGATGGGTGCGACATCGAGACCCAACGGCGCAGTGTCGCCCACATAGCGTGCCATTCCATGGCCGTAAGCAGCTCCAACAACGATGTTGTCCCTGCCGAATAACTCTATGCCTCCGGTTGCGTTCAGGCCCCATCCAAATACGGACTCGTGAGGTCCATTAGGTAGCTGCACAGCCAGATCTCGAAAGACGCTTGCCAGCTGAACGTGCCCGCGCTTCCACTCGTTTCGAAAACGGAGTGTTCCGTCTGGAGCGGGAGTGGTGGGCGTGGCGGGAGTGCCGGCAATCGAAAAATTAGCAGAGGTTGACGGAACCTCGGCAGAGATATAAGCGCTTGCGCCGCCACCTAGTCCAAAGCTGTATCTGACCTGGGGAATACGCACGCTAACCGCCGAATTCGCGCCCTGAGTGTCAAGCGAGTCGGCGAACGCATCGGGATCCATGAAGTTCGTAAAGGTTTGGCCTACCAGAACGTTGTCCAGTTGAGCGTAGAAATGTCGCAGGCGTGGTGCGGTGGCTCCGTTAGCGCCGAAGAAATCGAGCTGGATGAACGTCCGCGCAGCTCCCAGATCACCGACAGGAATGCGAAAGTCGGCCATAACGCGACTTCCGCGAATGCTTGCCTGGAAATTTCCTGGACCGGACTGCCCCGGTATTGGTATCGACGAGGGAACGAACGAATCTCCCAGCTCTGGAGTCTTCAGGTCATAGATGAAATCGGTTCTCGCCGAGCCGTCGAGACGCAGCAGCGTCTTGGTGCCTGGCAAGAGAAAGAACCCGGGCAACGTTGGTTCCAGCGGAGCGTTATAAAGACGCGGTGCGTCCTCCTCATCCTGCGCAAAAGTCTGGTGGTCTTCGGTGGCTTTGCCGATAGCTTCTTTCTGCTGCTCCGGAGTTAGCTTTCCTACCGGGGGCGGGGGCGTGCTCACGATAGAACCCGTCTCGGGAAGTTTCGTCGGGTGTATCGAATTCAGTTCAGACTGAATCTCAGCCATTTGGGCCTTCAGCTCATCCATCCTCGTCTGCAGCTTACGCACCGCTTCGTCCTGGGTGACACCAGCTTCCTGACCTGACATCTGTCTCGCGCCGCAAAGCAGCCCCAAAAAAAGCAGAGGTATTGTTTTCCATGTCCCGTGCATAGCTGTCCTCCATTGCTCAGGTTGTCGTAGGCACCCTGTGCGCTATTCCGAAAGCAGAGTCATCGCGGGAGATGGAGAGACACGCCCCAGCGTCCAGTTGCTCTGAATAGATCGAGCGGCTCATGGTAGGCCGATGAAAAATCCCGTTCACCATACCGAAGGCCAAGCCGCACAACAGAGCGGCTGTGAGTTGAGTGATTGTTTAACGCGACGTTGCGTGCGCATCCACGCCAGCAGGCGCGTGTTTCTCGCCAGCAGGCATGTCGGAGTGAGATGGACAGAATTCCTTCCGGGTTTCCACTCGGTGCTGGATATTCGGGCAACTCTGCAAACACGAAGGCAGAGCTGTCGACCAGCTTTTTACTTCGGTGAGCTCTGCCAATCGCCGATTGTTAGTGATGCTGCTTAACAAATTTCCGCGGCATCTGAAGGCAGGAGTTTAGCGAGGCGCTGAATTCAAGGTATTCGTTTCCGGTTTTCCCAACACCACAAGGGCTGCGGAGAAGTAAGTATGTACACCCGCTTCTATGCTGAAGAGAACCTGGGCCCATCTACAGTCTCAACAGGAAGTTTGCCCCCATCTGATCTCATACGTTCGTTGATCGCTGATGTGCATGCAAAGTTCGTAACCGTTGATGAAGGGAAAGTAGCGGACTACATTCCTGCACTGGCGAGAGCTCCGCGCCAGCTGTTCGGCTTGTGTGTGGCCGGAATCGACGGCGCAGTTTACAGCGCGGGCGACGCTGATTACGAGTTCTCGATACAGAGTATCGCAAAGCCATTTGTATTCGCGCTGGTATGTCAGGCGCTTGGCGGTGGCGAGGCGCGCAGGAAAATTGGCGTCAATAGTACCGGGCTGCCTTTCAATTCGGTGATGGCTGTGGAGTTGAATGAAACGCGCACAATGAATCCGATGGTAAATGCCGGAGCGATCGCTACCACCAGCCTGGCTCCGGGAAAAACTCCTGACGAGAAGTGGCGCTTCATCCAGCAAGGACTCTCGCGCTTTGCAGGACGAGAGTTGTTGCTGGACGAGGAGGTGTACGCGTCGGAAGCGGCTAACAACCAGAGGAATCAGGGCATCGCGCGGCTGCTGGATAGTTACGGCCGAATGTATTTCGATCCATTGGAAGCGACTGATGTGTATACGAAACAGTGCTCTTTAAATGTGACGGCGAAGGATCTCGCAGTCATGGGTGCAACGCTGGCTGACGGCGGAGTGAATCCGATGACGAAAGAACGGGTGATCGATGCAGAGCGATGTAAACGTGTGCTCGCTGCATTGGCCACAGCGGGAATGTATGAGCAGTCAGGTGATTGGCTTTACGAGGTTGGATTGCCGGGCAAGAGTGGAGTCAGCGGCGGCATTGTAACTATCGCTCCTGGAAAGGGAGGGGTAGGAACGTTCGCGCCACCTCTGGACGAAGCTGGGAACAGCGTGAGAGGTCAGCTTGCAACCAAGTTCCTGTCCGAGCGATTGGGGCTGAACCTGTTTGCGTCGCGCCCTGCCGCCTGATGCAGCCGATAGCATTTCTGGAATCATCGGAACCAGTAGCCGCAATTGGAGAGCGCCGCCATGGCAACTCAGCGAGTATCGGAAATTCACGCCGCAGCCGAGCCTCAGGCTTCATGGTTGCCGATGTTGGTCATCGCGATGGCGCAAATCCTGATGATCTTCAACGTCTCCTCATTGCAGGTGTCGATTGACGGAATTGTTTCCAGCTTCCGTGTGCCTGCTACCGCCGTTGCTACCGCAATCGTTACCTATTCCCTGGTAGTTGCCGGTTTAATCATGCTGGGAGCGAGGATCGGACAGATCTTCGGATCGCGGCGCACATTCCGCGCGATGGTGTTGCTCTTTGGATTAGCCATGCTGGTGATGGCATTCAGTTCGGGCAAGGTGATGCTGATTCTTGCCCAGGTGCTCGCGGGAATTGCAGCGGCTGCATTAGTTCCCGTACTTGTCGTGCTCATCGCCGAGAACTATAGGGGGAGTCAGCAGGAGAAGGCATTAGGGTGGCTCGGTGGCGCCCAGGCGATGGGTATTGTGCTGGCGTTCCTGATTGCCGGCGCTCTTTCTACATGGATCGGGTGGCGATATACATTCGGGTTTCTGGCGCTGCTGGCCGCCTTCATTTTCAAGCTCAGCGACAGGCTGAACCCGGTCGAGAGCTCGTCGAGTGTCAACATCGATAAGATCGGCGTGATTTTAGCGGCTGCCGGAGTCTTTCTCATCAGCATGGGCGCGAACAATATCGCTCAATGGGGTCTATTGCTAGCGGGGAGCGCGGCGCCCTTCACCATATTCGCTATGTCTCCGGCTCCCATCATGATTGTTTGCGGCATTTTCCTGTTGCAGGCATTCTACGTCTGGTCAAAAAGGCGGCAGGAGTCAAGGAAGAGCTGCGCTCATCTCTCTGGATGTAGTCGATACAGCGAAGGAGCGATCCGCAGTGCTATGCGTCCTTGTTATCGGCGCAGCCGGTTCCGCCATTACCTTCCTGATCCCGCTTTATCTGCAAATTGTTCAGGGCCGTACCGGGTTGCAGACCGCTGTGGCGGTTATTCCATTTTCTCTAGCGAGCTTTGCTGCTGCCGTTTTTGTCGTGCGTCTGTATGACCGTATGAGCCCCCGGCTCATCGCCCGTTATGCCTTCCTGGCCGTCGCAGTGGCATTAGCGCTTCTCGGTGTTGTGATTCGCAACGAGTGGAACACCTTCATGGTGATTATCAGTATGACCATGGCTGGTCTCGGCGAAGGTGCTCTGGTTACCGTGCTCTTCAACGTATTGGTTACGGCGTCACCGAAAGAATTGGCTGGAGACGTCGGTTCGCTGCGGGGTACGACGAACAACCTGGCAGCAGGCGTAGGTACCGCGCTGGCGGGAGCGCTGGTCGTTGGCGTGCTGGGAACGAGTGTTCATCGCGATCTCATTCACAATCAAACGATTCCAACCGAACTAAAGATGGAAGTCAATTTCGACCACGTCCCCTTCGTCACGAATGATCATTTGCGAAGAAATCTGGCGGCCACCGCGGCAACTCCCGAGCAGGTCAACGAAGCTGTTCGCATCAACACCGAGGGGCGGCTCCTGGCCCTGAAGGTTTCATTCTTCACGCTGTCCGGGTTGGCGCTACTGGCGTTCTTCCCGGCTGGCGGACTGCCTAACTTGATTCGCGGAGAAGTGCCGGTCAAGCGCACCCCCGTCCGCCCAATATCAAGAACCAAAGATCAACCTCATTGAGGAAGCTTGGGTAGTCGCGAGCTCGAGTGGAAGCGACGGGCGCCCATGAGATGGTATCGGAAACACGCGTTGATGACCCAGTTCAAGTTATTTCGGATATTGCCTTAGTCCCCCACTATTAGTTTTGCCAGATGTTGATGAGCGCAATCGCGCACTACACTTGCCGTCTGAATAGGGCCGAGTGGGTCCAATGAATGTTGCTGCAGAGATCTCACCGTCGCTGTGCGCGTTGCGGATGTCAAACAGAGATCGTGGTGTTACAAGCTGTCACTCTCGACAGCTCTCGTGCTGCGAGGTATTGAAAAGAGCAGTACCGATATCAATCAGAAAAGGGCAACCCGAGAACGAATGCAGTCTTCAAACGCGCCATCCCGTCTGGTTCCGCAATCACGAAGGAGAAAATCATGAGCACATTGGTGGCAGTTGTATTCAATGATGAATCCACTGCATTCGACATGCGCGCAGCGCTGGCAAGAATGCAAAAGCAATATTTACTCGATATGGAAGACGCAGTAGTTGTAACGAGAGATACAGGCGGGAAGACACGCTTACACCAGGCGGTCAGCCTGACGGGTGCAGGTGCGGTCGGCGGTGCTTTCTGGGGCATGCTCATCGGCCTACTTTTTCTAAATCCGCTCCTTGGTGCGGCGGTGGGCGCCGGCGCGGGCGCGCTATCGGGGAAGTTCAGCAACATTGGCATCGATAACAAGATGATGAAAGACATAGGGGACTCGCTTAAGCCGGGCACATCAGCACTATTTGTTCTGATCAAGAAGGCTGCGCCCGAGAAGGTGCTCGATGGGCTGAAGGAGTTCGCGGGCAAAGGGAGAGTGTTTCAAACGTCTCTCGACAAGGATGATGAGAAGGCGTTGCGCGAGGCGCTTGGAGACACCGGCAACCTCTACGGCTGCATAGAACTGTCCTATACCTGGTCCGGAGTCGTTGTATATTGCGAGCAGCGGGCAAGCATCTCCCGATCGCGCGTGACATCGCCCATCACGAGGAGGTCATTATGGCCGAGAGGGCAAGAGTACAACCAATCGCACCGCCCAAAAAGACGGGACTCGAAAAGATCTCTGGACACCGTCGAACGAGTGGGAAACAAAGTCCCGCATCCGGCCGTGATCTTCGTCTTGCTGATAGCAGCGGTAATTGTTTTGTCCCACATCTTGTACTTGTTGGGATTCAGCGCGACCTACGAAACGATTAACCCAGATACTCACCAGACCGAACAGATAACCACCAAGGCCCAAAGCTTGCTGACCGCCGACGGAATTCGATTTCTGTATGCGGAGGTAGTCAGGAACTTCATGAGCTTCAACGCGGTGGGTGTAATCATTGTGGCGATGCTGGGTGTGGGTGTGGCTGAGACTTCAGGCTTGATCAAGGCATTGATCCGCAAACTCGTTGAGGTAGCTCCGCCAGCAGCGTTGACATACATCCTCGTGTTCGTGGGAATTGTGTCGAGCATCGCTGCAGACGCCGGGTACCTTGTCTTGATTCCACTTGCTGCCGCGGCCTTCCTCAGTGTAGGCCGCAATCCACTGGTTGGATTAGCTGCATCTTTCGCCGGAGTCTCCGCGGTATTCAGCGTAAATATATTGATCAAACCTCTGGATGGAATCCTCACAGGAATTACGAACGACGCCATCCATCTTATGAACCCCAATCTTTCCGTCACGCTAACGGCAAATTTCTGGTTCTCTGTCGCCTCGGTGCTAATGCTTACGATTGTCTGCGGGTTGATAACCGACAAACTGATAGAGCCTCGGATGGGCCCGTACAGGCCACCAAAAGACGTCCAGGCCGAAGAGGGCGAGGCTGTTCCTGAGAACGAGTCGCGCGGGCTGAAGTATGCGACCTGGGGCCTAATTGCGATTCTCGCCGTCTTTGCTCTGCTCACGATTCCACGTGGGGCACCGCTGCGCAATCCGGAAACCGGCGGTCTGATCGGAGACTCTCCGTTTATGAACGGACTGATCGTTTTCATCGCGCTCGTGTTTTTGGTGGCCGGGGCTGCCTTCGGTTTCGGTGCGAAAACGATGAAGGGGAGCGCAGATGTCATCAGAGCAATGGAGAAAGCAGTAATCGGATTGGGTGGGCTGATATTCCTGCTTTTCTTTATCAGCCAGTTTATTGCCCTGTTCACGTACACCAACTTGGCAACGATCTCAGCTGTAAAAGTGGGTGATTGGCTGGAAACTCTGGGTCTCGGCCCCATACCGCTTCTGATCGGGTTTGTGTTGGTTGTCACGGTCCTCAATCTGTTCATCACAGGCATCATTCCCAAGTGGGCGATTTTTGCCCCAGTGTTTGTGCCGCTGCTGATGAGGCTGGGTGTTCACCCAGGCGCGGTGTTGGCTGCATACCGAGTAGGCGATTCGCCCACGAATGCCATTACGCCGATGATGGCGTATTTCCCATTGATCGTCGGATTCGCCGCAAAATACCAAAAAGGCGCGGGAGTGGGCACTGTCGTTGCCATGATGTTGCCCTACGTCATCATCGTCCAGGTGGTTTGGATGATCCTGCTAATTGCATGGCAGATCGTGGGACTTCCGTGGGGTTTCTGACAAACGTCGCAGGTAACGAAAAGCAACGATTCTTTAGCGAGGGCGAAGAGCCGGCTCATTCAGGAGTAGAGGTATGGCACAAACGAAGAATAGCCCGATCGAAATCAACATAGAGAGCGCATCCCCGGAGAAGTTCAAAACAGGAGTTCTGGCCGTCGGCGCATTTTCTGACGGCACACTTCTACGCTCCTCACAAAAGATCGATGAAGCGTCGAAGGGAAAGCTTTCGGCGGTGATCAAGCGTGGCGATCTTGAAGAGAAGCCCGGCTCGAGCTTGTTGTTACATGATCTACCTGGAGTGGAAGCAGAACGAATCTTGCTCGTGAGCTTGGGAACACGCGACAAGTTTGACGAGAAAGCCTTTCGCGATGCACTGATCGCGATTGCGAAGGTCGTCGCAAGCGGCCCAGCGAGAGATGCAGCCGTCACGCTGTCGGTTGATGTGCCGGGCCGTGTGCTAGTGTGGCGCGCGCAGACGGCGAGCCGGATTCTTGCGGATGGAGCTTATCGCTTCGACGCTCCGGGGAAAACCGCAAAGAAAGAGCGAGGGGCGCGCAAGATCACTCTGCTGGTCGGCGACAAGGTAACCGATGAATTGAAAAATGCAGTGCGACAAGGCCAGGCAGTTGCCGAAGGAATTGCGCTCGCCAAGGATTTGGGAAATCTGCCGGGTAACGTCTGTAACCCAGCCTATCTGGCGGATACCGCCAGGGCGCTGGGGAAAGAGTTCAACCTCGACGTGGAAATTCTCGAGCGCGAAGACATGAAGAAGTTGGGCATGGGGGCCGCACTCTCAGTGGGACAGGCGTCCGCACAGCCATGCAAATTCGTGGTGATGCAATATCACGGGAGAGGGAAGTCGAAACCGATTGTGCTGATCGGTAAAGGCGTGACGTTTGACACCGGCGGCATCTCGCTAAAGCCGGGCGCCAACATGGATGAGATGAAATTCGACATGTGCGGCGCAGCAAGCGTGTTTGGCGCCATGAAGACGGTGGCGCGCTTGAAACTCCCCATCAATGTTGTGGCTCTTATCCCGGCAGTCGAAAACATGCCTGGAGGCAATGCTACTCGCCCGGGCGATGTTGTGACCTCGATGTCCGGCCAAACTATCGAAATCCTGAATACTGATGCGGAAGGGCGATTGGCGCTTGCGGACGCGCTGACTTATGCCGAGCGCTTTGATCCCGACTATGTGATCGACGTGGCGACACTGACTGGAGCGTGTGTGATTGCGTTGGGCAATCTCACGAGCGGATTGTTCGCGAACGATGACGAACTAGCCGAGCAATTGCTGGAGTCCGGTAACGATACGGGGGATCGCGCGTGGCGTTTGCCGATGTTTGATGAGTACCAGGATCTGCTGAAAAGCAATTTCGCCGACATGAGCAATCTGGGCGGACGCCCCGCGGGGAGCATCACCGCGGCGTGTTTCTTGAAGCGATTTGCCAACGGCTTCAAGTGGGCGCACTTCGATATCGCAGGTACGAATGCGGTGTCGGGCGATGCGAAGGGGGCAACCGGGCGACCAGTACCGCTGCTCACCGAGTTTCTGATCGCACGAGCCGAAGGCAGGGCGAGGGGCACGGGGCGTGAAAGAGCGCCGGTTAGCACGGCTGCCTGATTTTGCGGTTGTGTCCGCGACGGTTATGGGAAGCGCACGAGCCTGCGTCGGAGGTCGGCGATGTCGAGAGTTTATATTCTGGCCACAGGGGGCACCATCGCCGGACAAGCCGGATCGGAGACGGAGGCAGGATATCGTTCCGGTGAAGTCGGAGTGGAAAAGCTTGTCGATGCAGTTCCCGGCCTGCGGAAGCTTGCTGACCTTAGAGGAGAGCAATTCGCGCAGGTAGGCAGTCAAGACATGAACGATTGTCTGTGGCTGAAGCTTGCCGCAAGGGTGAACGCACTGTTCGCTGCCGATCAAGCCGACGGAATTGTGATTACGCACGGCACGGACACGGCTGAAGAGACTGGGTACTTTCTCCATCTCGTAGTGAAGAGCAACCGCCCGATCGTGCTCACGGGTTCGATGCGTCCGTCAACTGCCTTGAGCGCAGATGGCCCACTGAACTTGTTCAATGCGGTGAGCGTTGCCGCCGACTCGGATGCCCGAGGCCGCGGCGCGATTGTGGCAATCAACGACGACTTGCACAGCGCACGCGATGTGACGAAGTCGAACACGACAGATGTGCAGACGTTCATTTCGCCGGGACCGGGATTGTTAGGCACGGCGAGCTATGGGCGTATACGCTATTTCCGCTATCCGACGCATGTGCACACGGTTGAGTCCGAATTCTCCGCGGACGGCCGCGAGCAACTGCCTCGGGTAGACATCCTGTATGCCTACTCCAATATGCCGCCGGATCTGGTACGCGCCAGCGTTTCGCTCGGCGCTAGAGGAATTGTGATGGCAGGGATGGGAAACGGAAACGTGTCCACCGATACAGCAGCCGCCCTGGCAGAAGCAGTCGAAGCGGGCGTGATCGTGGTGCGCAGCACACGAGTGGTCAGCGGCGATGTTGGCCGAAACATCGAGATGGACGATGACGCACTCGGCTTGGTGGCAGCCGATCAGCTGAATCCACAAAAGAGTCGCGTGCTGCTACAACTGTGCCTTGCCAAAGGAATGGACAGTGCTGCTGTGCAGCAGGCGTTTTACCGGTACTGAAACTAAAGTGAGGAAACATGGCTGACCAGCGTGCGGACGCGGCGTTTCACAAGAGCACTCACACGTTTGCTGGTGACGCGGGAGCAACGCGGTCGGAGACGGACAGCCTCGGGACGAAGCAGATCCCTGCTGACGCCTACTGGGGTCTAAATGTCAGCCGCGCACTGGACAACTTCGCGATCAGTGGGCGGTCGATTGCATCGTATCCGGATCTGATATTTGGCTACGCCTGTGTAAAGCAAGCCGCTGCGCGCGCGAACGCTGAGATTGGTGTGCTCGATCGTACGAAAGCCGATCTGATCGACCGCGCATGCGAAGAGATCAAGGATGGCAGGCTTCACGATCAGTTCATCGTAGACATCATGCAGGGAGGCGCGGGCACGTCTACCAACATGAACGCGAACGAGGTGATCGCGAATCGCGGATTGGAACTGGGTGGCTATCCGAAGGGCAACTACGAACATCTCGATCCCAATGATCACGTAAATCGCAGCCAGAGCACGAATGATACCTATCCGACTGCCTTCAAGATTGGTCTATGTCTTTCAACGGAGAGACTGCTGGCAGAACTCGCGTTACTGGAGGATGCGTTTCACAAGAAGGCTCGGGAATTCACGGGCATCGTAAAAGTTGGTCGAACACAGCTTCAGGATGCCGTCCCGATGACTCTTGAGCAAGAGTTCGAGGGCTTTGCGGTCGCGCTCGGAGAGAACCGAGAGAGCTTCAAGACGATTGTGGAGAGGCTGTGGGAGATCAATCTGGGTGCGACGGCTATTGGAACAGGAATCGCGGCAGACGCGCGATACGCTGAAGCGGCGCGAAAACATCTGGCTGCTATTACGGGCTACAACATCGTAACTTCAAAGAATCTGATCGAAGCGACGACTGATGTCGGTGTGTTCATGGAGTTGTCCGGCGTGCTCAAACGCTGCGCGGTGATGTTGTCGAAAATCTGCAACGACCTACGACTGCTGAGCTCTGGCCCGCAAGCCGGGCTCTTCGAAATCAATCTACCAGCAAGGCAAGCCGGCTCGAGCATCATGCCGGGCAAGGTCAACCCAGTGATTCCCGAGGTGGTGAACGAGGTGGCGTTTGTGGTGGCTGGCGGCGATGTAACGCTCACCATGGCTGCTGAAGCTGGGCAACTCCAGTTGAACGCCTTCGAACCGGTGATGGCGCATGTGTTGTTTGAGAATCTGAAGTGGATGACGGCCGCGGTGGCAACGCTTCGCGAGAATTGTGTTGTCGGCATCACTGCTAACAAGGAGCGCCTTGCCAACCAGGTCGGCTCGTTTGTCGGCGTGATCACCGCGCTGATTCCGCACATTGGATATGGACCGGCCTCAGAGCTGGCAAAAGAGGCCTTGGCCACCAACGCAAACATTGCTGACCTGGTGGTGAAGGCCGGCTTGCTTACGCGGGAACAGGTCACGCGGATGTTATCTCCGGAGCGCTTGACGTCGACGGCGGGTGAGGATGCGGCGGTCCAACCGGTCAGTCCAAAGGCAGCTGCTTAAGCGTAAGAAGTGGTCACAGCGATGTGACCGAGATCAGAACCAGGGAGGTATGTCACGGTTCGAACGAAGAGGTTTCTACGCTGGTGCGTGCCCGTCATCCTGCTTGCCTTTTCCGTGGTAGTGCAGAGTCAACCTGTCGTGCAACAGGCGGACACCACGGATAAAGCGAGTGCGGAAGAGCCTAGCGATCCACTGGGAAGAAGCACGCCGCGAGGAACGGTTCTCGGATTCCTGCATGCAGCTAAAAGCGGAGACTATAAACAGGCGGCGGACTACCTCCAGCTTTCAAACGATGAGCGTGCGGAAGAAGGCGAATCGATCGCGCGCCAACTTCACGCGCTGGTGGATCATGCCTTCGTAGGACGAGTCGGCCCGGTTAGCGATCATCGCGAAGGATCTAGCGAGGCTGGGATTCCGCGCAATCGCGAACGTATTGGTGAATTTCGACTTCCGGGAAGCAATGTCAATGTTGAACTGGTACGGGTGTCCGATACCGGATCGGATGAAATCTGGCTTTTCTCTTCGCAAACTCTCGCGGCCGTTCCTGAGCTGTTCACTGAACTTGAGGTAAGCAAAATAGATTCGGGGCTTCCCAGTTTCCTGGTGACTGAGAGAGTATTCAGTACGCCGCTGTGGCGGTGGATTGCCTTCCTGTTACTCATACCGTTGTCACTGGGACTCGCCTGGCTGATCGTGTACCTTTTGCGCGACGGTCAGCGCATATGGTTGCGCTGGCGACATCACCCGATCGTTCAGGACATTCACCAGTCCATTGCCGCTCCTTCGATCCTCATTCTGACGACTGTTTTTCATCAGATTGGAACGGCTTTCCTGGGTCTGCCGCTTCTTTTTCGCATGTACTATCACCGTGCGGCCAGCATTGTTCTAGTGGCGGGCGGGACATGGCTGGTGTTTCGATTGGTAAACCGGTGGGGTGAATGGGCACGCACGAAAGCGCGTTCGGGTTCAGGGTATCGAAGTGGAGCCATCCTGCTTCTTGGGCAGAGGCTATTCAAGGCCCTGGTCGCGGTGATTGCGGTGTTCGTTACCTTTTCAATCTTCGGTTTCGACATGACGACTGTAGTAGCGGGCCTTGGTATCAGCGGCGTTGTTGTTGCCTTCGCCGCCCAGAAGACACTCGAAAATCTATTCGGGGGAGTATCGGTCATGGGCGATGAAGTAATTCGCGTTGGGGAGACGTGCCGTATTGACGACAGAATCGGCTCGGTGGAGGACATTAGTCTGCGATCGACGAGGATTCGAACGCTCGAGCGAACGGAACTCTCTGTTCCGAATGGCGAACTGGCAAGCATGAACGTGGAAAATCTTAGCCGGCGAGACAAATGGCTTTTTGAGGAAACAATCGGAGTGCGATGTGATACCACATCTGCCCAGCTACGCTCGCTGCTGGCAAAGATACATGCAGTGCTGGAGGCGCACCCGCAAGTGGATATGGATCCGAGGATTTCCAGCGTTCGCTTGATCGGCTTCGGCGAAAGCAGCTTGAATATTGAGATTTCGTGCCATGTCTTAACCAGGGAGCTGACTAAATTCCGGGCAATTCGCGAAGAGATGCTGCTTCGGGTGATGGATCTGGTAACAGAAGTGGGCACGGCGATCGCTGTCCCTGCGCGCGCAGTTCGTGTGGCGCAAGAACGAGAGGAAATTAGGTTCGGAGAGGAACGCGATTCTCAGAAGGGGAGCCGCAGAGCGGCTTAATCCTGCAATGTAATCCTGCGGAGTGACGAGCTCTCGCGAGACAACTGGCGTTCGCGCTTGCGAATCACAAAGGCGTCGACGAGTCTAGCGTCGATCATCCCTATGGCCTCTGCAAGACCCTTTCGAGTCAAGAGTGGTAACACCGCCAAAGTGCACGAAGTGCGGGCAGTCGACCCGCGAACGCTGACAATCGACATCGGTGGAACCGGTATCAAGATGTTGCCGATGGACGGTAAAGGGAAGGCCCTCGCGGAGCGTGCGCGTGAGCTCACTCCGCAGCCGGCACAACCCCAGGCGGTGATGGAAACAATAAAGCGGATGTTAAGTAATCAGGGAGAATATGACCGCGTGTCGGTTGGCTTTCCGGGTGTGGTGGTTCACGGAGTCGTGCACACGGCACCTAATCTTGGCACGGAACAGTGGCGCGGCTTCGAACTGCAGAAGGCGATTAAGCAGGCCACGGGTAAGCCGGCGCGCGCGATGAATGACGTGGATTTGCAGGGTTACGGCGTGATCCGAGGCGTTGGCGTTGAGCTGGTATTCACACTGGGGACGGGACTGGGCTCGGCGTTGTATTCGAATGGGCACCTGGTACCGAATCTCGAGCTTGCACACCATCCATTCGGCAAGAGTAGCACTTACGAGGAGCGCGTATCGAACAGCGAGCTCAAGAAGGTCGGCAGAAAGAAATGGAACAAGCGTGTGCGAGAGGTGATCGAGCAGATTGAGCCCATTTTCAACTACGACATCCTTTACATTGGCGGCGGCAACGCCAAGAAGCTGATCGGCGAACTACCTTCCAGGGTTCGTATCTTTGAGAACGTTGAAGGGATGACTGGCGGTATCCGGCTCTGGAATGACGACGTACAGCAGTCCAAAAAGCAATAAGTTAGCCGCAGCGAAATTCTACGAACACCAACCCTGATCCAGTGACAATCATCCAAAATAGCTGGGACCGATCTGTGCAGCGGGTGCACAATCTCTGGAGGCAAGGATGAAGGTGAATAAGGTGTGGTGCTTGCGCGGCGCGGCAGTATTCGTCGGACTCGCGATCTCAAGCTTGTTATTTTCTCCTCAAGTGGCAACGGCACAAGCAAATAGTGCGGCACCATCAAGGAATCAAGATCGAATTATCAAAGAGGTTCGGCACGAACTCATCATGTTGCCTCTTGTAAATGTATTCGACAATCTGCAGTTCAAAGTAGATGGATATAACGTGACGCTGTTGGGATCCGTAACGCGACCCAGTATCAAGCAGGATGCGGAACGGGCGGTGAAGGGAATCGACGGCGTCGAAACGGTAAAGAACGAGATCGATGTTCTGCCGCCATCGCCACAAGACAACCGTTTGCGAACGCAGCTATTTCAAGCGATCTACGGATTTCCCGCGCTGCGGAGATACGATCTGCCGGTCATCAAGCCGATTCGCATCATTGTCAAGAATGGCCGCGTCACGTTGGAAGGGGTCGTCGATAGCGAAGCCGACAAGAATATGGTTGGAATACGTGCGAATACGGTACCCGGGATTTTCTCGGTGACGAACAACCTGCAAGTGGCAAGTTCGACCTCGTAGCCGCAAATCTGTGTCCCATCATCGTCCTCTACGGGTGGCCGATACCGTCGCCCGCTGAGGCTTCAGATCGAGCTGCTAGACGCACAGGCAGTCCCGTCCGCTAAACCGCCGTAAACAATTCACGACCGTTGAAGAGCTTTCTCCCTGCCAGTAAATGCGAAGCTCGGCTTTTCGTATGTGGCTGGAGTAACTGCGCAACCTCTAACTGCGCCATCCTATCTACTTGCCCAGGCGTGAAAAGGAGGTCCCAAACGTATGTCTCAGCTTAGCGAGAAAGCGCGTAAATATTCGCGCGACCATGCGGAAAGGTTTCGACACGAACTCCATGAATTGTTGCGGATTCCGAGTTTAAGCGGAGATCCGGCACATGCTGAAGACGTGAAACGAACCGCGGAGTGGTTAGCTGCGCAGTTGCATGCTCTAGGCGTGAAGAGCGCCAGGGTTATGCCTACAGGCGGCCACCCAGTTGTTTACGGCGAGTGGATGGGCGCGGGACCCGGGAAGCCAACGGTCCTCGTATACGGCCACTACGATGTGGTGCCAGCCGTAATGGAGGATGGCTGGGATAATCCTCCGTTTGAGCCAGTAGAGAAAGACGGGAAGATCTATGCACGAGGCGCGACGGACGATAAGGGACAGATGTTCATCCATCTTAAAGCGCTGGAATCCTATCTCGAGGCTAACGGCGGCGCGCCGGTGAATGTGAAATTCCTGATTGAAGGCGAAGAAGAGGTTTCATCGCCTAATCTCGCACCTTTTATCAAGAAGAATCTGGATATGCTCAAGGCGGACGTGTGCGTGATCAGCGATTCATCGATGCGAAAAATTCAGGAACCAGCAGTTACGCATAGTCTGCGCGGGATGACCTACATTCAACTTGAAGTTCAAGGGCCGAAAGACGATCTGCATAGCGGCTTCTGGGGAGGAGCAACACACAATCCGGCTCTCGCACTCGTCGAAATTCTTTCGAAACTCTATAACCCGGATAATACCATCGCCGTTCCTGGTTTCTATGACGACGTGGTGGCGCTCACCAAGGATGAACGCGAGATGATCGGCAAGACTGCGCTGAGCGAGGAGCAGTTCAAGGAAGCTACGGGCGTGCCGGCGGTTTGGGGAGACAAAAAATATACGATTCGCGAGCGCGTGTCCGCGCGCCCAACGCTCGATATCAACGGATTGTGGAGCGGTTATTCGGGCCCAGGACCGAAGACGATTATTCCGGCAAAGGCTGGCGCAAAACTAAGTTCTCGATTGGTGGCCAATCAGGATCCGGACAAGATCTACAAGCTGTTGAAGAAGCACATTGAATCGATTGCGCCGCCAACGGTGAAGGTGAATGTCAGCCTGGTTACCAAGGGCAAACCAGCGCTGATTCCTTTCGATCTACCCGAGATGAAAGCGGCGTCGCGCGCGTACGAGAAAGCGTGGGGTCACACGCCGGTCTTTACGCGGGGCGGTGGAAGTATCCCGATTGTTGCCGACATCAGCGAGATGATGAAGATTCCCGTCGTCATGATGGGATACGGGCTCGACAGCGACGGTCTGCATGCGGCGAATGAGCACTACAGTATCGAGATGTTCCATCGTGGCATCGAGACCGCGATTGTCTACCTAGACGAATTGGCACAGCAGGCGGCGTGAGGGAGGAATCACAAGGGGGTGCAATCGCGCCCCCTTTTTCGACCGCGCCAACGGTTTCTATCTTTGCGCTATCGGTAAGGAAACAGGATGATCAAGGTTAAATTCAACTAACGTTCCCGCGGGAATATTTACCCTCTCTCCACTCGTACTACCTCCCGCTGCTGTGCCGACAATCGCGCCGGTCCCCGCGCCGCGAACGGCTCCTCCGATGCCGCCGGCGAGTGCGCCAACGGCCGCTCCGGTTCGAGCACCGGTTCCGGTGCCACCACTGCTCGTTCCTCCTTGCGCCTGATTCGACGTAGTGGAGAGTGAATATGTTTGACCGTTGATCACGATGTCCGTGAGATCAAATTCGAGTTGACCGCCAGAACGGCCGGCCGAATCTGCGGTGAGCAGGCGGCCGAAAACGGTGCTGCCCTTGGGGGCCACGACCGCGTCACCCGCCATCAGATTCGCCTCCAGGAAGCCACGAAAGCGGTCGTTTGCCTGGTTTCGTTCTGAGTCCACCGAATCCACCATCTTTACCATTAATCCGACTGCCGGTAGGCACGGTCGCCATGTTTCCGGCGCCATTACTCGAGCGGTCAGACCGATGACTGAGCCTGCGTTCTGTTGTGCTCCCGCGAGAGCTGCAGATAAGACCAGCAATGCGGCGATGAAAGAGATGAGCGCAAGCGCGCGCACCGGAGAAGAGTTTTGCAGCACGTGGTATTCCTTGGTGATCTTGTTGGTCGCCATAGCGATTAACCTCCGAGCGAACTTGTTGTGGTTAGAGATTGATTCCCGCACAATGCCTCTTGCCTGAGAGGGAGCAGATCAGGCGACGCGCACGTGCTTGCTTGCGGCAAGCCGAATGCCTCCATCTTCAGCGAGGTTGAGCTCATGAACGTTGAAACTTCCCCGATACATCTCTGCGTCGCAACCCATGGACGCTGACGGAGCAGAGCACAAAACAACCTTGCCGCAAGTTCCTATCCAATCCTTGTGACGATGGCCGTGGAGGACAAGGACACGTGAAGCGTAAGGCCTGATTGCGGCCAGAACGTCTGGGGCATTGATGAGCGCAAGCCCGATGCGATCGCGCAGACGAATGGATGAAACTGGATACTCGACGACCTGATGATGAAGCAGGATGATCCAGGCGCGACCAGGAGAATTTCTTAGCACGAACTTAAGCGACGCAAGCTGCGCAGGATCGACGACGCCGATCGCATTGGTCAAAGAGAAGTGGCTGACGGCGTTGGAGTCGAGAAGAATTAAGCCGTAACCGTCGTCGGTCAGTGGAGGCTCAACCAGAGGAAAGATTGCCTCCCAGATCTTCGCCATCTCCCATCGGCCGCGGATGGCGCCCCGTTCAGCGAGAGCACGTATATGCTCGGCCCTCTGACCTTCTCTCAAGTATTCACGAAGTGACGGTCCCAAAGAGCGCGACGCACGATCAACAATATGGGCACGCTCGCCCTGAATGGCGTCAAGAGCAAGTACGAAGCGAAGTTTGCGCAGTGCCTGGGCAGAGCTCCAGGGCAAATCGAGGCGCGCCGCGTTGGTGCGATCAACGATGTTTACGTCGTGGTTTCCCGGTATAAACGAAAGGTGCTGGCGCAACTCGGGACAGCCTCGAAGAAGGTCGATGAAAGCAGCCCATTCGGCGCGAGTTCCCGCATCCGTGATATCGCCTGTAACCAGAACACGATCGAGCGGATTGAGTTTGTGGGTCTCGGAGAGCTTGCGAATCGTATTGCGAATGCAATGATTCCCTCGTGGACCATGCGTTCCGGACTCCATGCGGTAACCGTAACGTTCGCCGACGATGTGCAAGTCTGATAGATGTGCCACCCGCAGGGATCTTAAGCCGGGCTCAGAGGGTGGCGGAACCCAGTCGACCACAGGATCCTTTAGCGTGAGCTCTTGCCAGAGCCAATAGAGGCTTTCGATTGCGGTCGAGAAGCCGAGGATCACCGCAGCATTGCCGAGTGCAGCGAGAATTACGGCCTGTACGCGCACACGCTCAACGTTCATTAATTTGAGACCAAATGAGAGTTCAACCGAGAGCGCCAGGAACAGGCCACCGGCCACAAAGAGCAAAGCCGCAAGAATGGCGCCGAGCCGCCGCTTGCGCCAGAGTTGCTCTGCGCTGATCGGCTGGCGCCCGACGCTTTCGATGATCACGCGAATGGTTTCGCGAACAGAGACAAAGATCGGGTAAACCAGTATGTAGTGGAGATGGCGGAACCTGTAGAACATGCTGGTGAAGAGGGGACGTCCAATCCAAAAAGCAATGCCGGCCAGAAGTGCAAGAAATATGAACGCGAAGACGAGACTCCTGCGAGCGTAGTTCGCCGAATGGAGCAATGCATGGCCGTAAGTCGCAACAATGGAGGGCGCAATGCCGACGAGGAGCGCTGGAGCGATGACGAGCGCGAAAAAGCCAATTGGCGCCATCAGGTAATTGAATTCAAGTATTGCTGAGAGGACAACGCTGCGCAGGCCGCCCGCGTATGGACTCATACGGTCGTCGTCGGTGTCGCCGCGGCGTAAATCCCAGATGCGCGAGCTAGACATTCTTCGGCGCCTCGCTCCGTATCTGGTGAGATGCATTCCTGGAGGCTGTGCTTTCCTCGAAGATGTTGAAGAGTAGCAACCGCGCCCTTTTCACGCTCATCCAGTCGAGAGATTGGTAAATCGTGCTCCGATTGAAAGCTGCGCGTTGTGTGTTGCTCTCCCACGCAAAGATGCCTGCGCCATCAGGTTGGTAGATGAACCCATGGAAGCTAAAACTGGTCAGGCGATCGCCAGAGACACTGTCGTCTGAGGAGCCCGTCTTAGCGAATCCCGCAGAGGTGGAACCACTCACTCCGCCGCCATCTCCACCAATCAGTTCGTGGAGTGATGACAGACAGCTCTCGCTTTTCGTGTTGCTCGCCCTCACCGCCATTGCCGGCTTTCTCACGTACATCATTTTCCGGCCCTTCCTTACGGCTCTGGTTGTAGCGATTGTGATGGCGATAGCTTTCACGCCACCTCATAAGTGGATCGTGCGAAAGGTCCGCAATGTAGACCTTGCAGCGCTCCTGACAACACTTCTGGCGATGCTGCTTGTCCTTGTCCCCTTTCTTCTTGTCAGCGTTCGGCTAGCTGTTGAGGCCAACAGTAATTACAGAAGCTTCCTTAATCAGCTGAGTAATACCGCGAATTGGCCGGCGCAGCTGAATCCGGTGATAGAGCAGATTGCGGAACAAACCGGGATGCCGGAGGCGCAACTACGAGCTGAGATCAATCGCCGCGCCCGCGAATATGGCGCGAGGTTGGTAACACTCGCGGGGTCCGTCGCGCAGCGTTTTGCGCAGCAGATGATGACGCTTCTGCTCGGCTCAGTGTTTCTGTTTTCCTTACTTCGAAGCAGCGAGGAATTTCGCAGCGGCGCCGAAACGATGCTTCCTCTGTCCAGGAATCGGGTGCGTGAATTGGCGAGTACAGTGAACCAAGGCGTCGTAGCAAATATCTACGGCATGGTGGCGGTTGGTCTGGCGGAGGGGGTCCTGATCGCGATTGGTTTCTGGCTGCTCGGCGTGGGCTCCCCGTTGGTGTGGGGAACCATTGCTGCTCTTCTTTCGGTGCTGCCTTACGTCGGCGTCTCTCTGGTCTGGATCCCATCGTGCATCTTTCTGGCGGTGCGCGGCGATTGGGTGAACGCGATCTTGTTGGGATTGTGGGGTTTGCTTGTAGTGTCCATGGCAGATGGAATTGTTCGCTGCCGAGTGATAAGTGGACGCGTGAAAACGAATTCCTTGTTGATCACGCTTTCGCTGATGGGGGGACTTGCCGTATTCGGTCCGATCGGATTTTTCGTAGGCCCGGTCGTCCTGGTGGTATTTGCGTCGCTGATCCGTATTCTTCGGGAGGAACATGCTAACGCGCGAGGGGCGCGGAACCAGGCGGCGTGATTTCGGCTCTAGGCTGCATCGGCCCTGTGTTGAAGCAATTGTTCGCGTTCAGACGCTTTGCGAAGTTTGAATGCCTGGATGTTGACGTTGATCTCTGCACCAATCAGGATGGCCTTCGCGCTCCAGTGCAGCCAGATGATCAATGCGATGGGGGTTGCAAATGCCCCATACACCACGCTCAACTTGAGATCTCCGAAATGATAGAAGTAGAAACTGAGGGACCAGGAGAGGAAGAGCACGATCGCGGTTGCAATGATCGCTCCCGGAATAGTCACGCGTCGTTTCGCAGATACATTCGGTGCGAGCACATATAACAACTCGATTGCGGCGAAGATCGTCGTCGCCGAGAGAAACCATTGCGCATAGGGCCAGAGTGTCGTCCAGAGCGACTGTACGGGAGCAACTCTCGATAGTAGAGACTCCAGGAGCGGCCCCGCGACGGTTAAGGACATTCCCAGCAACAGCAGCAATCCGACACCGCAGGTTAGTCCGAAGGCAAAGATCCGGTTGAGCCACAAGGAACGGGGCTCATGCACGTCGTACACGATGTCCAGTCCGGAGATGATTCCCTTTACCGACTTCGACACGAGCCACAGGGTTGCGATGATACTGAACGAGAGCAGACCGGTGCGGTGCGGTTGGATCGTGGTCAAAACCTGATCGATGATTGCTAAACCGTGAGACGGGACTACATGCGCCATGAATGATCTGAATCCCTGGGAGCCGCCGCCCAACGGAATATAGGCCACCAGCGCGGTCAGGAGCGCGAGAGCCGGGATCATCGACATCAGGAAGTAATAAGCCAGTCCGGCCGAGACGAGCGGAAGGTGTTTCCTCTCTATCTCCCGAAGAACAGTTCTGACCACCGCTGTCGTCTTTGTGAAATATTTCATCCACGCTCACTAGCTGTCTGCGCGCTGCTCACGTTCAGAATGACTGCCCAGCATGAGGAACATCTGCGTGGCTTTGATTCCGCGGATTGAACACAAGTTGCGGACGACGTCAGACTGGCTGGGCCAGGCGGTTCAGCGCAATGCTTCGTTCGGTCGCAAACGTAGTACTCGGTAACTCGTTAACCAACCTACTGCGATGGCAAGCGCGGCCGTACCTAACAGGGCGGTGATGATGAGCGTCCATTCGGTGTGTAGCGTGAAGTGAAACAGCCGGCGCGCTAAGAGCGCGGCGAATGAACTTGCAAAAACTGCACCGATGGTTCCTGCGAACAGTCCTAGCAGCAGGAATTCGATCGACGACATCACCACGATCTGGCGCGATGTCGCACCGATCGATTTCAGGAATGCCACTTCGCGAAACCGCTCCATGCGATCGCCAGCAACGCTTGCAGTCAGGACACCGAGTCCCGCGGCGATCACGAATGCCGCCAGACATTTCACGATCAGCGTCATCTCGTTGGTGATGGCCTCGAAGGCGCCGAGAATGTCGGAGAGGTTGAAAATCGTGACGCTGGGAAACTTCTGATAAATGGCTGACTGAACCGCATCAGCGGCGCCCGGCTTCAAACGAACCCCACCAACATAGAGCACCGGAACATCTGTCAGGGCTTGCAGCGGCAGGATGTAGTCGA
Source organism: Terriglobia bacterium (assembly GCA_963724985.1). Classification (GTDB taxonomy): domain Bacteria; phylum Acidobacteriota; class Terriglobia; order Terriglobales; family Acidobacteriaceae; genus JAJPJE01. The sequence continues at coordinate 114,605 of CAVRWV010000020.1, read as the reverse complement.
ACGACGATGCGAGGCTGCGCTGCTGCCAGCGATAGACGACAGCTACCGTAACAGGCAGCAGTTTGGGTCCGAGCTGAAACGAGAGTCGCGAACCTGGCGAGAGATGCAAGTGCTGCGCAACGTCGTCGCGAATCGCTACACCTTCGGGAGACGATTGTGTATTCCACCACGAGCCCTGCGTAACGATTACTCCGGAGGGAGGTGTATCCACGCCAGCGGCCGGCCGAGGTTGCAGGAAACGCCGCTCGGAACTGACGCCCAACAACTGATCAGCCGGTTTTCCGTCTACCTCTACCAAGCGCACTTGCGCCATGGGAATGAATTCCGGTGGCGCGGTCAGCTCCGGCCTTTGCTGCAGGAGTTCGATTAAACCCGGCCGCTCATAGCGTGTCACTCCAGCAAGAATGATGCTGGGGAGCGTTTCCGGCACGCGCTCTGAGAGCTCCTGCAGGATGGTGCGCTGGATGAGGAACACACCGAGCGTGAATCCGGTGCTGATTCCTAGAGCCACCAGGACCGCGATGGTCTGATTGCCGGGCCGGGAGAGGCTTTTCAGCGCGTAGTTGGTCAGGAAGGAAACCTTAGCGGTTTTTCCAGATAACAAGCGGGCCGTCCACAATATCAACTGCGCGACGAGGCCGAGGGCGGCAACCGCGGCGAGCAATCCAACAAGAAAATATTCGGCGATCATTCGCGAATTGCTAAGCCATGTTGCGAGCAATCCCAGTCCCAGGACGATGGGAGCCGAGAACAGAGCCACTCGCACAGCGCGCCTGCCGCGATCGGGTTCGAAGTTGCGACGCAAAATCAGGAGGGGCTTGATGGTGCGCACGTCGAGGAGGGCCGGGAATGTCAGCAATAGCGTTGAGAGGACACCGGTGATCAACGCTTCCAGGAAAGTCTGCCAAGTCCAACTCGCGGCTACGGCACCGCTGAAAAAACTCTGCGCGAAGTGCAAGAGCAAAAGTTCCAGCCCGAATCCGAGAACGATACCCGTCAGCGACCCGACGACCGCGAGCAACAGGATCTGAAGCAGATAGATCCCGAGGATCTGGCTGAAGGTCGCGCCCAATGATTTCATAGTTGCGATCGCATCCATGCGTTCACGAACGTGTGACCGCATGGTCATGGAGACGCCAGCGCAAGCAAGCACCAGTGCGAACAAACAGATCATGCTGAGGCCCGCTGTGGCGCGGTCGAGGGCTTCGCTGAGCTCAGGTTTGCCGTGGCGAAAATCGGTGATCTGCGAGCCAGGGAACAGATGCGTCAACTCGTTCCGTAGCGGTTCGAGGTTGGGTGCCGATGGAGGAAGTTCGAACAGATATCTCGTGGATAGACGTTTACCGGTGTCGATCAGGCCGGTGCTGGCAAATGCGCCGGCCGACATGAGAACAGGAAACGCCACAACATTGTCGTTGAATAAACGATCGGGCTGCGACACAAGCACCGCCGCAACCCGAAAGGACTGGCCAGCGATGTGAATGGTGTCTCCAACTCGGGCGTTAAGGCGCACGAGAAGCATCTGGGAGACGGCAATGGAGTTGCGATCGAGCAATTGAGGCAGCGATTGTTGTGGCTGCAGTAAGACGCGGCCATAGAACGGGTACTGCGCTGGATCGACGACCGTAACATCGACCATCTGCGGGCGCTCGCCTTTCTCAGAACTGGCCATCGTGAGCGTTTCAACAACGAGAGTGGATGTGGTTCCGCCGGAACTCAGTTGCGATACCGCGCTACGCTGCTCTTCGGTTGGATAGGTCGGAGACTGAACGACCACGTCGGCAGCGAGAAGGGCACGAGTGTCCTGTAGAAATTGGCGGCGAACGCTTTCGGCCGAGCCGCGTACGCCGACAAGCGCGGCAATTCCCAACGCCATGGAAGCGATAACAAATGCGAAGCGACCATAGCTCGACTGTAAATCGCGGAGAGCGATCGCCAGAAGTGGCCTGTGATCAAGAAATGGTCGCATGCATATTGTCGTTTTCGTTCGCGATGCGGCCATCATTGAGCAGGATTTGGCGCTCGGCTGATCCGGCTAGTACGGGGTCGTGCGTTACCAGGACCAGCGTGGTTCCGTGTTGCCGGTTCATCGACGCCATCAGGCTAAGAATGTGTTTTCCATTTTGGCTGTCGAGATTGCCGGTGGGTTCGTCCGCAAGCAGAATGTCGGGACGCAGCATGAATGCGCGTGCCAGGGCTACGCGTTGTTGTTCTCCGCCGGAAAGCTGTCGTGGATAGTGATCGGATCGGGAGGCCAATCCCACCTGATCCAGAAGGGAGTTGGCGCGATCCACGCCTTCTCGTAGGGAGCCTCCAGCAAGTTGGTGCGGCAGCATAACGTTTTCGAAGGAAGTGAGCGTTGCGATCAGTTGATACGACTGGAAGACGATACCGATAGTATGCCGGCGCAGGCGAGCGAGTTCGTCCTCAGAGAGGGAACTGATCTCGCGACCGGCGATGCGAATGCTGCCGGAAGTGGGACGGTCTAGTCCGGCGATGAGGCCCAAGAGCGTGGACTTGCCGCTTCCCGAAGGACCGCGCACGGCAACGAACTCTCCGGTGGCAATCTGGAGAGAGATACCTGCGAGAATCTCCAGACTACCCTGTCCATGCCGGATCCGCTTGTACAGATCGCGGATCTCGATGACAGGCTGCTCCATTACTGTCCGCTCTGATGCTTATGGTGCGCCTGGGCGAGGGTCTCGAGTTGCGACTCGGGAACCTGCACACTCCAAATCACATTAACGCCCTGCGTGGAGATGGAAGCCTTCTGGATCAAAGTAGCGAGTGCTGGCTTTTGCTTTTGCGCCGCCTGGGTCTCAGCAACCGAGGCCATGTAGCGAATGCGGTCGGCGAGCGAGAGGGCTTCCTGGTCTGAAGCCGTAACCGCTTGTCCCTGGACGGAGGCGCCTCGAGCGAACTTTACTCCGACCATCTCGGATTGAACCGATTGCAGCGCGGTCGCTGCCAGTCCGCTCAACTCGTTTGACGACTGCGGCAACGACAGTGCAACTTCAGCTCCCGGCACGGTCGAAACATACCAGGCGTCATATTTCCCGCTGGCGGCGGCAATATGCGATGCGATGCCCGCATCGGCGGCGGTATTGTCCACGTATCGATCGATCGCATGCTGGACGAATGCTGGGGTTCCAAATGCTGCTCTCGTAGAACTCAAGAATGCGAGCCAGCGCGCAGGGTGCGACTTGCCATTCTTAGCCTGGAATGCCGGGAACTCGGCAACGCTCACGCCACGGTAGGAACTCGCCGTAGCACCTTTCTTCACCGCGAATGCGAGAACCTGGGCTGGAACAAAGGTGCCCTTCACGAGCAATACACGTTGCGAATTGTTGGCATCGCCGGCAGAGCCAAACAGCACCTGCTGCAGGTTGGTGCGCGGATCAAAGCCGGTGGATGCGATGAAGTGCGAGAGGTCCGCCTTCGCCGACTGCGAGAGCAGGTACTGGCCAAACGGGGAGACTTTCACAGCAGTGCCATTGAGTCCGGCGATTACGCGAGTTTGCGGGTCGAGCAGACTGACAAGTTTCGCGTCAGTGGCTGCAGCCGCCAGGGTTGTAAAGAGGGCACTCGCACAGAGTAGAAGCACGAATCGTCGCATCATCGCCAGCCTCAAATACGTTCTTGAATTAGTTTACGCGTTTCCTAATACCTGCGCGAAAGCGTTGGGTCGTCGCAATCCATCACCTAGGCCGGCACCTTGCTCTGGTTTTCCGACGTGTTTTGTTTCGTCGCCAATGGCTGCAGGTTCTCGAGCATCGTCGGAATGAGTTCAGAGACGGTAGGATGTATGTGCATAGCGCGCTCGATAACAGTATAGGGAGCCTTGGCATACATCACGTCGAGAATGCTGTGCACAACTTCGTCGCCGCCCGTGCCTAAGATGGAGGCGCCGAGGATCTTCTTAGTATCTGCATCAACCAATATCTTCATGAAGCCGAGTGTTTCACCCTTCTCCACGGCACGTCCGACGCTGCTCATGGGCATGGTTGCGACGAGGGCATTCTTGCCTGTATCCCTTACTTGTGTTTCGCTCATTCCCACGTGCCCTAGCGGAGGATCAATGTAAAGGGCGTAGGCAGGAATGCGATCGCTAACTCGACGGTGGTCGTGGTCCAAAAGATTTGCGGCGACGATTTCAAAATCGTTATAGGACGTGTGAGTAAATCCGCCTTTTCCATTGCAATCGCCGAGAGCCCAGACGCCGGGCACGTTGGTGCGCAATTCGTCGTCGATCACGATGTATCCGTGTTTGTCGCGAAGAATGCCGGCTTTGTCCAAGCCGAGATCGTCGGTATTGGGTTCACGGCCGACGGCGAGGAGTACATGCGTTCCAATCTCTTCGGGCTCGCCTGACTCACAATCGACGGTCACTCCGATTCCATCGTCCCTCTTCGAGAAGCCAATACATTTTGCATTCAGACGGACGTTGATCTGCTCACGCTGGAGAATGTCCAGGATCGCCGCGGATATGTCCTCATCCTCACGCCTGAGCAGGCGGGGAGCCATCTCTACGACGGTCACTTTGCTTCCGAAACGTCGAAACATTTGTCCGAACTCGAGGCCGATGTAGCTACCTCCAACGACGACAAGATGCGGCGGGAGGTAATCGATCTCCAGGATCGACGAGTTTGTCAGGTATTTGATCTGATCAACGCCTGGCATCGGGGGAATGATGGCGCGCGCGCCCACGTTGATAAAGATCTTGTCAGCGGTGAGCACATCCTTGCCGACGCTCACCTCGTGCGCAGACTCGAAACGCCCTTGGCCAGTGTAGACGTCACAATTCTTGTGATCACGAAGGCGGTCTTCCGCGCCTCTGCGATGAGACAGCCGGATCTCGTTCATGCGGGCGTGAACGCGCTTCATATCGATAGAGATCTGGCCCGGAATCTGGACTCCGTACTCCGAGCCGCGACTGGCGAGGTGCGCCGCGTAGGCGCTGGCGACCATAGTTTTGGTGGGAATGCACCCGGCGTTAACGCAGGTGCCACCGAAGAATTTTCGCTCGATAATTGCGACCTTCATCCCGGCATCTGCCAGTCGAGTCGCCAGAAATGGGCCTGACTGACCGGTACCGATGACGATGGCATCGTATTTCATGCTCATAGATATCCTTCGCTAGGGTCTCCCCATCCTTTGTTTGGATGCTAACGCAGGGCCAAAACATCAGACAACTAGAGTCGGCTGTCTGAAAGGAACGATAACGTAAACGAACTATGAGTGGTACGCGAATCCGGTCGAAGATCGCGGGCCGCAATTACCGGATTTACGCATTTGCATCGAACTGGATCGAGTAGCAGGAATACGTAGAACTGCCGCTTCAGGAGCACAGCATGAGCCGGGTGCTAGTGGTGGGAAGTGATGCTGAAGTCAGCCAGAGGATAGGCGATACGCTTTGCGCCGGCGGTTTCCCGATGGAATACGCTGCAGGACACGCCGACGCGTTACTTCGATTGCGCGTACGCTCGTTCGGAGTCGTGATCACCAGTCCCGACAGCACGGTCGAGGAAGACCTGGCTCTGTTGGAAGAGATGCGCGTCATCAGGCCTGGCGTGAAGAGCATTGTGCTGGCTCGTCGCAGCACTCCAGATGAGGTCATTGCGGCGCTGCGTGCGCGGGTGTTCGCCTGTTTCACACCTCCATTTGATGCGGACGAGATCGCAAACATAGCCCGTAGCGCAGCGTCTGACAGCCAATGGCGAGATGACATACACGTGTTATCGGCGAAGCCGGGATGGGTTTCGGTCCGTGTGAATTGCCGTCTCGTGACGGCCGAACGCCTTATGACGTTCGCGAAAGAATTGAGTGCGCAGGTGCCGGAGAGCACGAGGGAAGAACTGATGCAGGCGTTGCGCGAGATCTTGCTGAATGCAATGGAGCACGGAGCGGCGTTCAATCCCGAGCAGGTGGTTGAGGTCACCGCTGTTCGCACGGGAAGAGCGATGGTCTTTTATGTGCGCGATCCGGGAGCGGGCTTTCGCCGCGAGTCGCTTACGGGCGCCGCGATTGCGAATCCTGCGGACGATCCTGCGGCCCATATTGTGCAGCGCGAAGCGGAGGGAATGCGCGCCGGCGGATACGGTCTTCTCCTTGCGCAAGGCACCGTCGATGAGTTGATCTACAACGAGATCGGGAACGAAGTGCTGCTGGTTAAATACCTTGATTCCGAGTCGTAGGGCAATTCCTGCGTGCCAACGCTCTCGATGGCGCTGACCGGGACGCCTCAACTTGTCTTTGAACCAGAGTCGCCCCTTGTAATCGGAAATACCTGCAAAGGCCGCTCTCAGAATGCATCGGAAAACCCTTCAGTCCAGCCACAGTATCGAAAATTGCAGTGGAGAATCACTATGACAAAGATACTGCTACTCGCTATAGCGCTTGTAGGTTCCGCAGCATGGTTGCAGGCACAAGATCAATATGGCTCACAGTCCAGCTCAAGCCAGACAGCAGCGGCTTCCGCAGGAAAGACAACGGTGCAAGGTTGCTTACAAAGCTCGAACGGAGCCTACACACTCACGGACAAGTCGGGAACAACCTACCAACTTCAAGGCGACACTTCGAAGCTCAGCGCTCATGTTGGACACGAGGTGAAGATCACGGGAACAACATCTAGTTCGAGTGCAACAAGCTCGAGCATGGGCGCGCCAACTGGTGGAACACAACAACCTATGCTCACGGTCGAAAGTATGAAGCACATTTCGAAAACGTGTCAGGCACCCGGCAAATAGGATTCTGCTAGAGATAGGCGCGATCGACTCAAACAGGGTCCATACTAAACGCGAACAGCCGTCCTAAGACGGCTGCAGTTGCGTTTAGAAAATTTGGTGGAGGCGAGGGGAGTCGAACCCCTGTCCGAAGAAGTAGTCAGCCGAGAGCCTACATACGTAGTCGCATTCCCGCCGTGGGTATTAGCCACAACTTTCGCAGCTCGCGGTCAGAACGCGACAAGAAACGCAAGCCACTAGTCCGGAAGTCTCGTCTTCCGACTCGGACCGCGTCGGAGGACCAGCCTACTGTGCGACGTCCGCTCACGGCCCGTAGGCGAAGCCGTGGAAGACGGCTACTTAACTAATTAAGCAGCGTATGCCAGCTGTTGGTTGGCAAGTATTGTTTTTGCCACAGTCACGGGCGTGTGCACCCCGGTATGCCTCTCAACCGCAACGATCTCCGTCGAAGCCGTGGCGCCCCCATGTTGAGGAACGGAACAGCAAGACAGCACTCGGCAAGCGAACTCGCCGGGTAGATACATTATATAGATGAGCGAGAACAACTGGATGATGCGAAGGGTCAAGCACCAAATTCCTATGTAAGCACTTGATTTAGCGCGAACTTGCGCCGGGGTCCTGATGCTCTGGCGAAAGCCCATCGGGCTTGATATCTTCGAATTCAAGCTTCTCGGGATAGGTTGATGTAAAGACTAAACCGTTTGCGAACGTCCGGAAGGCGGGGGATTTGGGCCGAAGAAGCGTAACGCCATTCTTTTCACGAAGGAAGACTTGCCACGCCGCTCCTCCGACGGAGTGCGACGCGATTGGATCCGAACTGAAATCCGGGAGTTCGATTTGGAACGATCCGTCAGAAGCTGGACGTATCCTGGGCAGCAGAATGGTGGGAATCATACAGTCGTTTAGTCCGAAAAAGTTACAAGCCCAGTTAGCTAGATAAGCGAACTCTACTTCGGTTCCTGGAGTCAGCAGTTTTTTCGGAACCCAACCAATCAGAATCACATTTGAAAGCGGAACACACGAGTAGCTCCTTTGTTCTGACTCCCGTTTCGCAAAGTAAATTGCGAATGCTGCCATTCGGCAGCCTGGAACCCACATGAGGAGCTTGATCGCATCAGCCGGAATGTTGCCGACGGATGTGGAGATGCGGACCTCGTGCAAGCCCGTCTGTTTCTCCACGAAGCCTCCGAAGCCACCGAACTTTCCCTCCATCATGTATTGGACTTCGACCGTTTCCGATTTGATAACTGGATCAAGGAGAATGGTAAGTTGAGGAGCTTCGGCGAGACAACGCACGGCGGTCATACACAAGACGATTGCTGCGATCATCCTATGTCGATGCATCACGGCGAAAGAGCTTACCACCGTCCCCTCAAGTGGGTGTGACCATTTACGGCGTCTCCTGAACAGGGACGACATTCGTTCCGCCGCGACGGAACTCGTATTTCAGGACCCATTGGCTGGGAGCGGCTTTGCCGTCGATCTGCGGAGGCGAGAATTTCCAGCCACTGGCGGACTTTCGCGCTAGATCAGCGAAGTAGCGGGAAGGTCCGTGATTTTCCAGCGCTGTCGCCGTTACATTTCCGGCAGGATCAACCGAAACGCGCACGTTGACTCGTACCGTTCCGTGAATCGTGTTGCGGGCGATCGCTGGGACTTCCGGCGTTCCGCGACGGATGACCTCGCCCTTGTCCGAGGCGGCGTGAGATTCAGCTGTCGGCGCAGAGATTGAAGAACTGCTGGCCGGAGCCGCATTCGCGGTAGGAGGCGCATCCGCAGACGTCGCCGGTTGCGATACCGGGCCCTGATCGTGTGGCTTTCGGACAAGGAAATAGCCGACCAGAGCTGCCAAAACCAGGCCGATCGCGATCAGAGGAACGGCACTTCTGCGTGGAGCCGGCGAAGGAGGCTCAAGGGAAATCGGCGGGATTGCGCGAGCGGTAACGGCTTTAGGAGTTGCAGGCGGCGACGCGGTCGCGGGTTTACCTGGCGCAGGCGTTGCTCGCAGCGAGTTCGAGATCTGCGGCAGCGACCACCGCTGCTGCGGATCAACCCGGAGACAATTGCGGACAATGCTAAAAAGCGGCTCGGGCAATTGTGGAATTGCCGGATCTTGCATCGTGTCTAATGCTGGCGGTCTTTGTGTTACCGCCTCAAGTGCAGTCGCGCCGAGCGACCACACGTCGCTGGCTGCGGACAATCCGGTTGTTGAAACCTCCGGAGCATCGTGAGCCGCTGATTCCGGTCCCGCCTTCACGAGAGAGGGGCCAGGAGACTGAACCGTTTCGCTGGAAATCTTCACCTCGTTCGCGCTGGCCATGATGTTTGAAGGCGTGACGTGTCCATCGACAAGTCCATGACTGTGAAGGTAGGCGAGTGCATCGACCACAGGCTGAAGCATGTCGGTGCATTCTTCCGCTGTCAGCGGTCGCTCCGGCAGGATCTGCGAAAGGTCTTCCTCGGCGTATTCCATTACGACATACAGGACATCAGTGCCGTCGACCTGCGCACGACCGTGCTCGAAGATGCGAAGCAGGTGCCGATGAGACAGTTGTGCAGCCCTTTCCCACGAGGCGAGTTGCCGGTCTGCGTCGACGAACTCTGCTGGGATCACTTTTATGGCAGCACGTGCAGGATTCTGTCCGGGTCGCTCGGTCAGAAATACAGCATCGTGATCCGAGGCTCCAAGATACTGATGCAGGGAAAATTTCCCGTCGACGATCTGACCTTCCCACTGTTTCCAGCTGTAAGTCATTTCAGTGTCTCCGGTACTGCCTCGGACATTGTATGCGAGGGAAAGAAGACTTGTGCCGTCTGCAAGCAGAAAAGTGTGTTGATTCCCAGGTCAGTCACGAATAGGTGTCCTGGAACTCTCGAACTGTTTTTCGATGCAGGCGTTGTCGTCATCGTGACTTTCAGACCAAAGATAGTTCACGGATGGTAAACCCTACCCGGCTCTCAATGAAGCGAACCGAGGCGCTACCACAAGGCTTTTCGTCGGCTATTGCAGGTGGTAGATCGTGGTCACCAGGGTGCGCACATCTCTGATGTATGTCTCCATTTCAGCCTCAAGCCGAGCCGTATTCAGCGTCGCAAGTAAGGAACAATAGTGCTTCAAATCATCGAGCGATGGCTCGTTGGGGGCATCAAACCAAACCTGCTCGGCTACACCGTAGCCAATGCCTCGTGAACGGCAGAATCGGTCACTCAGGTGAACGATGGCCACAAGTTCCGGTTCGAGAACCATGCTGCTGAGAGAATGATGGGCGCGAATGGTGTCCACGATCGGGGGCGCGAGATTCCAGCTTTCCGAAAGCATGCGGCCAGTATCGGTATGAGTGAATCCCAGTATCTTCATTTCAGCGTCGCAAATCGGGATTTGCGACTCGGAGCAGAGCCGCAGGACGGCGTCGAATTCGTGGGGAAAGGTACAGGCGTGAAACACCATACCGAGATCATGTAAGAGACCTGCGATGTAGGCGTTCTCAAGATCGTATCCGAGCCGGCGGGCAATACGGCGGCTGAGCAGGGCGCACGCCAGAGAATGCTCCCAGCAGACGACGGGCCCTTTCGATCCGCTGCTCATCGGAAAAATCCGCATCATGGAGCAGGAGAGTGCAATATCACGCATCTTCTGCATGCCCAGCGCGATCACGGCTCCGCGGATTGAGTTGATGGCCTGCCACCGCCCAAACAGCGGAGAATTCGCCATGTGCAGACATTGCGCCGCTAACGAGTTGTCGCTAGCAATCAGGTCGACCACCCGTTGCGTGTCGACGTTATCCAGTGGCTGTTGCAGGTGTCCGATCAATGGTTGCAGGATCGCCGAGACGCTCGGCATCGCTTCCACCTGCTGGATGTGTTTCGCGAGTTCTTGCGGAGCAATCGCCATAGTCTAGGTACAGCAGTTAGTTCATCGGCAAGGGAACGCAGCCGCTTCATCGAAACAGCGCGCTGCAGATATATCCTCTTGAGATTCGTGCCGATAGCGGCCGCGAGCTATCTGGACGTCATCTCTTTCGTTACATAGGCGGACGTCTTTACCTGTGGTTTGACAGCTTTCAGCGAGACGATCTTCCTGGCCCTCAGATACAGCACCACGATGTCCACGCGACGGTTGACTTGCCGGCCGGCTTCGGTCTCATTACTCGCGATCGGATGGTATTCGCCATATCCAGCTGCGGAGAGCCGTGGCGGCGGAAATTGATATTCGACCAGCAATGTACGGATCACCTCTGTGGCCCGCGCCGTGGAGAGTTCCCAGTTCGAAGCAAACTCCGACGTATGAATAGGGACATTGTCGGTATGTCCTTCTACACGGATCAAATTCCTGCGTTCCGACAGAACGCGTGCAACTTTTTCGAAGGCGCCGAGAGAGCGTTTCTTCAGTTTCGGCGATCCGCTGTCGAAAAACCCAACCTCCCGAAGGCTGATGACGAGGCCGTCGGGGTCCATGCGCAGGGAAATCTCATTGCGATCGATTTCGCGGGTTAGTTGCCGCTCTAATTCGCGACGTAGTTGTTCGATGTCAACGACGGGATCTTCTCCATCCCGAGACTGCGTAGCCGTCGTTTCCAGCACCTGGTTGGGTGGTGTCTTTGGCAGCAATTGTGTTGAGCCTGGCGAGACCGACGGAGCGCCGGCGTTCGTGGTGGCGGGAAAGACGCCGAGTTGCTGAAAGGCATCCTGGATTGCGGCCGCCAACTGCGCGGCTTTCTTCTGATCTCCCTGCGCGGTTGAATAGAGCACCACAAAGAAGGCGAAGAGGAGGGTGATGAAGTCGGCATAGGACACCAGCCATCGTTCATGGCTCACGTGTTCGCCATGCTTCTTGCGTGCCATCTAGTCGGATTCCTCTCGCGTTCGTTGTTTGTTGCCGGAGTTTGGCTGCTCATAATCGAAATATCCGCAGAGCTTTGTTTCCAGCATGCGAGGATTCATGCCTTCGAGAATTGACACCACCCCCTCTAGCGTCATTTCGCGAATGATCTGCTGATGGCGGATTCTCTGCTTCAACTTTCCCGATGCTGGAAGAAAGAAGATGTTCGCCGCGCCCACTCCGTAAATCGTCGCAACGAAAGCCACTGCGATTCCGCGACCAACTTCGTCGATCTTGTCCAAATGCTGCATCACCTGGATCAGACCGAGCACAGCGCCGATGATGCCGATAGTTGGAGAAAAGCCTCCGGCCGACTCAAACACTTTAGGAATATTTTCTTCACGCTCTGCCTGGTTTTCCGTCTCCAGATCCATCATCTTGCGAACTTCCTGTGGCTCAGTGCCATCGACTGCGAGCATCAGTGATTTCTTCAGGAACGGCTCTTGAATCTTCGGTAGCTCGGAGTCTAAAGACACAATCCCGTCCCGCCGCGCTTTGTTGGCGTATCCAACCAGTTCTGCGATAAGTGCGCGCGGATTCTGATCACCATCCACCAGGATCTGTCCGAGACTTCGAACGGCGCTGATTACGACGGGTAACGGAAACTGAATGAGAACAGCTCCAAACGTGCCGCCAAAAACGATCATCGCGGCCGTGGGCTGGAGAATCTGGCCAAGGTTACCGCCCTCAATCAACAGCCCGGCGGTAATTCCGCCGACTGCGACGACGAGACCACCGATAGTAGCTTTGTCCACTTCCGCTCCCGAGCCCTGCTACTTCGAAGGTTCCTGATGACCGCCGTCACTGGATAGAGGCACACAGTTCGCCGTTGCCGCGGCCAGCACCGCGCGGCGAAACGAGAGAATGCGCGCCATGACGTCGATCGTGCTTTCTTTCACAACCACCTTTTCCCCCGTAATCAGAGTGATCACAGTGTCAGGAGCTTGCTCCACGAACTTGATCAGGTCGGAGTTCACAGCCATCGAGTGGCCGTTCAGTCGCGTTAGCTGAATCATGGCCTTGCACCGGTTTCAGTCTTGTTGGCGTAATTACGCACCGTGAACTCCTGGTTTCGTATTTGTTTGTGCTATCGGCAGCGGGCAGATGAACTGAATAAAGAAGGAGGACTGTGGAGTATCGAAGGTAATGGCACTTCTGCGACAACAGCGAGGGGCAATTCTATTGCCGAAAATCGGGGCCGAACTTAAAGCAATTCTCAGGAGTGCCGATGGTTTCTGCGAACGCAAGTTCAGGTTCCGTCAGCCGGCAACGGGCGGCAGACGAACCGCTCGCCCGCACGTTCTGGGATTCGATTGGCGTGTGAGCAGGACGGGACCGAATGCGACACCATTCCGCCTAATGGCGGACATTGAGAGGAGTCAGCTTATGGCACTCAGCATTCTGACCAACATCCCGTCCTTAGCCGCACAGAACCAACTGTCGGTTACAAATTCCAACTTACAAAAGACGCTTTTCCGTTTGTCCTCGGGATCGCGCATCAACTCAGGTGCGGACGACGCAGCAGGCCTGGCTATTGCCGATGGTTTACACGCGAACGTTACCGCTCTTACCCAATCCGCTCGCAATGCGACAGACGGCGTTGGCATGCTTCAGGTCGCCGATGGCGCCATGGCGCAGGTAACAACGCTGCTCAATCGCGCCGTGACACTGGCCACTGAATCGGCTACCGGCACAGTCAGCGATACTCAACGCAAAGCACTGGACGCTGAATTCCTGGCGATCAAGGCTGAAATCGGCCGTATCGGTTCGAACACCACCTACAACGGGACGCAGGTGTTCGGCGGCGGCGCGGGAACAACCGATCCTAACAACTGGGTTGGCGCAACTGGTGGCAAAACCAACGCTAACACGCTCGCAGGCAACGAGACTTTCACCATAACTGATACCGATACAGGCAAGAGTTCCACTTTCACCGCTGCAGGTGCAGGTACCGACACCTTCCAGACGATGATGGATTATTTCAATACCGGCGCGGGATCGAGCAATGTCAACGTTAACGTCAGCTTGGATCCCACCGGCCACTTGAAGGTCAATGACAAGACCGGCAATGGCAGCATCGTCATCAGCAGCGGGATCGCTGAAGCAGGAGCAGTTACGAAAGCAACTGTGAGCGGCGGAAGTGCCGTGTACCTGAGCGACGGGACTAGTGCCGGCAGCAGCCCAATCAATGTCGTGATTGGAAGCTTGTCCGCATCCAGCATCGGATTCAGCACCGGTCTCACGCCGGTCGATCTCACGGCCGCCGGCGTCGATTTGACCTCGGCCGCAAATGCGCAGTCTGCGCTGACGAAGATCACCAGCGCGATCTCGAACGTAGCTGCCGATCGTGGCAATCTCGGCGCGATCATGAACCGCCTGACCAGCGCGTCTACGGTTATCAGCAACCAGGTGCAGAACCTGTCCGCTGCTGAGGATGGAATCCGCGCCGCCGACATCCCGTCGGAAGTCGCGAACTTGACGAAGTACAACATCCTGAGCCAGACCGGCATTTCTGCCCTGGCGCAGGCCAACCAGATGCAGCAATCGGTGCTGTCTCTGCTGAAGTAAGTTGAAGACGAAAGCGCCCGGGTCGAAGAGGCCCGGGCTGCTTTGTCGTAAAAGCCGATCGCGAACTCATTACCTCTCACAGGTTCTGTCAGGCAAGCGGAGGTGAGTATGCGGATCGAATCAATATCAGCGATTGCGGTGGCTGACACGCAGGATCGCGGCCAGAAGCCTGCTATTCCAAAGGAGACCAACTCGAGAAGCAGCGCCCAACCGGCATCGGCGGCGGTTTCTTCGGAGAGTTCCCTCAAGATGACACGCGAGACTGACGATGGACAGAATACGGTCTACCGGCTGGTGGATAACAATACGGGAGCCATTATTTCGCAGGTCCCGTCGCAGCAGGTGCTGAGTGTCGAAAACAGCATCGAGCAACTGCTCCAGCAGGAGATCCAGAAACCGAAACTCGATGTGAAGTCATAGAAGGCTGAACATGGCACTGCAACTGAATATCGGCAGTTTAACCTCGGGAAGCGGCATTGACGTGCAGAGCACGGTAGATCAACTGATGTCTTTGCAGAAGGCGCCGCTTACTCAGATGCAGCAGCAACAGACGGACTTGGCGTCCGAGACATCGGCTTTAACAGATATTCAGACGAAGCTGCAAAGACTGGAAGATGTTGTGCAGTCGCTGGGGGACTACACCGGCAGCCTGGCGGCTCGCAGCGCTATGTCGTCACAATCCAGCGCGATCAGCGCAACGGCTACATCTTCTGCCGTGATATCGCAGCATCAGATTTCAGTTGATCATATGGCCAGTCGGTCTTCCTGGTATACCAAGCCTCTCAGCGCCAGCACGAGCTTATCGGCTGGTTCGTTCACTTTGCAGTTAGGATCAAGTCCGGCGGTGACGATTAGCGTTTCCAGCGGCGATTCGTTGCAGACGGTTGCCAACAATATCAACGCGAAGAATTCAGGGATTACCGCGAATGTCATAAGCGACGCGAACGGCTCCAGGCTGACTCTGATTGGCAAGGACACCGGCACATCCAATGAAATCGCAGTTTCTTCGGATTCGGTCGGCTTAGGTTTTCAGGAATCTTCGTCGGCGAAAGATGCGTCACTAACAGTAGATGGCGTTCAGATTGACAGCGCCAGCAATACCATCAGTACCGTCATCCCCGGTGTGACTCTGAGTCTTACCGGTTCCACCACTGGCACAGCGACCTTGACGGTAGCGGCGGATTCCTCGCAGGCCGAACAAGCTGTCAACAGTTTTGTGAGCGCCTATAACTCCGCTATACAGGCGATTAGTGCCCAATTCACTTATGATCCAACTTCCAAGACCTCGGGACCGTTATCAGGCGACAGCTCGCTGCGCACGATTCAGGAGACGCTGCTCGGAAGCCTGAGCTATTCGATGAGCAACAATAATGGCATCGCCAGCCTCGTTTCGCTGGGTGTCAATATGCAGGACGACGGCACACTTAGCGTGGACAGCGGAAAGCTGGAATCAGCGCTGGCGAGCAACTACAGCGCCGTTCAGAATTTCTTCCAGTCAACTACGCCGCAGGGATTCTCACAGACCTTAAATGCAACTCTCAAGGGAATGCTTGATTCCAGCAGCGGCGCGGTTACGGTGGACCTGAAGGGTATCAGCGACACGAATACGTCTTTACAGAATCAGATCGACGATATGAATACGCGTCTGGATACGGAAGAGCAGTCGTTGATGACACAGTTCGAGCAGGTGGATGCTTTGCTTCGCAGTTATCCCACAACCATGGACCAGATCAATGCCGTTCTCGCTTCGCTGCCGTCTGCCAGCATCAATTCGAGTTCGAAATGATCGACTTTACGCAAACCTATCGCAAGACACAGGCAAACGGCGCCTCGAAAATCGGACTTGTGATTGCACTCTATGAGGCGATCGTCGCCGATCTTGCCGGAGCTGTAGCTGCCATTCGCGAAGGAAACGTCGAGAAGAGATCGGCCGAACTACAGCATGCGCTTACGGTTCTCGGATATCTTCAGGGTACGCTCAACCGTGAACAAGGCGGAGGGCCGGCCCAGGAGTTGGATCGGTTCTATTCGGTGATGCGGGCCAAGGTCATGGAAGGGCACATGAAGGCATCGGCGCCGATTCTGGATTCGGTTATCGGCCACATGAGCGAGATTTGTGATGCATGGCGCCAGGTGGATGACCAAATGCGCAAGGAAGCGGTGACTCCAACCGAGTCTAATGTTTCATCCGCGAGTTGGACCGCATAAACCCTGTTATCCGTTCGTAATCTGCCCCAAAAACTTCGGTTTTGCCCTTCCGTAAGCGTGCCTCTGTTCGAGTGCAGGGAACCCAGCTACAATCAGTTCAACTCAAGAAGGGGCTGAGAGGCGGGCCGCACGGGATGCCAATGGATAGGGTCGAGTTCGACAAAGACAAATTGTCGGTTCGCATCGATATAAGCCTGAAAGCAGATGTAAATAAGATCAGCGCCGTTGTGCAAAGCATTCTGGCTTTGGCATCGGAGATGAAGTGTGCCGAAGGCAAGGAACTGGAAATCGAGACTGCGCTTCGCGAAGCGCTGGCGAATGCAATCAAGCACGGGTGCCAGAACGATCCTTGCAAGAATATCGAATGCTGTGTCGGGTGTGATGAACAGCACGGCATCCTTATCGTTGTTCGCGATCCCGGACAGGGCTACGATCCGATGTCGATCCCGAATCCCACGAACGGCGAAAACCTCTACTCCAACCACGGACGCGGCATATACCTCATCAACGAACTGATGGATGAAGTACAGGTTCGAAACGGCGGAACCGAGATTTACATGCGCAAGAAGTAGGGCCTATCAACCCAGACCATCCTGGAAGTTTTGCCCTCACTCACCGTCGTGATGAGAGTCACACCTCAATGGCCGTTGCATGATGTCAGATACCAGCACCTCGTACGCCTTCCGGTATCCGCTTGTCGGACAGCATCGAAGTCAGGCGAAAGCGACCGACAAGAGCGTTACAGGGGAAGGGCCTGATTGGAAAAGCGGTGTCTTTTCCGATATAAAGGTTTGTTTGCTGAGAGATTGTGGGAGAAGCCGAAGTGGGGGCGGATCGACCTCAGGATACTCACATCGAGTCTGAAGCATCTGTTCTGATAACTACTTATTCAGTTTCTGAGAGGAAATATGTCGACGATTGTCTCGGCGGCGAAGGGGCTGGAAGGAATTGTCGCCGCGAATTCGGGGATCTGCTTCATTGACGGTGAACGCGGTGTCCTTTCCTACCGCGGCTACGACATTCATGATCTGGCGGATCATTCCACATTTGAAGAGGTCTGCTACTTATTGTGGTTTGGCAGGCTGCCGTCGCAGAAGGAATTGCAGGAATTATCGATTTCCCTGTGGCGAGAGAGCAAGCTCGACGCCGGCATCATCAGTTTGCTCCGGCAGGCGCCAGGGCACGCGCTACCCATGGACGTCCTCAGAACGGTCGTCTCCGCGCTGGCCTTCTTTGATCCCGAAGAAAAGACGAATGACCACGAGGCCAACGTTCGCAAAGCGATCCGGCTGACGGCGCAGATTTCCATGATCGTGGCCTACTACGATCGGATCCGCAAGGGACTGCCGCTGGTCGAACCTGACCGCTTTCTGAACCATTCCGCTAACTTCCTGTACATGCTAACCGGCGAACGTCCGTCAGGGACAGCTGCCCGAGCTTTTGATGTGGCGCTTATTCTGCATGCGGATCACGAGCTGAACGCTTCGACGTTTGCGGCTCGCGTAACCGCTGCGACGCTTTCCGACATGCATTCGGCGGTCACCTCCGCCATAGGCACCCTCAAGGGACCGTTACACGGCGGCGCGAATGAGGCAGTGTTCCGCATCCTGGAAGCGATTGATCGCTCCGGGGCAGATCCCGTCGAGTACGTTCGCGGCATGCTGGCACAGAAGAAGAAGGTTCCTGGTTTCGGTCATCGCGTGTATCACACCGAAGACCCGCGGGCGACGCACCTACGCAAGATGTCCAAGGAATTGGGAGAATCGAGCGGCGAGCCAAAGTGGTTTGAGATTTCGCGCCGGATCGAACAGTTCATCAACGAAGATAAGAAGCTCAACGCGAACGTAGACTTCTACTCTGCGTCCACGTACCACACGTTGGGAATCGATCTTGATCTCTTTACACCAATCTTCGCAGTATCACGCGTCTCGGGTTGGACAGCGCATGTCATCGAGCAGCTTGACGACAATCGACTGATTCGCCCCCGCGCGGAATACATCGGGATGCTCTATCCGCAAAAATATGTGCCGATTGGTGAACGCCACTCTGGCTAAGAATGGCTGCGACTCAACAAGCCCGGAGAAATCCGGGCTTTTTCTTTGCTTTAATGGCGTTTGAACAGCGTGAAGGCCGCATAGAAGAGGTTCGCGTCAACTCCGGGATTGCGATCGCCAGTATTCGCATTCGAAAGATGGTAGTACCGGTATCCGAGCGAGAACGAGCTACGCTCTCCGGAGAAGACTTGTACGCCTCCGCCGAAGCTGAAGGTGAAGTTGTATTGCGATGAGTCGATGACGGGAACCTGCTGTGCGAAATACAGGAATCCGCCATGCGCGTTGGCGAACGGCTGCCATTTGTGACCGCGCCGGAAGTTGAACTGGAAGCCGATCGGATTCAGGCCGCCGCCATAGACGGTCTGTGCGTTGTGAGAGATCAATGCACCAGAGTTGGTGACGAATGTTTCGGCGGGCTGTGTTATCAGAGCGACCGGCACGACATCGAACGTGTACTTGATCGCAACCGTCTTCGTATTGCCAATGACGCGAGCATAAGACCCGTTTAACAGGAACAGCTTGCGATCGGAGCTGATTCCGATTCCGTGCGGAGATGTCGGCGAATAGCCTGCCCAAACACCAAACTCATTGGTTCCGGTGGGGAGTTCGGCCGTCGACGCCGCTGGCTGCGGCAGATTACTCGAGGAAGTGGCTTGGGCGAAGGCGGCTGAAACGAGCGCGGCGCAGGTTAAAAGCAGGGCAAATAGGCGTAACAAAACGTCTCCCTTACGTACAAGTGAATCCAATCTACAGGGTGAATCGTTCGAGCGGCAAGAACGGAAGCCGTTTGCCAGCGGTTACAATAGGAGTACAACGCTGGGGAATCCCAAGAACATGCGACGCGCTTACCTAGACAATAACGCGACTACGCCGCTGCTTCCTGAAGTCCTGGAAGCGATGCAGCCGTATTTCCTGGAGCAGTTTGGGAATGCTTCGTCCATTCACCATCATGGGCAGCAAACTCGAGCTGCGGTGGAGAAGGCGCGCGAGTCGGTTGCAGAATTGATCGGTGCGCGCAGTTCGGAGATCGTATTCACCAGCGGAGGGACGGAAGCCGATAATCTGGCGATCTTTGGATTGGCCAAACCAGGCGATCATATTGTCACGTCAGCGATCGAGCATCACGCGGTACTGAACGCCTGCAAGCACCTGGAATCGATGGGGTGCGAAGTCACTTACCTGCGCGTGAGCGGGGAAGGACTGATCGATCCGGATGAACTGCAGCGTGCAATACGCCCGAATACGAAGCTTATCAGCATCATGTGGGCGAACAATGAGACTGGAGTCATTCAGCCAGTTTCCGAGATCGCGAAGATCGCGGCGGAAGCCGATGTCTACTTTCACACTGATGCGATTCAGGCCGCCGGGAAAGTGCCGATCGATGTGAAGGAAGTGGGATGCGATCTACTGAGCATTTCCGGGCACAAGATTCACGCGCCGCAAGGTATTGGCGCGCTCTACGTTCGCAAGGGAACGCTGCTGCAACCGATGCTTTACGGCGGAAGACATGAACGCTCGCGCCGTGCAGGAACGGAGAATGTTCCGGGAATTGTGGGTCTGGGTGAAGCGGCAGAGATAGCGAAGCGGGGATTTGACGATGGCAGCGTGAATCGGATTCGCGAGCTGCGCGATCGGATTCAGAGCACGGTTTTGCAGCAAGTCGATCTGACGGGCGTGAACAGCGGGTCAGCTCCGCGAACGCCGAACACCACGAACATCTACTTCGACTGCATTGAGGGCGAAGCGTTGGTGATCGCGCTTGACCTGAAGGGAATTGCGGTTTCAACGGGAGCTGCGTGTTCTTCGGGAGCGATCGAGCCTTCGCATGTGCTGGTTGCGATGGGACTGAGTGCAGATCGGGCGCGGGCGAGCCTTCGCTTTAGCCTGGGCAAACAGAATACCAATGACGACGTTGATTTGCTGCTGAACATGTTGCCAGCGACGGTTTCGCGCCTGCGCGAAATTAGTCCGGTGTACAAGCGCGAAGAAGTAAGGATTGGGTGAAGTCTTGAGTGAGAAGACAATTGCGGTAGCGATGTCGGGCGGTGTGGATTCGTCTACCGTTGCGGCGATGCTACGCGCGGAAGGCCACAATGTTGTGGGCTTGACGATGCAATTGTGGAATCAGCGGAGACTGGCTGGACACGAAGGAATGCCCGAATCCGTGCAAGGACGCTGTTGTTCGATCGACGACGTTTACGATGCGCGCCGTGTTGCCGAAAAGCTGGCGATTCCTTATTACGTCGTGAACCAGGAGCAGCGTTTCGAGAACGATGTAGTTCGTCCGTTTGTGCAGGAATACCTTTCGGGACGAACACCGATTCCGTGCAGTCTCTGCAACAATCATCTTAAGTTCGATCAGTTGCTGATTACTGCGCGACAGATCGGCGCCGAGATGCTGGCAACTGGACATTACGCGCGAGTCGAGCAAGATGCTGTTGGTGAGCGCTGGTTGCTGAAGCGGCCTGTTGATACGGCGAAGGATCAGACGTACTTTCTGTTTCGGTCTCACGCAAGAGCAGTTGAGCCGAACGCTGTTTCCGCTGGGCGGAATGCGCAAGCCGGAAGTGCGCGAACTCGCGAAGCAGCACGGACTGGCGCTGGCAGAGAAGCCGGACTCGCAGGAAATCTGCTTTGTTCCCGGTGGAGATTACAAAAATTTCATCGACGCTTATCTTGCCGAGCAGAATGAAGCGTTGCCCGATACGGCCGGCGAACTGGTGACGTCTACGGGCGAGGTAGTCGGAACGCACCATGGCATTCATAACTTTACGGTTGGCCAGCGCAAGGGCTTGGGCGTTGCGACCGGATCACCTTTGTACGTTCTGCAAATCCGCGGCGACCGTCGCGAGGTGGTGGTCGGCAGCGGCGAAGAGCTTTACTCGAAGACGATGCGCGTTCACAAGCTGAACTGGATCGCTGTCGAGCGACTGACGGAACCGATGCGCGTCGCTACAAAAATTCGTCATCGCCACGAGCCTGCGCCGGGAACCGTTCAGCCTGACGGCGAAGATTACGTTTCGGTCATCTTCGACCAGCCACAGAGGGCGATTACGCCCGGCCAAGCTGCGGTGTTCTACGACGGAGATACGGTCGTAGGCGGCGGCTGGATCGCCTAATCGATTCCTGACCACATCCTGCTGCTGTTTCGCATCGTAGTAGCCGAATGCCGGCTGTATTGCATTTCGTTCGAGAGCGCGATGGCATCGGCGCTGCGGTTGCTGTGCTGTTTCCTGTTGCTCGCGTTGGTTGCGTGCGGGGGAGCATCAAGCACCTCTTCTTCCGGCACGCCAACGAATCCCAGTCCAACTCCAACGCCCACCCCGACTCCGACTCCAACGCCAACGCCACCTCCGACTCCTGCACCGCCGCCGACGCCTGCACCGCCGCCAACGCCGTCGTTCAGCAACGTGATCATCGTGATGCTCGAGAATGCCAGCTACAGCGACGTGATTGGCGCAGCCAGCATGCCTTATCTGAACAGCCTGGCGCAGAAATATGCGCTGGCGACGAACTACTACGCGAACACGCATCCTTCGATCGGCAATTACTTCATGCTGACGACCGGGCAGATCCCGACGAACGACGACTCGTTCAGCGGAACGATTACGGCAGACAACGTGGTGCGAGAGCTGACGGCCGCGGGCAAAACATGGAAGTCGTATGCGGAGTCGCTTCCATCAGTGGGATATATAGGCGGCGACCAACCTCCTTATCTGCGACATCACAATCCGATGACGTATTTCAGCGACGTGCAAAATAGCGGGACGCAACAGGCGAACCTGGTTCCGTTCACGCAGTTTCCAATCGACCTTGCGGCTGGAAATCTTCCGAACTATTCGTTTGTGGTTCCGAATGTGTATGACGACGCGCACAATTGCCCGGCGGGAATGAGCACCTGCACGCTTGCCCAGAAACTGAGTGCCGCCGACACATGGCTACAGGCGAACATCGGTCCACTAATCGCAGACGCCAACTTTCAAAAATCGGGACTGCTGATCATCGCGTGCGATGAGGCGGAGACGTCAGACACGACAAACGGCGGTGGCCACGTTCCGGTCGTGCTGGTTAGCCCGCAGTTAAAGCAGGCGTATCAGTCGACGACGCTCTACCAGCACCAGAGCCTGGAGCGGTTCAGCCTGGAAATGCTGGGGGTGACGACTATCCCCGGTGCCGGGGCAACGGCGCCGGATATGAGCGAGTTCCTTCCGTAAAAGTGGCTAGTGGTTCGGTCGAGAACGAGATCCCGACTGGCGGAGTCCGGTCTCGCTTCTCTCGCGAATCGCAGTGTTTTGCCCCCGTGATGCCACCCCCTCCCCCCTCCTAGCGGATAACAAAGAACTTACGCGTAGCGCGTCCGTACATAGCGGATTCCAAAGAACTTAATGTCTCATAGCGGATAAGAAAGGACTTAACTGCCTTAGTCACCGATTCGAAACGTCATATCGAGGCACGGAAGCTGCAGTGGATTCCTCAATTGGGATATCCCATGGGTACCCCCTCTCCCTGTCCCGCATTCTAAAGGGCTTACAGGCATGGGATGAGGCTGTCCCGGCAAATAAAGGACTTAGTCCCATTGTCCCGCAAAACAAAAGAGTTAACTCCAGTAGTCAGTAATTAGTAGTTAGTAGTTAGACAAAATCATTCCATCCGCTATTTCCATTGTGACAAATTGAGGTGGAGCAACTGGACACTTTCGAGAAGTTTATTTCTATCGCGGAATGAGTTAGTTGGGGGGAAATTGGGGAATTAGGGGGCTTGACAAAGAATTCACGCGGGCGAGGGCGCCCGCGCCACTGATCACTGCAGATCCCTTGCGCGCGAAGCGCGCTCGTGATGACAACAACGAGCATCCGTCAGGGAATAGGGATACCTCGCTGCGCTCGGTATCACAGATCCTCGCTTACGCTCGGATCGATACGCCAGAGCAGTTCTCAGTTGCCACTTGCAGCTACTTCAATTGTGACCGCGAGCGAGGGCACCGATGACTGCAGATCCCTCGCGCGCGAGCGCGCTCGTGATGACAACAACGAGCATCCGTTAGGGAATAGGGATACCTCGCTGCGCTCGGTATGACAGATCCTCGCTTGCGCTCGGATTGATACGCCAGAGCAGTTCTCGGTTGCCACTTGTAGCTACTTCAATCGTGACCGCGGGCGAGGTCGCCCGCGCCACCAAGAACTGCAGATCCCTCGCGCGCGAACGCGCTCGTGATGACAAATCAAAGCCAAAGTCAAAGTCAAAGTCAAAGTCAAAGACACCCACCCAAGCCAAAAGAAGGCTTGGATGGGGCACCCGTAAACCAGTCCTGACCCGGTGTGGGCGCTGAGAGGAGGGGTGTAGACTCGGTAGGTTTCAAGTTACTTCTACGAGTGCGAGGACAGATGGCCAAGCCGAGGAATGTTTCTGGATCGAATGGAGTTTTGCCCGCGTCATCGGAGGTTACGCCTGATGGCGCCTCCGGACGCCGACTTGGCATGGATGAATACTTCATGGGCATTGCGATCGCCGTCAGGGAACGAGCGGATTGCAAAGGACAGAAGGTTGGCGCGGTCATCGTTGTGGAGGACCACATCGTTTCCACCGGCTACAACGGAACTCCCACAAAGATGGTGAATTGCTCCGACGGTGGATGCATGCGCTGCCTCAATCGCGATAAGAAGTTTCCATCGGGAACTGGTTACGATTTGTGCATTTGTGTTCACGCGGAACAGAACGCAATTCTTGCGGCGGCGCGTTTTGGGATCAGCATACAGGGCGCAACGCTCTACACGACAACTCAGCCGTGTTTCGGTTGCCTGAAGGAGATGCTGCAAGCGCGCGTGAAGGGCGTTTATTACATCCATGCATGGACTTCTCCGAGAGATGAGGATCAGGAGCGGCAATACCGAGTGCTGATGGGACAGTTCCCCAATGGTGTGAAGAAACTGGCGGTGACAGATCCGCGAAAAGAATGGGCAGTGCCCTCTGCGAAAGCGGCCGCCACCGCGGTCGATCGGCACGGAATGGAATCGTAACGAGACAGAGTTAGCTGTTTCACGTCCTACCCTCTAAACGCGAACTACTACGCGCGATGAGCGTCTTTGCTGTCCCTTGCCGCAAGCATCGGCATGCCAGGCATGGGGCGGATCTCGATCAGGACCGAGGTAGTGCAGGCGGCAGGAATCTTGGCGGCCCATTCGATCGCATGGTCCAGGTTCTCACAATCAAAGATGTAATAACCGGCCAGTTGTTCCTTCGATTCGGCAAACGGGCCGTCGGTGATGAGCGTCTGTCCGTCTTGAATCTGCAGGGTTGTGGTGGTGGAGGGTGGTGCGAGCGGTTCGGCAGCTACGAAGACACCGGCGCGAGTCGCTTCTTCGATCAGTGCGCGATGGGGTTCGTAGTTGCGCTCGGGAACCTCACGTATTTCGTTGGAATAAATCAGCATCATGTAACGCATGACGGGCTCCCTGGGGAATGATTGTATGGACAATGTGGTGGAAATGGCTACCCACCCAGGGCAAACGAGGCCGAGGGCAGGGCGTTCCACTTCAACCGCCACGCGAGGTCTCTCGACTCGGGCGCGGTTTGTATCCGCGCCCTCGCTCGAAATGACAGAGGAAAAACTGGAGCCTCGTAGGCAGCTACGACGCAGGATAGTTCGGGTGAGACTTCAACTCCTCGATCTGGCGGACGTGGCGTTCATCGTGTCCGGCGGCAGTGAGGGCCCATTGATATCCGTCGGAGAGGCTGTAGGCGCCTTCGGTGAGTACACGCAATGGAGGTGATTCCAGAACGTGTTCGCGAAGGTCGGGACTCGACTCCACATAGTCGGCGAGGCGCTCGTAACTCCGGGAGATGCGCTCAAGAGACTGCGATGGTGAGAGGACGCCGGCTGGCGCAATGAAGTCTGGAGCCTTCGCCCTGATGGTACGGTCGGGAATTTTGTCGAGGACGGCCGCGTCAACCTGCCGGCTGTTGAAGTCTGCAGGCGGAGCGGGCGCAGTGGGGAGTTGTTCCTGTATGCGAGTGAGAATGCGCTCGTGAACGATGACGAGGTGCTCGAGAATTTCGGCAACAGACCAGCGATCCGGGGCGGATTTGAAGCGGTACTGCGCCTCGGAGAGGCCGGTGGTGGCGTCGGTCACACGCTTGAGGGTGTGAGCGAAATATTGATGAGCCTGTTCGATGTCGGTGGCTTCGAGGGTGATCATGTTTTGCTCCTTCACGAGAACGACGCGGAAGGTGATGGAAATCGACAGGGGTCAGAATCTTCTGTTTACGCCATCCTGCGCAAAAGAGGCGTAGGGTGGGCCACCGAAAGAACGGGCCGCCAAAGGTTGTCTCGAATATGCACCGGCATCAAGCTGGCAACGGGTACTGAAGTACTGAGGTGCCTTAGTCACCGAGGTACCGGTGCACTCAGGTACCGCCGGGGGTATCCTTGAGCGCTTATGTCGTTCTGTATGCAATGCGGAAAGCAGGTGGAAGCGGGTGCAGCGTGCCCTGCCTGCGGAAAGCTGGTCGCGCCCGATCCGATGGAGTTGATGGCAGCAGAGCTGCGCCGTCAGCACACGCAGATGTGGTACATCGTGGTGGCGATGGGACTGGTAGCGGCGGCAACCGTCGGTCTATTAGCCGGCTGGCTGCTGCATGGACAAAGACGGGACGCGCCAGCACCGGCTCCGGTTACGCAACCGCAGGCAGCGCCCTCTTCGCAGAGGCCGACACAGAGTTCACCCGAGCAGCCGGAGAGTCCGGCAAGTCCGAGTTCACAGCCGGGACAGTCGGCTCCGGCACCCACGCCGAAGGAAAACAGTTCAGGAAGCAGGACCCAGTCGAACGGCATCGATGTGCAGGCAATTCAAAACGCCGTGAGCGGCATGGCGCAGCGAGGCGGACAGAAAGGCTCGTCGTCGCAGCAGGCAGTTGCGGGATCGGCAGGGCGGTCGGGATCGGATCGCTATCCGGGATCGCAGCCGGTAGATATGAAGGACGCCGCGATACCGGATGTCGGGATTCCGGTATCCAATCAGGTGTATTCGACTTCCGATTCGCTGACGACGGTGATGGCGTATTACAAGCAACTGTATCCGGATGCCCAGGTCATGGAGATCAGCGGACAGAACATTATCGCGGTGGATAGGCCAGGGGAGACGAAGGTGATCGCGATTGGGACGTCAGGATCGGAGACGCGGATCGCGATTGTGCAGCCGGGGAATTGAAGAGAGTGGCTAGTGGCTAGAAGTCAGTGGCTAGAAGTTAGATCACACTGGTTGCTGAGCACGAGTGGAACCCTTCGCACTAAGAACGAAATACAGAGATGGATTCCGCTTCGCTATGCGAAGCGTCACCATGACCTCTACTGTTAGGACGCATTGTCGAGGGATGAAGCGTTCTTAAATAAACATCTCTTCGCTGTGGGAGCCGTTGCCGGAGGTACGCGAGCGGCGGAAGAACACACCGAGTCCGGTGCCAACAGCGGAAACGATGCCGGCGATCGAGCGGACGGGCGAGATCACCGTATTGTTGACGACCTCGGTGGTGTTCTCGACGCGGTCAAGCGTGCGGGTAACGAGATCGTCGGCGCGAACGACTTGTATCTTGGCACGATCTACAAGGTCATTCACGGCCACATCCAGTTTTTGAACCTGGGTGCGGACGGAATTGGAAGCCTGGGTAAAGTTCTCAACGGCCGTCTCAACGCGCGGGCGCGTGAATTCGACGAGCTTCTGAACGTTTTCGAGCGTAGGAATGGCGCGCTTCTGCATCTCTTCAGCGAGCGTGGTCATGCGCGTGGTGCTTTTGCGAACAGCGATCAGGATGCCGATCAGGACACCAGCCTGAACCGTGACTGCGATACCAATTTCAATCAGCAAAATCGTGAAGCGGGTTTCCATGAGAGTCCTAGGCCGGGCAAGTGGCGTATGCCCGGCGTATTGATTACTTATAAGTTCGCAGCGCCTTCACCGGGAGAGGTCGTCTCCTTGTAAGCCTGGCGGCCAGCGTCATAGGCGGAGCGGAATTGCTCCTTCTGCTGCTGGACGAAGTCTTTGCCGCGGTCGACCCATTGCTCTGCCTGTTCGCGAGCTTCGCGGGCTTGCGTGCGGAGGTGTTCGCGACCCTCTTCCGCGCGCTTGCGGATGGCATCACGAGTCTCGGCACCCGACTGGGGAGCATAGAGGAGACCGATTACGGCGCCGATCCCCAGACCAGCTAAGAACCAACCGAAACCACTGCCACCATCAGAATCAGACATGCTTAACCTCCTAGCATTAAGTGGGGCGATGTTAGCACCCGCTAGACATAAATTCAAACGCGCAAAGGGACAATCCGGCGCGAGTTGCGATTATTAAATATGCGATTAAGCGCGCTCCATGCGGGCCTGCAAGCAATGTTTCACTTCGGGCCATTCGTTCTCAAGAATGCTGAAGTAGACGGAGTCGCGTACGCGGCCAGTGGAGGTGATCAGGTGCTGACGCAGCGTGCCTTCTTCTTTTGCGCCGATGCGAAGAATGGCATTGCGTGACTTCTGATTGAGCGCGTCGGTCTTCAGTTCGACGCGAATGCAGTGGCAGATCTCGAATGCGTGCTGGAGCATCAGGAATTTCGCTTCGGTGTTGCAGGCGGTGCGTTGCCAGGCAGGAGCAATCCATGTGGATCCGATTTCGGCTTTGCGGTTAGGGGCGTCGATGTTCATGAAGCGCGTGCTGCCGATGACGGTTCCCGAGGAGCGTTCGACGGTGGCGAACACGACCGATTGCCCGGAGTTTTGTTCGGCGAAGGCGCGATCCATATAGCGGTGGAAGTCGTCGGGAGACTGCATGGGATAGGGAATCCAGCGAAAGATGTCCGCGAGATCGTTTTTTGCGGCTTCCCAGAAGAGCGATTCGTGCTCGGGACGGAGAGGTTCGAGACGGACGACGTTGCCTTCGAGGAGAACGGGTGAGAAGGGGGAGACAGGTTGAGCCATGGATGTTTTGTAGTACCTCGGCGGCTAAAGCCGCTTGATTCAGCAGGAGGTTGATCGCAGACCTAAAGGTCTGCGCCACCCAAACCTGAAGGTCTGCGCCACCCAAATACTGGCACAGCAAAGAGACAGGCACGGCAGAAATGGAAAAGGCTGCCGAAGCAGCCAGAGAATCCGTGAACATGGTGAGCCAGGAAGGACTCGAACCTTCGACCCACGCCTTAAAAGGGCGTTGCTCTACCACCTGAGCTACTGGCCCATGCCACTCTTAATTTAGCATACGCACCTGAGAAGCGATGAAGGCGCGAGCATCGTGGCGAGCGGAAGTTGGCGAGATCAGCCGGCGGTGACGACTACTGCCTGGCACGGCTTCTTGCCCTGACGTCGATACGAGTGTTGCACGCCGGAATCGAAGTAGATGGAGTCGCCGGTTTCCAGCAGATGCTCTTCGGCGCCGATCTTCAAAAGAAGGTCACCGGAGATGACGTAAATGAATTCGATGCCGGGATGCTGATGGATGCGCGCCTTCTCCGCTTCGATGGATTCGAACTCGGCGTAGTAGGCGTTCATCTTTCGTTCGTTCGCCGGGAAATCGAGACTCTCGAAATAGTAGGAGACGTCTTTCGTAGCGGGGCGATCGGGAAAGCGCTGGCGCTCGGACTTGCGAACGATGGCTACCAGGTTCTTGCGCTCTTCGCGGAAAAAGAATTCCAGGCCAACACTGAAGACCATGGCGACGCGCAAGAGTGTCGGGAGAGTCGGGTAGAGTTTGCCGCGTTCGAGTTTGGAGAGCAGAGCGGCAGAGAGGCCGGTGTGTTTACCGAGTTCGACCAGTCCCATTTTTTTGCGCAAACGCAGTGCGCGGATTTTGTCTCCGATGCTGTAGGGCTTGAGGCCGGAGCTGATCACTTCTGAAACTGCCATACTGAACTCCCGTTTTACTGCAAATCAAAGCGCGTGTCGCCGGTTTTCCCTGCGGTTACGCGACGAGTGTGGGCGAGTCGATTGTCATTGCAAGCAAATCAATTTTACTCCAAGTTTAAGGAAGTGGTAGATCCATTTGCGAAAAGGAGTAAGCAGGTGAAAAAAGTGATGATGATGTTCGCTGTACTGACCGTGATCTGCGCGTCGGTTTGGGCCAAGGATGCGCCGACGAAAGACATCGTGGACACGGCAGTGGCGGCCGGGCAATTCAATACGCTGGTGAAAGCAGTGCAGGCGGCAGGACTGGTGGAGACATTGAAGGGAACGGGTCCATTTACGGTTTTTGCGCCGACGGATGCGGCATTCGCGAAGCTTCCGGCGGGAACGCTGGAGAATCTGTTGAAGCCGGAAAATCAGGAAAAGCTGAAAGCGATCCTGCTGTACCACGTGGTTGCCGGAGAGGTGACTTCGAAGCAGGTGGTTAAGCTGCATTCGGCGAAAACGGTGGGCGGGCAGGATTTGACGATTAAAACCGCGGGCGGCAAGGTGATGGTGAATGATGCGACGGTGATCAAGGCTGATGTGATGGCGACCAACGGTGTAATCCATGTGATCGACACCGTGCTGCTGCCGCCGCAGTAGTTATCCGAATCAGGGTGGCGGGCTTGCGAAGGACCGGCGAGCCCGTCTTCTTCCCGAAAGATGAAACTCGGTTTTACGCTTCTGCCGCGTCCTTCGGAAAAAAGATGGAAAAGACAGTTCCGTGGCGCTGAGAGGACTGACTGCTGCGAACGCGCACGGCGGCGCGATGATTTTTGAGGATTTCGGAGCTGACCCAAAGACCGAGTCCAGTTCCTGTGGCGCTCTTGGTGGTGAAGAAGGGTTCGAAGATGTGACGGCGCGTTTCAGGAGCTATTCCAACGCCAGTGTCGGCGACAGTGACACGAACGCCTTCTTGACCGGAGAGACTGCGGCCGGAGCGAAGGCGAATGACGATTCTTCCGCCGCGAGAACAGGCGTCGAGAGAGTTGCTGATGAGATTTGCAAAGACCTGGCGAAGGTCACCAGCGAAGGCGACGATCTTGGGATCTACAAGGTATTGCCGCTCGACCGTAATGCCCATGCCGCTGATCCTGCCCTGGAAAAGGGTGAGAACGTCATCAAACAGTTCGCGCAGAGAGGTCTCGTGCGGATTGGTGGACTGGCGATGAAAGCGCAAGGTCTGAGTGGCGATAATGCTGACGCGAGCGAGTTCCTGCTGAGCGGCGGCAAGGTATTGCTTGTTTTCATCCAAAGTTTCGGCGCGTTCACCGAGGTACAGGAGGTTGGTTACTGCTTCCAGGGGATTATTGATTTCATGAGCGATGGAGCTGGCCAGTCGGCCGACGGCAGCTAGTTTCTCGCTCTGGATGAGAACGGCTGCGGCGCGCTTTTGCTCGGTGATGTCACGAAAGAACACGATAATGCCATCGTTCGCTGGACGTGCGCTTACGTGGAGCCACAGGTTCAGCGGTTCGGGGTAGTAGGCCTCGAAGTCTCCGGGGACGGCCTGGTTCATGGCGCGATAGTAATTTTCGACGTAGGGAGAACCATCATAGAAAGCAGCCGGGAAGCTTTCCCAGAGAACTGTTCCCAGGACATTGCCACGAGGCGAAAGAATTTCCTGCGCGCGGCGATTGAGGTAAGTGATTCTCCAATTGCGGTCGAGACTGAAGACAGCATCGGTGGTGACGGCAAGTACCTGGGTCAATTGCGCAGATGCGGAGTCACGTTCTTGCTGCAATCGCTTGCGGTCGGATATGTCGCGGACGAATGCCTGCCACCGGCCATCCGGCAGAATGGTTGCGCTGACCTCGGCGGTGATGGAGGAGCCGTCGCGGGTAACCAGTTCCCATTCCTCCAGGCTAACGCCGCCCTTAAGTAGCTCATCGCGCGCTCTCCAGAGGCGTGTGTGTTCGCTTTCCGCGACACACTGGGCATAGTTAAGCTTCAGGAGTTGTTCTCGTTCATAACCAAGGAGTTTGCACGCGGCGATATTTGCCTCGCTAATCTTTCCCTCGGTATCGGCGATGAAGACGGCATCGGAAGCCAAGTCGAAGAGAGCTTTGTAGCGCTCCTGGCTGATGCGCAATTGCCGGTCAGCGAGAACACGTCCGGTGGTTTCGCTGCAGGTAACGAGCGTGCCGCAGATAGTCCCTTCGGGATCGCGCACCGGGCTGTAACTGTAGGTCCAGTAAACGTCTTCGAGTTTGCCATTGCGGTAAATGGGGACGAGCTGATCTTCGTGCCACGTCGACTCGCCGTGAGACATGACCCCCTCAATCTGGGATCCGATGATGTGCCAGATCTCCGGCCAGCATTCTCGTCCGGGCTGACCAACGGCCTTGGGATGCTTGTCCTCTCGAATGCTCGGGCGATAAGCGTCGTTATAGAACTGGATGAGATCGTCTCCCCACCAAAGGAACATAGGCTGGCGGGTGGCGAGAAGAAGATTGACGGTAATGAGCAAAGTCTCGGGCCAGGTTTCGATTGGCCCAACCGGAGTAGTACTCCAATCGAAGGAGCGGATAAGGTCGGCCATTTCGCCGCCGCCGCAAATTCGGGAGCGAGCCTGGTGCGCAGAAGAGGACGAAGATTTACCAGTTGCTTGCAAGTTCACGTTTCGACGCTATGACTGTGAGCTGACATCTACTTTAGTTTCTAAGTGCTCCGAGAACAATGCTGCTCATGTTGAATTGGATGCACAACTCCAGCCAACTTGTAACCGGAATAGGATTTGTGGACCCTAGTCGTGGACTAGGCGACGGCGACCTTGAAGTACGTCGGGTAGCGTCGCTGATACAGCTTCTTCTCGCTGTAGGAGCGGACCAGTTCCATGTAAATGCCGAGATCGCGGTCGAGATCGGACTGGGTGCCGTCGAAATAGAAATTACGGATGGGAATGCCGCCGAAGTCCTTGCTGAGCTTGGGATAGATGGCTTCGCTGACGATGCCGTTCATGCAGGTAAAGGGGCTGATGTCGATGACCCCGTCGGCGCCATGTTTTGCCAGATAGGCCGCTTTGCCGACGCTCAGAACCATCTCGCCTAGAGCGCCGGAGTCGGGGAGGTAAGGGCGCGCAAGTTCGAGAATTTCTTCTACCGGCGGCTCTTCGCAACCGATGAAGTCCTCAGCGAAGGGCTCCTGTAGGGCGTGCTCGTCGGAATGTTGGATGTGATCGCGAATCTTGGATTTCAGCATTTCGAACGAGATGCCATTACCCAGCAGTCGTAACCTGCGCTTCTGCTCGCTGTTGGTATAGCTGACCCACTCGGCAATGTCGCTGAGCCAGGAGGCGGCACCGTAGCCTTCGAGTTTGCGAATCAAGTCTTCGTTGCTGAAGTTGTTGAGGCGGCAGAAAATCTCGCCGACGACGCCGATTAGCGGGACGGAAGAATCGTAAGAGGCAGAGACCCGACGAAAACGTTCGCGGCTGCGGCTCATCGATTCAACGAGAGCATCGAGTTGGCAGCCGGCATCGGCGCAGCTGGTCTCCATCGTGTCGCAGAAATCGCTGAGACAAAGATTGTAGGCGGCGTCAGCCCAGCCAGCGTTGTTCTCGTAAGGGCGGACGCGATGTAGCGCCTTGCGCAGCGTATCTCCAGCGACGAGAGCTCGCCATCCAGCACGAATGAAGGGAGTAGCCACCTCGCCCATCTCCGCATAACCGCTGCGGCTGGTGGGAGACAGAATCCGAATATCGGCGTAGCCGAGTGAATCGAGAACACGGCGGAGATAGGGTGCGTACTGGCCGAAACGGCACGGGCCCTCTGCCGTGGGCATGAAAAAGGCAGTGCGCTTGGGATCGAAGCCGGGTTGCTCCATGATGCGGAGAAAGTCACCGATGGTGACTTTTGCTGGATAACATTCGTCGCCATTGGTGTGCTTGGCGCCGAGCTCGCGAGTCCGTTCATCGGAGGGAGGGGTGGAGTAGGCTTCAACGCCGAGCCAGCGGAAAACAGATGCGAACGCTTCGGAGCTGCCCTGAGCCATGGCGGGAATATAGACAATAGTGTTTGCCAGTGGATTGCCAGGGCTGATCTTCTTAGTTATGCAGTGGTGGCCGAAGGCACGCATCGGAGGAATCCTTTACTGTCGAGGTAAGCTTCGCAGCGGGTGATAAAACCAGCATCGTTGGCGTGGCCGTCGAATTGAAGCACAAGGCCGGGTTTTCCAGCAGCTTCGTCAACGAACGACTTGATGTAGGAGTCGGGGCCACATTTGAAATTCGAGATATAGACCAGATGCAGATTGGGATGGCGCCTGGTGATCTGCGCGGCGGCGAGGATGCGGCGCCCGGAGTTCCAGTACATGTTGGAGTTGATAGTGGAGATGTCTTCGGCGTCGAGCGGCAGGAAGTCGAGCGGAAGGACGTTCACGCCGTACTGCGAGCGCAATTTGCGCGGAATGTCGCAATTGATGCTGCGATCGTAAATGTTATAAGGCCGGCCGATGAGAACGAGCGCTGGCTCGTTGGTGCGCGCAAGTTCGTCGAGCGCCTGGGAACCCGTTTCCAGAATAGCCCGGTTGAAATCACTTTGAGCAGCATAGGCTGCGGTGACGGCGCGTTCGTTCTGTCGGCGAGAGATGTTGAGTCGCTTTGAGGCAAACTCGGCGAGAGACTTTTCCACGTGTTTACGTCCGTACTGGAAATAGACAGTGGGCGCGAGAAGCTTGTCGCTATCAGCCTGGATCTGGGGAAGAGCGCGAATGACAAACGGCAGAGTCTGGTTCCACGGGCAGAGATGCGAGTCCTGCACGCTTTCGGGCGCTTCCATGTTGAGCACATTGGGCAGGAGGACGTAATCAACGCCCTTCTTAATGAGGTGGTCGACGTGACCGTGCGCGACCTTCACCGGGTAGCATGGCTGCGCGATTGCGAGTTCGTCGCCAGCGACGGAGATCGCGCGATCGGTCTGCGGCGATATGACGATGTTAAAACCGAGTTCCTGGAAGTAGGCGCACCAGAACGGAAAGCGATCGTAGAAGAACATGGTGCGAGGAACCCCGACGACGGGACGGCCGTCGACTGGCGGCTTCAGGACTTGCTCGAGTAGTTGGTCGCGATAGGTGATGAGATCGTTGATGACCGGCTTGCGATCGGCGCGTGCGCGTTTGCGGAACTTGTCGGAGCACTTGTCGCCCCAGTAGCTTTTCTGACCCTCGATGTTGAATTCCTTGATGTCGCAATAGTTCGAGCAGGCCTGGCAAACAAATTCGCGCGTGGTGAAGTTGACGCGCTGCATGTCATAGCCGCGGAACTTGCTGGAATGCTGAGCGTGCTGCATGCGTTCCTGCGCGATGAGAGCCATGCCGATGGCGCCGATGACGCCATTATGCGGGGGAACGATGATGCGTTTGCCGAGGATCTGGGAGAAGGCGGCGGCCACAGCGTCGTTGTAGGCGGTGCCTCCCTGGAAGAAGATGACGTTACCGATTTTGCGACCGCGAACGACGCGGTTCAGATAGTTCAGAGCGACGGAGTAGGCGAGTCCGGCAGAGAGGTCGCCGACTTCAGCACCTTTGAGCATCAGGGCGGTGACATCGCGTTCCATGAAGACGGTGCAACGCTCGCCGAGGCGTGCGGGCTGCTTCGAGGCGAGAGCTTTCTCGGCGAACTCACCTTTGATAGAGATGCCGAGTTTCTCGGCCTGTTCTTCGAGGAAGGATCCGGTGCCGGCGGCGCAGGCTTCGTTCATGGTGAAATCGACGACGACGCCCTTATCGAGACGGATGAACTTCGAATCCTGCCCGCCGATTTCGAAGATAGTGTCGACGGGTTCCATGCCGAGCATGTTCGACACGTGCATGGCACCAGTCTTGTGGGCGGTGATTTCGTCATTGACGGTATCGGCACCGATCAGTTCGCCGATGAGTTCGCGTCCCGAGCCCGTCGTGCCAACGCCGCGGATTTCGAGACGATCGCCGAGTTCGGCTTCGATCTCTGCAAGTCCGCGCTGCACGACTTCAACGGGACGTCCCTGGGTGCGGAGATAAATTTCATGCAGCAGATTGCCGGTGGTATCGATAACGACGAGATTCGTGGAGACGGAACCGATGTCGATGCCGAGATACGAGGGGATACGGCTGCCATTGATGGGGAGCGAGACGTCTTTGACGCGGTCACGAAGCAGGGTGACCTGCTCCATGCTGAGTGGCTCGCTGCACGCGAAGGATTGTTTGCCGGTGTGCTGCTTGAGCTGGTGAATTCGCTTGAAAGAACGCTTGCGAGTTTCGGCGGATTCGAACATCGCGGCGCCGAGCGCGCCCAGCCATGCGTGGAACTCGGGGACGAAGAGCTCGTCCTCTTTCAGCTTGAATGCCTGCTGCATCGCAATGCGAACCGCCTGGTTTTGCGAGACGCCACCGATGAAGGCGACGGGCGGAATCACATGACGGCCTTTGACGATCGATGACTTGAAGTTGCGGGCAACGGCGTCACAAAGGCCACGGAGAATCTGGTCGGTGGAGTAGCCCTTCTGCTGGGCGTGGATCATGTCAGATTTGGCAAAGACGGAGCAGCGTCCGGCGATGCGCGCGGCACAACTGGCTTCGCAAGCGGTAGGTCCGACTTGTTCGACGGAGTAGCAGAGGCGGGTCGCCTGTTGATCGATGAAGGAACCGGTGCCAGCGGCACAATCGCCACTGGTGGAGTAGTCCACGATGCCCAGGTACTTGGATTCACTGGACGTGTCGTCGAGGTGGATGTATTTGGACGATTCGCCGCCCATTTCGAAGACGGTGCGCACGCCGGGATAGAAGATGCGCATGCCCTTGGCGACGGCGCGGAATTCGTTTTCAAAATAGATGCCGAGAATCTTGGCTATGAGCTGACTGCCGGAGCCGGTGACGCGAATGCCTTCTACGCTCTCTTCTGGAACTTTCTCATAGAACTCGCGGAGCAGATCAAAGGTGGATTGAATGGGGCTGCCGTGGATGCGGCGGTATCGCGAAAGGACAAGCGGGTGGCCGGCCATCTCGCTGCCGGGAGGGAACTGCGCGGCGAAGAATGTATCGTTGTGAGAGGTGAGCGAAGACAGCATTTCCTGGTCGCCGGAATCTCCCATGGCGGCCAGTTTCAGACTGACTGCACCGATGTCCAAACCGATATTTATGCTCATGCGCGTTCGTTACGCTTGTACGGGTTACATGCCGTATGGGTCTGTGACCAAGCGCACGAGCGGATGTGAGGTGCCCGAAATGGCACATTGTTAAACGGCGATAAACA
This sequence comes from Terriglobia bacterium, assembly GCA_963724985.1. GTDB lineage: Bacteria > Acidobacteriota > Terriglobia > Terriglobales > Acidobacteriaceae > JAJPJE01. The sequence continues at coordinate 78,010 of CAVRWV010000020.1, read as the reverse complement.
AAGGGGAAATGCGGGTCCCGGTCAGCCAATGGCGGAGAATCGCATTAGGCCGAATTGGACTCAGGCTGAAGAATTTTTTGGGATGCGGCGACGAGCGCGTCTTCCAGCGCATGCAGATGACGTTCTTCGGTGAGATAGCTGATCACCATCATGCGAAGCACACTGCGGCCTGCGGCGACGGTGCCGGAGATCCAGCGCTGGCCATCGCGCGTGATTTCTTCGACCAAACGAGCGTGGGCGGCGGCGAGTTCGGAGTCGGAGAGGCTCGAGTCTTTAAGACGGAAGTTGACGATGGTGAGCTGAGGATCGAGGGCAAGTTCGAATTGATCGGAGCTGCGGATCCAGTCGGCGAAGACGCGCGAGAGATGGAGTTGCCGATGGATGAGGTCCTCGTAAGAACGACGGCCGTGGATTCTGAGCGTGAGCCAGAGCTTCAGGGAATTCATGCGACGCGACCACTGTGCGCTGACCTTGAAGTTGTCGATCATGGTCGCGCCGGCGATCTTGGGCATATAGGGCGTCGAGACGCCAAAGGTGTTCTGCAGACTAGAGGGCTCGCGAGTAAGAACGATGCCAGCGGCGAAGGGCATAGCGAGCCACTTGTGCGGATCGATGGTGATGGAGTCGGAGAGCTCGATGCCGCGGACGAGATCGCGATGCTGGTCAGAGAGGATGGCGGCGGCGCCGTAGGCTCCGTCAACATGGAACCAGAGTTGATGGCGCTGGGCGATTTCGGCGAGAGCGACGAGATCGTCGACGGCGCCAGAGTTGGTGGTGCCGGCGGTGCCGACGATGCAGAACGGCTTGTGGCCGGCGGCAAGATCTGCGCGGATGGCGGCTTCGAGGGCCGCGGGATCAAGTTGCATGCGAGAGTTTACGGGGATGCGGCGGAGAGCGCGGCGTCCGAGGCCGAGCAAGCCGACGGATTTGTCGAGCGAGTGATGGCTTTCCGCGGAAGCGTAGAGAACGGGTTGCGCGCCGATGGAAGCAACGCCTTCTTCGACTGAGTTCGGGAAGCGAGTCGCAAGGGCCATCGCCAGCGCGGAGAAATTCGCTTCGTTACCTCCGCTGGTGAAGGTGCCATCGAAAGCGGAGGTCCAGCCGACGCGCTCGCCGATCCAGCGCACGGTCTCGGCCTCAATCTTCGAGGCGAGTTGAGAGCGTGCGAGGCTGGCGAGTTGAGGATTGAGCGCAGCGACCAGGGCCTCGGCGAGAACGGCGATGTAGGTCGGCGTTGGATTCATCAGGCCGAAATAGTTTGCGGCGGGCACGTGGAATCCCTTGTCGATGAGCTCGGTGGTGATGTCGTCGAGAACGCGCGCGGCGTCCGCGCCTAGTTCGGGCATGGAGTCGCCGAGTTGATCGAAGGTACGCTTCCCGGCCGGCAGCTGAACGGCGCGGTCCGGGAGCGAATCGAAGTAGGCGTTAATGCGGTCGATGAGTTGATAGCCGAGCTGGCGGCGTGTTTCGTGATCGAGAGCGAAATTCATTGGGTGGTTCGTCCTTCTTATGGGTCGATTCCGCCGATTGGGACTCGCGTGCGAGGAGTGCGTCCTTGCGCTCGGCGCCCCAGCGGTAACCGCCGTGGTTGCCATTCCTTTGGATGACACGATGACACGGAATGGCTAAACAAACTGGATTACTGGCGCAAGCATTGGCGACGGCGCGCACGGCGCGCGGCTTGCGAATTGACTTAGCGACGTCAGAGTAGCTGGCGGTCGAGCCGTAAGGAATCTGTTGAAGCGCTTGCCAAACCTGCCGCTGAAAGGCGGTGGAACGAATGTGGAGCGGAAGGCGCAGGTCGGGCTCGCGCCCGGAGAGATGACCGAGGACGTGCGTGAGCCAGGCGCGGAGTTCGCGATCGTCGCGGGCGATCTCGGCGTTAGGGAATTCGCGGTGGAGATCGGAGATGAGCTGGGTGGAGTCGCCGAGCTTGATAGCGCAGACGCCCTTTTCGGTGGCCGCGAGGAGCACCTCACCGAGGTCGCCTTGGCCGACTGTGTAGCGGATGGCGAGCCCTTCGCCCCCATTGCGATAGGTGAGGGGGGTCATGCCGAGTTGGGGCGAGGCGTTTTCGTAGACGCGGCTGGAAGACGAATATCCGGCAGCATACAGGGCATGAGTGACATTCGCGCTTTTCTTCAACTCATGCTTGAAGGTTGTCAGGCGAAGGGAGTCAGCGTATTCGCGCGGCGTGACGCCCAGCAACTTCTGGAAGCTGCGCAGAAGATGCGCCGGGCTGAGCGAGATGGCGCCAGCGAGGTTGGAGAGTGAGGGCGACTCTTCGGCGGACTCGATCAACTTGCACGCTGCGATGACTTTGGCCGTAGCGGGATCGGCTTCGTTCGTCTCAGGACGGCAGCGCTGGCAGGCACGGAATCCGGCGCGCTCGGCGGTGGAGGGATCGGCGAAGAACTCGACTCGGTCGCGCTGAGGACGACGGCTCGGGCATGAAGGGCGGCAATAGATGCCGGTAGAGCGCACGGCGTAAACAAAAGCGCCGTCGAAACGCGAGTCACGGGCGAGGACAGATTGCCATTGGAGATTCTGCAACATGGTTTGTTTCCTCCGATGGCTCATGGTAGGTGGTTGTCCCAGGGCGTTCTATCCGGAGATTGCTATCAAAATTTTAACCGCAGAGGGCGCCGAGGACGCAGAGGTCACGTTTCTGTTTCTCGGTTGTACGCCGACTCAGTGCCCAGAGCTGCCCTGATGCTGAGTCGAAAGGTTCGGCCTTTTCTTTGCCTGACCTGGGTCCGAAAAATGAATTCGTGAAACCTGAGACGTGAAACGTGAAACGCACTACGCCTCTGCGCCCTCGGCGTCCTCTGCGGTGGCTTGCTTCTCCGGGCGCAGGAGCGGGAATAGGATCACATCGCGGATCGACTCGGAGCCGGTCAGGAGCATCGCGAGACGATCGATGCCGATACCTTCGCCTCCGGTGGGCGGCATTCCGTAGCTGAGGGCGCGGATGTAGTCCTCGTCCATCTGATGGGCTTCGCTGTCGCCGCGAGCACGCTCGGTAAGCTGCTGCTCGAAGCGGCGGCGCTGCTCCTCGGGATCATTCAATTCGGAGAAGGCGTTCGCCACCTCCATGCCGCCAATGTAGAGCTCGAAACGCTCGACCCACTCGGCACGCTCTTCGGGCTCACGCTTGTTTTTCGATAGTGGTGAGACGGCGAGCGGAAAGTCATAAATAAAGGTCGGCTGGATGAGATGCTCTTCGGCCAGAGTCTCGAACATCGAAGCGATCGTCTTGCCGACGGGATCCTGCGGATCGTAAGGCATATGCGGATGATGATGCGCATTGAGGCGCCTCACCAGCGCGTCCATCGCTTGCGCGCTGGCGAAGTCAGGCATCTCGGGCTTCGGGCCTACGGCGTCCGGCCAGAACTTGATGATGGCCTCGCGCATGGAGAGGCGAGTCCAGTTGCTCCAGTCAATTTCGTGCTCGCCGAACTTGATTGTGACACCGCCGGTGACTTCGCGCGCGACGGAGGAGAGCATCTCCTCGGTGAGGTTCATCAGGTCTTTGTAGTCGGCGTAGGCTTGGTAGAACTCGAGCATAGTGAATTCAGGATTGTGGCGCGTGGAGATGCCTTCGTTGCGGAAGTTGCGGTTGATCTCGTAAACGCGCTCGAGGCCTCCAACGATCAGGCGCTTCAGGTAAAGCTCGGGCGCAATGCGCAGATAGAGATCGATGTCGAGCGTGTTGTGATGCGTGACGAATGGCTTGGCGACGGCACCGCCCGCGATTGGCTGCATCATCGGCGTTTCGACTTCGATATAGCCGCGCGCGTCGAGGAAGGCGCGAATGGATTTCACGATCTGGCTGCGCTTGACGAAGACGTCGCGAACCTCGGGGTTCACGAAGAGGTCGACATAACGCTGGCGATAGCGAAGTTCGACGTCAGTAAGGCCGTGCCATTTCTCGGGGAGAGGGAGCAGGTCCTTGGAGAGGAATGTCAGCTCTTCAACATGGATGCTGAGCTCGCCAGTGCGGGTGCGGAACAGGTAGCCGCGCGCTCCGACGTGGTCGCCGAGATCGAGGAGCTTATAGAGATCGAATCCCTTGTCGCCGACGGCGTCTTTTTTGACGTAGATCTGAAGACGCTGGCCCTGCTGCTGGATGTGCGCGAATCCAGCCTTGCCCATGAGGCGGATGGCCATGATGCGTCCGGCGACGCGGACGTCGACGCGATTGGCTTCGAGCTCTTCGCCGGTCTTCTGGCCATAGTCGGCGAGAATTTGGGCGACGGAGTGCGAGGGCTCGTAATGATAAGGATAGGCCTGCTGACCGAGTGCTTCGATCTGGCGCAGCTTGTCTTTGCGAAGGTTATATATGTCGTCGAGTGCCATTTTGCTCAGGGTCGCCCAGAAGGGCGCGGGGATGATGAGTGTAATAGGCGATTATAGCGAAGAGAGGTAGGAGACTGGCGTATGCGATCTTGATTTGTGGAGGTAATAGGGTTCCCTCGCTGCGCTCGGGATGACAGGCCTCGCTACGCTCGGGATGACAGGCCTCGCTACGCTCGGGATGAAAACATCTGTCAGACATTGCAGAGATGTTTCGCTGCGCTCAACATCACATCGGCGGTGAGTGGTGCTTTGATGCGCGCTTTAGGGTATCGATGCGCGGATCGCCAGATTTACTGCGACCATCAGCACTGAAAATGCCGGGATTACCAGCAGCGCCTTTTTCAGGCGCGAGGCGTCGGTGCCGGCGATAGCGCCGATGATGCGCGAACTGACGGCGAGTCCGATCCAGCCACAGGTAATGACAAGGCCTATTGCAGTGCCGGACATGCGCGGGAAGGCGTCCCCGACGATCGCAAGCGTGGTGGGGAAGACTGGTGCCATGGAAATTCCGGCGAGAAAGACGAGCACGGCGGCTGCTATGGGCTTGTTCACGCGCAGCATAAGAAACGTTGTAATGGCCATGGCGACCGAAGCCCACAACGTGACCGTGATGGCGGGTACGCGGATGAGGATGGGCGAGACAGCGACGCGTCCGATGAGGAGGCCGAGCGCGAATCCGAGCGACAGGATGTTGAGTGCGCGCGATTCGGGAATGCCCTGGGCGATCAGGTGGCGGGGCAGCCAGTTCCAGATGCCGACTTCGCACGACACATAAAGGAAGAGAAAAAATCCCAGGAGGAAGAGCAGCGGGCGTCCGAGCACCGGGCCCGCGTCGGCAAAGATGAAGCGTCCGGCGCCGGTGGGCGGTGGCATCTTCGTCGCTGCCTGAATTACGAGCGTGACGACCGTGAGGGTCGCGACGGTGTAGCAGAGACGCACCCAGTTGCGTCCGAGAAGATTCGCTGAGACGAAGGGTGTGAACAGGCCTCCAAGTCCAAAGAAGAGGTTGACGAGGTTGAGTGCAGTAGCGCGGTGGGCTTCGCTCACGTCGCTGACGAGGGCATTGGCTCCGGTCACGACGATTCCGCCGCCGACTCCAAGCATAAATAGGAGCACGATGATGGCGCGATAGCCGGGCGAGCGCGGCAGAGCATAGAGAGCGATGGCAATGAGCGCGAGTCCAAGAATGAGTCCGGCCTTCTTGCCTTCGTTATCGAGCAGAGGTCCGACGGCCAGGGAAGCGAGGATGAGTCCGAGTGCCTGGGCGAAGGCGATGGTGCCGTTCTGGCTGGGCGTGAGATGAAAGCGCTCGGACAGCTCGGGCAGGATGGTGCCCAGCATGGCAGCGATCATGCCGTAGACGAAGATGGCGACAATGGCGGCGAGGATGAGCAAGGTTACCCTCCGGGGCTAAAGCCCCGTCTTTTACGTGCTTCTCACTTCTTACTTCTGCCTTCCTACACCCACCATGCCGCCGTGGGCTGTTCTTTGATTACAAGATCGTTCAAGAATCCCGCTGCCTTGGCCAAGCCTTCTTCCGGCGAGAGCAGGCTGTCTTCGTGCTCGATGGAAAGCACGTAGTCGTAGCCGAACATGCGCAGCGTCGAAACGAATTCCTTCCACCACTCGGCGCCGTGGCCGTAGCCGCAGGTACGGAAGATCCAGCCGCGGTTGGCTTCGTCGGTATAGGGCTTGGTGTCGAGCACGCCGGTGAGCGGCAGGTTGGCCGAGTAGATCTGCGTGTCCTTGGCGTGGACGTAGAAGATGGCGTCCTTGAGCACGCGGACGGCGGCGATGGGATCGATGTTCTGCCAGAACATGTGGCTTGGGTCGAGATTGCAGCCGACGCTCGGCCCGGCAATAGCGCGCAGCTTGAGCATAGTCTCGGGGCTGTAGGCGACGAAGCCCGGATGCATTTCGATGGCGATCTTCACGCCGTGGTCGGCAGCGAATTTGCCATGCTCGCGCCAGTAGGGCGTGACGACTTCATTCCATTGCCAGTCGAGGACTTTGAGGTAGTCGGGCGGCCAGGGACAAGTGACCCAGTTGGGAGCAGTTGCGTGCGGCGAGTCGCCGGGGCATCCGGAGAAATCGACGACCACGGGGATGCCGAGTTTTTCGGCGAGCAGGATCGTCTTGCGACTGACCTCGCGGTCTTTATTTGCGCGCGCCACGTCGGGGTGGAGGGCGTTGCCGTGACAACTCAGGGCGCTGATCGAGACGCCGTGGTCTTCCAGGATCTTCCGGAACTCGGCGAGGGCGGTCCGGTCGTCGAGCATGGTGAGCTTGCAATGCGCATCGCCGGGATAGTTGCCGGTGCCGAGCTCGACGGTGCCAATACTGTAGGTCTTTAGTTTCTTGAGAACAGCGGGGAGCGGAAGCTGGGACAGAAGAGGAGTAAAGACTCCAACACGCATGAGGATCGGATCTCCTGAATTTTGGCCGCAACAGGATAGAGCATTGGGAAGGGAAATGTAATCTTAAGGATTGTGAAGAGGGACGCCTTCCACGACAGTAATCTAGTAAGCATCCGAGGGTCGGAGCTGAATTGCTTGCATGAAACTGTCTATCGGAATCTCGGTGGTCATCATCATGGTATCTGGGGTGGCAGGTGGTCAGGCCGGTAAAAGGGGAAGTATCAGCTATGGGGTTCCTGTTTACTTGTCTCATGACGGAAGGGACAAGATCGGTATCAAGTTCGTCAGTGACTTACGCCGAGAGCTTTCAAAATCAAATAGATTAAAAGACCCCACTTCCGATCTAACGGGACAAGGATTGCGATTCTACGTTGACGTTTCCACACTCGATGTAAGCGCTGGTGGTCGGGCTCAGTCAGTTGCTTCCATCGTAATTGAGGAGATGGGTCTGCCAAACAGTTATCCCGTTTCTTCGAAGTGGTATCACAAAGTAGTCCTGATCGAACCTGACAAGGTCGGTGAGTTAGCTAGTGAGCTTCTGCTTGATATGGATGCGCGCTGGTGCAGAACAATCAAGAACTCGCTGGGCGGTTGCCCGAAAGAGTTTTTGGCTCCAATCTTAGAAGACTGACCCAGTGATCTATCTCACAGACAGTCGTGATCCCCCCGTTGCATCGTTGATCAGGATGAGTGGCGGCGGTAGTCTGCAACGTTCAGACGCAAGCTCATCCGCGAGGTCAGGATGCCCGCAAATTATGTTCCGATATTCATCTTTATTGCCATCATAGGAATTGCGCTGCCGATTACGCTGTTCGCGGCGAAGATCATCCGTCCGAGTAATCCGGAGAAGGTCAAGGCGATGCCTTATGAGTGCGGCGTCGATCCGGTGGGCGATGCGCGTGCACGGTATACCGTCCGCTTCTACATCATTGCGATTTTGTTCGTGGTGTTCGATGTGGAGACGATCTTCCTGTTCCCGTGGGCGGTGCAGTACAAGACGCTAGGGCTGTTCGGACTGGCGGAGATGCTGGTGTTCCTGGCGATCCTGATTGTTGGGTATGTGTGGGTGTGGAAGAAGGGCGCGCTGGAGTGGATTTGAGATTCCTGCTTTTTCATGCAGCTGAAGCTACGCTCCTTCAAACATCGACTCTCGCCATCCCAGGTTAGCGCCAAAAGAAGGCGCGAACCTGGGGCACCAACTCTCCTTTTCTCCTCTCAACACAAGGTTCCTCGACTCCTGGCCGCGCGATGTTTGTCTCTGCTCCTCCCACTCGTTGCTTCGCACGAGTGGGGCACCCGCACTGAGTGAGGCGCGAATTCCAGAGTGACATTGATCACAAATGGTAGTGATCGCAGTACCTCACTTGCGGGTTCGTCGGCTGTTAAAAGTAAGTGAGCGTGAGGGTTCTGAGAAACAACAAGGGATAAGCAAACGGCGATGTCTGACGAAACGAAACCCACGAGTCCGTCGCAACCGCAGAGAACGCAGCAGAACCGTCGCCTGCCGCCGGCGCAGCGACAACTCCGGCAGCATCTATGCAAACCGCCGCGCCAGCGACCTCAGCAACAGCCCAGAGTCCAGCAACTACGACTCCTATAGTGGCCCCTGCCACAGCAGCTGCTGTCGCCAAGCCAGCTGCACCGGCGGCTGCTCCCAAGCCTCCGGCGGCACCTCCGAAGCCAGCACCGCTGCCCTGGGAGTCGAAACTAATCACCGGGCTGAAGCGGCAGTACGGCAGCGGCATTCGGGAAGCAATCGTGTACCTCGGGCAGAAGTACATGGTGGTCGATCCGTCGATCGCCTACGAGCTTCTGCAGATCCTGCATAACGACGAGAGTTACGACTACTGCGTGGACATTACCGCGGTGCACTATCCGAAGCGCGAGAAGCAGGAGTTCGACCTGATCTGGATTCTGTATTCGTTCTCGCAGAACGAACGGATACGCGTAAAGACGCAAATTGCAGACGGCGACTTCGGTAAAGAGCGTGGTTGGGCTGTGGCCGACGGCGAACTGGCTGGAGCGCGAAGTCTACGACATGTTCGGGATCAAGTTCGAAGGGCATCCGGACCTGCGGCGCATTTTGTTGCCGGAGGACTGGAAGGGATTTCCGCTGCGCAAAGAGCACGGCATCACGCAGCAGGACCAGGAGTGGGTGCAGGCGAACTTAGGCATTCAGAGCGGACAATGACGACAGCGACCTCCAATCTCGATCTGCATGAAGACAAGACCTTCCTCGATTCCAGCGAATTGATTTTGAACATGGGACCGCAGCATCCGTCGACGCACGGCGTGCTGCGGGTCATCCTGAAGCTCGATGGCGAGAAGGTGCTGGGCGCGGAGTGCGTGATCGGGTACCTGCATCGCGGCGTGGAAAAGATTGCCGAGAACCGCACGTATACGCAATTCGGTCCGTATGTTGACCGGATGGATTATGTGGCGTCGGTTTCGAACGGCCTGGGCTACTGCGAGACGGTAGAAAAGCTGATCAATGTGGAAGCGCCGCCGCGGGCGCAGCACATACGCGTGATCCTGACGGAATTGAACCGGATCACCAGTCACCAGGTGTGGCTGGGGACACACGCGCTTGATCTAGGCGCGATGACGCCGGTGTTCTACTGCTTCCGCGATCGCGAAGAGATCCTGAAGATTTTCGAGAAATATTGCGGCGCCCGATTGACCACGCATGCTTTCCGCATTGGCGGATGCCAGTGGGAGACGTATGAGGGCTTCGAGAAAGAAGTGCTGCGGCTCTGCGACTTCTTCGAGCCGAAGATCGACGAGTACGAGCAGCTGCTGACGACGAACCGGATTTGGATCGAGCGCACCAAGGGTGTGGGCGTGATCAGCGGGCCACAGTGCATCGCGATGGGCGTGACCGGTCCGGTGCTGCGCGGAAGCGGCGTGAAGTGGGATCTGCGCAAGGCGAAGCCTTACTCGGGCTACGAGAAGTTTGATTTCGAAATCCCCACGGGCGAGAACGGCGACACCTACGACCGGTACATCGTGCGGATCAAAGAGATGCGGCAATCGGTGCGCATCATCCGCCAGGCCGTTGAGAACTTGCCGGCCGGGCCGATCATGGCGAAAGTTCCGAAGGTACTGAAGCCTCCGCCGGGCGAGGTTTACCACTCGATTGAAGCGCCGAAAGGCGAACTCGGGTACTTCATCGTGAGCGACGGGTCGCTGCAGCCATATCGCATACGCGTGCGGCCGCCATCGTTCGTGAATCTGCAGGCGCTGGATCAGATGGTGCGCGGGCGGTTGATCGCCGACGTGGTCGCCATCATCGGCACCATCGACATAGTTCTGGGCGAGGTGGACCGCTAATGCTGACTCAGTTCACCCAATATCTGCAATCGACGCTGACACCCGGCCGTGGCCGGAAACATGCTGTGGGCGACGATTTACATCCTCGTGATCTTCGCGGGGATTTCGCTGTGCGTGGTGTTCATCAACTGGGGCGAACGCAAGGCACTGGCACACTTCCAGATTCGTTTGGGTCCCATGCGCGTTGGACCGCACGGACTGCTGCAGCCGATCGCGGACGCGCTGAAGCTGCTGCTGAAGGAAGACACGATTCCGGCGAATGCCGATAAGGTCGTCTTCTGGATCGCGCCGTTCATCGTGACCACCGCGGCGTTTGTCGTGTACCTGGTGGTGCCGTTCGGACCGCAACATGCGGTGACGGACATGAACATCGGCATTTTGTTCATGCTGGGCGTTTCGTCGCTGGGAGTGCTGGGAATTATCACGGCAGGATGGGCATCGAACTCGCACTATCCGCTGCTGGGATCGCTCAGGTCGAGCGCGCAGATGGTGTCGTATGAAGTGGCGATGGGATTGGCGGTAATTTCGGCGATCCTGATGACCAGCTTCACGCCGGGCGTAGCGAGCGGAACGCTGAGCATGATCGGGATTGTCGAGGCGCAGAAGGCGCAAGGCGTGTGGTTCCTGTTCAAGTTCTTCCCGCTGGGATTGATCGCGTTCGGAGTCTTCGCGATTGCGATGATTGCGGAAACGAATCGCGCGCCGTTTGATTTGCCGGAAGCTGAGTCGGAATTAGTCGCGGGATTTCACACCGAGTACAGCGGATTCCGCTGGTCGCTGTTCATGCTCGGCGAATATGCGGCGATGATCGCCGTATCGGGGATCGCGGTGACGCTGTGGCTGGGCGGATGGATGCGTCCATTTCCAAATCTTCTGGCCGGGAGCGTGTGGGACACGATTTTCTCGCTCGTTCCCGGCGCGTTCTTCCTGTTCCTGGGGGCGGTGACGCTGTATGGAACGGCGCGCATGCCGAAGCATCCGGCGCTGCGAATTCAGACGATTGGGCTTGGAGTCTTCGGTCTGGCGATTGCGGCGGTTGGGTTGGTGCTGCTGGTGCCGGCGGTACGCGTGCGAGTGCAGGACATCTTCTGGTTCATGATCAAGGTGGCGGCGTTTATCTACATGTACATCTGGTATCGCGCCACGTTCCCGCGCTATCGCTTTGATCAGCTGATGAGAGTTGGATGGAAGGTGTTGCTGCCGATTTCGCTGGGCGTGCTGATCGTTACGGGCGTGGTTGGATTGAGTCCTGAACTGCTGACGTGGTTGAAAGGAGTGCTGTGATGAGGGTGGCCACACTCCTGCGAAAGATCTTCCTCGTTGACCTGCTGAAAGGAATGTCGCTGACGTTCCGCTATCAGGATCCAAAGGAAATTTATACCGAGCAATATCCGCTGCAGCGGCCGCAAGTGGCGGAGCGATATCGCGGGCTGCCGCGGCTGAATGTGAATCCCGAGACAGGGAAGACGCTTGTGCATCGCGTGCGACCTGTGCGCGAAGGCGTGTCCGGAAAATCTGATTGTGGTGGAGAGCGAACGCGATCCGGTAACCAAGCGCAAGGTGCTGACCAAGTACACCTTCGACATCAGCCGCTGCATGTTCTGCGGACTGTGCGAAGAATCGTGCTCAACGGATGCGCTGGAACTGACGCAGGATTATGAGATCGCGCAATACGGGCGCGAGGGCCTGGTGCTCGATCGCGAGCGCCTGGAACGCGGTCCGGAAGGCAAGGTGTACGAGCGATGACACCGATTGCGCCAACTTTCTTCTTCTACTTCCTGTCGACGATCGCGATTGTGAGCGCCATCTTGGTGATCACGCGCAAGAATCCGGTGCACTCGGCGCTGTCGTTGATCGTGACTCTGCTTTCACTCGCGGGACTCTACCTGATGCTGTACGCGCCGTTTGTTACCGGCGTTCAGATCATTGTGTACGCGGGCGGAATCATGGTGCTGTTCCTGTTCGTGATCATGCTGGTGAACATCGAGCGCGCCATGAAGGAAGAAGAGTTCAACAAGCAGTGGATCGCGGGAACAGTCGCGAGCCTGCTGCTGGGCGGGCTGTTCCTGACCGTGTACCTGAAGGGCCGGGCGATCTTCCCGACGCAATTCACGCTACCGCCGGAGCAGATGAACACGCAACAGGTGGGCATGCTGATCTTCCAGAATTATCTGCTGCCCTTTGAGATTGCCTCGCTGCTGCTGCTGGTGGCGATTGTGGGCGCAGTGGTGATGGCGAAGAAGAGGATTTCGTGATGGGACCGATTACGACATTGCACTATCTGGTGGTCGCGGCGGCGCTGTTCGTGATTGGCACGGTGGGCGTGCTGACGCGGCGCAACGTGGTCATCATCCTGATGTCGATTGAGCTGATCCTGAATGCCGTGAACCTGAACCTGGTGGCGTTCTCGCGGCTCTACAACCTGCAAGGGCAGGTGTTCTCGATTTTTGTGATTACCGATGCGGCGGCCGAGGCTGCGGTTGGACTGGGAATTCTGATCGCCTTCTTCCGCAACAAGGAAACAGTGAACGTGGACGAAGTCGATTTGTTGAAGTGGTAGGGGCCGATAGCTGAAGGCCGAGAGCGAATGAAGCAATGTTCTTCCTAGAGCACATATGGATGATACCGCTGCTGCCGATGGCGAGCGCGGCAGTGATGTTCTTCTTCGGGCGCAAGCTCTCGAAGCAGGCAGTGAATGCCTTCTGCGTAGGCACAGTGGCGCTGGCATTCGTGTTCTCGTGCCTGGCGGTCTATCAATACACCGGCTATGCGGCCGCGAATCACAATGCTCCATTTCAAAAAGTAATGTTCACGTGGGTGGGCAGCGACGGACTGAAGCTGCCGACGCACAGCGGCCAGCCGGCGCAGTTCAAGGCCGAAGCCGGCTTCCTGCTCGATCCACTCTCGGGCATATGGCTGCTGTTCGTAACCGGCGTGGGCACGCTGATCCATATTTATTCCACCGGGTACATGGCGCATGAAGGCGGCTACTACCGCTTCTTCGGCTATCTGAACCTGTTCATGTTCTCGATGCTCACGCTGATCCTGGGGAACAACTACGCGATGTTGTTCGTCGGGTGGGAGGGCGTGGGACTGTGCTCGTACCTGCTGATCGGGTTCTACTTCCTGAGGCATTCGGCGTCGACCGCCGCGAATAAGGCTTTCATCGTGAACCGCATTGGGGACGCGTCGTTCCTGATGGGCATGTTCATGATCTTCTGGTACTTCGGGACGTATCGTTTCACCGACATTACGAGTGTGGCGCGCAGTGGACAGATCGCGATCGGAGATCCTTGGCTGATCGCGATCACGCTGCTTTTGTTCGGCGGGGCGTGCGGCAAGTCGGCGCAGCTACCTCTTTATGTGTGGCTGCCGGATGCGATGGAAGGTCCGACGCCGGTATCAGCATTGATCCATGCGGCGACGATGGTGACGGCGGGCGTTTACATGGTGGCGCGGTCGAATGCACTGTTCACGCTGGCGCCGCCGTCGATGAAAGTGGTGGCGATTGTGGGCGCGCTGACGGCGATCTTTGCGGCGTCGATCGGCCTGGTGCAGAACGACATCAAGCGAGTGCTGGCGTACTCGACGGTTTCGCAGCTGGGATACATGTTCCTGGCGCTCGGCGTGGGGGCATTTGCCGCCGGCGTGTTTCATGTGTTCACGCATGCGTTTTTCAAAGCGCTGCTGTTCCTTGGCGCGGGTTCGGTGATCCACGCCATGAGCGGCGAGCAGGACATGCGCAACATGGGCGCGTTGGCGCGAAAGATCCCGACGACGTTTAAGACGATGTTGGTCGGCACGCTGGCGATTGCGGGCATTCCGGGGCTGGCGGGCTTCTTCTCGAAAGACGAAATTCTGTGGCAGACGTGGTCGCGTGAAGGCGGAGCATTTCGCGCCCTGTGGTACGTGGCGTTCGTGACGGCAATCATGACGTCGTTCTACATGTTCCGGCTGATCTACCTGACGTTCTTTGGAGAGTCGCGGCTGAGTCACGAAGCAGAACATCATGTGCATGAATCGCCGAAGTCGATGACGATGCCGTTGGTGATGCTGGCGATCTGCTCGGTATTCGCAGGATATCTGGGATTGCCGCACAGCTTGGGTGGAACGAATCGGTTTGAGAAGTTTCTGAGCCCAGTGTTCGCGAGCGAAGCGCAGACCGTCAAAGCAGCGGCCGCGGCGGTGGGCAAGCCCGAAGAAGAGCACACGCCGGCGTCGGAGTACGCCCTGATGCTGCTCTCGGTCGGCGCAGCCATCGGCGGCTGGTTCATGGCGAGTCGCGCATACGGCAAAGCCGCGAAGGGCTATAAGGAGCCGATCCAAGTCGCAGCGCCTCCGGTCTACAGCACGCTGCTGAATAAGTACTACGTCGACGAAGCGTACGACTACGCGTTCACGGGTCGCAAGAAACTTGGGCCGGTGCGTCTGGGCGCGATTGGACTGGGCGAAGCGTCGTGGAAGTTTGACGCCAAAGTCATCGACGGTACGGTGAACGGCGCAGGCTGGATTACGCGGTTCAGTGCAGCACTGTCGAACTGGTGGGACAAGTGGATCATCGACGGCGTGCTGGTGAATGGTCCGGCGATTTTGGCGCAATTGCTTTCTTATCCCACGCGACTGTTCGAGTGGGGACTGGTGCAGTGGTACGCGCTGGTCATGGTAGTGGGTCTGGTCGGATTCGTGTGGTACTACGCGATCCGCTAACTAGGAATGGCTTACGCAATGTATAACCACATACTTTCGATCGTTCTCTTTACGCCGCTGGTGGGCGCGCTGGTTCTGCTGCTGATCCCGAAAGAGCAGAAGAACGCGATCCGCTGGGTAGCGAATATGTTCTCGCTGGCGGGGCTGCTGATTTCGCTTCCGCTGATCCCATGGTTCTGGGTGCTGCGCACGCAACCGGGCTTCAAGTTCATTGAGGGCGCACCGAACACCTGGATCCCCTCCATCGGCGCGGGATATTACCTCGGCATCGACGGCATCTCGTTCCTGCTGATTATGCTGACGACGCTGCTGGGATGGATCTCCATCCTGTCGTCATGGAATGCGATTCAGGACCGCGTGAAGGAATACTACGTGTGGTTCCTGATCCTGCAGACGGGCATGCTCGGCGTCTTCATGGCGCTCGACTTCTTCCTGTTCTTCGTGTTCTGGGAAGCGATGCTGGTGCCGATGTACTTGCTGATCGGAATATGGGGCGGGCCGCGGAAGCTCTATGCGGCGATCAAGTTTTTCCTGTATACGCTGGTCGGCTCGCTGCTGATGCTGCTGGCGATTTTGTTCCTGTACTTCCATCACCATGCGCTGACGGGTGTTTACACGTTCAGCATTCCGGAGCTGTACCAGACGGCGCCGCAGATTCCGTATCACTACGCGATCTGGTTGTTCGTGGCGTTCTTCGTCGGATTCGCGATCAAGGTGCCGATGTTCCCGTTCCACACATGGCTGCCGGATGCGCACGTAGAAGCTCCGACGGCGGGTTCGGTGATCCTGGCGGGCGTTCTGCTGAAGATGGGAACGTACGGCTTTCATGCGCTTCTCGCTGCCGTTCTTCCCGCAGGTGCTGGATCCGGTGGCACATCCGATGGTGCGCGGGACGATTATCACGCTATCGATTATTGGGATCGTGTACGGCGCGCTGGTTTCGCTGGTGCAGACCGACATGAAGAAGCTGGTGGCGTATTCATCTGTCAGCCACCTGGGTTTCTGCACGCTGGGAATTTTTGCACTGAACCAGGCGGGACTGAGCGGATCGCTGCTGCAACAGATCAACCACGGAATCTCGACGGGCGCACTCTTCTTGATCGTCGGCATTTTGTACGAGCGCAGGCATACGCGCGATATCTCTGAGTACGGCGGGATCTCGAACGTGATGCCGGTGTACGCGACGATCACGATGATTATGTTCCTGAGTTCGATGGGGCTGCCGCTGCTGAATGGCTTCATCGGCGAGTTCACGATTCTGCAGGGTGCGTTTATTGAGAACAAGGCTTGGGCGGCGTGGGCGGTTCCGGGCGTGGTGCTGGCGGCTTCGTACTTGTTGTGGCTCTACCAGCGCGTGTTCTTCGGGCCGGTCAAGAATCCGAAGAATGAAAAGCTGCAGGATCTGACGCCGCGCGAGGTGCTGTGCTTCGTGCCGCTGCTGATCCTGGCGTTCGCGATCGGGCTTTATCCGAAGCCGATCTTCCAGATCATGGAGCAACCGGTGCAGCAGATCGTGCAGACGGTCCGGCCTGATCTGAACAAACCGGTATTGGCACAGACTCCGGTAGCGCCTGTCGCGACGACAGCACTAACCGTAGAAGCAGGGAAGTAGCAAAGGACGGCAAATGGGAACGCCGATACAACATTTCTTCACCAGCACGGATTACCTGCTAGCGCTGCCGATGATCATGCTGGCGCTGTTTGGCATGGGCGTGCTGATCATTGACCTGATGTTGCCCGCAGAGTGGAAGCGCGCGAATGCGTGGACGGCGCTGGTGGGATTGGGGTTCTCGGCAGTTGCAGTTTACAAGGTCCAACTGGCGGATCGGTTTGCCGAAGCGCATGGTCAGGGCGGCTCTTTCGTAGGCTTTGCCGGGTCGCTGGTGCTGGATCGTTTTGCGATCTACTTCTTCTACCTGTTCCTTGCCGGGGCGGCGATTGCCATCCTGATGTCGGTGAAGTACCTGGAGATCGAGCGCGAGCAGCACGGCGAGTTCTACGCGCTGGTGTTGTTCTCGGTGGTCGGCATGATGTGCATGGCGTCAGGCTATGACATCGTGCTGTTGTTTATTGGCCTGGAGTTGATGGCGATCTCGACTTATGTGCTTGTGGGTTTCCTGCGGCGGAGTCAGCGGTCGAATGAAGCGGCGTTGAAGTACTTGCTGCTGGGGGCGTTCTCGTCGGGAATCTTCGCGTATGGCCTGTCGTTGTTCTACGGACTGGCGGGCAGCACGAACGTTGGTCAGATCGCGCGAACGCTGGAAGAACACTTCCGTACGAATCCTAAAGATCCGATTGCGATTCTTGCGCTGCTGACTACGGCAACCGGACTGCTCTTCAAGATTGCCGCTGTACCGTTCCATCAGTGGGCGCCGGATGCGTATGAAGGCGCACCGACTAGCGTGACTGGATATATGTCCGTCGCGGTGAAGGCCGCGGGCTGGGCGATGCTGCTGCGCATCTTCTTATACATGCTGTACCCGCTGCGCTCGATTTATGTGCCGATGATCATTTTTGTTTCGCTCGCGACGCTGACGGCTGGGAATCTGGCGGCGCTGACGCAGAGCAATCTGAAGCGGCTGCTGGCCTATTCGTCGATCGCGCATGTGGGCTATATGCTGCTGGGCCTGGTAGCGGGGAACAACGAGAGCGCGAGTTCCACGGGCATCAAGGGCATCATGGTGTACCTGCTGGTGTACACCTTCATGAACCTGGGCGCGTTTGCGGTGATCACATCCCTGCGGCGGCGCGACATCATTGGGGATGAGATCGACGACATTGCGGGACTGATGTTCAAGGCTCCGACGGAAGCGATCCTGATGCTGGTGTTCCTGCTGTCGCTCGCGGGCATTCCGCCACTGGCAGGATTCTGGGGCAAGTACTACATCTTCCTGTCGCTGATTGAGTCAGGGCACTACGCGCTGGCGGCGGTGGCCGTGCTGTTTGCGGTGCTCGGTCTTTACTACTATCTGCGAATCGCAAATGCCATGTTGATGCGTCCGGCGGAAAGCACGGAACCAGTGGCGATGAGCCCGGGCTTGAGGCTGGCATTGGCCATCACGGCGCTGGGCACGGTGGCGATCGGCATCTTCCCAGAGGTCTTTCTCAGGGCCGCAGCCTGGTCGCTGAGCGTACCGCAAGCCAGTGCGGTGCTAGGACTCCTAAAGTAGAGCGTGCATCTTCAAAGGCCGCGCTTGCGTACAATGGTGCGCGACTATGCCTGAGCCACCACAATCTTCAAACGGCAACTTCTTTGTCACTCTCGCGCGGTACAGCCAACTGGCGTTTGTGCTCCCGGCCGCTACCTTTGTTGGATGGATCATCGGGGTGCTGCTCGACCGATGGCTGCATACAACGTGGCTGTACCTGGCCGGACTGATCGTCGGTATCATTGCGGGATTCGTCGAGCTGATCCGGACGGTACTCAAGGATGACGGGAAGGACGAGTAATCGTGTCCGATCCGGATACCATCCAGCCAGATCCCGACGACACCGAAGACGTATTCGAACCGGCACCTGTCGATCCAAAGGTGGAACGGTTTCTTGGCGGAGCGGTCGGTCGAATCCGGCATACGATGCTGATCCTGGGTGCAATCGCAACGCTGGTTGCGTGGTGGATTTGGGGCTGGAGAATTGCCGCTGGCGTGCTGCTCGGTTGCGTTGTTTCCTACGTGAACTTCCACTGGCTGGAACATGCGATGAACGCGTTGGCAGAGCGCATAAGTACCGATGGATCAAAGGTTTCGAGTACTGGAACGGTGTTCCGGTTCCTGCTGCGCTATGTCTTTATCGGCATTGGGGCCTATGTTATATTCAAAGGTTCTGCTGACGGCCTTTACGGTTTCCTTGGTGGTCTGTCATTGACCGTAGCCGCGATCTTGTGTGAAGCCGTCTACGAAACGTACGCGGCGTTGCGATCAAAAATTTAGCTGGTTCGTCATTATTCATGCCTGAACAACTGCCATTAACTGCCCTGTTGAACCGGATCTTTGGCGGTCCAGTGACCTCCCTCCTGAATGCGCTTGGCATTCACCCGAAATATCCGCAGGCGCCCATCCCAAATTACCTCTCGATGGAAATTCTGGTCGTGGCTATCCTGTTCCTGCTTTTTCTGCTGGTAAGGGCAAGCCTTTCCGTCGAACGCCCACGCGCGTTGCAGCATATCTTCGAAGGCATTCACGGTTTCATCGAGAATCAGAGCAAAGAGATCATCGGCCCGCACAGCGAGATCTTCACATCGTTCCTGGTGCCGCTGTTTATCTTCATTCTGCTGTGCAATCTGCTTGGACTGGTGCCGGGATTTCTTTCGCCGACTGCAGAGGCATCGGTGCCGTTGGGCTGTGCTCTGGTTGCTTTCTTCTATTACAACTATCAGGGCATCCGCCAACACGGGCCATGGGGCTATGCCAAGCTATTCACAGGGCCTGTGCCTGCGCTCGCGCCGCTGATGGTGCCAATCGAAATTATCAGCAATTTGGCACGCGTGATGTCGCTCACCATCCGTCTGTTCGCCAACATGTTCGCCGGTGACATGGTAACCCTGGTGTTCTTTTCCCTTGTTCCAATTGTGATACCAGTGGTCTTTCTCGGACTGCACATCTTTGTTTCGCTTTTGCAGGCGTATATCTTTGCGCTGCTGACGACGGTGTACCTGCAGGGGGCGGTGGCGGCCGAGCACTAGAAACCCGTTTCAAGTTTCACGTTTGACGAAAGAAGTTTGCTGCGAGTGTGAGGGCGTCTGCACGGTATGGCGTCAACCACCCACTGGCAGCGATTTATAAGGAGAAAGTACATGCGCAAAACACTCAGCTACCTCTTCATGGCGCTCGCGATTATGTTCGTTGCCGCGCCGGTTTACGCCCAGGGCGGCGAAGCCGCTGCTGCGGGCACCAACTGGGTTGCGATCACTGCCGGATTCGCGATGGCGATCGCCTCGGGTATGTGCGCCCTCGGACAGGGTAAGGCGACCGCCGCAGCCGCCGAAGCACTTGCCAGAAACCCCGGAGCACGTGCCGGCATTCAGCTGGCGCTGATTCTTGGCCTCGCACTAATTGAATCGCTGGCTCTGTACACGCTGGTGATTATCTTTGTAAAAGTGAAGTAAAAGTTCGACAATCAGACTCCTCGGCGCTTCAGACGCCTCGGAATGACAGGAAACGCGATGGCCTCCGCTTATGGCGGAGGCTTTTGCTTTTTGCGGCGCATACAATAGCGGCGTGCCTGCCGTCCTCGAATACGAGCAGATTGGGAAGACATATCGATCGATCTTTGGGAGACGTAGCGTGCACGCCCTGGATGATTTCTCGCTATCGATCGAAGCGGGCGAAATCTTTGGTTTCCTCGGACCGAATGGGGCAGGCAAGAGCACAGCGATCCATCTTGCCATGGGATTCATGCAGCCGAGTGCGGGATCGGGTGCCTGCTCGGCGAGAGATTTGGTTATGCTCCTGCTCGTAAGCGGGTGGGATTCCTGGCAGAGAACGTGGCGCTGTACAACCGTCCGGTGAATGACTTGGTGCGGTTCTATGGCGCACTGAACGGCATGCGCGATCCGGAACTGGCAAAGCGCACCAGCGAAGTTCTGGAATTGCTGGAACTGCGCGACGTGGAGTCGCGCAAGGCTTCGAAGCTTTCCCGCGGGATGCTGCAACGAGTTGGATTGGCACAGGCGCTGGTGAACGATCCGGAGCTACTGATCCTGGACGAGCCTACGTCCGCGCTGGATCCACTTGGACGCGTTGCGGTGCGCGAGTTGCTGGTGCGCGCGCGCAGCGCAGGGAAGAGCAGTCTTCCTCAGCTCGCACCTGCTCTCGGAGATCGAACTGATTTGCGATCGCGTGGGCATCGTGAGTAAGGGCAAGCTAATGCGAGTGGGGAAGACGTCGGAGCTGCTGGAATCGGCGGAAGAGTCGGAGATCGTGGCCAGCAGAGTAACGCCGACGGAGTTTCCCGGAGTGAAGAATGATAACGGCAACGTCGTCATCAGGGTAAAACGTGCTGAGCAGCGCCATGTGATCGAAAAAATATGGGCGGCCGGAGGTGAGGTGCTGCGGGTGAATCCGGTGCGGCGGTCATTGGAAGAATTGTTCCTCGAGTTGACTGGGTCCGATTCCGCGTCCCAATCCGCAAGCGAGGGTCGCTTCGCATGAGACCAGTTTTCCTGATCGCGCTGAATTTCCTTCGAGAGAGCCGATGGGCGATTCTGCTACTTCTTCTATGGGCGGTGATCAGTGGCGGAGCCGCCGCGTATTCGATTAAACAGTCACAGGATGACGCATTGTTCCTCCTGAAGCAGCAGGCGGTTTATGGGGTGGTGTTCACGGCATTCCTGGCTTCATCAGCGATCTACAACCAGCGGCGATCACGACGCATTCTCGCTGTGCTATCGAAAGCTGTCAGCCGTGCAGAATATCTGGCAGGACTGGAAGTAGGATTTCTGGCGAGCGGCGGCGGTTTATAGTGCGGCGGTCGCGATGTTGGGTGCATGGGTATTTGCGCGAGCCGGGTTTTCTGCCGCGCACGCGATTCCCATTGCAGTCATGTTATTTGCGGCATCGGCGCTGGCGGGAAGCGTGGCCCTATTGTTTTCGACTTTTCTCAGCCCATTACTCACGATCGCGTTAACGGCGATTGTAGTCGGTATTAATGGTGTGTTAGTTCAAATGTCGGCGGGTGTTCTTACACAAGTGATGCCGACCTATGTGCTGATGCAGTCGATACTCGGATTCTCGTTCGACAATTGGACACCCATGTGGACAGCGGTGGGCTGGGCGCTGGTCGACTCGGTGGCCGTGTGGGCGCTTGCGTCGCTGATTTTTTCCTATCGCGACCTGGCGGTGGCGATCGAGTAGCGGCGCAAGCCCACGATATGAACTACGCTGCTGCTTCTCTGCGGACCGCTCTTCGCAGGCGTTGCAGCTTTCCAGGTTGAGCAATGGGGACGCTTGCGGGCCAAGGTTCTTCGACTCCCATGAGAGCCAGTGCCGATCCGAGCAAGGCCATATTCTTAGTGAAGTCGACCATATTGTGCATGCGCTCGCCGGGATCCTCGTCCTTCCAGAAATTATGGATAAACGGAGAGACGCCGCCCAAGAACCCAATGATGGCGAGCGTGCCCAGCTTTGGCTTGATTCCCAGCAGAACGCTCGCTCCGCCAACAGTCAGAGCGACTCCGGTTGCGATGACGGCGGCATGGGGCTTAGGAACTTTCTTAGCTCCTGCATATTGGGTAATCGTCTTGCGTTGCCGGAAATGATTGATTCCGTTGTAAAGAAAAAACCCTCCGAATATAAGACGGCCGATCAGAAAAGGGGCTTTCATCGATTTCTCCTTAGCCGATTGGATGGCAGGAGATTGGACAGTGATATCCGATATCTGGCGCAATCAGGTATTCACCTCATAGGAAGATGACGAGAGAACAAAAGGTTCTACGACCGTCGTTATCCCTACGGTGCATTCTTCAGTACATGTTCGAGGAAAACCGGGACAGAATGTCCTCGTTGATTTACCCCAAGCACTCGATGTGTAGGAAGGAGACTTGGAAGATTTCAGAGCAAAGAGGGCGGACCGCCGAGTCCGCCTTTTTTATTGCAGGCACTAACTTCAAGTAGCACTTCAAAAGATCTCTACAGATTACGAAAGCTGTGTGTCCCGCCGCTGTAACTGGTGCAATTACACAAGTATTACAAAAGTCGAAGTGATTCCCTGATAACTTCGGAACAGTTTCGTGGGGAAAATCCAAAGGGTCGCAAGGGGAAGCATGAGCTTTTTGAAGAATGATCGGACCTTCAAAGAACCGATCAGTAAGCTGACTACGTTTTTCATGGTCTTATTCCATATTGGTGCGGTAGCGGCCCTGTTCTTCTTCAGTTGGAAAGCTGCCTTCCTGGCGGCGATCCTGTGGTGGTTTTCAGGCAGCCTCGGGATCGGCATGGGGTATCACCGGTTGCTTACCCACCGTGGTTACAAGACTCCGAAGTGGATCGAGTATTTCCTAACCACATGCGGGGCACTGGCGCTGGAGGGCGGTCCGTTCTTCTGGGTGGCAACCCACCGAGTGCACCATCAGAATACCGATCGCGAGGGCGATCCGCATTCCCCGCGCGATGGCGGTTTCTGGGCGCACATGGGATGGATCATGACGGGGCGGGCGATGCACAACCAATCCGCGGCTCTGCTTCCGTACGTTCCCGACCTTCGCAAGGACAAGTTCCATACGTGGATCAGCAAATGGCACTGGCTTCCAATCACAGTACTGGGCCTGGCGATCCTGGCGATTGGCGGCTGGAAGTACGTGCTGTGGGGCATCTTCCTGAGGACGACTCTTGGTTTACATGCGACTTGGCTGGTGAACTCGGCCACACACATGTGGGGAAGACAGCGTTTCCTTACGAATGACACCTCGAAGAACAGCTACTGGGTTGCGCTGCTGACGTTTGGCGAAGGATGGCACAACAACCATCATGCGCATCCGCAATCGGCGCGTCATGGACTGCGCTGGTACGAATACGACCTGAATTGGTATGGAATCTCTTTCCTCAAGATGCTCGGGTTGGCCTGGGATGTGAAGCTGCCGAAGCTGAAGGAAGAGAGCGAAGTGCCTGATGCTGTTGCGCCTCAAGAAGTCATCGAGGAGCTTGTGCCGGTCTCAGGCGACTAGGAGCATTAGCAATCATGATTCATGACCGCGGACCGTCGAGTCCGCGGTTTTTCTTTGTGGGATACTCCTCAACTACAATCTAGACACCTATGCGAATCGCGAGCCGTGGGAAGACGATCGCATTCTTCATCACCCTGGGCGCTTGTGGCGTCGGGCTGGCGATTGCCCTCAATATCACGTGGGTCATCATCAACTGGAAGGAAGTGGTCCCGCTGGTGCTTGGGATCTTCTTCTTCGGATTCATTATTGCCGGATTGGTGCTGAACACGATCTTCCTGGTGCGCGAAATCCGACGCAATGAGCAGCAGGACGGCTTCCTGAATGCGGTTACGCATGAACTGAAAACGCCGATTGCGTCGATCCGCCTGTACCTGGAGACGCTGCAGAAGCGCTCGGTGGAGGAATCACAACGCCACGATTTTTATCGCATCATGCTCGAAGATACCGATCGCTTATTGGGAACAGTGGAGCAGGTATTGAAGGCGGGCGAAGAAAGACACGGCACCAATAACAAGAAGCACAATCAGGAAGTGGATTTTTCGTTGCTGGTCACAGATTCGCTGGAACTCGCGCGATTGCGTCACAAGGTTACGCCGCAAGAGCTTCGCTTCGGAACTCAACCGGATCCGGGGATCATTTTGCTGGGGAATCCGGAGGAACTCCGAACGGCAGTCGGGAATCTGTTGGACAACGCGGTGAAGTATTCAGGCAAATCGACAGAGATCGTGGTGGATGTTCTGAGTCCGAACATGGACACGGTGGTTCTGCAGGTCCGCGACAAAGGAATTGGAATACCGAAGCCGGAACTCAAACGCATTTTCAAGCGCTTCTATCGCGTGAGGACATTGACTTCGAGTCCAGTGAAGGGAACGGGGCTTGGTTTGTTCATCGTGCGTTCGATCGCGCGGCGGCACGGAGGCGATGTGCTCGCGGAGAGCGAAGGCGAAGGACGAGGCAGCACGTTTACGATGCGGCTGCCGAGGGTATACCGCGCATGATCCGTATCCTGATCGTCGAGGATGAAGTGCATCTCGCGCGCGGCCTGCAATTTAACCTGGAGGCAGAAGGATACACGGTGGAGCTCACGGACAGCGGTGAAGCAGCGCTGACCAAACTCCTATGTGACCATGCGCCGTTCGACGCGTTGATTCTCGACGTGATGCTGCCCGGCAAGGATGGGTTCACGGTCGCAAGCGAATTGCGAGCCGCGAAGCAGTTCATCCCCCTGCTGATGCTGACGGCACGAAGCCGTCCTGAGGATGTGCTGAAAGGCTTTGAGTCGGGGGCGGATGATTATCTGCCAAAGCCGTTTAATCTGGACATTCTGATTGCGCGAATTGGCAGTTTACTGCGACGCAAGAGCTGGATGGGCCAATCAGGAGATCTGGGTGGCCAGCAGGAGGCAGTACGAAATGTTTTCAGCTTCCGGGGCAAGGAAGTTGATTTCGACAGATTGCAGTTGCAGAACGGCAAAGATTTCTTCCAGCTTACGGTAATGGAGTGTGAACTCCTGCGGTACTTGATCCGCAATCAGGGGCGGCCTGTCTCGCGGCGCGCGATCCTTGAAGATGTATGGGATCTAAAGGAAGACACGGATACACGCGCCATCGATAATTTCGTCGTACGCCTTCGTAGATATATTGAGCCCGATCCAAGCAAGCCCAAACACCTGCTGACAGTCCGGGGAGTCGGATATCAATTTGTTGCCGAGCCCGAGGAAACGTAAACCGAATCCAACGCTGCTCGTCTAGACGAGAGCTGGAAAACACATCGGGGATTACGTTTTGCTGGACTTCGTTGTTGTGTACTTGCAGCCGTCTTTGCCGCGGGCTATTCGCGAGCATGAATTGATGGTCGCGCGAATTGGAATCCTGCTGGCTATTGTTGTTCTCTCCAGTTTGTTGCCGGCGCAGGAGAACAGCAGGCCCACCTTTCGTTCCGAAACTACCGTCGTTCTCGTTCCCACGCTAGTGACCGATGAACACGGCGAAGTTATCTACGGGCTTACGCAAAAAGATTTTGTGATCATGGATAACGGCGTGGAACGAACGGTGTTGATGGACGACACGTTTTCCAGCAAGCCAGTTTCGTTGGTCCTTGCAGTGCAAACGGGAGGAAGCGCCCCGGCGGTACTGGGCAGCGGCTGCGCTTTGCTGGACGATGCAGACGAGTTTAAACGACCGTCAAGGTGCCGCAGCACGTTGCACGAGATTGGGTCGATGCTGGAGACATTCGTAGATGGACCCGGCAGTGAGATGGCGCTTGTCAGCTTCGATAGCGAGGTGAGATTGCGTCATGAATTTACGAGTGACGTCTCCAAAGTAAATCAGTCTCTCGAGGGGCTTCACGCTGGAGATTCAGGGAGCGCAATCCTTGACGCGATTCACTATTCACTGGATCTGCTGAAACGGCAGCCCGGCGATCGTCGCAAAGTTCTCGTAGTGGTAAGCGAACAGGCGGATGGAGACAGCAAGACGATCAGTCTCGACGAAGCTGCCAAACAGATTATTGCGAGCGACGTCGAACTGTATATGGTTTCGTTCCCGGCTGATGCCAAGGCCAAATTCGAGAGCGCAGCGAAATTATTTGGACCAATGTTGCAGCAGGTGTTACTGCGCGAGCAAGTGGCGGGTGGACGGCCGCACGGGATGGGCCATGGCATGGGCGGCCATGACATGGATCATGCTGGAGGCACTGGCGCCGGAACGCCTTCAACGGGCGCACCGAGAGCTGGCGGTGCAGGTGGTGCTGGCGGTCACCAGGGCCAGATGGGCGCTGCTTCGACGGCTTCCGGGGCATCCTCGGGCGGAACGCCTTCCGGCGCGGATGCGCAAGGAGACAATAGTCTGGGAGACGGCGCAGCCGGTGCCGCGGATGGCGGTCTGAGCGCTGCAAGCAATCCAGGCGTGAGTCCCGGAGATTTGGAGACGAATTCGGGGCACGATTATGGGATTGGTCCGCGAAACATCAACTTCGGAGGCCCGATCGTATCGTTGGTGCGATGGTCAGCTTCACAAATGCACACGAACGTGCCGCAGGCCGTGGCTAATCTGACTGGTGGAGAATATGTGCTGTTTCATAATTCAGAGGGCTTGGATCAAGCTCTGGGAATGCTCGCGAACCATGCGCATAATCGGTATCAGCTTAGCTTTCAGGTGAAAGACCCTACGCCCGGCCCACACACGATCCAGGTTTCGCTGCGTGATGCGAGCGCAGCGCTCATATGGGCAAGAGCCGGATACTGGCCGACTGTGAACGCTACGGCGAAGAAAACCAATCCAACCAATGCGGGAAGCCAAAAAGGCGACTAGCGCTTAGGCACAAGCAGAGTCTCACTATCCTCGTCTATCATTGAGGAAGAGGGATGCGTGGGCTCTGTTGCGTTACGAAAATTGATTTGGCCTCAGTTGTTAGTTTTAGCGGTCCTCTGTGCGGGGACGGTTGCATTGGGCCAGGAAATTACCATCCGAAGCAGTTCCACCGTAGTGCTTGTTCCGACCTTGGTAACCGACTCGGCGGGGAAGCCGGTGTATGGGCTTCGGGCTGAGGATTTCATCGTCGAAGACAACGGTATCGTGCAGCCAGTCAGTATCGACGAGACCTTGGAAACGCAGCCGATCTCGCTGGTGCTCGCCATCGAGACGTCACAAGACGCGAGCGCAGCCCTGGAGAGAATTCAACGCCTTGGTAGCCTGATCGATCCGCTTATCGGCGACGGGAAGGGCGAAGTTGCGGTCGTGACCTTCGATAGCGAGCCGAAGCTGGTGCAGGACTTCACTTCCGACAGCGCCAAGGTGACGAAGGTATTAAAGAGCCTGAAAGCGAGTGGGGGCGACGCGGCGATTCTAGACACAATCAGTTTTAGCGCGAGACGGCTGGCGGCGCGTCCTAAGAATCACCGCAAGATTCTGCTGATAATCTCCGAGACGAGGGACCATGGCAGCACGGCTCCGGTTGAGGACGTCATTCGGCAGCTCGAGGCCAGCAATACCATCGTCTACAGCTCAACGTATTCGCCTGTCGTAGATTCGCTGTGGGCAACTCCGACCAGCAATACTCCCAATTTTTTAAACCTGTTCAAGATGCTGGTAGCAGAAGCCAAAGACAATACACCTCAGACGTTGTCGCGGGTCTCGGGAGGGGAATACCTGCCGTTCAAGTCAGAAAAGGCGTTTGAGGACAAAATTACGGAGATCAGCAACCATGTCTTCAACGCGTACCTGTTGAGCTATCAGCCTAAGAATCTGGCGCCGGGACAGCACACGCTGCGAGTGCGCCTCAAGTTTGCTAGCGATGCCAAGCTATACACCCGAAGCGGCTACTGGGCTGCCGAGCAGACAACGGCTGAGGGCCAAAGTAGCAAGCCGGCGACATCGCCGACTTCACATTGAGTATGGCGCTACGGAGGATGCGAAGGGCAGAGGAGTACCGCCTCTCGGCGATGCGGCCGTAAGATATTCAAATGATAACTGCGAGTGCAATTTGGACCGATAACGAACGCTTCGTCGGAGAGGCCTCGAGCGGGCACGCAATTGTTGTCGATGCTGGAGAGAAGAAAACGGCTTCGAGTCCCGTAGAACTGGTGCTGATTGGGCTGTGCGCCTGCACCGCTTACGATGTGGTGAGTATCCTGCGCAAGAAGCGGGAGGAATTCACGGCGGTTGAGGTGTTCGCAGAGGGCGAACGCGCAACGGGGCAGCCAGCGGTATACACCACAATCAAGCTCGTTTATAAGGTGAAGGGAAAAGTTAGCCGCGAGGCAGTGGAAAGCGCGGTTCGGCTGTCGGAGGAGAAGTATTGCTCGGTAGCAGCGATGCTGAACAAGACCGCGAAGATCACATACGATATCGAGCTGCACGAAAAATAGTTGCGCCCACGGGGCGTCTGGATTGATCCAATTTCTCATGACCGACCGCAAGATCATCGTGTTCACCCAACCAGACTGCCCTCCATGCAGGAGTGTGAAAGTCTATCTGGCAGATAAGGGTCTCGAATTCGAAGAGCGGGACGTTACGGCGGACCAGGAAGCGGTCCGCGAGTTGGTGGAGACGTATCAAAGCCGGTCCACCCCTACCATTGTGATCGGCGAGAACGTTATGATCGGGTTTGATCCAGAAGAACTCGACCAAATTCTTGCCAAATAAAAGACATCCGATTCGCGGATACGTATTCATCGCGTCAGCCACGATGTGCTGGGCGATCTCCGCAACGCTCGGAAGGGCCGTATTCACAGGTCGCCTGCTGGCCAGCGGCGGCAAAGCCCTTGCCCCGATTGATCCGCTGATTCTTGCGCAAAGCCGTACAACAATTTCCTTTTTGATTCTTGCGCCGATGCTTCTCCTCTTCCGCGGGAGAGATGCGCTAACTCTGCCGAGGCGCGATTGGATCCGGACGGCTATCGTCGGCGTGCTCGGCGTAGCGATGTCGAACTACTTCTACTATCTAGCAATTCAGAAGACGAATGTGGCGACGGCCATTACGTTACAGTACACGGCTCCGATCTGGGTGCTGCTGTATATGGTGGCGCGTGGGGTACAGAAGCCAACGATAAAGCGGTTGGTCTCGGTTGCTTTGGCGATTCTAGGCATCGCCATGGTGGTGGGACTTCTGAGTGCTGGCGGATTTCATGTGAATACGGCGGGCGTGATTGCGGCCCAGATCGCTGCGGTCACCTTTGCGTTCTACAACGTGGGCGGGGCCGGACTGGTGGCACGATACGACCGGTGGAAGATCGTGGTGAATACATTCCTGGGCGCGGCACTGTTCTGGATTGTGGTGAATCCGCCTTGGAAAATCGCTGCGGCACACTACTCAGCAGGACAGTGGCTGTTCCTGCTGGTGTTTGCGATGACGTCGATCCTGATTCCGTTCTCACTCTACTTTGCCGGGTTACAGCATCTGGATCCCACACGGGCGATTGTTACCAGTTGCCTTGAGCCCGTCTTCTCGATTCTGGTTGCGGCGGCGGTTTTGGGCGAGATTGTTGGACCAATGCAGGTTCTGGAATCGCGATGGTGCTGGCCGCGACTGTGTTGGTCCAAATGCCAGATCAGAGCGAGAAAGCCAGGGTGGTAGATCCGATTGAGTAGAAATTGCGAATCGAGCAACCTACTTTGCGACTAGCGAAATTTTCGCTCGTCCGTAACTAAGCGAGCATTCCGCAGGTTTACTGAAACAAGCGAGTAGAATCCGGTGTCTCTGATTAAGGGGGGTCAAGCATGCGCTGGGTCGTAGTTCTGTTATTCACATCACTGGCTGCGGGACAAACTGGGCCTGCACTGACAATCTATAACCAGGATTTCGCGGTGGTGCGTCAACCTGTGCACCTCGTCTTGGAGCAA
This sequence comes from Terriglobia bacterium, assembly GCA_963724985.1. Classification (GTDB taxonomy): domain Bacteria; phylum Acidobacteriota; class Terriglobia; order Terriglobales; family Acidobacteriaceae; genus JAJPJE01. The sequence continues at coordinate 48,197 of CAVRWV010000020.1, read as the reverse complement.
GGGCAGACCACGGTGCGATACAACGAGATCACGTCGGAGCTGGAGCCCGATTCAGTGATACTGCGCGATCCGTCCGGGAACCGCAAACTGCAAATATTGGAGCAAAACTATGTCTCCGATCCATTGTCACAGCAAGGTCTGCTGGAGTTATTTGAAGGTAAATCGATCGACTTCGAAGTCATACACGGGGATAAGACCGACGTCGTGCAAGGTCGTATTGTGCGTGCCGGCAGAGGTATGCCGAGATATACGCGAATCCCTCAGTTACAGCCCTGCTGGCAACCGGTACAGCTCGGTTGTGCGCCGCAGGAGCCACTTGTCGAGGTGAATGGGAAGCTACAACTTGGTTTGCCGGGGCGTCCGCTGTTTCCGGCGTTGCCCCAGGATATGAATCTGAAGCCAACTCTTGACTGGATAGTGTCAACGGATGGGAAGGGCCCAGTTGATGCCGAGTTAAGCTACGTGAGTGGCGGAATGACTTGGGAAGCGGCTTACAACGTCATCGCTCCGCCGGCCGGCGATTCGGTTGATTTGATTGGCTGGGTAAATATGGAGAACCGCAGTGGCAAGGCATTCGAGAATGCGAGAATCCAGCTAATGGCAGGGGATGTGAACAAGATAAAGCCGAACTATGGTGGCGGAATAGGTGGAGGGATCGCCTCATTTGCAGCAGTTAACGGTTCGCCCGGTGCCCCTCCGGTAACAGAGAGCGCTTTCGATGAGTATCACCTCTACACTCTTTCTCGCGCGACAACCCTCCGGGATGGCGAGAGTAAGCAAGTGGAGTTCGTGCGCGCTAACAATATTCCAGGTCACCGGGTCTACGTTTTTGACGGAGGGCGATTGGACCCACAACGCTTTCAGGGTCAAAACTGGGATTACCTGCGTTTCCAGCGAGAGATTGGCACGGCTGTTAATACCAAGATCTGGATTATGCAGGAATTCACGAACTCGCAGCAAAACCATTTAGGCATGCCTTTGCCGAAAGGAAGATTGCGCTTCTACCGGCGAGACGATGCTGGTGCATTGCAGTTCATAGGCGAAAACAGCATTGACCACACACCGAAGGACGAGACGATTCGCGTTTACACCGGGAACGCCTTTGATTTAGTCGGAGAGCGCAAGCGCACGAACTTCCGCGGAGACCAGCAACAAGCTTTCGTGGACGAATCGTTCGAGATTACAGTGCGCAATCACAAACAAAAGCCGGTGGATGTCACCCTCGTGGAACATCTCTATCGCGGAGCTGGATGGGACATTACTTCCAAATCGACAAAGTACAACAAGAAAGACAGCAGCACGATAGAGTTCCCAGTAACCGTTCCGGCCGATGGCGAACAGACAGTGACATACGCGGTGCACTACTCGTGGTGATTTCGTGGAAGTATTAGCGTCTCAGCCGCCGAAAGGAGTTTTTGAGCATCCTTCTTCCAGGTGTTCGATCACGTAAGGGATGGTGGTCTGGTATTCAGTGCCTTCGGAGTCGCGGTAGTGGAGGACTCCGTGGTCGTCGAGAACATAACTATTCACTAATTGAGAGACGCGGTCAGCATTGGGCGGGAAGAGAGTGATGCGAACGATCTGGGCCATGGATCTCATTGTAGAGTGCGTAGACCCGCGGGGGCCGTGACTCTCGTCACTATGGCGGTGGTTGAGAGAATATCGTGTTGGGATGGAAATAGAGCTCCGAGCCGTCATGACCGGGAGCTCCCTGGAACGAGACATCCAAGAATTGATGAGGTTGCGAAACTAGAGTTACGGAGCTTTCGCAGCCAGGATTTCGAGTTTTTCGACTTGCGGAGGCGCTGCAAAAAGGTCCGCGGCTTTGGCAAAGAGTTGCTTTGCGATTTCCCCTGTCAAATGAGCATTTCTGCCGTTCTCGTCAGCGAAAGTATCGAAGATGCCAAACTTTGCTGGTCCCAGTTTCACTGCGTACCAGGTCGTGGTGCCAGTTTCCTGAAGTGCGAGTGGCCGGGCTGATTTCAAGAAGTCCTCGACTTCCTTTTCCTTGCCCGGTTTAGCCTGTAGCAGCGCTAAAAGTGCGAGTCTGTCCATGATGTCCTCCTGAAGCGAATCGACCTGTTAGATGTCTCTCGAATGCGGAAGTTGCGGGCGGGAAGCAAATGACATTTCGGAGACATAGGTTAGATATCCGGAGGTCTGGCTGATAACATTCCTTCTGCAATTCAGAGCAACATAGCTGGGTGCAGGCTCGGCATTTCGTCCGCCTTCATGAGATCAGAGAAGGAGTAGGTTTTGATGACTACGAGCACGGAGATTGTCTTCGATCGAATGGTGTTTCGGAACACCGATGCTCACGTCGGCCGGCACATTTCGGTAACCCCTGAGAATAGCACTAACCAACATCTTAGCTATGGGCGCATTCGACTGAATCGTGAAGTGCCATCGGTATCGTTTGCCAACGGCCAGGAAGAAACAGGTTTTCTGGTGCTCTCTGGCGAGGCTCAGGTGAAAGCTGCTGGTCAGGAAATCAAGCTTGGCCCATACGACGCGTTATACATTCCACGCGATTCGCAAATTGTCGTGACGACAACAAGTGCGGTGGACATCGCCGAGTTCTCGGCGCCGGTCAATCACAAGTATCCACTGCAGTATGTGAATTATGCAGAAATGAGCAAGGATCCGGGATTGAAGTTCGCGGCGGGGCAAGGAACAGGAGCCTCCCGTCACTTGCACATGTCGTGCGCGAAGAATGTGCAAGCCGGCCGGCTGGTTTTTGGTTGGACGTATTCAGATCCGGGCAATTGGACTAGCTGGCCTCCGCACGAGCATGCAGCGATGCTGGAGGAGATGTATGTCTACTTCAACATGCCAGCGCCAGCCTACGGTCTGCAACTGGTGTACAACAACACCGAGTATCCTGAACTGGTTGTGCCTGTGCGCGAGGGTGATGCGGTGCTGATGCCGAGCGGGTACCATCCGAACGTCTCCGTGCCGGGACACAAGATCTGCTTCATCTGGGCGATGGCGGCACATCGGGAAGTTGAAGATCGCAAGTTCGGAGTGGTGAACGTGCAGCCTGGATTTGATCAAGGCGGCAGCGGCCTGGAAAAAGGGAGAGCTAAGTAATTACAGGATTCCATGAGCGATCAAAAGAGCAGTGCGACGTCACCTGTAATGGCACGGACTGAGCCAGGGGCACTGGTGATTCCATCGCCTGCCGGCCACTACCGATGGGTAATCTGTGCGCTGCTGTTTTTCGCGACCACCATTAACTACATGGACCGCGCTGTGCTTGGGATCCTGGCGCCCACGCTGCAGAAGACGATTGGCTGGAACGAAGTGCAGTACGGTTACATCGTCATGGCGTTCATGGCAGCCTATGCGATGGGTATTTTGTTCGTAGGACGCTTTATCGATCGGGTGGGAACGCGCAACGGCTATGCGGCTTCGGTTGGGCTGTGGAGTCTTTCCGCGATGAGCCATGCGCTGGTTACGTCGGCGCTGGGATTCGGTGTAGTGCGGTTTCTACTTGGACTGGGTGAGTCAGGAAATTTCCCCGCGGGAATCAAGAGCGTTGCGGAATGGTTCCCGAAGAAAGAGCGTGCACTCGCTACTGGTATCTTCAACTCGGGATCGAATCTTGGAGCCACGGTTGCGCCGATACTTGTTCCATTGATCGCGGATAAACTCGGCTGGCGCTGGGCGTTTGTGTTCACCGGAATCTTCAGCGCGACATGGCTGGTTGTGTGGCTGACAACTTACCGCAAACCTGCGGATCATCGAAGAGTGTCGGCGGCGGAGTTGGCATATATCAACGCTGATCCTTCGGAGCCTGTGGGCAAGATCCCGTGGTCGCATCTGTTGCCGCATCGTCAGACATGGGCATTCGTGATCGGAAAGTTGATGACCGATCCAGTGTGGTTTTTCATGTTGTTCTGGTTGCCGAAGTTTTTCAATTCGCGTTATGGACTAACGGCGAAAGAGTTTGCGATTCCACTGATCGTGATCTACAACGCGTCCGCGGTTGGCAGCATTGTGGGAGGTTGGTTACCGGCGAGATTCCTCAAGTCCGGCTGGAGCCTGAACCGATCGCGCAAAGTGGCGATGGCAATCTGCGCGGTAGCATGGTTGCCAATGGTCTTCATTGGCCAGGTTGGGACCCTATGGATATCGGTGGCGATGATCAGTTTGGCCGCAGCTGCTCACCAGGGATGGTCCGCTAATTTGTTCACGCTGGCATCGGACATGTTTCCAAGGCGTGCCGTGGGCTCGGTGGTCGGAATCGGCGGCTTCGGCGGAGCGGCGGCCGGGATCGTTGTATCCCTTTGCGTTGGAATCTTGCTGCAATTGACACGCAACAACTATGTTCCGGTATTCATGATTGCGGGTTCGGCGTACCTAACGGCGCTAGTCATTATTCATGTGCTGGCGCCGAAGCTCGCTTCCGTCGATATCGATTGAGGGCGACGTAGTCCACGACTGCAAGGCGAGTGATTATGATCATGAACAGATTTTGGTGGTGGACGGCAATTGGATGGGAAGGTGACGAGTGCCGCTGAAGATTAAAACGAAGGAAGCACGCCGCTGGGACTTGATCAGTCTCGGAGAAGTGATGCTGCGATTCGATCCTGGCGATGGGCGCATCTCGACGACGCGGAGTTTCGAGGTGTCAGAAGGCGGCGGCGAGTACAACGTAGCGCGCGGGCTGAAACGTTGCTTCGGGCTCGATACCGCAATCGTCACGGCAATCGCTGACAATCCTGTTGGACGCCTGCTTCAAGATCTCATTTATCAAGGCGGTGTCGATCAGTCGCTAGTGAAGTGGGTTGAGTACGACGGAGTCGGGCGACAGGCTCGCAATGGGCTTAACTTTACGGAACGGGGATTCGGGGTGCGGGCTGCGGTGGGATGTTCGGATCGGGGACATACCGCGATCTCGCAGGCGAAGCCCGGTGACTTCGATTGGGACAATATTTTTGGAACTCTCGGAACGAGATGGTTCCATACCGGCGGCATTTTTTGTGGGCTGTCGGAGACAACGCCGCTGGTCGCCATGGAAGCGATGCAGGCGGCGAAACGGAACGGCGTGATTGTTTCCTATGACCTGAACTATCGCGAGTCCTTGTGGAGGGCGGTTGGTGGAAAGAAAAGGGCACATGCGGTAAATCGTGAGTTGGCGCCCTTAGTTGATGTCATGATCGGCAACGAAGAGGACTTTTCTGCTGCGCTCGGCTTCGAAGTTCCGGGAATGAACGAACACATTTCGGAATTTAATGTTGACGGCTTCAAGCGAATGATTGAAAGCGTGGTCAAGACCTTCCCATTCCATGTGGTGGCGACGACGTTACGAAAAGCCAAGACAGCTACCCGAAATGATTGGGGTGCAGTCTGTTATCAGGATGGAAAATTCTACGAAGCCGTCCATCGTGAGGACTTGGAAATTTACGATCGAGTGGGTGGTGGCGATTCATTCGCATCTGGGCTGATCTATGGTTTCCTAACCGGACAGCCGGCCAGTTGGGCTGTCGAATGCGGAGCCGCGCATGGGGCACTGGCGATGACTACTCCCGGGGATACGACCATGGCGACATTGAAGGAAGTGACGAACCTGATGAAAGGCGTTGGTGCGCGAATCGCGCGCTGAGTTGGAGATGATTAGAGAAGAAGTGTTTCGGCGCATCGTGGAAATCGGAATCGTACCAGTGGTACGAGCAAAATCGAGCACACAGGCCGTAAGTGCAGCAGAGGCGGTAGCTGCGGGTGGCATACCGATCGTGGAAATCACGATGACAGTTCCTGGCGCACTGGAAGTGATTTCTGAACTCGTGCGTTCGATGGGAAACGAGTTGCTGGTTGGTGCGGGTACAGTCCTCGATGTCGAATCTGCGAAACGATGCATCGACGCAGGCGCAGAGTTCCTGGTCAGCCCGGGACTGGATGTTGAGGTCGTGAAACTTGCAAACAAGCAGGGAACGCTGATCATGGCTGGCTCGCTGACACCCACTGAAGTGATCACGGCATGGAAGGCTGGCGCGGATTTCGTGAAGGTGTTTCCTTGCGGCAATGTTGGCGGTCCGAAGTACATCAAGGCGCTAAAAGGTCCGCTGCCGCAGGTGCCCATGGTTCCCACAGGTGGCGTCAACCTGCAAACCGCCGCCGAGTTCATCAAGGCGGGCTCTGCTGCACTGGGAATCGGTGGTGAACTCGTGTCGGCGTCGGCGCTCGAGTCTGGCAATGTCGGCGAAATCACTGATGCCGCGCGGCAGTATGTCGCCATCGTGCGAGAGGCACGCAAAGTAAATACTGCGGCGGCCTCTATCAAGTAGGAGAACTCAAATGCAGACCGCCCGCACGATTCGAGCCGGTCTTCTCGCGATCGCGATGAGCAGCATGTTAGCCCTGTCAGCAACCGCGCAAACGGCTACTGCACCCCACGACCCCCAGCCAGACCCACCGTCGCCGAAAAATACCGTTCGCTATTTCTCTTCGTCTGCGGTGCAGCAATCGTTTTCGACAGGTAGTGCATTGTTTCAGGAAGACGGCGTGCCTTATTCGATTATTACTTCGCGCCGAGATAAACCGGGGGTAGTTGAGATTCATCTTCGAAATAACGACCTGATGTTTGTGCAGGAAGGGTCGGCTACTCTCGTCACAGGTGGGACTGTTGTTGCCCCGCACTCCGAAGGTCCGGACGAGATACGCGGCGAGAGTATCGTTGGCGGAGAAGTTCACGAGCTATCCAAGGGCGACGTAATAGTTGTACCGGCTGGAACGCCGCACTGGTTCAAAGAAGTCCGAGGCACGTTTCTCGCTTATGTGGTGAAGACCAAATAAAATTCACCGCGCTGCGGCCAATCCAGAAGAGTTACTCACCTGCGTAGAGACGGTGTGAGCTGGTGCCCGGAGGGGGACTTGAACCCCCACAGACCTTTCGGTCCTGCGGATTTTAAGTCCGCTGCGTCTGCCAATTTCGCCATCCGGGCATAGGGAACAGGTGTCATTCGCGGCCGCGACAGTTCCAATTGATCCTGCCGGGCGCTCCAACAAAACACTACCATATTGCGGCCGAAATTAGCCTCCGTCTTCCGCGAGAACGGCGCTATGCGGATCAGTTCGGGCTAGAAGTTCGCGAGGCTGTGGCTTACTAGTTTGGTGCTGCGAATACGCGTAGGTTCCTTCACGCTTAACAATTTTTTACCCTCTGAGACTAAACTTTACGAACCAGTGTCACAGTCGTGCTTCTATATCTAGTGAGGGTTAGTCGGGTCAGGTTATGAAGTTTGTTGAAGTACTCCCGGTGCTTTTCGCAGCCACGTCGTGGACGAAGTGGATCCGTAGCCTTGGAGGGATAGGGTTGCTGATTCTCGGCATCCTCGATGGGTCCATTGTGCCAACGTTCGGCAGTCTTGACCTGTTTACCGGGATCCTGTCGGTCCGGCAGCGGCCGCTGTGGCTGTATTACGCAGTAATGAGCACAATCGGCGGAGTGATCGGAGCATTTACGACCTATCGGCTCGGGAAAAAGGCAGGCACCGGTTGGCTCGAGAAAAAGTTTGGCGAGCAACGTTCATTGCGCGTGCGGAGCTTGATTCAAAGATGGGGATTCGGCGCAGTCCTGGTGCCCACATTGGCGCCCCCGCCGTTTCCAGCATCTGCATTCTTCTTTGCTGCGGGAAGCCTGAACTATCCGGCGCCAAAATACATTTCGGCAATAGCACTGGGAAGGGCAGTTCGGTACGGAGCCATCGCGTATGTGGTCTCCCACTACCACCTGCATCTGCTGAAGTTTCTGCGGCATCCGGGCAAATATTGGCTAGAGTCTCTGCTGGTAACCGGCACGATCATCATTGCGATGGGTCTGTTGTTCTGGTTGTGGGGACGAGTCGATACGGTCACTCCCGCAACACTGGCCATGCCGCACCCCGAAGAATCCGCGGCAGGCAGGAATCTCTAAAACCAGCGTTTTTCAGGCAGCAAACGTTTATAATCAACAGCTGAAATGAAGTTTTCGATTGTTGTTCCTTTCCATAATGAAGAAGACAACGTCACCGAGCTCTACGATCGCCTGAAGGCGGTGATGGAGAATACGGGTGAGACATTTGAGCTCGTCTTCGTCGACGATGGCAGCCACGATCGCACATTTCCGCTTCTCCGCGAGATTGCCAGCATCGACAGCCGCGTGACCGTCGTTAAACTGCGCCGTAATTTCGGCCAGACTTCCGCGCTGGCTGCTGGTTTTGACCATGCGCGCGGCGAGTATGTGATCGCCATGGACGGCGACCTGCAGCACGATCCGAACGATATCCCGCTCTTCCTGGAAAAGATCGCGCAGGGCTACGACGTGGTCAGCGGCTGGCGTAAGAATCGTATCGACAATCTGTGGCTGCGGCGCATTCCCTCGCGAACTGCGAATTGGCTGATGGCTAAGCTGAGCGGCGTCGATATCCACGACTTCGGCACCACGTTTAAAGCATATCGCCGCGATCTATTGAAGCAGATCCCTTTATATGGCGAGTTGCACCGTTTCATACCGGCATTGGCGTCCGCTTATGGTGCCTCGATCTGCGAAATTCCAATTCGCAACGTGAATCGGGAGCGCGGTGCTTCGCACTATGGGATCGGAAGAACAGCACGCGTCTTTTTTGATCTAATCACGATCCGTTTTCTGCTGCGCTATTTGCAAAGGCCGCTGCATTTCTTCGGAACTCTGGGAATGCTCGGAATTCTAAGTGGGACGGGAATCGCCGGATTCCTGGCGATCACGAAACTGTTCAACAACACCCGCATCATGCTGGATCACGGTCCGCTGCTGATCTTTGCGGCGGTGCTGATTCTTGCCGGCGGGCAGCTTTTGGGATTGGGATTGCTGGGTGAAATGAACGTGCGTCATTACCACGATGCGGTTGGCGATGCTCCCTATGCGGTAGAGCAGGTTCTGCAATCACGCGACTCACAATCCACGATGGCGGACTAATCTGAGCAGAATGAAATAAAAAAGCCTCGGCCGGGACCGAGGCTTTTTCTTTCGGCCAGAGCAATGTCAGTGTTTCAACAGTGCCCAGTCGTCCAGCAGGACCGGATGACCGCCTTCGACCACCGTTGCGTAAACGTTGTCGAACCCCTTGTGATCTTCGGGTCCGAAGCAAATACGAAGAGAGAAACGGTCACGCATAAACTTCCTTGCCAAGCCTCAGATTTTGAGATCCACACGGGTTTGGCATTGAGCGGTGCACGCCGGGTTCCACGCTGCACCAGAACAAGTGCAACGCTAAATAGATGAAAGCATGGGGACGACGAGCCTTTCCACTTCTCATAGGTTTGTCTCAGGATCCGCTTCCAGACGACTGGTTTCTCGCTTTGAGACGCTCTCAACACGTGATTGGCGTCACAGCAAAGAGTTCTTCTCGCGCACAAACTGACCCACGGTAGTACAGGGTTTCGCTTATGGGCCTATAGAGAAAGGCTTATAATGTAGCGGTTTTGCCTATGCCAACTATGCAAAAAATAAGTCATGATCTGCGACTCGCCAAGCGGATGTCGCGCTTGGGAACCGAGACCGCTTTCGAGGTTCTGGTACGCGCCAAGGCGCTTGAAAAACAAGGGAAAGATATCGTCCATCTGGAAATTGGAGAGCCTGATTTCGACACGCCTGCGAATATCGTGGAGGCGGCCAGCGAGGCGCTTCACGGGGGATGGACGCATTATGGTCCGTCGGCAGGTTTGCCTGACCTAAGGCAGACGATCGCAGACTATGTCGGTCGCACTCGCAAGGTTCCGGTCTCGCCCGACGAAGTGGTGGTTGTTCCTGGCGGTAAGCCAATTATTTTCTATACGATTTTGTCGTTAGTGGAACAAGGGGATGAGGTTATCTATCCAAATCCCGGGTTCCCGATTTATGAATCGATGATTAACTTCGTCGGCGCAAAAGCCGTGCCGATTCAGTTGCGGGAGAGCATGGACTTCCGCATGGACGCGAGCGAACTTCGCGACCTGATCACCGACCGCACGCGGCTCATCATTATTAACTCTCCGCAGAACCCGACAGGTGCCGTGTTAACTGAGCGCGATGTGCGCGATATCGCCAGCGCGATTGGTGATCGCGACATTATGGTGTTGTCGGACGAGATCTATAGCAGGCTCATCTTTGAAGGACAGCATCACTCTATCCTGTCGCTCGACGATTGGAAGGATCGCACGATTCTGCTGGATGGTTTCTCTAAGACCTACGCGATGACTGGCTGGCGCATGGGCTACGGAGTGATGCGCGCCGATTTGGCGAATCACGTTGCGCGTCTGATGACGAACTCGAATTCGTGCACGGCGAGCTTCACGCAGATGGCGGGAATCGAGGCGCTAACAGGCGATCAGTCATCGGTGGACACAATGTGTGCGGAATTCAAGCGGCGCCGCGACATGTTCATCGAACGTGTGAATCGGATCAAGGGCTTCTCCTGCCGGTCGCCAAAAGGCGCGTTCTATACGTTCGCGAATATCACACAGACGGGATGGAACTCGAAAAAACTGGCAGATGCGTTACTGGAACAAGCCGGAGTGGCCGTGCTTTCGGGGACCGCGTTTGGTCAATTTGGCGAAGGCTACTTGCGTTTCAGCATTGCCAATTCCTACGAGAACATCGCGAAGGCGCTGGATCGGATCGAGGAGTGGACGAAAAAGAACCTGTAGGCACAGTGCGATTATGTCCCTACACGTCCAATGGAAGGATGTGTGGGGCATCCGACTGGCGCGTCTGATTTTATCTGCTCTGACTCGATCCATGAGTAGTCGATTGTGAAACGGCGGGCGGCGAGTTCGCGCTCAACGTATTCGCGCTCCAGTTCATTCACTCCGAATTGTCCAGCCTTGATGTCCGCTGCTTCCGAAGGGTGGTAGCCGCCTGGTCGAACTTCTCCGCAGCGATACGTAAAGACGTCTTCATCTAGCAGATTACGCAGATTCAAAGAGAAGGTTTCGCGGGTCTGGAGCCAGCGGCCGGACTCCGGCAGGGCGAGTTTGTAAACGAGTAGCGCGGTCTCATACGCATAATCGCTGACTTCCGTCTGGAAATGGAGTTCCTGGCCGGCGATGGGTTTCAATCTCGCCGTGCCGAGAACAAATGGGCCGCGACCATACTCCGATTCGAGGTGGCGAGCTTTGGCGATCTGCATCAGGGCGTCGTAGCGGTAGTCGGCCAGTCCGAAGAGGGCACCGGTTGCGACTTCGAGTCCAGCGCGCATGGCACGATCGTGATTGTCCATACGCAGGAGGAATTCGCGTTTTTGGGGACTTTGCGAATGCCATTTGCGGTATGCGTCAGGATCAAGTGTTTCGTCCCACTGCACAATGCCCCATAAGCCAGCGTCATGAAGGGCAGCATAGGCTTCGCTGGTCAGATATTCCGTGCAGAGCAGAACGCCGGAACCGGGCTGATCGTCCAGCATTTCCGCCACTTTGGCGACGTAGCGGACGAGGAGGTCGGTAGTGAACTCGGGATCGGTGCCATACACGAGTTCGATGACCCGCATGTCGCGCGCGAGGACCAGCCGCACTTCCTCTTCGAGTTCCTTGAGCGAAAGTCGTTTCCGAATCGCAGATTTGCGAGTCGCGGAAAAATTGCAGTAAGGGCAGGCGTCGACGCAATAGCTGGAGACGTAAATGGGAGCTACGTAGCGAAGGCGGTTGCCGAGGCGATTCGTCGAGCAACGGGCGACGGTGTCACGTAGTAGTTCTCTCTGCTCATCGGCATCGAAAGTCGCTCCGACCTCGAGAAGCTCTGCCAGTTCGGAGAGGGCAAGCGGCTTGTGCGCGCTCGGTGCTAGAAGATCTCGCATCCGCTCGACTGAAGGGCAGCGGACCGCACCGAGAACGGATCGAACTTCATCCTGCTTTGCCGCAAAAATCGAACTGAATGACGACGTTGCCACACAAGAAGTGTAGCAACCGAGCCCGATCCGCGAAATGACATGCGTCACTCTCCGACAGCTTTGAGCAATCCGATTACTCCGGAAATGTTCTTGATCAGCTCGGGCGGAATGTGGTGGCGTTGCTGCAAATACTCTGGCGAGTTGTAGGAAATCCAGATAGCGCCGTCGGAGTCTTCCCAGACCAGAGCTTTCAGCGGAAGATCGATGGCGACGGTGGGGGCGGCAATCATCAGCGGCGTTCCACCTTTCGGGTTCCCAAAGATGACGAGCTTGGTTGGACGCATCTCGATACCGACTTTTGCGGCTTCACCGCTGTGATCGATGACGGCGAAGACAGCAACGCCCTTCTCCTTAAAAATGGACTGGAGCCGTTCGAGGGTTTTATCGACTGGATATTTGCTGGGTAGACTCACAAAGCCGGGAGTTTCCACGAGAGCCTCCTGATATTCTGCGTTAGTTCAGATGAAGCCGGCGGCTAGCAAGAAACATTGAATTGAAGGAGCAAGGAGTGCATCGCCAGTGAAAGACATCGTGGAGTAAGATAAATCGCGTTTCGCAGGTGTGACAGTAAGTCGTCGCACAACAATCTTAGAGAGTAAGAATGGCCAAAAAATTCCGTGTATTTGCGACCTGTGATGTCGGGCAAGAAGCTCTTGATGTGCTTCGTCAACGCGGATACGAGGTTGAGGTTTATGCCAAGCCAGAGGCGCCTCCGAAGCAACTGATCGTTGAAAAAGTCCGGTCGGGCATTGACGGGTTGATCACCACGTTGCGGGATCCGATCGATGCGGAAGTGTTCGAGGCAGGTAACGGCACGCTGAAGGTGGTCGCTCAGGACGCGGTCGGGTTCGACAACATCAATCGCGCGGATGCGAATCGAAATAAGATCCCATTCACACATACGGCGGATGTGCTGACGGAGGCGACGGCGGAGTTTGCGTTCCTGATTATGGGTGCGGTCGCGCGGCGACTGTGGGCGAGCGAGCGTCTGGTAAGAGAGCATGAATGGGGCTACTGGCATCCGTATCTGCCGTTTCTCGGCGATGAGATTACAGGGAAGACAATCGCGATCATCGGCACAGGAAGAATCGGGCTGGCAATGATCAAGAAGTGCACGGGATTCGATATGAACATCCTGTGTTACGACCCGGCATATCAGAACCAGGAGTACGTACGCGCGACGCAGAAGGTGATGGATGTGCGCCACGCGAGCGGCATACAGCGAGAGAAGACGTGGATCAAGTATGTGAACTTTGAGGATGCGCTGCACGATGCAGATTACGTCAGCGTGCACGTGCCGCTGATCCGCGAAGGCGAGAGCCAGACGCCGACCTATCACCTGTTCAATGAGCGGACGCTGCGGCTGATGAAGCCGACGGCATACCTGGTGAATACATCGAGAGGACCGGTGATCGACGAGACAGCGCTGGTGAAAGCAGTGCGCGAGAAGTGGATCGCGGGCGCGGCACTGGATGTTTTCGAAAAAGAGCCGCTGCCGGCGACGTCGCCACTGCTGGATACCGACATTGCAGATCGCGTGCGATTGTTTTCGCACTTTGCGAGCGCAGGCAGAATTACGCGACTTTCGACCGATCCAAACAAGGGCATGGCGGGACGCTGCGTTCAAGGACTGATCGACGTGCTGGAAGGCAATTACGGCGGTGATCCGAGCAAGATGCCGTACGTAGTGAACAAGGAAGCGTTCACGAGGTAGCCTGCAAGGTGGGATCCGACTAAGCCGTGACAAGTCTAGCGGAGACTAGCGATAGGTCGAAACCCGTGCCGGTGCGCCCATTGAAGGGTGGGTCTGGTACTTCCGGCTACTGACGATCCCTTTGCCTTCCTGCACGGTGATCGTCTGACCTGCATCCAGGTTTGATAACCGGTCCACCTGCCCACTCGGCCAGGTTATTTCCATTGCGTTCACCCTATTTGCGCTGCCAAGACCGAATGTCAGGACGAGTTCGCTCTGGGAAAGGTAGCCGCCGCTGTGGAGCATCTGCCACTGCTTCTCATTACCGGCGTTGATCCGAACCACTGAACCGATGCCGTCGCGATTCGACTTCGTACCGATAAGCTTCACGCGCACACTTTGATTCGTTCCGCCGTCATTGCGGAAGAGCACGGCCGGGCCGTTGTTCGTCATCAGCAGCAGGTCGAGATATCCATCGTTATTGATGTCGGCAACAGCGGCTCCGCGTGCCACGCGTGGGGTATCAAAAGCCGCTCCCATTTGTGCGTTCACCTCTTGGAATCCGTGTCCGTCTAGGTTTCGGAATAGGTGCGGTGGCTGGCGGTACTTGATGCGCTTTTGAATTTTCTCGATGTCGTCCTCAATATGACCGTTCGCGACGAAAATATCGGGCCAGCCATCATTGTCGTAGTCAAAGAAGAAGCAGCTGAAGCCGAGCGTCAGCAAGCTGTCGCGGCCAACTTCGGAGCGCGGAGCTTCGTCGACGAACAGGCCTTTGCCTTCGTTGTGGTAGAGCGACATCATCTGGTTAGAGAAATTGCTGATCACAACGCTGGGGCGTCCGGAGCGATCATAGTCGGCGGCGTCGATGCCCATCCCTGCGCGCGCGACTCCGTCTTCGCTATAGGCGATTCCGGCCTGCACGCCTTTTTCGGTGAACGTACCGTTGCCGTTGTTCACGTAGAGCTTATTTGGTTGGGTATCATTGGCCATCAGCAGATCGGGCCAGCCGTCCCCGTTGTAGTCGACCAGAGCAATTCCTAGCGTCTTCGAAGTTGGATCGTAGAGCTTCGACTTTGCGGTCGCATCTTCGAAACGGCCATTTCCCAGGTTGTGCCAGAGGCGGACGGAAGATCCTTTATACGATTCCGGCGTGCAGTACGATTTGTGCGTGCCATCCAGCGTGCAGGTCAGATCACCTTCCACGGACCATTGCACGTAATTACCGACCACCAAATCGAGTTTGCCGTCGCGATCGTAGTCAAAGAACGCGGCCGACGTGCTGAACTCATTCAAGCCCCATAAGCCGGCCTGCTTCGTGACATCCGTAAACGCGCCATTGTGATTGTTGTGAAACAGATGATTCTGCCCGAGCGCAGTGATGAACAGGTCATCGTATCCGTCATTGTCGTAGTCGCCGACAGTTACTCCGAGACCGTACAGGCTGATCGCGAGTCCAGCCTTCGCGGTGACGTCAGTAAATGTACCGTTGCCGTTGTTGTGATACAGCTTGGGCGTCGTCTTACCCGACTTCTGATGGCCTGTCCAATCCTCGCCGTTCACCATGATGATGTCGGGATAACCGTCGTTGTCGAAGTCGATGAACGCGCAGCCCGGGCCGAGCGTCTCCGGCAGATATTTCTTCCCAAAGGCACCGCTGTTGTGGACAAACCGAATGCCAGCCTGCTGCGTGATATCGGTGAAGTGGACACCAGTAGGCGCCGACTGACCGAGCGCAAGATTGGCGCACAGTGCAGTCATGATCAAAGCAGTCAGGGAAATAAGAACGATGGAAATTCTATTTTGCATTCTCGAAAAAGCTCTCTGATCCTGGGGAATACTGCTACTGCCCTCCGGCGACTGCGCTCGCCGACTTCGGTTCCTGCGGGCGGGAAGCCTGTTCTTTTGTCGGCAATGGCGTTGTGCGTTCCGGACCAAGCGGCACCGAGAGGTGCTCGTGTACTGCCTGTCGTTCCGCATTGTCTTCCGGATGTTTCAGTCGGTACGCACCCGTGATCGCCTGCGAGGCTTCGTCCGCTTTGAAACGCATATAGAGAGTTCGATGAAGCTGCGAGTTCGCTTCATCGCCCAGTCCCTGGTAGCAAAGCATCAGGTTGTAATGGGCCTGCAGGTCCTCAGGATCGACGCTCAGGGTCGCCTCAAATTCCTTGATTGCATCCGCGTACTTGTGTTGGAGGAATAGAGTGCGACCCAGATCGTTGCGCACGACGCGATCGCGCGGATATTGATCAAGCACGATATGTAGCCGTCTCGCAGCTTCGTCGTAGTTGCCGTCGTTGCGAAGAACGCGAGCGTAGAAGTAATTCGTTCGCGCAAGGTTCGGTTGGAGGGCAAGCGCCTTCTCCAGTACAACGCGGGCACGCTGCATGTCGCCTTCCTGCACGGCCACCCGGCCCAGGTTCACCCAGCCATCGACATTGTTCGCATCGATCTCGGTAATCTTCTCAAAGGCGGCGCGCGCACCCTTCAGATCTCCCTGCAGAAAGAGTCCGATGCCATAGTCGTTCCACCGGGTCCAGTCATCGCCTTTCAGATCGATTTTCGGCTGCGGCGCTGGAGTGCCCTTCGGCGCCACCTGCACGGCCACTTCGTTTTCGGAGATCGTAACGATCGGCAGATTCGGAATCTGCTGCATCTTTGCAGAAACATCACTCACCGTCTTCTTGAGTTCAAGGATGCGATCGTCATAGCCTGGATCGTAGCTGGCCAGCTTTTGCTGGGGCGCAAACTCACCAGCGAACGAGAATTGCGTATTGAACCACGAGAATTTGCGGTACAGCAGGCGCGACGTCAGGGTGATCTTCGATCCTGCATCGTTGGGAATGTGTAAGCGATAGTGAACGGTGTCGGCCGCCCCCGGCGGGATCAGCCGCACATAGACCACGGCGCGAGTCGCCCAAGCGTTGCGCTTATTGATGGGGTTCCCATGAGCATCCACCTGCAGGGAGCGGTAAAAGTGAGCGCCGGGGTCGACCGGACCCTTGCCGTCATCCTGCACTTTGCCGCTCCAGAAGAGCACTTTGCCTTTGTCGTCGACAGCCTTCAGTTCGACCCAGGTGTCAAAGGCGTCTACGGTTCCTCCAGGGAAGAAGTGGCCGACCTTGCGGGTGCGAACCACCACGTCCACGCGCACATCGTCACCACGGCGGACCACGGCATTCACGCGATTCAAGGGCGCCGTAACCGGGCTTGTGGCTACATCGACCGCCTCCGGTCCGGCACCAGACTCTTCGCCCACCGCAAAGGTCGTCGACATATCGGACTGAGAGCCACCATCGCCAGAGGATTGGGGGCGAGCCGGTGAGAGGGCAAAGATGTCCACGGTCACGGCGTTCTTAATGAAGTTCTCCGCCGCCTGTAACTGCTTCGTGTCGCCGTAAGAAAACGGAACCGCGGTATTCGCTGCCGCGAAATTGTGTGAGTGCACGAAGCCGTTCACGTTGCCGAAGTCATGTGAGGGAGACAACGGCATATGGCAATCCGCGCACTGCTGCGGCTTCGGAGGATAGTAAAACGATCGCGCTCCCAGACCCGAAACGCCGCTCGCCTGCCAGTTATCGTATTCGTTGAAGCCGCGAATCCATCGGTACGAATTTACAGGGACGTCGAGGTGGACCTTGTGGCAGCTGGAGCAGAACTCTGCCGTTTGTTCCTTCATGAATGGCTTCAGGAATACGCGGCGATGCGGTTCGGGATTCAGCTTGATGCTGAAATCGTGCAGCCAACGCACAACTGGATTCTTGCTGGCTGCCAGCTCATGCAGCTTCGGATATTCGAGATAGAAATCCGCCTGCCCCATCGTGCTCTTCACCTGTGCGATGGAGTGGCACATCATGCAGCCGAGACCGGCTTGGGCCGCTGGCTGATGCAGGTTCATGTCCTTCACGGGCGTATCGAACAGACCGCTGTAAATGAGCGCCGGATCGTGGCAGCCAGCGCACCATTTCGAGGGCTTCACGCCAATGGTGCCCTGCATGTACTCGATGCTCTTGCGATACCACTGATTGTTAAAGGATGAAAAGTGGTGCATCGAGCTGTTCCACTGCTTGTAGATATCCTCGTGGCAGCGCTGACAGGCGTCCGATTCGGTGAAGTAGTTGGGCGGAATGCGCCC
The DNA here is from genome assembly GCA_963724985.1 of Terriglobia bacterium. GTDB lineage: Bacteria > Acidobacteriota > Terriglobia > Terriglobales > Acidobacteriaceae > JAJPJE01. The sequence continues at coordinate 30,484 of CAVRWV010000020.1, read as the reverse complement.
TTTATGAAGTGTCTGGGCGGAACTGGGGAAGAAAGGGCCGTTGGCGCCGTCACCTTCCTGGTCCATCGAAACGGGCGCGAGCGCGGGATTCTGAATGCGGCTGCGGGTCTCCCAGCGATTGACGCGTAGATATTGACATCCCGCTGCAATCGCGGCTGCCACGATCGCCAGCCCAACTACTCGGAACGCTAGCACCGCCGCGCCGACGGCTTTTTTCCGCGACTGCAACCACAACGCCAGTAGCAGAACGCCGCCTAGCAGAGATGCGAAAATATGTATGTGCAGCAGCCGTAATTCCGGACGCGACGTGCCTAAATAGATCAGTGCCGCGCCGATGACCGCGCCAATTCCGAGAACCAACCATGATGCCACAGCAAGCCAGTTACGGCTTTTCAGGTTCCGAAACACTTGCCAAAGGATTCCGACCGTCGCCAGCAGACCCAACCCGGCGTGCGCCAGAACCACGGCGGGGTAGATGAGGTTCGCCTGCGGAAATGCGTAGAGATAGATGGCGGAAACGAACAGAAATAAGAGGACAGCAGGTCCCAATTTTGCGCGCAGGCTAATGCGTTTCTCCACCTTCGACTCCCATCGAGTCAAAATCTGCGGGATGTACGAATTCGAAACAAGAAGAGCTGACTTGACGATGCAAGCGAGAGTTCCCCACCATCACTCTCTTCAGGAGTAGCTAGTTTCTTGCAGGCACTTACGCGGGAACAATAATAGAAAAATACTAGCGGTCTCAATACCGAGGGAATGTGCCGACGACTGGGGGCAATCCGAAGAAGAGCTGAGATAGAACTGAATACTTGGATTTCCGATTGCAGCAGGTAAAGTAGAATGGTTTGAAGCACCTGCCGAAACGGCCCTGTAGCTCAGATGGATAGAGCAGCGGTTTCCTAAACCGGAGGTCGAGTGTTCGAGTCACTCCAGGGCCACCACTGATCCAGCAAAACAGCCGCGAGCTGATTGGCAGGTTTCCCCAGAAGTTGTATCCCATCTATCTGATACATAAAGGCTTAGGTAGTATCTCCCCAACTAATATAAAAAAATCTTAAAAGATTAGTTACTATTTCCCAAGAACTGCGTCTACAGTACAGAGCAAAAGGAGATCTGCTTTGCCGCCGAAAACGTCCGCAACCCTGACCGAAGCCGAGTTGCGATTGATGAATGTGTTGTGGAAGAAGCAATCCGCAACGGTGCAGCAGGTGCTGGATGCGCTGGAGGAGAATCCTCCGCTGGCCTACAACTCGGTTCTGACGACCATACGCATTTTGGAGCGCAAAGGTTATGTCAAGCACGTGAAGGATGGACGCGCCCATGTGTATGAGCCGGTGATCGGCAAAGAAGAAGCATCGCGCTTCGAGGTAAAGCACCTGGTGAACCGCTTCTTCAAGAATTCGCACGAACTGCTGGTGCTGAACCTGATTGAAGACGACAGTATCGATAACGAAGAGTTGAAGCGGATCCGCGAGCTACTGAAGAGCCGGTAATTGAAAGAGCGTTGATGATGCCCATGCACTCCATTGCACAAATCGCCGCAGAGGGAATCGTAAGCAGCCTGGTGCTCGGAATGGTAGTGGCCACGATTGCGTGGCTGCTCGCGCGAGTGCTGCCTTCTGGGAATGCCGGACTGCGCTTCGCCGTGTGGTTCAGCGCACTGGGAGTAATTGCGCTGCTTCCCGTGGTGCAGAACGTGATTCAGACGACTGGTGTCGGCGCGCAGGTTGGCGTTCGTGGTCTTCTGGTATTGCCGGCGGATTGGGCGTGGTATTTGTTTGGCGTGTGGGCGGTGGTTGCAATCGCCGGTATGATCCGCGTGGGAGTCGGCGCTTTGCATCTGTGGAGTTTGCGAGCGCAGAGCGCTGTGATTGAGACCGGGGATTTGAATCCGCTCGTGCGGGCAACGGTCGAGCGCGCCGGAGAGCGTCGTCGGTTCGAAGTTCGCGTATCGGATCAAGTGACTGTGCCGATGGCGATTGGGTTCTTTCGTCCAGCGATCGTGTTTCCGCGAAATCTGCTGAGTGAGTTGGTGCCAGAGCAACTGAATCAACTGGTGCTGCACGAGTCGACACACTTGTTGCGGTATGACGACTGGACGAACCTGCTTCAGAAATTGATGCAAGCGGTATTGTTCTTCCATCCGGCGGTGTGGTGGCTGGAGAACAAGTTGACATTGGAGCGGGAGATGGCATGCGACGAGGCGGTGGTTGCTGAGACGCATGATGCGCGGTCCTACGCGAAATGCCTGGCGACGCTGGCAGAGAAAAGCGTGCTGCGGCGTAGCATGGCGCTGGTGCAGGCAGCGGTCAGCCGGTTGCGGCATACGTCGTTCCGCGTTGAGCAAGTGCTGGCGATGGATAAAGATAATCGGAAGCATGTCCGGGGATGGGGCGCGGCGGCGAGCGTAGTGGGCGTGATTTCGTGCGCAGCCCTGCTGGTGCAGGCGCCGGACTTGGTCAGCTTCCAGAGTAGGAATATTGCGGCGGAAAACGAATCCGAAGCGGTGATGCCTCAGGAATTCGGAGCACGAGTTGTGCCGGCGATGATGAAGCAGGAAGTTCCGCAAGTGATTCCGGCGATGATGAAGCGAAACGTAGCGGCAACAGCGCGCGTGCAGACGAAGAGGATGTCTCCACAGCGAGTCAGGCTTTCTACGAATCAGAGCGAACTCGCGGCATTCGAAAAGCGCGATCACATGAAGGCTCGCGTAGTGATGGCGTCTCAGCAGACGAGTACGCCAGTTCCAGTTTTAGTTACAACGACGATGCTGATTGAGAGCGACCAACCCGGCGTTCCCAACCAGGTGTGGGTCGTGCGGACGTGGCACGTGGCGCTGTACTATCCGACGGCTGAACAGAGCAAGCAAGTTCCCCCCCGAAAAATTTAGCGAGCAGGGAAAGAGAACGACAACAGCGGTGCAGCAATATCTACTAATTAACTAGTTTAAGGAGCACAAACCAAATGAATTGGATTAGCAAGATCAAAGCAAAGGCCTCACGGCGAGCGATCGTTTCCGTGCTGGCATTGGCAACAACAGCATCGTTCGGCACCTACGAGATGATCAAGCCCGTCGGTGCGCGGGCAGCAACAGCGGCTCCAGCGGCAGCAGCGCTCGATCCTGATAGCGTCACTGCCCTAACAGCTCTTGATCATGCAATGGAAACAGTGTCAGCTCGGGTGACACCGGCAATCGTGAACGTGGCCGTGACGTCCAAGGCGAAGGCATCGCCCGTGAGCGGAAATGACGGCGACGCCGAGCAGTTCTTCCGACGCTTCTTCGGACAGGGCGGGCCAGACATGCAACAGATGCAGCCGCGTCCCCAGATTGAGCATGGTATCGGCAGCGGAATTGTGATCTCGCCGGACGGCTACATTGTGACCAACAATCACGTGGTGGATGGCGCGACCGAAATTCGCGTAACGATGAAGGATCGCAAGACCTACACAGCGAAATTGATCGGTACGGATCCGTTGACGGATTTGGCTGTAATCAAAATCAGTGGCACTGATCTTCCGAGCGTGCCTTGGGGCAACTCCACAGAACTGCAGCCGGGGCAGACGGTACTAGCGTTTGGTAATCCGTTCGGCTACCGCTTCACGGTGACACGTGGAATCGTGAGCGGATTGAATCGTCCGAATCCGGATTCGTCGGATCCTCGGCGGCCGGGTGGATTCATACAGACCGATGCGGCAATCAACCCGGGCAACTCGGGTGGAGCACTGGTGGATGCGCGAGGAGAGGTGATCGGGATCAACACGTTCCTGATTTCGCCGTCGGGCTCATTCTCGGGTATGGGATTCGCGATCCCTTCGCAGATTGCGAAGCCGGTGGTCGATAGCCTGATCCGCTCGGGCAAAGTTGAGCACGCATACATGGGAGTTGGGATCAGCGATATCACACCGGAGAATTCGAAGTTCTTCGAGATGAAGACCAACAACGGCGCGGTGGTCACCCAAGTCGAGCCGGATTCCCCCGGAGGCAAGGCTGGTCTGAAGATTGGCGATGTCGTAACGGCAGTAGACGGACAGGAAGTGACGGATGCCAGCCAGTTGCAGATCGCGATCGGCGCGAAGAAGCCTGGCACAAAGGTGGAGCTCAGCGTTCTGCGCGACGGGAAGCAAATCAACGTGCCGGTGACGCTGGAACTGATGGGCAGCCGAGACGGCAATGACAATGCTTCGGCTGAGAACCAGGGCAAGCCCCGTTGGGGCGTTGGACTGCAGGATCTGAACTCTGAAGCAAGGCAAGAACTGCAGATCCCTGGCAACATGCAGGGAGCGGTGGTTGGTAACGTGTTGCCCGGCAGTGCAGCGGATGATGCAGGGCTGCGCCGTGGTGATGTGATCCTGCAGGTGAACCGGAAAGATGTGAAGAGCGCTGCTGACGTAAAGCAGGCCCTCTCGTCGATCCCCAAAGGCCAGGATGCACTGGTGCTGGTGTGGGCGAATGGCGGGAATAGTTTCCGCGTTCTGCATGCGCCGACCGAGCAGCCCCAAGGCTAAGCGCAAGTTGGATTGAGTGGCCCTTCGTGCCTTCGGGTGCGAAGGGCTTTTTTTTGTGGCGCAGGGTGAGTGTAGAATCGCGAATCGGGAGATCGATCTGAAGATCTTGCAGAAAATCCTGGTGGCGGTTGTGGTGCTGGCGGGCGTTACGTACGCTGGAGACTATCTGCAACTGCGCTATCGAGTGTGGCGCAATGCTGGTCCTTTTGGGACAGTGCAGGTAGAGCGGTACTACGCCGTGCACGAAAAAAATAATAAGGTCGAGTTCATGTTTCCCCATGAAACGCAGAACCAGGACTGCGTTCACTCCTTGTTTCCCCACATGGGCTATTCACCTTGTTGGTATCTGAACCGCAATCGAGAGCAGCGGATCGACATATAGCAGGCGTTTTCTAGCGGTAACGTTTCGTGCTGCGTTTGTTTGCGCTGGGGCGGTTAACTCCGTACGTGCGCCTGCAATCCAAAAAGTCATGAATAAGAGATTTGCGACAATGGCTACTCTCCTGCCGCCGAAGGCGAAGGAGACTTAAAGACGCACTTCATTTCGAGTAGTTGACGCAGTCTAATAGTTAGTTGACAGAAGCAAGTAATCGCGGGATCATGGGTAAATGAAATCGGATGGAGCTCCCGCGGAGCGGCAGCAAGCCGGAAACCTGATTCAGTCGATTCGCAGCTTTAATCGTTTCTATACCCGCCAGATTGGTGTCCTGCAAAAAGGTCTGCTGCAATCGTCGTATACGCTGATTGAAGTGCGTCTGCTATACGAACTGGCGCACCGAGAGAACGTCACCGCAAGTGAGCTCTCCCAAGCGCTGGGCGTTGACGCCGGCTACCTGAGTCGCATTCTTCGCAATTTTCAGAAGCGCGGCTGGGTGAGCCGAAAGACGGACCCAGACGATCGACGACAAACACATCTGGCACTCACGACCAAGGGGCGGACGACACTTCAGCCGCTAGAGGAGCGGTCGAACCAGCAAGTGCAATTAATGCTAGAGGAGCTTTTACCCGAAGGGCAGCACGGGCTGGTGCGCGCAATGGGGCAAATTCGGGAAATCCTTGAGCCGGATCAAAAAAGCACGCAGCCATATCTGCTGCGCACTCACCAACCAGGCGATATCGGATGGATTGTTTATCGTCATGGTGTTCTGTATTCGAAAGAGTACCGCTACGACGAACGGTTTGAGGCTTTGGTTGCAGAAATCGTCGCTGAGTTCGTGAAGAACTTCGATTCACGCCGCGAACGTTGCTGGATCGCAGAGATGAACGGTGAGCGGGTCGGATCTGTGATGTTGGTACGGAAGTCAGACAGCGTTGCTAAGTTGCGGCTGTTACTGGTCGAGCCATCCGCTCGTGGATCGGGAATCGGCAGGCGGCTGGTGGAAGAGTGTGTTCGATTCGCGAAGCAAGCTGGGTATAGGAAGATCCTGTTGTGGACGCAGAGTGAATTGAAGGCAGCACGAAAGATCTACGAGAAGTCCGGATTTCATCTCATTGAGGAAGAGCCCCACGAGAGCTGGGGAAGAATCGACCTTGTGGCAGAGACCTGGGAACTGAAAGTGTGAGTGCCGGCTCAAGGCGCAAACGCAAGGCCAGCGAGGTCGACTGCGTTCCGTTGTACTGTGGTGAGTCGAACTTCGGCGTACTCTCGTCGTCTCAATTCAACCATTATTCATCCCTTGAAACGATCTATCCGTCTCAGATGATCAGACGTTAAGCAATAGTGCCCGTCTTCAGAGCAGGCAGTTTGCTTGGAGGCGGCTATGAAGTGCTCTGCACAATCCCTTCTCCCAAATTTCAGAATGTTGATGCTGCTTGGATTCGGCCTTCTATGCGCCGTATCGGGCATGGGACAGAGCAACAATTTCAAGAGAGATATGGTTTCAGCTCTGCAAGGGAATATAGAAGCGGAACTGAGAATTGCGAGCGCCTATCAACGTGGGGATGGAATCACGATGGATGCGAAGCAAGCCGTCCAATGGTACGCGAAGGCGGCTGGTTCAGGAAATCCGGAAGCGGCTGTGCACTACGGCGTGATGTTGTATCGAGGCGAGGGAACTGAGAGAGATTTGCAAAAAGCCTTCCAGTGGTTCCAGCGAGCTGCCCTCGAGAAACTACCAGAAGCGATGAATGACGTGGCGCTGATGTATTTCCGCGGTGAAGGAGTAACGCGCGATCCGGTGGAAGGAGTGAAGTGGATGAAGCGCGCGGCAGACATGGGATTTGTGCCAGCCAAGGCACAACTTGGAGTGGCGTACTGGGATGGCGTGGGGGCTGAACGCAATCGGGAAGAGGCGATTAAATTGTTCCGTGAGGCCGCGCGGAAGCATAATCCCGCAGCAATGTTCGGCCTGGGCTGCGCTTACGATGTTGGCGGCGCAGTGCCTCAGGATTACAAAGAGGCAGCAAAGTACTATCGGGCGGCAGCTCAGAATGGGAATAAGGAGTCGATGAATAATCTCGGACTCCTATATGAGCACGGGCATGGAGTTAATGCCGATGGCAAAGAAGCAATGAAGCTCTATCTGCAGGCTGCAAATCTCGGTAACGTGGAAGCGGCGGGGAATCTCGCGCGCGGGTATGCGTCAGGGCTCGGAGGTACAAGAGACGATGTGTCAGCCAGCATGTGGCTTATTGTTGCAGCACGAGAAAACGAGAAGTTTGTTCCAGCCACTGAACACACGCGGAAGATGGTTGGCGAAGAGCAATGGATGGAAGCTGAGAGCCGGGCAGCGTTGAAGTATGAAGAGATCAGGAAATTAGGTCCTCAGCAATCCCTGATGGGAAACTCGCCCAAGAGCGGAGAGCTGATGGCGCAGCAGCGGTGAAAGCGTCAGTTCTGGGATTGAAACAACGCGCGGGCGAGGGCACCCGCGCCACAAACCTTAAGCGCGGCGTTTTTCTGCGACGTTAGGAGAGCGTTGCAGGAAATTCTGAATGCGATCGCGAAAGCCGCGGCTGAGAGATAGTTCCTTCCCGTTGCGAAGCACCACAATGAACTCGCCATTGTTGCAGGGCTGAAGCTCTTTGATCTTTGCGAGATTCACGATCGTCGAGCGATGAATACGGATAAAACGCGACGCATCCAGCCGACCCTCGAAGGAATTCATGGTTTCGCGCATGTAATAGCCTTCGGTTCCGGCGTGGATGTGAACGTAGTTCGCTGCGGCCTCTACCCAATCGATCTCTTCTAATTTTAAAAAAACGACCTTGCCGCCGGACTTGATCACGAGACGATCACCTTCTGTCGTCGCTGGACGTGCTTCTTCAAGGGCGGCGAGCAGACGCTCGGCGAGATCTTTGCTACGCAGGTTTTCGAGATGAATTCGGGCACGCTGCAACGCACGGCGGAAGCGCTCTTCGTCAAACGGCTTCAGCAGGTAATCGAGCGCATGGGCTTCGAAAGCCTGGATCGCGTAGTGATCGTAGGCAGTCGTAAAGATAATGACAGGAGTAGCGTCGGGCGGAATCTCACGAAGAATTCCGAGGCCGTCGATCTCCGGCATCTCGATGTCGAGAAACGCAAGATCAGGCTTGCTGTGTTTGATGGACGTAACGGTCTCGAGACCATCACGGCATTGAGAAACGATTTGGACGTCACTCTCGGAAGAAAGCAGGCGAGTGATGCGTTCCCTGGCTAATGGTTCGTCGTCAGCAATGAGCGCTCGTATCATGAGGGCACCCGATGTGGTATTGGACGAACGGGATTGAGAAACGTCACCGCCGGTTCGGATACCGGGAGAGGTTCAGGCGCAACGTGGTAGGGGATGGTGATCTGGACCTCAAAGCCGCCCGCCTCCGGGTGGCGGATATCGAGGCGCTGGGAATCCCCGTACATCTGTTGAAGTCGAGTGCGAGTGTTATTCAGTCCGACGCCGAAGTTCGCGCTTGCTGGTGGCGCCGGGGAGCGGCCGGGACCATCGTCCCGCAGCAGTATCTCAAGGTTTCCACCGTTCTTTGATGAGCGAACCAGAATAGTGCCAGGACCGGCGCGACGTGCGATGCCATGGCGCACAGAGTTCTCCACCAGAGGTTGAAGAATCATGTTGGGCACCATTGCGTCCAGAGTTTCAGGCGTGAGGTCCATGGCAACGGTGAGACGATCGCGAAAACGGGTCCGCTCGATTTCCAGATAGCCTTGCAGGAAGTCGATTTCAGCTTTCAGGGTGACTTCCTGGACGCCAGTATTTTCAAGCGTAAGGCGCAGGAGTTCGCTGAGCCGCGCGATGACGTGATCGGCGGCGCTCACGTCCTGATGCATAAGTTCCGAGATGGAATGCAAGGTATTGAAGAGAAAATGCGGATGAAGCTGCATTTTCAAAGCATCCAGATTAGCGCGGGCTAGCTGTGCTTCGAGTGCAGAGGCCTGAATTTCGCGGTCTTTAGCTCGCTGGTAATAGAGAGAAGAGAAGCAGATGCACGCTACGGCCCAGTACATCGTGATGTCGTCGAAGCCGTTAGTGAAGAAATAACCTCTGAACATCATCCACCCCATTCGCTCGTTGGAGGCGGGATAGACGAATGAATGAAGCGGCAGGCGGGAGAGAGAGATGAGTATTCCGAGAGCAATCGAAAACACCAGGTGCAATAGAAAACGCGGTGGCCAATTGCGTCTTTCGATAGGAAAGCGCTTGCACAAGAACAGTACAAGGGGAGTTGCCACTAATCCCCAGAGGAGGAAGTAGGCGATGAAAGGTTGACGAGCGATCTCGATCCATGGGCGGGGCTTGCCGTAGTCGCGCCACATCTCGAAGAGAAACGTGGTTTGGATAGCGGAAACAAGGGCCCAAACGAGACCGATCAGTCCCCATCTGGTGATTCGGGTCATTCGCATTACTTCCTCCAACCGGTCGGCGCTGATGCGATCTTACGATTTGAGCATGGTTGCGGGTTGCCGTGAACTGGTGTCGGCGAGTGGTGTACTATTTTCGTCCCATAATTTCAACTGCTCATCCCAGACTTATTGCTGAATGCACAAGTCAAGCTCAGAATCGGGAGACTCGCGGGTTTCCGGGAGCACTGGGAGAACCTGCAAGAATGCTGGGGTGATTATGCGCAAACCGGCGGTCGCTCTTCTCCTTGTCCTTAGTTGCCACCTGCTGGCGGCTACAAAGGCGAATGCTCTTGATCGCTCAACGACGCGAGCTCCCAGACACGCACGTCTTGCGATTCCAACTAAGTCGCGTTGGGTGCCGATGGTCGGCGATTCGCACTTCAAGATTGCCGACAACATGATCGCAACTCTCTTCGTAGAGAAGGGATCGCTGGTGGAATACAAGCAAACCGGAATTTGGCCGCAGAACAGTTTCTTCCTCTTGAGACTAAAACAGGTACCAGCCGCAGAGAGCGAGGCCACGAATCCGCAGCGAACGCTAGTTGTTGACATTGCGTACAAGAACAATCCGGCGACACAGCAGTGGGAATCATACGCCGTAAGTTGGAGATACGACGTTGCCAGTACTAACGCGAAGACTCCAACGAGCTATCGTTGCAGAGCGTTGCATGCAGGGTGCAGCCAGAGGCCGGTGGAAGATGCATCGGAAACTGTTGGGCCAGACTTCCTGTGAGTCACAAACTTCCTAGGGCGAAATCCGAAGAAAATTTAGCGCAGCGATCCTGACCAGGGAGACGCCAGACGTCCTGTCTGGAAAAGCGCGAGTTGGTAGTTGTGCACGCGATTCACACCATCGAGCAATTCGGTACGCGGAAGCGGACTCTCATCTGCCCAAACGATCGATCGGAACTGCAAACCGGCGGGCTGCTGGGAGCGGACGGCGCTCTGCGACGAAATCAATCGTAAATGACGTTTAGCGATTTGCCGGAAGACACCGATCAAACTAGCTACGCTAGTCTCGCTGCCCGAACCGAAAATCTTGATGACGTGATGGCCGCCATTCGGAGCCTCGCGGCGAAGGCGACGCATTCCCGCTACGATGCGTGTGGCAGCATCTTCAACGAAAAGATAGTCGCGGATCGTATCCAGCGGCACGAAAATGCGCACGGGAACGCTGAATATCAAACAACGAGACATATGGGAGATGAGTCCCTGTGGCTTCTCAAGATGCTGGCCTGGACCGTACAGATTCGAGAGACGGCCGATGAGCGTAGACACGTTCGGCAGTTCGCGAACCCAATCACGCAGGATCTCTTCATGGGCAAGTTTCCCCCGACCATAGTCTGAAATCGGATGCGGGGTCGTAGCTTCAGTTAGCGGTCTTCCGGCGCTTCCGCCATAAACACCACCTGCGCTGCTGGCTAAAAAGATTTGGCCGGTAACTGCCGAAGGCGAATTTGCAATAGCGTCGCTGAGTTGATCCAGGAAGTAGCGCAGAGTTGCTGTCTCGGCAGCGAGTTGTTCGGCAGAGGTGCCGACCACGCCCGCACCGGCGCACCAATAGATGTTCCAGGAAGTTGCCTTCTCAGAAAGCAAACGCAGGTGGAACTGCTGCATGGCATCCGCGATCGAGTCGCGCAATTCAGAGAGATCCTGCCATGGAAAGAGAAATTGGGGATGCCACACGGGAGTACTGATAGCTCGCTCTACGGCTGAGCCGAGCAGACCGCCGCGGCCAATCACCCAGGAAATTGTATTCACGATTTGCGCCCGAAATCCTCAGCCGGTCGCGAGACGATGAGGTAGGCAGGCTTGCCCATCGCCATAGAAACTGCGACTCCAAGGTATTCAGCGATGATCCCAAGAGAGATAAGGATCAGGCCGGAAAAAAAGCAAATGACGATGAAAGTGGACGTCCAGCCCGGGACTGGAATCTTGTTCTGCAAACGCTGCCAGGCTTCCCATACGCTGATGAGGAATCCGAAGACGATGGAAAATGCGCCCATCAAGGCGACGAAGCGCAGCGGAAGCGTGCCCGAGGTAAGAACCAGCTGCCAGAAATGGTGAAAGAGTCGCCGGAAGGTATAACCGGAGGGTCGCCCGCGCTCAGAGCGTAGAGTCAAAGGGCAATGAGCCGCGGTTCCGACCACCCAGGAAAGGGCTACGTCCAGGTAAACGTTTGCACCGCAATAGGCGGCGACGCCGCGAGCTATCTCTCCTTCGATCAGGCGAAAGCTATTGAAGGCGCCAATACGATTGCCCAGCATCTTGCTGGAAATCAACTTCGCGGAGCGCGACAGCATATTGCGCAGGACACCGTGCGGCGGGGGATTCGTCGGTTTCGCATAAACGAGGCGCGAGTTGGTAGTGAGTGCTACGTCAAGCATCCGTCCGATATCGCGAGGATCCTGCTGACCGTCTTCATCAAGGGTGACGACCCATTCGGCGACCGTGCTTGCCATTCCGGCTAAAGTCGCGGGGTGCTGGCCGTAATTGCGTGAAAGCCAGATGAGCCGGACAAATGGGAACTGCGAGGCGAGAGCGCGCATGACTTGAGCGGACTGGTCGAGTGCGCCGTCGTGAACGAAGAGCAATTCAAGGACGCGAAAGCGAAATCCGGCAGGTGTGATTTGAGGAGTGATGAACGGAAAGATTTCCTCTACCAACGCCGGAAGTGTGTGCTCTCCCTGATAGACCGGCACAACCACAGAGATCTCGTGCAGGCTCTGTTGCTCTTGATTCTCGTTGTCGTGCATATCTCGCGCGGATTCTAGCACAGCGGAAACGCAGAGGCAGGAACCATGGCAGGGCGAAAAAAGAGGCCCTGATTTGTGGAATCAGGGCCCGAGGAGCTCAGTGAGTTGAGGTCACGAGTTTGAGTCTGCGTGACCGCTTGTCCGATTTCAGTTCAGGCTTGCACGGGCCATAGGCATCCTCGTCGGGGTGCGATGCCAGCAGCACATCGACGATTGCGATGTAACGATCGATCCAAACCAGTGGTTCCGGATTACGGATCGCGGCCATGACCGATGGGGGGAGAAAACTAGCCGAGATTTGCACTTCCACTCCTTTGTCATGATTCGATTGTCAGTTCACGTACGAGGGAAGCCGCTTTCAGGCCTGCGCTTTTCACGCTTTCGACGTTCTTCCTGATTGCGGGATCCAGGTTCGCCTGGCTCAAAACAAGGTCACAATTGCCGACGATGATAGCCAGGTGAGTATTGAATTGATGGACGAAGTTGGCGGAGGCGGGCTTCTCGCGAGAGAGCAATTCTGGCACGGCAGAGAATGTTGGAATCTGTGTGCGGTCGTATTGGATGTGATAGTTCAGGATGGCCGCGGCCAGAGCATGCGCATTCTGATCAACGAGTTCTTCGCGAACGACAAGTGCGTCACAGATCACTTCAACTGGGAGCCCACCGGAGATTTGCGGCGGGACCGTGAAGCGAACCGTGATTTGAGTGCGTGGTTGTAGAGCGTCATCCGAGCGGAACAAGACACCGGTGCAACTGATGTTCTCGGTCACGCCGGAGCGCCATTCCGAATCCTGATTGCAGCGGAAACGGATAGGAGTTCGCACACTGAATCGCTTGGCACGCGCATGAGCGGAACCAAGCAGGTCCATAGATTTATGCGAACGGTCACGACTTTTGCCGAACCATCTCAACAGGGATGCTCCTAATCCATCTTGCCTTAATAGATGGTGAATGTGGGCATTCCGTAGTGTTACGAAGGTCGATGCTCATGCGGACAAATGTGCAAGACCTGATGGACACGTTCGCGACGTCGAGGAGGACAACAACTGTAGGACCATCGGGCAGCAGCGAAGCAACCATCGTGACCTCCCGAAGTTCAACAGGAAGTACATAATGAGATGTGGCTTCCTTCATCAACACTCGCAGATGGCCCAGACTGCCGATCGCGTTCCCAGTATTCGTGAGGAGCACTGATGAGAACGGCAAAGTCTCGTTGGAATTCGCAACTGCTATCAACGTGAGTGCCGGGGGCGTCCTGCTGGCGGTGCGCAAGAGTCCGAAGTCGCAGCACCTCTCACTGGAGATACCTGTTTATCCGGGTGCTCTGCCGGAAGGCCAAAAGCTCATCCGCTTCATTGAGGGAGATGTGGTCAGGACGGAGAAGCGCGATCGATACTCCCTGGTAGGTATGAAGTTCGATACACCCCTTCCGGTTTTTTCAATGGATGAAAGTTCGACGGTGCGAACTGTCGTCGGCGCTCATTAGAATGGGTGCATGCTCAGGATTCGACCAGCGGTTCCCCAGGACGCTGAATTAATCATTCAATTTATACGTGAGCTTGCGGAGTATGAGAGAGAGCCGCAGGCTGCGATTGCCAACGTTGCAGATATTCTGCGCGACGGATTCGGCGAGAGTCCCAAGTTCCGAACGCTGATCGCGGAGTGGGATGGGCGTTCTGCAGGCTTCGCACTCTTCTTCCTAAATTATTCAACTTGGTTGGGGCGACCGGGATTGTACCTGGAAGATCTATTCGTTCGGCCTGAATTCCGCGGAAACGGGATTGGTAAAGCGATGCTTCAAGAGCTAGCGCGCATCGCTCTCGCCGAGAGTTGCTATGGAATGAAATGGCAGGTACTGGATTGGAACGCTCCTGCGATCAATTTCTACGAGAAACTGGGAGCGAATCTACAGAAGGAGTGGTTGAGCGTGCGAATTGTGGGCGAACCGCTGAAGGCACTGGCGGAGGCGGCAGGGGAAGGCACGGTTGCTCACGATTGATGCTGGTGAGCAGTATCGATTATTCCACTAGGAGTGAGCGGGTTTTTCGAAACTGAAGGTTGAACTCCGTCCGGTACAATCAAGCATTTATTACTGCCAAGGAAATGAGCCAGGGATGAGTCTGATTGTCATGAAGTTTGGGGGGACGTCTGTCGGCGATGCGACCAGAATCCGCGCGTCGGCGGAAATCGCCTGTAAAGCCAAGGGAAAACATCAAGTAGCGGTAGTGGTTTCTGCGCTGTCCGGCGTCACCGACCTGATTTTGAAAACTGTCAGCGCGGCCCGTCAGGGCGAGGACAAGCAAGTCGCTGAGCAGATGCAGTTGCTGCAAGAGCGGCATAAGAAGGTTATCAGCGAACTATTCAAGGGACCTGAGCGAAAGGGAATCGAAGAGCAGGTCGGGACGGTTCTGAAGCAGTTACATGACATCTGCGCAGCCCTGCTTCTGCTGCGATCAACTACTCCACAAATCATGGATGCGGCTGCGCCGATGGGAGAGAAGATGTCGGCGCACATCTTCGCGGGAGTGTTGCGCGGGATGGGCGCTGCGGGCGAATTTATAGATTCGACCCGCATCCTGATTACCGACGACAAGTTCGGCGATGCATCTGCCGATATGGAGGCGACGGCCAAGAAGGCGAATGAGGTCCTTACGCCTTTGCTGAAATCCGGCAAGCTGCCGGTGATTACGGGATTCATGGGATCTACTCCGAAGGGACAACCGACAACGCTGGGGCGCGGCGGATCGGATTCGTCGGCAACAATTCTGGGCGCAGCCCTGGGAGCGGATGAAGTCTGGATTTACACGGATGTGGATGGAGTGCTGACGGCAGATCCGAGAGTGTGTCCGGATGCAAAGACTCTGCCGGCGATTACGTTTTCGGAGGCGGTGGAGCTTTCTTATTATGGAGCGAAGGTGATCCATCACAAGGCAATTCGTCCGACAATGGATAAAGGCATTCCAGTCTGGATCAAGAACTCGTTCCGGCCAGAAGTGGCGGGGACAGAGATCGTTGCCAAGGTGCCGAGGAATGGATCGGCAGTCAAAGCGGTCACGGTGGTGAAACAGGCGAGCTTGATCACGCTGACCACCAAGCGCGATGTTCCATTCGCCGAAATTTTTGGGCGGTTGTTCCTGCGACTCGGACACGAGCACGTCGATGTGTTGTTCTCGACGCAATCGTCATCGGAGAACTCGCTTGGATTGGTGCTGCGCGAAGCGGATACTGATGTGGTTGTGAAGTTGATGGAGCGTGCGTTCCGGATGGAATTACAGCACGGAGTGGTGAATCCGATTCAAGTGCAGAGGGACATTGCAGTGGTGTGCGTCCTGGGCGAATCGATGCGCGGAACGCGCGGCATCCTGGGAAGACTTTTTTCAGCGGTGGCGAATGCGAATCAGAGCGTGATCGCGGTGGCACAGGGCGCAAGTGAGTTGAACATCTGCTTTGCCGTGCACGCGACCGGAGCCGATGCAGTGGTAAGAGCGGTGCACGGTGAGTTCCTGTCGCAACATGCGGCTCGGGCGGAGGCTTAACAATGGGCTACTCCGCGCAAGCGGTTGGGGCGATTCCCAGCATCGGACAGCATCGACTCGAGTGCATCGGGTGCGGAGATCACTGCAAAGAAGCTGGTCCGGATTTCCGCTGTGACAAGTGCGGAGATCTTCTGGAGGCTGTCTACGACTGGCCAGAGATTGATGCCGAGATCGTGGAGAGAACATGGCTGCACCGGAGAACCTCGCTGGCGCCACTGGATCAGAGTGGCGTGTGGAGATTCCGGGATTTCCTGCCAATCCTTCGCGACTTTAAGAATGTTGTGACGTTGCGTGAAGGCAACATGCCTTTATATGAGGTGCCACGCTCCGCAAAGAGTGCTGGCGTCCAGATGCTGCTGGCGAAACACCAGGGCATGAATCCGACGGGATCCTTCAAAGACACGGGCATGACGGCAGCGATTTCCGTCGCGAAAGAAAAAGGATTCCAATGGGTAGCGTGCGCGTCGACGGGGAATACGTCGGCCTCGATGGCAGCCTATGCGGCGCGGGCGGGAATGCGCAGCCTGGTTCTGATTCCTGAGGGAAAGATTGCCTGGGGAAAACTGGCGCAATCCCTCGAGTACGGGGCCGTAACGCTACAGCTGCGGACGGATTTTGACGGCTGTGTGCGCGTGCTGACGGAGCTTGTCCATCGTTATCCGATCTACTTGTTAAATTCGATGAATCCGTATCGTCTCGAAGGACAGAAGACTCTCGCGTTTGAACTGCTGGAACAGCTGGAATGGGAAGTGCCAGATCATATTGTCGTTCCTGGCGGAAATCTGGCGAATTCTTCAGCGATTGGAAAGGGCATTCTCGAGCTCCACCGAGCAGGGCTGATTCGGAAACTGCCGCAGATTCACGTGATCCAGGCGGAAGGCGCGAACGCACTCGTGCGGACTGTGCGCGAGACCGGCGGGAAGAAACTGATTCCGGTGCAGGCGGAGACGCTGGCGACTGCGATTCGGATTGGCAATCCGGCGTCCTGGAAAAAGGCAGTGCGAGTCCTGGAAGCGACCGGCGGGGCCGTGGAGCAGGTGAGCGAAGCGGAGATTGCGGTGGCTAAAGCAGAGATTGGTGAAGATGGAATTGGTTGCGAGCCGGCGTCGGCGGCGACCTTAGCAGGGTTGAAGAAGCTGGTGAAGCAAGGATTGGTAAAGAAGGCGGAGTCCGCAGTGCTGGTGCTGACGGGTCACGTGCTCAAGGATTCGGAGTACACGTTTAAGTTTCACCAGGGAGAGCTGCTGAAAGATCCGAAGGCGGAGTCGATCACGGAGGCGCACCGGCGACCGCCGATCGTACTGGATGGAACTGTCGATGCCGTGCTTCCCATTCTTGAAGCAGCGGGTGGGGGAGAGTAGGGACGAACCTTGGGAACGATCAAGTTAAAACTGCCGGCAAGTTCCGCTAATCTCGGAGCCGCTTTCGATGCGGCTGCGCTTGCGCTCGCGTTATACCTCGAGGTCGAAGCGTCGCCTGCCCCGGAGTTTCAGGTGTACGCAACCGGCCGGGATGCGGCAACGTGTTCGCAGGTCGAGCGCAATCTTATTCTCGATACCTACGTCGCGACGCTGCGAGGGAGTGGGCGCGCCATTGAGTCGGTAAGCCTGCGCGTTCACAACGAGATTCCTCTGGGGATGGGATTGGGATCGTCGGCCGCGGCGAGACTGGCCGGAATTGCGATCGCCGCGAAGATGGGCGACCTGGGGTGGTCAGGAGATCGAGTGTTGGCTGAGTCGGCGAAGTTGGAAGGACATCCAGACAATGTGGGCGCCTGCTGGATCGGCGGGTTGGTAACCGCACGCATGAGTGACGACTGCGATGTGCAAGCCATCAAGATTGATGCGCCGGTGCAATGGCCGATCCTGGTTGCGATTCCGCCGACGGCACTGTCCACTGAGGAGGCAAGAGGATTTTTGCCCGCCACGTATACGCGGGGAGATGTCGTAACAAATTTGCAGAATTCACTGTTGATGTTGGGAGCATTCGCGCAAGGCAGGGGTGAGTTGCTGCAATATGCGCTAGGAGACAGGATTCACGAACCTTATCGCGAAAAGGCATGTCCGTTACTTCCGGCGCTGCGGTCGCTGGTCGGAACTCATGGAATTTTGGGATGTGCGTTAAGTGGTGCTGGCCCCGGCGTGCTGATGGTGATGGCAGATGGAGCCAATTTGTCTAGAGCGTCCACTGCGATCAAAGAGCACTTGGCGAAGAACAATCTGGACGCGGAGATTATTTCGACATCGATTGAGAATACCGGTGGCGTCGAGAGCTACGTTGAGCAGGCAGAACTGGCGAAGGGTGCGAGACTCTGAACACAAAAAAGCAAAATCCCACTCCCGCTTCGCAATGTGGGCATCCGTAAATCATTCCTCAGTCTAAAGCTTCCTAAATAACAGTGACGGGTTCCATCTGACCGGTACGCATGGAACGATAGGCAGCGTCGAGAATGACCTGGTTCTGCCAACCAACCTCGCCGGGGGCAGGGAACTTCCCGCTACCTTCAAGCGCCGCCGCGAATGAATCGACCTGACGCGCATAGGCCAGTTGATTGTCGACTTCTTCTACGACAACAGGCTTGTCTTCGGAGTGATATTCGATGGCGACCGGCCGATCGACCGTGAGCGCGTCGTCGGCGAAAATCTCCCCAGCCTCTCCAACAATTTCCAGCGGAGTTCGATAAGGTGCACGATAAGAGACGAGCACCGTGCCCAGAGTTCCCGCGCGGAATTGGAGGGTGAGAATGGCTGAGGCTTCAACCTCGCCAGAGTTGCTGTCGGAAACTGTGCGGGCGTGAACGCGCACGATTTCGTCCTGAAGAATGTAGCGAAGGGTATCGATACAATGCACGCCGATATCGGCGATAGGTCCGCCGCCGGCGAGTGAGCGATCGGTAAGCCATTTGCGCTGGTGGGTTCGGGCATCGAAGGAGAATTCCGAACGGGCAAAAACAAGGCGGCCAAGATCGCCGGATTGGACACGAGCGCGGATGCGCGCGGTGCTCTCATGAAAGCGGAACACTTGGGCTACTCCCAAAAGAAGCCGCAAGCGATGAGCTGTGTCGACCATCTCGCGGCATTCGTCGGCATCCATGCCCATAGGTTTTTCGCAGAGCACAGGCTTGCCGCGCCGCAAAGCGGTTAACACGTCGAGACGATGGCAGGCGTTAGGAGAGGTAACGAGGACGGCATCGACTTCAGGCGAGAGGCAGAGCTCGTCGGTGGAAGAAAAGTAATGGGGGATGTCGTATTCCTGCGCGGAAGCCTTGGCCTTCTCCGGATCCCGACGTTGAAGAGCGGTGACAGTGCAGTTAGACGAGAGCTGAAAGCCAGGCATCAATCGCCTGACAGCATGTAGACCGAATCCGACAATCCCAAAGCGAATCATTCTCCGACCTGACTGTGGCGGACACGAAGTGGCGCTCCGATCCGCGGAATCGAACAGCAGAACCAACGAGATTACCAGAGTGTAAAGGATCGGTAAGCAGGGAAGTACTGGCGAGTCGGGCACCGGACCTGGCAACGGCGAGGTCACGGTGGGGGGTGACCACCATCACCGATTGCGGTAACTAGTCGGCGCAGACTTGGCGACAGAGGTGGTATATGCCAATCCTGTTCATGGCTCTGATGGCGCTGGGCGTGTTTGTTGTGATGGGCCTGATGCTGTTCTACGCAGCATATGCCGAAGGACACGAACGAAAGCTGGAACAAAAAACGGCTGCCAAGAATGCTGATCACAAGATAGCGACGATTCGCGCATAAGGATTTGTCGGCAACGCCCGTACCAGATTCGAAGACGCTTTACACTAGAAGCGACTTTCTCGAAGACGTTCACATCGGAATGAATCGAAGGATTCTATCGGTAATTTGGGCTGCGCTGTTTATTGGCGGTCTGCTCCTCCTGTACGCGCGCCATGGGCAACAGCGGCTGGCGGTTCCAATCGGGGCCCAAGTGAAGTTGAACACTCCGCTCGGCCTGCCCCCGATCCTCGTTCCAAATGACAATCCTCCGACGGCTGAAACGATTGCCCTTGGCAGGCGCCTCTACTACGATCCAATCCTATCGGTAGACAATTCTGTTTCTTGCGCGACCTGTCATAACCCCGATCTGGCGTTCGGCGATCCGAAGCCAGTCTCGATTGGCGTGGGACACAAGTTTGGTGCGCGTAACTCGCCTACGGTCCTGAATTCGGTGTACTACTCGCTCCAATTCTGGGATGGACGGGCCGCATCGCTCGAAAAGCAGGCAGAGGGGCCCGTGCAGAATCCAGTGGAGATGGCACACAGCCCGCGAGGGGTGGAGGAGAGGCTGAACGCCAACCTGGAATATCGCGCAGAGTTCGCGCGGGCATTCGGACCGGGCGAGATCACGTTCGTGGAAGTAGAGAAAGCCATCGCTAGTTTCGAGCGAACGTTGGTGAGTGGGAACTCGCCGTTCGATCGCTGGTATTACGGTCATGACGAGAAGGCTGTTAGCGAGTCCGTCAAGCGCGGGTTCGAGGTTTTTCGCGACGCAAAGAAAGGAAATTGTGCGGTTTGCCATACGGTGGGCGAGAACTATGCGCTGTTCACAGACAACAAGTTTCATAACATCGGTGTAGGTGTGACGGACGAAAAAGTGAACGATGTCGGCAGGTTCAAAGAGACCGGGCGTCCTGAAGATATGGGATCGTTCAAGACACCGTCGCTGCGCAATGTTGCGATCACGGCACCGTACTTTCATGACGGCAGCCGCCAGACACTGAAGCAGGCTATGGACTATTACGTTGGTGGCGGCAATTCGAATCCAAATCTGGATCGAGAAATGCACCCGCTGAATTTTCTGACCGCACAAGAGCGTGCGGATTTGATCGCCTTTCTTGAATCCTTGACGGGAGAGATACCGGTGAATTCTGGGCCGCCCAATAAGTAAGTAATTTCCTTTAGAAACTCAGGGCATCCGATTAGGCACGGCCTTCGTAGAACTACCAATCTGCAGAATGCTGGTTACGCGCTATGCTGAATTCGTGCGCAAAATCTTTCTTCTCCTCGTTATCGCTTTTCTTCTTTGTGTAACTGTTTTTCGAGCGGCCCGATCCCCAAAACCGGTTGTGTCATTGACGTCGACAGTAACGGCCGTCGGACAAAGTACTCCCATAAGCGTTCAGGTGCAATCTCAAGACGGCGTGCGCAAGGCCGCTGCCTTTGTTGAACAGAACGGCACTCGTTATCAGGTGTGGCAACTGCCGGAGACGTCCAAACTTGCCGACAACACGTGGAATTTCAATGTAGGCACGAGCACGGTCCCGCAGTTGAAGGACGGCAAGGCCAAGTTGATTGTGGAAGCCACGTCCAGCGGCTGGCTGCGTAAGCAGGGAAGCTGGGAAGGCGATGTGACGGTGGTGACGCGTCCGCCGACGGTAAGTGTCGATTCCGACCAGCACTACCTGTATCTGGGCATGGCGGATCTGGTGGCGTTCGACATCAGCGGCAACTATGAGCAGGCTGGAGTACGCGTTGGTGATCAGACTTACCGCGCGTGGCCGATGCCTAGTGGGAAGCCGGGCATGTTCTCGCTCTTCGCGTACTCGTGGAACACGCCGCCCGGAACCGCGCCGCTGGTGTATGCCTCATTTGGCGGCGGGAGCCAGGTAACCAGTCCGATGACGTACCAGTTCCCGAAGAAAGAGCAGCCCAAGTACACAGTTCACGATTTGCAACTGGACGATAAGTTCATACAGAAAGTGGTCGGAGAACTTGATCCCATGGGATCGGGCGATCCGGTGGCGCGCTTTGTAAAGATCAACAACGAGATGCGCAAAGCAAACAACAAGACGCTTTCGGATCTGCGTTTCAAGACTGCTGAGAAATTCCTGTGGTCGGAGCCATTCCTGCGCCAGCCAGGCGCGAAAGCTGAGGCGACATTCGCCGACACGCGGAACTATATCTATCAGGGGAAGAAGATCGATCAGCAGGTGCACCTTGGCTACGATCTGGCGGTGACGCAGCACGTGGGTGTGCAGGCTTCGAACGACGGCAAGGTGGTCTGGGCGGCGCCGCTTGGTATCTACGGAAATTGTATCGTGGTGGACCACGGGTACGGCCTGCAGACCATTTACGGTCATCTGAGCCGCATCGATGTGCATGAAGGCGACATGGTGAAGCGCGGCCAGGTGATGGGTCTCAGCGGCATGACCGGCATGGCCGGCGGAGATCACATACACTTCAGCATGCAGTTGGACGGAGTGCAGATTGATCCGAAGGAATGGTGGGATCCGCACTGGATCAAGGATCACGTTGAGAAGAGGGTCGAGATGCAGACATCCGGGCCGGTTGTAGCGGGACAGTGAGAGGATCTCAGCATTCGCAAAACTTCTAGGGGTTCACAGCCAGAGGAGAGTATGCCGGTGTAGTGGATTCGTTTGGCATAATACCTTCCTATGTGCAGCTTTACCGGAGCAGGATTGAAGTTTCATTGGCTCTCTCACCGGGCAGCGGAGATGCACCTTCAACTCTCCTACGCACGGCCAGAACAGGGTCACTGGCCGCGGGTACATACACAGGACACATTGTCGTTTCCGAAACTGGTGCTCAGAATTCAACCAAGGCGATTACGGTAACCCTCAACGTTTCTGCGCGCCATTCCCGTTTTTGAGCTTGGCTCAGTAACGTTCAGTTGGCACAGTCGTCGGTTTGCTAACCGCTCTTTGGCCATCGCATGAAAAAGCCCACTGAAGCAGTTGCGCGAAGTGTCCATTTCGGTACAGACCTTAGTGCAGAAATTTGCAATTTGCCAGGCCAGTACTCACCATTTTCAATGACTTGCGTGGTAAGGAAAGTGCAGCGTATGGCTCCGTGAGGAGAAACGGTATGCGTGCGCTCCGTATCATCACTGCTCTTCTGATTCTTGGTTCGGCGATCGCCTGGGCGGACAACGTCTACAGTGTTGAGATGACCTCAACTTTCGTCGCGACCCAGCCATGCTTATCCAACTGCACTGAAACGATTGCCGCGAGCTTCGAGTGGGTTGAAACGAACAACATCATCGATAGTTACGTCGTCCCTGGAACGTTGTGGGCGAGCGCCAACGGATTCCTCGGTCCCCTACTGCAAGCCAATAGCTCGGCCAAAGACGGCTACTACATTCCGGTGTATGACCTGTACGGAGATGAGATAGACATAAACTTTTCTCCGATGGATCCATTCATGGATATTTGGTCTTGTAAAAGTAGTGCCTGCATAGATGGTTTCAATCCTCCGCCCTACCAACAGGTAGGCGGCTTTTTGTTTGATCAAACTTTTGGATGGAATGAGGTAAGTACGGTTCCCGAGCCGAGTTCGTTCGCAATGTTGCTGATAGTTGTCGGCGCCATGGGAGTCAAATTCCGCCGACATCGCGAAGATACCCGCACTGTTCACCGCAGTTCGTAAAACTCGCAAGACTCCCAGATAACGTTCAGCAGCACGAAAATCAACTAACGGTAGTCGTGTTTCCTGCGCGCTGAATTTCGTATTGCCGGATTTTGTAGAGTAGCGCTTTGTAGCTGATTTTGAGAACGCCCGCCGCTTTTTTTCGATTCCAGTTGGTTTGCTCCAACGCGCGCGTGATTGCGATGATCTCGGCCTCGTCCTTCACACCGCGTACGATGGACTTGAGGTCGCCCGGAGAGTCTGATCTTGCTGCGGTCGGTTGAGATTTTTCGGCCGAGCTCGAACCAGCCTGCAGTTCTTCGATTGCCAGTTCTTCATCGCCCAAGATAAGGTGGCGTTTCACGAAATTCCCAAGCTCACGCAGATTGCCCGGCCAATCGTAGCGTTCACAAGCTTCCAGCAAGCGTGGACTGATAACCGGGGGAGTGCGGCCGTAGCGATCTGCAACCTGCGAGGTGAAGTGCTTCAGCAGCAGGCCGATCTCTTCGCGGCGTTCGCGCAGAGGAGGCAACGTGATCGAGAATCCATTCAAGCGGTAGTAGAGATCTTCGCGTAGCTTCTTTTCCGCGATTGCAACCGGGATATCAATGTTAGTGGCCGCGAGAATGCGCACATCCACTTTGATCACGTTGCGGCTGCCCAGTCGAGAGAACTGCTGATCCTGTAAAACGTGAAGAAGTTTCGCCTGCAGCTGTGGGGGCATTTCGCCGATTTCGTCGAGGAGGATCGTGCCTTTATTGCAAAGCTCAAACTTGCCAGGCTTGGAGTGCGTGGCTCCTGTAAATGCACCCGGTTCATAACCGAATAACTCGCTCTCGAGGAGGTCAGCCGGAACGGCGGCGCAGTTTACTTTCAAGAACGTCCGGTGGGCGCGTGGCGAATATCGATGGACCAGTCGCGCCATCACTTCCTTGCCGGTCCCACTTTCGCCAAGCAACAGAACAGGAATGTCGACGTTCGCAACCAGTTTTGCCTGGGATCGGATCTTGCGCATGACCGGACTGGCAGCGACAAAGAATACATCGTCACCCAGATCTTCGATCTCGCCATGAGCGTGATTGACAGCATGTTCCTTGCGATCGCCGATGCATTGCTCGATTACTGCTTCCAGATCCGCTTTCTGGAACGGCTTGGTGAGGTAATCCTGAGCGCCCATGCGAATCGCCTGCACGACTTTTCGCGTGTCGCTGACACAGGAAAGCATGATTACTTTAAGTTGTGGATGAACGTTGCGAATGTGCTCCAAAGTCTGCAAGCCGTCCATCACCGGCATTAATACATCGAGAAGAACCAATTCCGGTGTGGGCGCATGAGCGAGTCGATCAACGGCTTCCTGGCCATTGCTCACAGTTTCGACGCGATATCCCTCCACTTCCAGTAGCGTTCGCAGGTACCGGGACATCGTCGGTTCGTCATCAACGACGAGGATAAAAGCAGACTTAGCCATGACCTCTTTCGCTCTCACTGGACTTTCTTTAAGGGAAGAAGGAAGGAAAACTTGCAGCCGCAGTTGGGTTCGCTCTCGACCCAGATCTTGCCGCCGTGAGCCTGAACCAGGCGCTTCGCAATGGCAAGCCCAAGGCCCATGCCTTCATCGCTATTGCGGCCGTCAGGCACCTGGAAGAAATCCCCGAAAATCTCCTGATGATATTCCGGTGCGATTCCCGGCCCGGTATCGGAGACGCTGACTCGAACTGCGTTGGGCACGAGCAGATTGCGCTTTCGGCGTTCCTGGACGCCATCATCAGGCTTGTGAGAATTGCGTCGTTCCCAAAGTTGAGGCTCGGCATGAAGCCAAACGGTTCCACCGGTTGGTGTGAACTTCAGCGCATTTTCCAGAAGGTTCGAGACGACCCTTTGAACGCGATCATAATCAAAAGGAAACGCCTCCAAGTTTGGATTGGAGAGGAAGTAAAATGCGACGCCTTTATCCTGGAAACGAGGCAACCAGAATCCGCTCAATTCCTGAAGACAGCCGTTCATGTCTTGCGGTTCCTGATTGCGAAGGTTAACCGCCCCAGTCTCCAAGGATGAGAACGTCAGGAAATCGTTTACCAACCGCTGCAGCCGATTGCTGCTTACGTGCATGTCTTCCATGACGCGCTGCTGTTTTTCGCTGAGATTGCCTAGCTTTCCAGTTACCAGCAGTTCAACATAGCCGGAGATGACCGCCAAGGGCGTGCGCAAGTCATGAGCCGCGGTAGCCAGAGCTGCAGCACACCGCTGGTACTGGGATCGCAACTCGATATAAGCAGCTTTCAGATCAGCAGGAGGATCAAGAAGAGACAGGTCGGAATCGTGAAGTAACTCAGACGACGGTACGGATGAAGGAATCTCTCCTTCAGCACGAGCAGGCGCGGTGGCGGATGACTTAGACATGCCAAGATACATTTTCGGACGGGGGGAGGATGCAAAATCCGTGCTGGAGATTCGCTTGCAAGTGAATGTTATGAAAGGTGAGTAGGTGTGTCAAGGTGAATTGCAAACAAGTTCCCATACACCGCAAAAGATTGCTTAAGTTACCAGACAGGTTCGACTCGCCGTTTGTTGTTGCGATCCAAAAGAGATCTGCGTAAACGTAAGACACCGTAAAAGTTACTTAGGTATTGTGCTGTGGTAATCCGGCCCGGGCAGTTTGGCCATCAGTGTGCGCGGGTGAGGCAGGAACAATGTCTACAGCTGCAAAAAAGGCCGCCGAACGTAGAAAGCACCAGCGGCTCCCGCTCTCCATTCCTGTCTTCGTCAGAGGTGTCGACGAAAACGGGAAGGAGTTTCTTGAGTTTGCGACGGCTCTTAATATAAGCGCTGGCGGAATACTTCTAGCTACGCGCCGGAGCCTGCCAAAATCCGCAGGCCTTTCTCTCGAAATACCAGTTGCACCCCTCCCAGCCGATGCGTTTTCAAATCAGTCGGTACGAAGCCTTAAAGCTAAATTGGTTCGAATTACGCACGGGGAAAAGTACCATCTCCTGGGACTGCGGTTCACCCGTCCTATCCAAGCGTAGTTCTTCTGAAGTTTGACCCGACAAAGTGAACAAGTTTTTCTCAAGTGTGAAAGTGTTTTCACATATGGTGGTTACTTTCGTTCATGTTCATGAACGAGTTCGAGACGGCTGGCGGCTGCAGAACCAGCTGAAAAGCAAAGCTTTCTTACTGATTCTGAAGCCAGTTTCAAACAAGGGCGGCGATCACTCGTCGGTTTGAGGAATGGCTGATAAGGTGCAAAAGGTACTCACAAGTGAATCAGTGGACTCTCCCATAGGACGTGCAATGGCAGCCAGCCCCGCGACAAACTCCAGTTTTCTTCGAAGTAATGGTGCGATGCCGCCAGAAGCGGTGATATTTGGCCACTCACACCGGATGATGTCGATTCGCGGCAGAATCGAGAAGATTGCCGTTGCCAACGTCCCGGTATTGATCCAAGGCGAGAGCGGTACCGGAAAAGACATTATCGCTCGACTGATCCATCGGCTGTCGCCATGGGAGTCGGGACCTTTCGTTAAAGTGAACTGCCCGGCGATTCCTGGCACCCTGTTGGAGAGTGAACTCTTCGGATACGAGAAGGGCGCATTCACCGGTGCTTTGGGATCAAAACCCGGGCGAGTCGAAATGGCGCACCGCGGGACGCTATTCCTCGACGAAATCTCCGAAATGGAGATGGCGCTGCAGTCGAAGCTCCTACAACTCCTGCAGGATGGCCAGTTCTGCCGAATCGGCGCCCAGGACGACAAAAAAGTCGAAGCGCGGGTGGTTTGTGCCACGAACCGCGTCCTGGAGAATGAGGTCGAGAGCGGCCGGTTCCGACAGGATCTCTTCTATCGAATCAATGTTGTGAACGTCCACGTTCCGCCGCTTCGAGAGCGGGCGATGGATATTCCGCTGCTGGTTGAATACTTCCTCGATATTTACAACGACAAGTACAACTGCCATGCGCCTATGCTGTCGTCTCCAATGTTGCAGCGGATGCAGCGCTATCACTGGCCGGGAAATATCCGCGAACTAGAGAACTTGATGCGGCGCTATGTGATCCTGGGTTCGGAAGAAGCAATCCTCGGGGAGATGGCGGCTAAGCGGGCGGATACGCTCGACCTCGAACTTCCGATGGAAGGTCCGATATCGCTGAAGAAGATTACTCGGCAGGCAGTGCGCGAGCTCGAGCGCAAACTAATTGTCCGTGTTCTGGAAGCGAACAATTGGAACCGGAAGAAGGCAGCGCGTGGGTTGGGAATCAGCTACCGAGCGCTGCTATATAAGATCCGCGAGGCTGGACTGCCAAGTTCGCACTCGAAACAGCTGCCATCTGATCTGGAAGCCATTTAGTCGCTACTACTGGAACACCCAAATGCAGCACTTCTTCGCAATTGCGGACCAAAACTGGCCGGCGATTCGATGAAGGCGCTCTCTGGCGCGCTACTGGACGTTCTTTTGCTTTCTCGTCGCCAACCCCAGTTAAGACGAGGAATCAGACGATTGCCGTTGCTAACAGTCCTCTAGACCGCTTTTCCTGATGACGCCGCGACCATCTTCATGGATTTTTCAATCCGCTGTTTGGGTTGAGCGTCGGGACGCCCCACGCTGTAGTAAAGGAAGCCATGAGCTGCCATCACGGATGGTTGATAGAGATTACGACCGTCGATAATGATGGGATACGAGAGTGCCGAACGTAGAGCCTCGAGATCAAGATCAGCGAATTCTTTCCAATCAGTCAGGATCAGCAAAGCGTCGGCGGTTCTTGCCGCACTGTAGGGAGATTCGTGATAAGAAACACAGCGGGACGAAAGCACTTCTCCAGCGCGTTCAGACGCAGCAGGATCGTAGGCTTGGATCTCGCAACCTTCCTTCAGTAAGCTTTTCACGATTTCAATCGCAGGAGATTCTCGGATGTCATCCGTGCCCCCCTTGAACGCCAAACCAAGCACAGCGAGTTTCTTGCCCTTGAGGGTCCAGAGCGCGGTACGAACCTTACGGAGAAAACGAGAGCGCTGTTCTTCGTTAATCGCGATAACGGCTGATAGCAGATTGAACTCGTATCCATTTTCGCGGGCGACGTGTCGGAACGCTTTCAGATCTTTGGGGAAACAGGAGCCGCCATACCCAATCCCTGGATTTAGGAATCGGCTTCCAATACGCGAGTCCGAGCCAATACCTTCGCAGACCTCCTTCACGTCGGCGCCCACCGCCTCGCAAATGTTGGAGACAGCGTTGATGAAAGAAATTTTTGTGGCAAGGAACGCATTTGAGGCGTGTTTGATGATCTCCGCACTTTTCGTGCTGGTACCGATCAGTCGCGCAAGGCCCGACCAATTCGCGGGAGCAGGTATGACTGCGCGATCCGTTCGTTTGTAATACGAGCCGTCAGTAAGCGGCCGGTAGATCTCACCCAGTAAATCGGAGCAGCGACTGGTGTCGGCGCCGGTCACGATTCGGTCGGGATATAGGAAATCGACGACAGCCGAGCCCTCACGGAGGAACTCCGGGTTGGAAGCCACATCGAACATATCGGCAGGCGCGCCATCGAGCAGCATTACTTTGCGAATCCAATGGCTCGTAAATACTGGTACAGTACTCTTTTCGACGACGATCTTATAGTCATCAATCGCAGCGGCAACGGCTCGCGACACAGATTCGACGTAGGAGAGATCCGCATCGCCCTCTTCGGTGGAGGGAGTACCGACGGCGATGAAAATAGCGGAGCTCTGACGCACGGCTCCCGGGAGATCGGTAGAGAAGCTGAGTCTCTTGCCGGAGTGACGCTCAAGGAGTTCAGGAAGATATTCCTCATGAATAGGAACTTCGCCCAGTTGTAACCGGGAAATCTTCTGGGCGTCATTGTCGATAGAAATGACTTCGTGGCCGATTTCGGCAAAACAGGCCGCGGCTACCAGTCCCACATAACCAGAACCTACGACGGCGATTCTCAAAGTATTCCTCCGCTATTTTCGATCTCTTGCAGATGTTGCGTACTCGACCTCAAGTTTCTTTAACTCTGTCCTAACTGTCTCAGGGCCTCCTTTGCCGAAGCTGCCTGAGAGAATTTCGGATCGACTGCCAAAGCCTTGGTCAGATGTTTCTTTGCCTCAAGGGAATTTCCGTTCTGCTGATACGCCAGTCCGAGGTGATATTCGAAAGTCGCATTCGGGGGAGATTTTTCTATCGCATCCTGCAGGAGATCGATGGCTGATCCGTAGACTTTCTTCTGAATATAAGCGAGCGCAAGGGTGTCGGCCGAGTTCGGATTGTCGGGCAGACCTCGCCGGGCAGCCTGGGCTAATGACAAAGCGACGTCGGCATTGCCACCGTGGATCAACAAGGAATAAGCAAGGTCGTTGGCGGCGGGAGGAAAATCAGGCTTCGCTTCAAGAGCCTTTTGGTAATACTGCTGTGCCCCCAGCCAATTATTTCTAGAGTCCTCGAGTCGACCCAGCAACCATGCAGGGTTCGGATTACGAGGATCTTTCGCCATCCACGTGGTCCATTGCTGGGCGGCCTTGTCTAAGTCTCCCTGCGCCATATCGAGCCGCCCTAACTGAAACAAGGCAGGGAGGTTTCCATTGTTGAGCTCGATTGCCTTCTGGAAGGACACATTCGCGGCACTGAGTTCGTGATTGCCGAGCTGAAGGTTACCGAGAATGTAATAAAAGCCGCTATTGCCCGGATCTTTTGCGATCTGTGCGTTCACTGCTGCGATCGCTTTGACGGGCTGCTTCAGAGCCACGTAGGTTTGCGCGAGTCCAGCAAGAGCTTCCGCAGAGTCCGGGTCGCGATCAAGAGCCAATTGAAAATTGGCGACAGCCTGATCAAGCTTTCGCTGGGAGAACCTGACCTTCGCAAGCCCCAGGTAGCCCGAGCTCGACTGCGGCGCCACACGAATAGCAGTTGCGATATCCACTTCGGCTCTATCTGGCTGTTGCCGAGCGCTTTCTGCGCTCGCTCGAAACAAATAGCCGTCAGGTAATGAGGGTTGAAGTTTGATCAGTTGTTCAGCGGCACCGGCCAATAGCTCAACATTTCCAGTCCGGATAGCAAGCTTCGCCATGGCCTCGTGCGCAGCGACCATGTCCGGTCGCAAGCGCGCTGCTTCGTGCCATTCTTTTTCCGCATTGTCGGCATTGCCGGAATGGTCGAATGCGATTCCTAATAAATAATGAGCCCGAGCATTGTCGGGATCACGCTTCAACAACGATTGCAGTGTAGTGATGGCGTCGTCGGTTTTGCCGGTGCGCAAATCGATATCGGCGGCGAGCGTGTTCGCAGTTGGATCTTTTGAGTTTAGTTTTAAGATTTCATCATTCAGCCGCTTAGCCTGGTCGATCTGGTTAGTCTGAAGAAGGAGATCGATATACGATTTCTTGGCTTCGACATCTTTCGGATACTTCTGATAGAGGGAAGCGTATTCAGTGAGCGCTTTATCCTTTTCTCCTATGCCGAGATAGTAGTCGGCTGCAA